>NZ_JBEYEU010000018.1:0-119124 GCF_040634035.1 Micromonospora sp. NPDC007220 | reverse complement strand
GGGGCCCCCGGGTGGGGGGGGCCGGGGGGGCGGGGGGGGCGCCCGCCCGCCCCCCCCCCCCCCCCCCGGGGGGGGCCGCCCCCCCCCCCCCCCCCCCCGGCGGGCCTGGCCACGTCACCGACGGGCCGGGTGGGACGGTCCGCTCACCACCCGCGGCACTGGCCGGACGTCGGGCCGCCGACCGTGTTGGCCACCCCGTTGTCCACCGGTGGCGGCTGGTTGCCGACGCACCGCAGCGGCCCGTCGATCCGGTTGCCCGACACCACGACCGGCGTGCCGCCGGTGCGGCTGTCGACCACGCTGACCGGACCGGTCACCCGCGTCCCGCTGATCAGCACCGAACCGGTGACGCCGGCGACCGACAGCGGGCCGTTGACCGTGCTGCCCGTCAACTCCACCACCGTGGACCCGGTGGCGGTCACCGGGCCGCTGACGCTGGCGCCGAGCGCGATCAGGCCCGCGCCCTTCGCGACGTTGACCGGCCCGAACACCGTGGCACCCGGCGCGAGGCAGGTCACCCCGCCGTTGACCGGCAGCGGACCCCGACGCTCACCGCTGACGACCTGGCCGCAGGTCTGGTCGGTGACCTCGAGCGTCACGGGCAGCGTCGAGAGCCGGTTCGACGGATCGTCGCTGGTGACGCAGAGCTGGGCCCGGTACGTACCGGCGGCCAGGCCGGTGCTGTCCATCGAGAGCGTCACCTCGGTGGACTTGCCGGCGCCGGTGCCGGCCGACGTCCGCGACGCCGTCAGCCACGGCACCTCGTCGGGCGTCACGCACGGCTGCAGGTCGGGCAGCCGGACGTGGGTGATGAACCGGGCCGCGCCCTTGTCGTTCTCGACCTCGACCAGGCGGCCGGAGCGGTCGATCTCGTGGACCCCCTTGGAGCTGGTGGTCAGGATGTTGCCGTTACCGAGCGGGTGGACACCCTGGTAACCGCTGCCGCCGGGCGGCGTGTAGACGCCGATCAGCTTGCCGTCGCGGTCCATCTCCCAGACCCCGGGGGCGGAGCCGCTGCCCCAGCTCGCCGCGAGCACGTTGCCGTTCGGCATCTCCGCGAGCTGGCCGGGCCAGCTCAGCCCCTCGAAGAAGCGGGCGTTGGCGGCGGAGCCGTCCTTCTTGAAACTGTGGATGGCGTCGCTGTCGCTGCCCGAGACGAGCATGTCGTCGCCGCGGAACAGGATGCCCCACGGTCCCTTCAGCCCATCGGTCCCCGGCGCGACGAACGTGCCCAGGTATTTGCCGTCGGCGTCGAACTCGACCACCGAATTGGCGTTGCTCTGGGACGCGACCGTCACCAGCACGGTGCCGCGCGGCGAGAGCGCGATACCCCGGGTGTTGGTCATGATCTTCGGATCGTCCACGCCGCCGGCGGGCGCGAAGATCCGCCGGAAGCTGCCGTCCAGGGCGTGTTCGGTGATCACCGAGTTCAGCTGGTCGGACATGAGGAAGCCGCTGCCGTCCGGCTTGGCGATGACCTGGAACGGTGTGTAGAGGTTGCTGGTCGGGTCGAACTTGAAGTGCGGGATGAACTGCGGGTCGATCTGCTTTCCGGTCTGCGGATCGAACGCCATCACCCCACGGGTGGCGCTTGCCGAGTTCGGGATCAGCAGGACACCGTTACGCAGGAGCCGGATCCGCTCGTCGTCCGGCCCGGCGTCCGGGTCGTCCAGCCGCCAGTCCAGCACGCCGTGCCCGGCGTTGCGTACCGCGAACTTCTGGCTGGTGACCAGCCCGGCCGGCTGCCGCGCGGAGATCGACTTGGGCGCCACCTCGATCTTCGGTACCGGCACCACCGTCAGTTCCAGCGCGATCGTCGTCGTCGGCTGGTCCTGGTCGTTGCTGGCCAGGCACAGGTTCGCCTTGAACACGCCGCCGTCGTCCAGGCCGGTCGAGTCGAGGGTGATCTGGATGTCCTGGCTCTTGAACGCGCCCAGCGTGCCCTGTGCCGGGGTCACCTTGACCCAGGTCGGCCAGTCGCAGTCGTCGCCGTCGCCGGTCGCCCGCCAGGTGAGTTCGGCGCCGCCGGCGTTGCCCACCTTGACCGTGTGGGTCTCGTTCTGCGCGACGTCCATGCTGGAGCTGAGCGCGGTCTTGTCCACGGTCAGGTCCGGGGCCGCGGGAAGGACGGCGACCGGGAAGTGAGCCTGGGCGATCGGCTGCCCGTCCGGCGCGTGCCGGGCGTCGGTGGTCAGGTCGATCGCACCGAAGAGCCAGTTCTTGCGGGGGGTCCCGGTGACGTCCAGGGTGATGGTCAACTCCTGGCTGGCGCCGGGCGCCAGGGTGAACTGCGTCGGCGCGACCGTGATCCGCGCGCCGGCCGGGGCCTGCGGCGTCGCCTGGTAGGTCGCGGCCACCTTGGCCACGCTGGACACCGTCCGGGTGAAGGTGCAGACCTTGAGGCAGTGGTGCTCGACCACGGCCGGCAGGTTCAGCGTCTGCGGGTCGCCACCGGCGTCGGGGTTGGCCGCGACGAAGTTCGCGGCGGTCTCGTCGAGCACGATGCCGGTCCGGGCGGCCTGGGCCAGGTTGATCCGGCCGGAGCCCATGTCGAACGCGTCGGCCGGCGTGCGGCCGTCCTCCTTGACGACGCCGTCGCGGTCCGCGGTGACCGCCAGCGCGGAGCGGATCCGCGTCGGCGACCAGTCGGGGTGCAGCGCCGCCAGCAGCGCGCCGGCACCGGCGACGTGCGGCGACGACATGGACGTGCCCTGCATGAAGGCGTACGGGGCCGGGTTGTCCTTCGTCGCCATGGTGGCGGCGAGGATGTTGCGGCCCGGGGCGGCCACGGTGGGCGCGAGCATGTCGAACTTGCTGGGTCCGCGCGAGCTGAAGTCGGCCACGACGTCGGTCCAGTCGCCGTCGCGCAGCACCTCGCTGCTGGGGTCGACGCGCACGGTGACGGGGCCGTCGGTGGCCGCCGCGTGCTCGCGCAGCCGCTGCCCGTCGGCGAGGGAGACCATCACGGCCGGGATGGTGGAACCGGCGAGCGCGCCCATCGTGATCGGCGGACCGCTGTACTGGTTGTGCACGACCACTCCGGTCGCGCCGGCGGCGGTGGCGTTCTTGACCTTCACGGAGAAGTCGCAGCCGCCCCGGGGAAGCAGGGCGACCCTGCCGCTGAACGCCGCTGCCGGGAACGGAAGGCAGGCCTGTACGTTGTCCGCGTCGACGGCGCCGGAGTACCGGATCGCACCCTCGATGGGCGGGTTCGGCGAGCCTTCCCCGATCACGGCGGCGATGCCGGTGAGCGCGGCCGGGACGGGCGTCGGGCCCGTCACGTCGAGCCGGTGGGCGATGACCCGCTCGTGGCTGACCGCCGCGACGGACATGTTCCACGGCGCGGTCTTCGCGACGGTGCTGGCGCCCGGGCCGCTGTTGCCGGCGGAGGCGGCGACGAAGATGCCGGCCGAGTACGCCTCCAGGAACGCCTGGTCGACGAGGTCCTTCCAGGGGTCGTCGCGACCCGAGATCGAGTAGTTGAGGACGTCCACGCCGTCGGCGATCGCCTGGTCCACCGCCGCGATCGTCGCCGAGGAGAGGCAGCCGATGGCCATGCAGACCTTGTAGGAGATGACGTTGGCCCGCGGCGCGACCCCGGAGACGGTGAGCTTGTGCGTGCTGGTGCCGACGGTCATGGTCGCCTCGTGCCGGTTGCCGGCGGCGGTCGAGGCGGTGTGGCTGCCGTGGCCGTTGTCGTCCCGGGCGTCGGTGCCGACCATCGACCAGGCGCCGATCAGCTTGTCGTTGCAGATCGCCTTGTGCTGGGGGTGGCTCGGGGCGCAGACGCCGACGTACCTGCCCGCGCCGTACGGGTTGGTGTGCCGGTAGCCGTCACCGTCCACGGCCGCGAACGACGGGTGGTCGGGGTTGATGCCGGAGTCCAGGATCCCGACGATGGCGCCCTCGCCACGGGTCCCGACGTTCTCCGCCGTCCGGCCCTCCCACACCGCGGGCGACTGGATCAGCGCGTTGCTGGTGTCGGTCGTCAGTTCCAGGATCTCGTCGGGTACGACCGCCCTGACCCCCGGCAGGCCGGACAGCTGCGCCGCCTCGTCCGCGCTGAGCGCCACCGCCAGTCCGTTCACCACGTTCCGGTAGGTGTGGGCGACCCGCACGGAGCGCCCCAGGACGGCCTCCATCTCGTCCACCACGGTGTCCTGCCGCTGCGCCAGTTCCCTGGCGTAGGGGGTGCTGGCCGCGGACCGGGCGTCGGTCCTGCCGGCGCGCGCCCCGGTGCCCCGGGTGGCGGCCATCAACGACGGCTTGTCCAACTGCACCAGCCAGAGCCCGCTCTTGGGTTGCGGCAGGCCGGACGCCGGGTGGGACGGCGCCTCGGGCGCCTGCCGGGTGGCCGGCAGCGGCGCGCTGGAGGGCGCCGCGGCAGCGGACACGGGGGCCGCGGCGAGCAGCATGGTGCTCGCCGCCACCGCCGCGACCAGACGGGCCGGTGTTCGCCGACGGGAGGGGAACGTTCTTCGGGAGGGATGCTGTGCCACGGGTGAGCTCCTAAGTCACTGAGCGGCGCGATCGGTGCTGTCTCGCTGCCTGGCCAGAGCCGGGGAGTGCTCGGTGCGGCTGGGTGCGATCGTGTGAAACCTAGGTGATCACCGTGACCGAGGCAATGGCGTCCGTCCATCCGTACGCCGCACCGGGCCAGCGGCGCCGACGCCAGGTCAGCCGGAGTCCCCCCGGTTCCGACGGTCGTGCCGGGCTTGCCGGACTTGCCGGAGCGGGTCCTCATCGTCAGGTGAGTTCGGACAGCCAGCGCTCCAGCTCCGCCGGGGAGCGGAACAGCAACACCGGTGGCCCGGCCGGATCGGCCTGCCAGGCGCGCATCCGCCGCCGGGCCCGGCCGAACGCGGTGACGTGCCACACCAGGATCGACTCCCGGGACAGCACGCTACGCAGCGACTCGCGGTTGCCGTTGCAGATCTCCTCGCCGCTGACCAGCCGGTGGGCGGTACGCCGCAGCAGCCGCCAGAAGGAGAGCCAGCGCGGATAGTCCAGGCCGACGACCAGGTCGGCGCGCGCCAGCACCACGTCGCGCCACCCGTGGTACGCCCCGTCGAGGATCCAGCGGTCGCGGCGACAGACCGCCTCGATCCGGCTGCGCTGCTCCGCGACCGGCACCTCCACCCAGCCCGGCTGCCACAGCAGGTCGTCGACCGGGTGCCACGGTGACCCGAGCCGCTCGGCCAGCCGCTCCGCCAAGGTGGACTTGCCGGCGCCGTACACCCCGTAGACGAGGATGCGGGCCGGTGCGGTCATCGCGGCAGCGTACGCCGCCGGTGCCGGGCTGGTGCCGCCCCCTTCCGGGCGGGTGCGGGCGGACGGCGGCGTCACCGGCTCCGGTCGCGGCGGCGGGCCGGGTCGCCGGCGCGGCGGGCCGTGACCGGGGCCGCGCCCCCGGGTCATACACTCATCCCCTGGTCACGCGCCCGGACGCCGCTCACGTGGGGCCGGCGACGCACCGGAGCCGGGCGGACGACAGCCGGTCACGGCGCCCGGCGGGGCGCCCGGGCCGGCAGGGGTGGACCGCCGTTCGCGAACCGCGCCGGTCCGCCGCTGGACGGGGCGGACCGGCACTGAAGGGACTGCGGGTGAGGCGACGAGGCAACGGGCCCCGGAGGCTGCGGGGCGCGGCGGGGACGGTCGTCGTCCTCGCCGTCGCGATGGCCCCCGGTGCGGCCGTGGCCGACCCGACACCCGCTGCGGCCCCCGGGACTCCGGTGTGCGAGGTGCGTGGCGGCCGGCTGAGCGAGATCTCCGGCATGGCCGCGACGGACGGCGGCTTCGTCATGATCAACGACGGCGCGGACGACGAGGCCCGCCGCCGCATCTTCTTCCTGGACGACCGGTGCGCCGTCGTGCGGACCGTGTCCTATCCGTCCCGGCCGCGCGACACCGAGGACCTCGCCGTCGGTGCCGACGGCACGGTCTGGGTGGCCGACATCGGGGACAACGACCGGTCCCGGCAGACGATCGCGGTGTGGAAGCTGCCGCCGGGGGCCGACCGGCCGGTCCTGTACCGCATGGCCTATCCGGACGGCCCGCACGACGCGGAGGCCCTGCTCGTGACCGGCGACGACCGGCCGGTGGTCGTCTCCAAGTACTCGGCCAACCTGTACGTCCCGAGCGCCGCCCCGCGTCCGGGTGCGACGACACCGCTGGTGAAGGTGGGACAGGTCCGGCTGCCGGCCTCCACGACGAGCAACCCGTTCGGGGTGCTCGGTCGCACGGCGGTCACCGGCGCCGCCACCGCACCGGACGGGCGTCGGATCGTCCTGCGCACCTACGCGGACGCGTACGAGTTCGACGTGACCGACGGCGACGTGGTCACCGCATTGACCGGCGGGACGCCACGGATCGTCGCGCTGCCGGACGAACCGCAGGGCGAGTCGGTCACCTACAGCCGCGACGGGCGCTCCCTGCTCACCGTGTCCGAGACCGCCGACCAGCCGCCGGGGACGATGCCCGTGGTCCGGCGCTACCCGCTGCCGGCGGCCGTCGGATCCCCCGCGCCGCCCACCACGCCCGGGCCGACGGCCGGCGCCGCCGGCGACGGGACCGGCCGCGCCGGCGCCGTGCGGACCTACCTCGTGGCGGCCGGAGCGCTCGGGCTGGCGCTGATCGCCGTGGGCCTGGTCGCGCTGGTCCGCACGCGGCGCGCCGGATCGCGCTGACCCGCGACGCGGTACGCCGGGCCGCACCGATCCGCCGCGCGGCGTGCCAGGTCCCGCCACGCGGTACGCCGGGCCGCACCGACCGGCGCGCGGCGGGCCGGGTCGCACTGACCTGCGCGGCGGTACGCCGGGCCGCACTGACCGTCGCACGGCGGGCCGGGCCGGGCCAGCCGTCACGGCTGCCGGGGGCGCGCGCCCGGGTCAGGCGCCGTCTCCACGGGACGCGGCCGAGGTGTGGAGGCCGGTGAACAGCGCTGCCAGCAGGTCGCTGCGCGCGTCGATGCCGGCCGCCGAGACCCACTCCTGCCGGGCGTGTGCGCCGCCCCCGGGCGGGGCGAGCCCGTCGACGGTGGGGCGGCCGAGCGCACCCGTCGTGTTGGTGTCGGCGGCACCGTCCGCCGGTCGACCGGCGAGGCGTTGACCGAGGCCGGCGGCGACGCCCACGATCCGGTCGAGCAGGTGCTGCCCCGCCTCGTTTGGCCGCCAGGTCGGCCGGTGCGAGAGCAGTCGGGCGTCGAGCCGGGCGCGGTCGCGCACCGGACGCAGCGACCGCAGGCCGGCGAGGACGGCGTCCTCGTCGTCCGGGTCGGTGAAGCGCAGTCCCAGCTCGACGTGGGCCGCGCCGGCCACCACGTTGGTCCGCCCCCCGCCGGCGATGGTGCCGGTGTTGAGCAGGACCGGCCGGCCCTGCACGAGTGCGCGGAGCCGCACGAGCTGGTCGACGAGCTCGTCGATGGCGTTGACGCCGGCGTCCGGGTCGAGCGCGGCGTGCGCCTCGATCCCGGTGACCTCGATGCGGACCCGGGTGCTGCCGCGCCGGCCGGTCTTGAGGTCGCCACCGGGGTGCGGTGGTTCCAGGCCGAGCACCGCGCGGGCCCGGGCCGCCTCGGCCCGGACCAGCCCGGTGGCGGTGGGCGAGCCGATCTCCTCGTCGGCGACGACGAGGACCCGGATCTCGGGGTGCGGGGCGCCCTGCCGCTCGACGCGTGCCGCCGCCGCGAGCAGTGCGACGATCCCGGCCTTGGTGTCGTAGACGCCCGGGCCGCGGACGACGTCCCCCTCGACGGACCACGGCATGCCGGACAGCGTGCCGACCGGCCAGACGGTGTCGTAGTGGGTCAGCAGCAGCACCGGGTCGCCCGGGACCCCTCGCGCCGGGAGGGTCCAGAACAGATGGTCGCCGCTCGGGTGCGGCACCCGGGCGGTGTCGAAGCCGGCGCGGGCGGCGTCGGCGTCGAGCACGTCGGCCAGCGCGGCCAGCGCCCGCCGGTCACCGGTCGGCGACTCGTGCAGCGTGTAGCGGTGCAGCGCATCGAGCGCGGCGCTGGATCCTGAGGACGACATATGCGGACCATATGTTTCACTCGAACGCCTTGTCAACGGGCGCGATCAACGGCAGTATGGGCAACATACGATCGCTATCATCGCAAGGGAGTGGCCGATGACCGCTGACACGCAGGGGATCGTGGCGCGTGACCTCGCCGGGCTCGCCGAGTGGACGGCGGCATCGGCGCTCTACCGGAGCGTCTTCGGTTACGAGGGCCCCGAGCACGCCGTCAGCCCCCGCCTCCTGGCCGCGCTGGGCGAGAACGCGGGGACCGCGGTCGGTGCGTTCGACGAGGACGGCTCCCTCGTCGGTTTCTGTTACGGCTTCACCGGCGTCGAACACGGCGAGCTCTACCACTACTCGCAGGCGGCCGTCGTCGACGCGCGGGCGCAGGGGCGCGGCGTCGGCCGCCTGCTCAAGCACGCCCAGGCCGAGGCCGCACGGCGCGTGGGCGTGCACACGATGCGGTGGACCTTCGACCCGTACGCGCTGCGCAACGTCCACTTCAACCTGAACGTGCTGGGCGCCGTCGGGATCCGCTTCCTGCCCGACTTCTACGACGACGGCGACAGCGACCGGGTCCTGGTCCGGTGGGACCTCGACCGTCCCGGGGGCAGCACCTGGGCGCCGGGGCACGGGCACGCGGCCGTCGACTCGCCCGCCGACGACCGTACCGCCGCACGGGGGCCCGACGACCGGGCGCGGCTGCGCCTGGAGCTGGCCGGCCGGTTCGCGGCGGGCGGGCGGCTCGTCGGCGTCGCGCGGCGGGCGGACACCCCCGGCCGCGTCAGCTACCTGTTCGCACAGGATTGAGGCATGACCACGAAGAGATCGACCCCCTCGGAGCGCTTCGACCGCAACGTGCAGCGCAGGTCCGCGCAGGTGCTCAAGCAGCGGGTCCTGGAGCAGCAGCGCACCGAGTTCGCCAAGGCGCTGGCGTGGGCCGCCGAGCAGGACGCCATCGAGCGGGCCGCGGCGCTCATCGTGTCGGCCCGCCGGCGGTACCTGCTCGGCCACGGCAAGTCGCTCGGCTTCGCGTCCCTGCTCGCCGCCGACCTCAGCGCCGGGCTCTCCGGCGTCCACCTCGTCGACGGCGCGGCACTGCGGCCCCTCGACATGCTCAGCGACATCCGCCAGGGCGACCTGCTCGTAGCCGTCTGCATGGCGCGCTACCGGCGCGAGACCATCGACGTCGCCTCCGCCTACGTCCGCCACGGCGGCCAACTGGTCCTCGTCACCGACGCCGAGGACGCGCCGCTGGCCGAGACCGCCGCCGTCCGCATCGTCATCGGCACCGACAGCGCCTCCTACGCGAACTCCCCCACCTCCGTGGTGCTCGCGCTGCACCTGCTCGCCACCCTGACCATCGCCAGCTCGAAGGGGGCCGGCCGCCGCCTGCGCGAGCGCGACGCCCTCGCCGCCGAACTCGATCTCTACCAGGAGGAAACGTGACCGACCGCAGGCGAGGCGGAGGGGCCGCCCACGAGCCGGCCGGGTACCGGCGGCACGGCGAGGTGACGGTGTGAGGCGGATCGAGGCGGTGGAGCTACGCCGGGTACGGCTGCCGCTCGTGCACCGGTTCCAGACCAGCTCCCACGCCAAACGGGAGCTGGAGCACATCCTGGTCGCGCTCACCGACACCGACGGCGCCGTCGGGTGGGGCGAGATCGCGTCGCCGAGCGGCCCGTTCTACTGCGCCGAGACCGTCGAGAGCTGCTGGGCGGTCGCCCGCGACCACCTCGCGCCGCTGGTCCTGCGTACCGACTGGGAGCACCCGGCGGACCTAGCCGCGACGCTCGGCCGGGTCCGGGGCAACCACTTCGCCCGCGCCGGCTTCGACATCGCCGCCTGGGCCCTGTGGTCGGCCGCCGAGGGCAGCTCCCTCGCGCACGCGCTGGGCGGCACGCGCGGCAGCGTCGAGGCGGGGGTGTCGCTGGGGATCGAACCCACCGTCGACGACCTCCTCGCGCAGGTGCGGCTGCGCGTCGACGAGGGCTACCGCAGGATCAAGCTCAAGATCGCGCCCGGCTGGGACGTCGACCCGGTGCGGGCCGTACGCGCGGCACATCCGAGCGTGCCGCTGCACGTCGACGCCAACGGCGCCTACGAGGACACCCCGGAACACCGGGCCGTCCTGGCCGAACTCGACGGCCTGGGCCTGCTGATGATCGAGCAGCCGTTCGCGCCGCGCGCACTCGTCGCGCACGCCGCCCTGCAGGAACGCATCGACACGCCCGTCTGTCTCGACGAGTCCGTCGAGGAGCTGGACGACCTCGTCACCGCGCTGCGCCTGGGCGCCGTACGCGTGCTCAACGTCAAGGTCTCGCGGATGGGCGGGCTGACCCACGCCGTACGGGCGCACGACCTCGCGCGCGAGCACGGCGTCCCGGTGTGGTGCGGCGGCATGCACGAGTTCGGGATCGGCCGGGCCGCCAACGTCGCGCTGAGCGCGCTCGCCGGCTTCACGCTCCCCTCGGACGTCTCCGGCTCCGACAAGTACTACGCCCGTGACGTCACCACCCGCCCGATCGTGAGCGCCGACGGACTCGTCGAGGTGCCCACCGCGCCCGGCCTCGGGTGGGACGCCGACCTGACGTACATCGGGGAGAGGACCACCGACCGGCTCGTGCTGCGCGCGGACGGCGCGGCGTGACGGGTCCGTCGCGGCTGACCGGTCGGCGGCAGCGCGCTCGGTACCCGGCCCCCGGTGGACGGCCATGGCGACGGCCAGCGTCACCGGCGGGTCGGGCCCGCAAGGTGCTCCCGGTAGTGCACCACCGGCCGGTGAGCTGACCGACCGTGCCGAGATGGTGGGACGCCGTCCCCTGACGGATCACCGTCGTCGCCGGTCCGGCTCGCGGGACGCGTACGGCTGCCGGTGTCCTGCGGACGACGTCCCACCAGTCAGGTCACGAGGTGGGGCTGTTGGCCACGACTCCGATGTCGACCGTGGTGGTCTCTCCCGCCACCACGGACAGGACCGCCGTCTCACCGTTGCTGGTGTAGGTGGTTTCGGAGACCTGCACCACGTCCGAGTCGACGGTGTCGTCGACGCCGACGTTCGGCGTGGTGAACCGCCAACTGCTCTTGTACAGCTGGACTCGGCCGACGTAGTGCTTCGCCGGGACGTCGAAGCGGTAGGTGCCATTGTAGGAGTTGGAGACACCGTACTGGTCGTCGTCGTCGACGCTCCAGAAGCTCAGCCCCACGTTGGTGACCAGTGGCTCGCCCGCCTCCCGGATGCCGTCGGCGTCCAGATCGTTCCAGATCACGCCGCGGAGCGTGCCCTTGCCGACAATCTGGAACTGCTTGGTGTCCGTGTTGTTGCCGAGGGCCTGCTCGGACGTCGTGGTGGACACCGTGGCGACGGCCTCGACCGGCACGCCGGTCGGCGCGCCGTAGAGGTATCCGGTGAGGTTGACGGCGGGCGCCGACGCCCCGGGGGCCAAGTCATCCACCAGGTCACAAGTGACGGTGGGCGTGGCGAAGCCGCAGGTCCATGCGCTGGTCGTGGCAATCTGCCCGACCTGGAAGGGCTCGGGCAGGGTGAAGACCAGCCGGACCCCCGCCGCGGCCTTGGTGCCGGCGTTGCGCGCCACCGCATCCACCGAGGTCCAGCCGTCGCTGGGCAGGATGAAGCGCTCGCTGGTCACGTCCACGGTCACGTCCGGCACCTTGGGTGCGGCGACCGCCGGGACCACCGAGAACACGACCGAGCCGAGGCCGGCCGCCACGGCGGCGGCCATCTTTACAGACATCATTGATCTCCCCGTGTCGATGAGCATCCACCATAGGTGACACTGTCATCTCGGTCAGCTACGGGGCAGGCGGCTATGGGCGCCCGGGTAGCCTGACCGGCACCATGGACGGTCACCGATTCGCCGTGTCCCGGCTCCTGCCCCCGCCCGGGCTGCCCCGGGCGATCGCGTACCAGTCCGCCATGGTCGCCGTGGGCAGCGGCACGTTCCTCACCGGCAGCATCGTGTTCTTCACCGAGGTCCTCGGGCTCAGCCCGGTGCAGATCGGGATCGGCTTCTCGATCGCGGGCCTCGCCGGGGTGGCCACCTCGCTGCCGCTGGGCGCGCTCGCCGACCGGATCGGCGGGCAGCGGTCCTGGGCCCTCGGCGCGCTCGGCTCGGCGCTGACGTTCGCCGCCTACCCGCTCGTGACGTCCTTCGCGGGCTTCGTGGTGCTGATGGTGGTGGCCGCCGTCACCGACTCGTTCGCCAACGCCGGGCGCACCATCTACACCGCCGCCGCCATGCCGGCCGGGGACCGGGTGCGGACGATGGCGTACGCCCGCTCGTACCTCAACGCCGGGTTCACCGTCGGCACCGGTCTCGGCGCGGTGGCGCTGGCGTTCGACTCCGCCGCCGCGCTCGTCGCCATGGTGCTGCTCAACTCCGCGTTGTCACTGCTCAACGCCGGCCTCGTGACCCGGCTCCCGGCCGCGCCGATCGTGCGGCACGAGCGGACGGCCACCGCCTCGCGGTGGGCGGTGCTGAAGGACCTGCCCTACGCGACGAGCGCCGTGCTCCTCGCCGTCATGATGTTCCACTCGGTGATCCTCGTGGAGATCCTGCCGCTCTGGGCGATCACCCACACCGACGCCCCCAAGCCGCTGCTCGGCGCGATGCTGGCCCTCAACACGGTGCTGGTGATCACGTTGCAGGTGCCGGCGGCGCGCGGCGCCGACTCGCTTCCCGGCGCGGCCCGCCTGATCCGCCGGGGCGCCCTGGTCACCGCGCTCGCCTGCCCGCTGGCCGCGTTCGCGGGTCGGACCGGCGGCGGGTGGACCGTCGTCGCGCTCCTCGGCGTCGTGGTGCTGGTGACCACCACCGAGTTGTGGTTCTCGGCGGCGCTCTGGTTCTTCCAGACCAACGTGCCGCCGGCCGCGTCGCGCGGGGTGTATCTCGGCACGGCGCAGACGATCAGCTCGGCGGCGGACATCTTCGCGCCGGTCGGCCTGACCCTCCTCGCGATCCAGACCGGCGGCTGGGGCTGGTGGGTCGTCGCGGCGATCTTCGTGGGCTGCGCGCTGGCCGCCGGCCCGGCCGTCGGCTGGGTCGCCCGGACGCCGCGGACCGGCGCCGACGCCGACGCGCCGCCGCCAGCGTCCACAGAGGATTCCGAGCCGGCCGTACGGCCCACCTCCGCGTGACGTCGGAAGATCGACCGATCCTTGACACGGAATCGACGCGGCTGAAATCCTTCCCGGCGAAGGGGGTCCGATGAGCGCTGAGGACGACGACACCCGGACGTACGCCGTGGTCGTGAACGACGAGGAACAGTTCTCGATCTGGTGGGACGACCGGGAGGTGCCCGCCGGCTGGCGGCGCGAGGGCACCACCGGGACACGCGCCGAGTGCCTCGCCCACATCGACGAGGTGTGGACGGACATGCGGCCCGCATCGTTGCGGCGTTGGATGGACGAGCACGCCGCGACCGGCTGACGCCGCACCGGACGAGGGCGCATGAGCGACAGTTGCCAGCGGTATCCGGCCCTCGCCGTGCAACGCGGGATGGTGCTGCAGACGCTCCGGCAGCCCGCCGGCGGGGTGGACGTCCAGCAGGTCACGATCAGGTGGGACGGCCCGCCGGACCGGGACGCGTTCAGCGCCGCCTGGCAGGCCGCGACCCGGCGGCACGCGGTGCTGCGTACGGCCTTCGAGGTCGACGGTGACCACGGCGTGGCGCAGGTCGTCCGGTCCACCGTGGCGCCGGACCTGCGGTGGCGGGAGACGACGCTCGACGACTTCCTCCCCACCGACCGGTACGAGCCCTTCGACGTCGGCCGGGCGCCCCTGCTCCGGGTCACCGCGCTGAGCGACCAGCACGTCGTCGTCACGTTCCACCACGCGATCCTCGACGGCCGCTCCACCCGGATGCTGCTCGACGAGGTCCTCGCCGACTACGCCGCGCGCCGGGCCGGCCGGGTGCCGGACCCGCCGCGCCGGCCGCCGTTCGCGGACTTCGTGCACTGGTGGGGCACGCGCGACCCGAGCACCGGCGACGCGTTCTGGAAGGGGTACCTCGCGGGCGCCCCGATGCCGCGGGCGCTCCCGGGCCGCCTCGACGCGGATCCCGGCGCGCGGGGCGTGCCCGCCTCGCACGAGGTCGTCGTCACCCGGCCGGACTCCGACCGGCTCCGTGCTGCCGCCGCCGGAGCGGGCGTCGGCGTCAGCGCCGTGGTCCACGCGGCCTGGGCGCTGCTGCGCGGCGGCTACGGCGGGGTCGACGACGTCACCTTCGCGGTCACGAGATCCTGCCGGTACGACAGCGTCCCGGACGCCGACCGGATCCTCGGACTGCTGCTCAACACGGTGCCGCTGCGGATCCGGCTCGATCCGGGGTGGACGGTGCGGCGGTTCCTCGCCGACGTGGCGGGTCGGATCCGGCGGATCCGCGAGCACCAGCTCACGCCGCTGCACAGCATCCTCGACCAGGCGGGCCTGGCGCCCGACACGCCGCTGCTGGACAGCCTGGTGGTCTTCGAGCGGCAGCGGCTGTCCACCGCCCTGGCCGAGGACGGGCCGGAGGGGGCCCGGCGCTCGGCCCGCGTACACCGGATGCCCGGCTATCCGCTGACGGTGCACGCCTTCGACGAGCCGGAGCTGCGCCTGGGCGTGACGTGGGACGGCACCAGGCTGCTGGACGCCTCGGCGGGGCGGATTCTCGCGCAGTTGCACCGCACCGTGCTCGAGTTGGCGGAGCGGCCGGACGCCCGCCTGGCCGACCTGGATCTCGGCGCCGCCGGGGAGGCGCCGTTGCGCGCCGCCTGGAACGCCACCCGGCGGCCCTACCCCCGCGACGCCTCCGTCCCCGAGGTCTTCGCGGCCCGCGTGGCCGACGACCCGGCCGCCACCGCGCTGGTGGTCGGCGGCCGCGCGGTCGCCTACGCCGAACTGGACCGGGCGGCGGACCGGCTGGCCTGGACGCTGCGCCGGCACGGGGTCGCCGGGGAGACCCCCGTCGCCGTGCTGCTCCCCCGGGGCGAACCGCTGATCCGGGCCCTGCTGGGCGTGCTCAAGGCCGGCGGGTCCTACCTTCCCGTGGACGCGTCCGCCCCACCCGCCCGGATCGCGAATCTCCTCGCGGCCAGCGGCACCCGCCTGCTGCTGACCACCGCCGCGACCGCCGCCGACCTGCCGGACCTGGGCCCGGTCCGGGTGCTGGACGTCGACGCGCCCGCCGGGGAGCCGGCGCCGGCCGGCCCGCCGCCGGGGCGGATCCACCCGTCGCAGCTCGCCGCCGTCCTGCACACCTCCGGCTCGACCGGCGCGCCCAAGCGGGTCGGGATCACCCACCGGGGCGTGGTGCGGCTGGTGACCGGCCCCGACTTCGCCACCCTCGGGCCCGGCGAGCGGGTGCTCCAGTTCGCCCCGACCGCGTTCGACGCGTCCACCTGGGAGATCTGGGGCGCGCTGCTCACCGGCGCCACGGCGGTGGTCGCGCCCCCGGACCCGGTGGACCTCACCCGGCTGACCGCGCTGATCCGCGACGGTGGGGTCACCGTCGCCTTCCTCACCGCCGGGCTGTTCCGGCAGCTCGCCGAGGAGGACGTCACGTCGCTCGCGGGGGTCCGGCAGCTGCTCACCGGCGGCGACGTGGCCGACCCGGGCGCGGTCCGCGCCGTGCTCGCCGCGCGCGGCGGGCTTCCGCTGGTCAACGCGTACGGGCCGACGGAGAACACGACGCTGACCAGTTGCCACCTGATGAGCGGCGCCGGGCCGGTGGGCGACCCGGTGCCGGTCGGCCGTCCCGTGCCGCAGACCACCGTCCACGTGCTCGACGGCAGCGGGCGGCCGGTGCCGGTCGGGGTCGCGGGCGAGCTGTACACCGGCGGCGACGGGCTGGCCCGCGGCTACCTCGGCGATCCCGCGGCCACCGCCCGGGCGTTCGTGCCGGACCCGCAGGCGCCCGGCGAGCGCCTCTACCGCACCGGTGACGTCGTGCGCTGGCGCGCGGACGGGGTGCTGGAGTTCCTCGGCCGCCGCGACGACCAGGTGAAGATCCGGGGGTTCCGGGTCGAGCCGGGCGAGGTGGAGGCGGCGCTCCGGGCGCACCCGCAGGTCGCCTCGGCGGCGGTGGGCGTACGGGGCGACGGGCCGGAACGGCACCTGGTCGGCTACGTCACGCCGGCCGGCCCGGCGGCGCCGACCCCGGCGAGCCTGCGCGAGCACGTCGCCGCCCGGCTGCCGGCCCACCTGGTGCCGGCCGGGTTCGCCGTCCTCGACCGGCTGCCGCTGACCGCGTACGGGAAGGTCGACCGGGCGGCGCTGCCGGCACCCGGGCCCGCCCAGGAGGATCCCGACGTCGCCGGACCCGCCTCGCCGACCGAGCACCGGCTCGCCGAACTCTGGTCCCGGCTGCTGCCCGGCGAACGTCCGCCCGCGCGCATCGGGCGGGAGAGCAGCTTCTTCGCCCTCGGCGGCAACTCGCTGACCGCCACCCGGCTGATGTTCCGCATCCGCGAGGCGTTCGGCGTGGAACTGGGCGTGGGCCCGTTCTACCGGGCGCCGACCCTGGCCGCGACGGCGGCGGCGATCGACGCGGCGACCGGATCGGCGCCCGGCCACCGGGGACAGGCGGGGCCGACGCTGCGCCGCCGGGACCGGGTGCCGCACCGCAGCGGTCGGGACCTGCCGGCGCACCTGGCCCGGCTGACCGACGGATGGGCCCTGTGGCGCACCGTCTGCCTGCGGGGGGCGGGCCTCCCGGTCGACCTGCTGGCCCCGCTCGGCGACGCGGAACTCGCCGCCGCCGCCGACCGGGTGGTGGCGGCCCGGGCCGACGGGGAGCCAGCCGGCATCGCCGCCACCGAGGCGGCTTACGCGGCGGCGTACCCGGAGGCGGTTCGCCGGCTCGCGGTCGCGCTGCACACGGTGGCGGCCCACCCCCGCTTCCGCGAGGCGGTGGCCTGGCAGAACCCGCACGCGCTGCGCACCGGCGTCGACGCGCTGCTGCGCCGGGGCCCGGGCAGCCCGACCCGCAACACCAAGCACCGCCAGCACGAGGCGCTGGTCACCAGCTACCTCCAGCGCTACTGCGCCAAGAACGACACCATCGGGTTCTTCGGGCCGGTCGGCTGGGCGCGGATCGAGCCGGGCGGCGGAGTGCGGGTCGACCCCGCGGACCCACCGGCGCTGCTGGCCGGGCGGACCGTCTACCTGGAGGGCTGGGCGGTCGCCGCGGTGCTGGCCCCGTACGCGCAACGGTTGCGCCCGTGGCTCGTACCCCGGCTCATGCCCTTCCTGGAGCTGGCCGGGACGACGCTGCGGGTGCCGCTCGCCCCGCCGGTGGCGCTGACCGACGCCGAGGCGGCGGTGCTGCGCGCCTGCGACGGGGTCCGCGACGCGCACGAGGTCGCCGGGGCCGTGCTGGCCGAGCCGGGTTCGGGACTGCGGTCGACGCGGGAGGTGCACGAGGTGCTGGAGACGTTGGCCGGGGCCCACCGGATCGCCTGGCAGCCGGAGGTGGCGCCGCACGACACCCGGCCGGAGCGGACCATGCGGGCCCGGCTGGCCCGGGTCACCGACGAGGCCGTGCGCGCACCCGCGCTCGCCGCCCTGGACGAACTGGTCGCCGCCCGGGACGCGCTCACCTCGGCGGCCGGCGACCCGGAGCGGTTGACCGGTGCGATGGCCGGCCTGGAGGCCACCTTCACCCGGCTGGCCGGCGTCCCGGCCACCCGGCGCGCCGGCACGATGTACGCCGGTCGCACCCCCGTCTACGAGGAGTGCCTGCGGGCCGGCACGGTCGGCGTCGGCGAGGCGAGCCTCGACGGGATCCGCGACGCGCTCGGCCTGGTGCTGGAGAGCGCACGCTGGTTCACCGCCGCCGGCGCGACGCTCTACCGCCGTCTTTGCGCGGAGATCTACCGCCGCCGGGCCACCGAGCTGGGCACCGACGTGGTGCCGCTGGCCGACTTCTGGCTGCTGGCCGGCGAGGCGCTGTTCCATCCGCCGCGACGGCTGACCGACCTGCTGACCGCCGCGCTGCACCGGCGCTGGGCCGACGTGCTGGCGCTGCCGCCGGACCGGCGGCGGATCCGGCTCACGGCGGCGGAGCTGGCTCCGGCGGTGGCCGCCGCCTTCCCGCCGGGGCGGCCCGGCTGGCCGACGGCGCGGCAGCACAGCCCGGACCTGATGCGGGCCGGCGACGAGTGGGTCCTGGGCGAGCTGCACCCGGGCGTCAACACCCTGCGGTACGCCACCTGGGTGGCCTACCACCCGGAGGCGGACGCGCTGCGCGCCGCGCTGGCGCGGGACGTGGGCGCCGGGGCGGTCTATCCCGCCGAGACCGGCCAGGAGGGTGGCGTGCCGACCAGGCAGAGCAACGCGCTGGCCGGGCCCGACGACGTCCGGTTGGTGTTCGCGCACGACTCGTTCGGGCACGACCCGCGCCGCAGCCTGCGCGTCGGCGAGTGCGACCTGGTCGAGGTGGCCGGCGGGCTGCGGGTACGGTCGCGCGACGGGCGGTTCGACGTGGACCTGATGCACGTCCTCGGCGACGTGGTCGGCGCCGGGCTGTCCCAGCTCTTCCGCGTCCTGCCCCCGGCGGCGCACCAGCCCCGGATCACCATCGACTCCCTCGTGGTCAGCCGCGAGTCGTGGACGTTCGCCGCCGCCGACCTCGCCTTCGCCGACACCCGCGACGAGGCGCTGCGGTTCCGCCAGGCGCGGGCCTGGGCCGGCGCCCACGGCCTGCCCCGTCACGTGTTCCTGCGCTGCGCGGGCGAGCGGAAACCGGTGCACGCCGACCTGACCAGCCTCGCCTCGGTCGACCTGGTGTCCCGGTCGGTCCGCCGGGCCCGCCGGCACGGCGGCGACGACGCCACGGTCGGCGTGGTGGAGATGCTGCCGGCGCCGGACCAGCTCTGGCTGACCGGGCCCGACGGCCGGTACACCGCCGAACTGCGGGTCGTCGCGGTCGACGGGCAGGTGCGCTGAGATGGCCGTGTTCGAGTTCCCGGCGTCGGCCGCGCAACGCCGGATGTGGCTGCTCGACCAGCTCGACCCGGGCCAGCCGACCTACCACGTCGGCTGGGCGGTGTGGCTCGACGGCCCGTTGGACACCGCCGCGCTCGACGGGGCCTGGGCGGCTGCGGTCGCCCGGCACGAGATCCTGCGTACCCGCTTCCGGGCCAACGGCGGGCGGCCGATCCAGGTGATCGACGACGACGCCCCCGCGACCGCCATCGAGGTCGTGGCCCTGGACGAGCTGCCCGGGGCGGACCGGGAGGCTGCGGCCCGGGCCGCGCTGCGGGAGCACGCCCGCGCCCCGCTGCCGCTGGAGCGTGGCCCGCTGACCCGGGTCAGGCTGCTGCGGCTCGCCCCGCAGCGGCACGTCCTGGCGCTGGTGGCGCACCACGCGATCGTCGACGGCTGGTCGTTGCGGCTGCTCTTCGACGAGCTCTCCGCCGACTACGCGGCGCTGCGCGCCGGCCGGCCACCTGCCTCCGTCGAGCCGCCCCTGCAGTACGCGGACTTCGCCCTCTGGGAGCGGGAGCACGACGACGCGGGCGGCCACGCCGAGGCGGAACGCTTCTGGCCGGCCGAGCTGGCCGGTGCGCCGCCGGAGGTGCCGCTCCCGGTCGACCACCCGTACCCCGACCGGCTGTCGCCGGCCGCCGCCGAGGTCGCGGTGCCCGTCGACGGGGAGCTGGCCGGGGCGCTGCGCCGCCTGGCCGGGGCGCGGGGCAGCACCCTGTTCACCGTCCTGCTGACCGCGTACGCGGCCCTGCTGTCCCGGCTCAGCGGCGCGGACGACGTGCTCGTCGGCGTGCCCGTGGCCGGGCGCACCCGGATCGAGACCGAGCCGATGCTGGGCCTCTTCGCCAACACCGTCGCGATCCGGGCGACGCTGCACGGCGACCCGACGCTCGCCGAACTGCTCGACCGGCTGCACGCCGCCACCGCGCGCGCCCAGGCCCACCAGGACCTGCCGTTCACGCGGGTGGTCGAGCTGTGCCGGCCGCAGCGGCAGCCGACGCGGGCACCGCTGGTGCAGGTGATGTGCACCGTCGAGGAGGCCCTGCCGACGCTGGACCGGGGGGCGCTGCGCTGGCGGCCGGAGCTGGTGCCCACCGGCACCGGCAAGTTCGAGCTGGAGCTGGCCGCCGTCGCCGGCCCGGACGAGCTGACGGTGCGCCTGCGCTACCTCACCGACCTCTTCACCCCGGACGGCGCGAGCCGGCTGGCCGACGCCCTGGGCGCGATCCTGGCCGCGCTGGCGACCGCCCCGCAGACCCGCGTCTGCGACGTGGACCTGCTCTCCCCCGCTACGGCGGACCTCGTCACCCGGGTGTGGCCGGCGGCCCGGTCCAGGTCCCTCCCGCCGCCGGAGTGCACCGCGGCGGCGCTCGTGGCCGACGTCGACGCCGGCGACCGGGTGGTGATCGCGGGCGACGACGCGACCCTGACCGGCGCCGCCGTGCGCGGGCTCGCGGGCCGGATCGCCACCGGGCTGCGCGGGCTCGGCGTACGGGTCCAGGAGACCGTGGGCATCGTCCTGCCCCGGGGAGCACGTCCGCTCCCGGCGCTGCTGGGCGTCTGGTGGGTCGGGGCGGCGTACCTGCCGCTCGACCCGACCCATCCGCCGGGGCGGCTGCGCGGGATGCTCGCCGACGCCGGGGTGCGGGTCGTCGTCACGGACAGCGGCGCCGTACCCGCGCCGCTGCTGGCCGAGCTGGCCGCGTCGGTGACCCTGCTCGACCTGGCCGGACCGGAGCCGACCGACGCGGAGGCACAGCCGGCGGTACCGACCGGCGCGGAGGCACAGCCGGTTCTGCCGCCGCCGTGCGCGGTGCCGGCGACGGCGGCGGCGTACGTGCTGTTCACCTCGGGGTCGACCGGCCGGCCGAAGGCGGTCACCGTCGCCCAGGGCGCGGTGGCGCACCTGCTGCACGCGTTCCGCGAGATGGTCCCGTTGGGGCCGGCCGACCGGGTCCTCTCGGTGAGCCCGTTCGCGTTCGACATCGCCCTGCTCGACCTGCTCCTGCCGCTGCTGTGCGGTGCGCCGGTGGTGGTCGCCGGCGACGACGACGTGATCGACGGCAACCGGCTGCGGCGGCTGCTCGCCACGACCGGGGCCACGATGCTCCAGGCGACGCCGACGACGTGGCGGATGCTGGTGGCGGCCGGCGGGGTGCCGGCGGGGGTGCGGCTGCGCCTCAGCGGCGGGGAGGCGCTGCCCCGGGCCCTCGCCGACGCCCTCGCGGAGCCGGGCACGCGCCTGTGGAACCTCTACGGTCCGACCGAGACGACCGTCTACTCCACCGGGGCCGAGGTCGAGCCGGGGTCCGCGCCGCCGGACCTGGGCCCGGCCGTCACCGGCAGCCGGGTCTACGTGCTGGACCGGTGGCTGCGGCCGGTGCCGCCGGGCGTGGTCGGCGAGGTCTGCATCGGCGGCGCGGGGGTCGGCCGGGGCTACGCCGACGCGCCCGGCTGGACCGCCGAGCGGTTCGTGCCCGACCCGTTCACCCCCGGCGGCCGGCTCTACCGCAGCGGGGACCTGGGCCGCTGGCTGCCGATCGGGCGGATCGAGCCGCTGGGCCGGGCCGACCGGCAGGTGAAGGTGCGGGGGTTCCGGGTCGAGACGGCGGAGGTCGAGGCGGTGCTGCGCGGCCACCCGCAGGTCCGCGACGCGGTCGTGACGGCCGTGTCCGACGTGGCGCACGACGGCGTACGGCTGGTCGGGTACGTGGTCACCGACCCGCCCGCGACCGACCCGCCGGCGGACCTGCCCGAGTACGCGCGCCGGTTCCTGCCCGCGCACATGGTGCCGGCGGTCCTCGTGGCGCTGCCCGAGGTGCCCCGCACCTCCCGCGGCAAGTTGGACCTGAGCGCCCTGCCACCGCCGGGCAGGGGTGCCGGCTCCGGCGAGCCGCCCGTCGTCCCGCGTAGCCCGCTGGAGCGGGAGCTGGCGGGACTGGTGGCCGACCTGCTGGGCCTGCCCGGCCCGGTCGGGGTCACCGACAACTTCTTCGTCCTGGGCGGGCACTCCGTGAAGGCCACCCAGCTGATGGCCCGGGTCTGGACGACGTACGGGATCGACCTCCCGGTCCGGACGCTCTTCGACGATCCCACCGTGGCCGGGCTGGCCGCCGCGGTCACCGCCGCCGGGGCGGGAACAGGCGCGACACCCGCCGGCGCCGCACCGGCGGGGACCGGCGTTCCGGCCGGGCCCGACGGCGCGGGATACCTCGACACGCTGACCGACGACGACGTCGACGACCTCCTCGCCGGCATGGACGGGCCGTCGAGGTGGAACGGATGAGCGGCCCGCCGGAGCCACCGGCCTGGCTGGCGGCGGTGCTCGCCGCGCTCGCCGAGGGCCACGACCCGGCCATCCCGCCGGACTGGCGGCGGCGGGTCGACGTGGAACTCGACCGGCTCGCCGGCCGGGTGCCGTTCCCGGTGGTGCACGACTGGCAGGCGCGCGTGCTCGCCTCGACGCCCGGCGGCGACGCCGGCCGGCTGGTGGGCGACCTGCACCGGCGGGCGCTGGCCGGCGACCGGGTCGGGGCCGACGAGTGGCGCGGCGCCCTCCGGCCCGCCCTGCGCGAGCTGTACCGGGCCGCCTACCCGTACGCCGAGGCCCGGGCGGTCGCGTACGTCAACGCCGAGGTCTACGCGACCGCCAACGGCTACGGCCCCGACGAGGTCGTCGAGTTCGCCGCGCACTACGCCGACCTCAGCACCGGGGCCAACGCCGAGGCGTTCGCCGACGCCAACGCCATCGCGAACGCCGACGCGCTGGCGGGCGCCCTGGCGCTGGCCGACGCTTCGGCGTACGCCGAGACGTACCCGGCCGCCCTGGTGCGCGCGTACGCCCTGGCGGCGGCGAACCGGGCCGGCGCGACGGGTGCGCCGCACGTGCTGCGGGCGGCGTACGGACGGCTCGCCGACGCGCTGGCCGAAAGTCTGAGTCGCGTGTCGGATTGAGGTCCCCGGACCGGCCCGTCGGTCCCTGGTCCCAACCTGTCGAGTCGTCTACTGTGGATCCACTTCGGCCGATGTCAGGTGGCGCATTCAGGTGGCGCGACGGGCCGTCGGGCAATCGAGGGGGCGCACTTGCCGGACGACAAACCGACCCGTGTTCCGGCCCCCGGTCGCGTCCCCCCGGCACGGACACCCGCCGAGGTCGAGCGCCTGCCGGACCGCTCCGGCCTTTTGCCGCTCTCCTTCGCGCAGCGGCGGTTGTGGTTCCTGGAACACCTCGGCAGGGTCGGTCACGCCTACCACATGCCCCTCGCCCTCCAGCTCGACGGCCGGCTCGACCACGACGCGCTGCGGGCGGCCCTGGACGCCCTGGTCGCCCGGCACGAGGTCCTGCGTACCCGCATCGTGCCCGACGGCGCCGAGGCGGCCCAACGCATCGACCCGCCCGGGGCCGCGTTCCCGCTCCGGCTCGACGACCTGACCGGGCACGCCGACGCTGCCGCCGCCCTGGCCCGGCTCCAGCAGGAGGAGAGCACCGCCCCGTTCGACCTGGCGGCCGGCCCGCTGTTCCGGGGCCGCCTGGTCGCCCTCGCCCCGGACCGGCACGTGCTCCTGCTGACGATGCACCACATCGTCTCCGACGGGTGGTCGCTCGGGGTCCTGACCCGTGAGCTGGGGGTGCTCTACACCGCCTACCACCACGGTCGGCCCGATCCCCTGCCGCCCCTGCCGGTGCAGTACGCCGACTACGCCGCCTGGCAACGCCAATGGCTCACCGACGGCACCCTGCAACGCCAGGAAACCCACTGGCGCCAGACTCTCGCCGACGCACCCACCCTGCTCGAACTACCCACCGACCGGCCCCGCCCCACCGAACAGGACCACCACGGCGCCCACCTCCCCATCACCATCGACCCCCACCTCACCACCGCCCTCAAAAACCTCACCACCACCCACGGCACCACCCTCTACATGACCCTGCTCACCGCCTGGGCCATCGTCCTGTCCCGCCTCACCGGCCAACACGACCTCATCATCGGCACCCCCACCGCCAACCGACGCCGCGCCGAACTCGAAAACCTCATCGGCTTCTTCGTCAACACCCTCGCCCTGCGCATCGACCTCACCAACCACCCCACCACCACCCAACTCCTCCACCGAATCCGCGACCTCACCCTCACCACCCTCGACCACCAGGACCTCCCCTTCGAACAAGTCGTCGAAGCCGTCAACCCCACCCGCAACCTCGCCCACACCCCCCTCTTCCAGGTCATGTTCGCCTGGCAGAACAACGAGGACGTGGACCTGGACCTGCCGGGTGTCGAGGTGACCGCGCTGCGCAGCCCGTGGACCAGCGCAAAGTTCGACCTCACCCTCTCCCTGGCCGAGCACGACGGCCGCATCACGGGCAGCCTCGAGCACGCCACCGCCCTGTTCGACACCGCCACCGCTGAGCGGCACATCCGCTACCTGCGCCACGTCCTCACCCAACTCGTCGCCCACCCCGACCAGCCCATCGACCGGCTGACGCTGCTCGACCCGACGGAGCGCCGCGAACTCCTCGCCGCCTGGGACGACGCGACCACGTACCCGGCCGGGCGGACGATCCCCGGGCTGTTCGCGGAGCGGGTCGCCGCGGCACCCGACGCGGTGGCCGTGACGTTCGAGGGCACCTCGCTCACCTACCGCGACCTCGACGCGCGCGCCAACCGGCTCGCCCACCACCTGCGCGCGCACGGCGTCGGCCCCGACACCCTCGTCGCGGTCTGCCTGGAACGCTCACCCGAGCTGGTCGTCGCCCTGCTGGCCGTGCTCAAGGCCGGCGGCGCGTACGTGCCGCTCGACCCCGCCCATCCGGCGGAGCGCCTCGGCGAACTGCTCGGCGACAGCGCCCCGGTCGCCGTCCTCGCCCACGCCGCGACCCGCACCACCGTCGACGGCCTGACCAACGCGCCCCTCGTCGACCTCGACGCCGACGCCCACCGCTGGGCCGAGCACCCCACCACCGACCCCGACCCCGGCACCCGGCCCGACCACCTCGCCTACGTCATCTACACCTCCGGCTCCACCGGCCGCCCGAAGGGCGTCATGGTCGAGCACGCCAACGTGGTGCGGCTCTTCTCCGCCACGGCCGGGTGGTTCGGCTTCGGTCCGACGGACGTGTGGAGCCTCTTCCACTCCTTCGCGTTCGACTTCTCCGTCTGGGAGATCTGGGGGGCGCTGCTGCACGGCGGCCGGCTGGTGGTCGTCCCCCGGCTGGTCAGCCGCTCCCCCGCCGACTTCCACCGGCTCCTCTGCGACGAGGGCGTCACCGTCCTCAACCAGACCCCCAGCGCGTTCCGCAGCCTGATCGCCGCGCAGGCCGACAGCGCGCGGGCGCACCGGCTTCGCACGGTGGTCTTCGGGGGCGAGGCGCTGGACCCGACGATGCTGCGGCCGTGGTACGCGGACGCGCGCAACGGGCGCACCGAGCTGGTCAACATGTACGGCATCACCGAGACCACCGTGCACGTGACCCACCGGCCGTTGACCCCGGCCGACACCGAGCGACCCGGCGTCAGCCCGATCGGGCGACCCATCGGGGACCTGCGGCTCTACGTGCTCGACGGGCGGGGGGAACCGGTACCGCCCGGGGTCGTCGGCGAGCTCCACGTCGGTGGCGCGGGGGTCGCGCGCGGCTACCTCAACCGTCCCGCGCTGACCGCCGAACGCTTCCGGCCCAGCCCGTTCGTCGCGGGGGACCGGCTCTACGCCACCGGTGACCTCGTGCGCCACCGCCCCGACGGCGGTCTCGAATACCTGGGCCGCAACGACTCCCAGGTGCAGATCCGTGGCTACCGCGTCGAGCTGGGCGAGATCGAGGCCCGGCTGGCCGCCTGCCCCGGCGTACGCGACGCGGTGGTGACGGTCACGACCGACGCCACGGGCGAGCCGCGCCTGGTCGGCTACTACACCGCATCGGTGCGCCGGCTGACGGCCGAGGCGCTGCGGACCCGGCTGGCCGGTGTCCTGCCGGAGCACATGGTCCCGGCCGCGTACGTGCGGGTCGCCGAGTGGCCGCTCACGCCCAACGGCAAGCTCGACCACCGGGCGCTGCCCGCACCCGACGGGTCCGCCTTCGCCGCCCGGCACTACACCGAGCCGGTCGGTCCGACGGAGACCGCCCTCGCCGCCATCTGGGCCGAGGTGCTCGGCGTCGAGCGGGTCGGCCGGCACGACAACTTCTTCGCGCTGGGCGGGCACTCGCTGCTGGCCCTGCGGGTGCTGGAACGGATGCGCCGCCAGGGCATGCCCGCCGACGTACGCGCGCTCTTCGCCTCGCCGGTCCTGGCTGACCTGGCCGCCGCCGTGGGCGCGGGCGCGGACCGGGCCGAGGCGACGCCGGAGCCGATCCCGGCCGGCTGCGACCGGATCACCCCGGACCTGCTGCCGCTGGTGGAGCTGAGCCAGCCGGAGATCGACGCGGTCGTCGCCACCGTCTCCGGCGGGGCGCCGAACGTGCAGGACGTCTACCCGCTGGCCCCGGTGCAGGAGGGGATGCTCTTCCACCACCTGATGGCCCGCGACCGCGACCCCTACCTGGTGACCACGGTCCTGCGCTTCGCCGACCGGGACCGGCTGGACCGCTACGCCGCCGCGCTGGAGGCGGTGGTCGCCCGGCACGACGTGCTGCGCACCGGGGTGGTCTGGCACGGGATCAACGAGCCGGTGCAGGTGGTGTGGCGCCGGGCGCCCCTGCCGGTGGAGGAGGTCACGCTCGATCCCGCGGGCGACGACCCGCTCCGACAGCTCCGCGAGCACGTCGACCGGCGGTACGCCCGCCTCCCCCTCGACCAGGCCCCCCTGCTGCGGCTGCTGGTCGCGCGGGACCCGCGCGACGGCGGGTGGCTGGCCGTGGAGCTGATCCACCACATCGTCGACGACAACACCTCGCTGAAGCAGCTGCGGGCCGAGGTCCGCGCGTACCTGGCCGGCGAGGGCGACCGGCTGCCGCCGCCGCTGCCGTTCCGCGACTTCGTGGCGCGGATCCGGCGCGGCGTCGACCGGGCCGAGCAGGAGACCTTCTTCCGCCGGATGCTCTCCGACGTGGACAGCCCGACCGTGCCCTTCGGCCTGCGCGACATCCACGGCGACGGGCACACCATGCGCGACGCCCGGGTGTGGCTCGGGCCGGAGCTGACGCGGCGGCTGCGGCAGCGGGCCCAGGACCTCCAGGTCGGGGTGACCAGCCTGTTCCACGTCGCCTGGGGGCAGGTGCTGGCCCGGGCCGCCGGCCGCCGGGACGTCGTCTTCGGCACCGTGCTCTCCGGGCGGATGGACGCCGGCGCGGGCAGCGACCGCGTCCTCGGGCCCTTCCTCAACACGCTCCCCCTGCGGGTCGCCGTCGACGCCACCGGCGCCACGGAGTGCGTGCTGCGCACCCACGAGGCGCTGACCGGGCTGATCCGGCACGAGCACGCGTCGCTGGCGCTGGCCCAGTCGTGCAGCGGCGTCGCGCCGCCGGCGCCACTCTTCACCGCCCTGCTGAACTACCGGCGCGCCGAGGTGCTGGCCGAGTCGGACGCCCCCGCGCCGGAACCCGACGCGGACGACCTGACCTACCTGGCCGCCCAGGAGCGCGGCAACTACCCGCTCGCGCTGGACGTCGACGACCTGCGCGACGACGTCGCGCTGACCGTCGCCGCCGCGGCCGGGGTGGCGCCCGACCGGGTCTGCGCGATGGTCGAACGGGCCCTGGAGACGCTGGCCGACGCGCTGGAGCGGGCGCCGGACGCGCCGGTGGGCGGGCTCGACGTGCTGCCCCCCGCCGAGCGCCGCCGGCTCGTCGAGGAGGGCAACGACGCCACGGTGGCGTACCCGCCGGGCCGCCTGGTGCACCACCTCGTCGAGGACCGGGCGGCCCGCGACCCGGAGGCGGTGGCCCTCGTCCTCGGCGACGAGCGCCTCACCTACGGCGAGTTGAACGCGCGGGCCAACCGGTTGGCCCACCATCTGCGCGCCCGGGGCGTCGGTCCCGACCGGCTGGTGGCGATCTGCGTCGAGCGGTCGCTGGACACCGTGGTGGGCCTGCTGGCGGTCCTCAAGGCGGGTGGCGCCTACCTCCCGCTCGACCCGGCCTACCCGGCCGACCGGCTCGCCGCCATGCTGCGCGACAGCGCCCCGGTGGCGGCGCTGACCCACGGCCCGGCCCGCGAGCGGCTGCACGCCGCGCTGGCCGGGCTCGACACCCCGGTGGTCGACCTGGACCTCGACGCGGCGGCCTGGGCGGAGCTGCCGGTGACCGACCCGGCCGTCGACGGGTTGGGCGCGCACCATCTGGCGTACGTCATCTACACGTCCGGCACCTCCGGCACCGCCAACGGGGTGCTGGTGGAGCACCGGCAGCTGGTGGCCGTGGCCGCCGCCTGGGAGCGCCTGTTCGACCTGCGTCCCGGCCTGGTGCACCTGCAGATGGCGAGCTTCTCCTTCGACGTCTTCACCGCCGACGTGGTGCGGGCGCTCGGCTTCGGCGGGCGGCTGGTGCTCTGCCCGCGTCCGCTGCTGCTGGACAGCGCGGGCCTGTACGCCCTGCTGCGCCGCCACGACGTGGACTTCGCCGACTTCGTGCCGGCGGTGCTCAACCCGTTGCTGGCGCACCTGGAGTCGACCGGCGGGAGCCTCGCCGGGTTGGAGACGGTGGTCTGCGGCTCGGACGCCTGGACCGCCGCGAACGCCGCCCAGCTCCGGGCCCTGTGCGGCCCCCGGGTGCGGATCGTCAACGCGTACGGCGTGACCGAGGCGGCCGTCGACAGCACCTGCCACCTGCTGCCGATCGACGGCCTCGCCGGGGCGACCTGCCTGCCGATCGGCCGGCCGCTGCCGAACGTGCGCGTCTACCTGCTGGACGCCGAGGGCGAGCCGGTCCCGGACGGGGTGGTCGGCGAGATCCACATCGGCGGCGCGGGCGTGGCACGCGGCTACCTGAACCGGCCCGAGCTGACCGCGCGGCGCTTCCGCGCCAACCCGTTCATGCCGGGCGAGCGGCTCTACCGCACCGGTGACCTGGGTCGCCGTCTGCCGGGCGGGGAACTGGAGTTCCTGGGCCGCGACGACTTCCAGGTGAAGGTCCGGGGCTTCCGCGTCGAGCTGGGCGAGATCGAGTCGCGGCTGGCGGCGACCGAGGGCGTCCGGGAGGCGGTCGTCGTGGCGCGCCCCGACGCCGGCGGCCACCAGCGGCTCGTCGCGTACGTGCTGGGCGCAGAGGCGCCGGACGCCGCGCGGCTGCGGGACCGGCTCGCCGCCCAACTGCCGGAGCACATGGTGCCGTCGGCGTACGTCCGGCTGGCCGCGTGGCCGCTGACGCCCAACGGCAAGCTCGACCGGGCGGCGCTGCCGGCACCGGACGGGGATGCCTTCGGCCAGCGCGGGCACGTCGAGCCGGTCGGCCTGCTGGAGACCATGGTCGCCGGCGTCTGGGCCGAGGTGCTGGGAGTCGAGCGGGTCGGCCGGCACGACGACTTCTTCGCCCTGGGCGGCCACTCGCTGCTCGCCATGCGGCTGGTCTCCAGGATCCGGCAGGTGCTGGGGCGGGAGGTCTCCCCGGCGGCGCTCTTCGCGGCGCCGGTCCTCGCCGCCTTCGTCGCCCGGCTGACGCCGGACGGCCGCGACGTGCTGCCCCCGATCCGCCCGGTCGACCGGGCCGGCGCGCTGGAGCCCTCCTTCGCGCAGCGGCGGTTGTGGTTCCTGGAACGCCTCGGCGGTCTCGGCCACGCCTACCACATGCCCCTCGCCCTGGAGTTGGCCGGCTGGCTCGACCACGACGCGCTACGGGCGGCCCTGGACGCCCTGGTCGCCCGGCACGAGGCCCTGCGCACCCGGCTCGTGCCCGCCGGCTCCGACGTCCACCAGGAGGTCGACCCGCCCGGCACCGGCTTCACCCTGCACACGCACGACCTCACCGGGGCGCCCGACGCCGCCGCCCGGCTGGCCCGGCTCCAGGACGAGGAGTTCACGGCCCCGTTCGACCTGACCGCCGGCCCCCTGATCCGGGGCCGCCTGGTCACCCTCGCCCCGGACCGGCACGTCCTGCTCGTCACCATGCACCACGTCGTCTCCGACGGCTGGTCCATCGGCGTCCTGACCCGTGAGCTGGGGGCGCTCTACACCGCGCACCACCACGGCCAACCCGACCCCCTGCCGCCCCTGCCCGTGCAGTACGCCGACTACGCCGCCTGGCAACGCCAATGGCTCACCGACGGCACCCTGCAACGCCAGGAAACCCACTGGCGCCAGACCCTCGCCGACGCACCCACCCTGCTGCACCTACCCACCGACCGACCCCGCCCCACCGAACAGAACCACCACGGCGCCCACCTCCCCATCACCATCGACCCCCACCTCACCACCGCCCTCAAAACCCTCACCACCACCCACGGCACCACCCTCTACATGACCCTGCTCACCGCCTGGGCCATCGTCCTGTCCCGCCTCACCGGCCAACACGACCTCATCATCGGCACCCCCACCGCCAACCGACGCCGCGCCGAACTCGAAAACCTCATCGGCTTCTTCGTCAACACCCTCGCCCTACGCATCGACCTCACCAACCACCCCACCACCACCCAACTCCTCCACCGCATCCGCGACCTCACCCTCACCACCCTCGACCACCAGGACCTCCCCTTCGAACAAGTCGTCGAAGCCGTCAACCCCACCCGCAACCTCGCCCACACCCCCCTCTTCCAAGTCATGTTCGCCTGGCAGAACACCGACGACGGCGAGCTGACCCTCCCGGGCCTGCGGGTCACCGCACTGCCGCCGCCCCACAGCACGGCCAAGTTCGACCTCACCCTCGCCCTCACCGAGCACGACGGCCGCATCACCGGCAGCCTCGAATACGCCACCGCACTCTTCGACACCGCCACCGCCCAGCGGCACATCCGCTACCTGCGCCACGTCCTCACCCAACTCGTCGCCCACCCCGACCAGCCCATCGACCGGCTGACCCTGCTCGACGAGCGGGAACGGGAGCAGGCGCTGCGCCAGGCCGAGCCGTCCCCGGTGGACAAGGGCGTCGTCGCCCGCCTCGCGCAGCGGGTCGCCGCGGCTCCCGACGCGGTGGCGGTGACGTTCGAGGGCACCTCGCTCACCTACCGCGACCTCGACGCGCGCGCCAACCGGCTCGCCCACCACCTGCGCGCGCACGGCGTCGGCCCCGACGCCCTCGTCGCGGTCTGCCTGCGCAGGTCGCCGGAGCTGATCGTCGCCCTCCTGGCCGTCGCCCGGGCCGGTGGCGCGTACCTGCCGCTGGACCCGGCCCACCCCGCCGAACGCCTGCGGCACCTGCTGGCCGACGGCGCCCCGGTCGCCGTCCTCACCCACGCCGCGACCCGCGCCACCCTCGACGGCCTCACCGACGCGCCCCTCGTCGACCTCGACGCCGACGCACACCGCTGGGCCGAGCACCCCACCACCGACCCCGACCCCGGCACCCGGCCCGACCACCTCGCCTACGTCATCCACACCTCCGGCTCCACCGGCCGGCCCAAGGGCGTGGCGCAGACCTGGCGGTGCCTGGACAACCTGATCGACTGGCAGCTCCGCTACGCCGCGCCGGGCAGTCCCGCGCCGCAGCGGGTGCTCCAGTTCGCCTCGATCGGCTTCGACGTCTCCGCGCAGGAGATCTGGAGCACCCTCTGCCAGGGCGGCACGCTGGTGCTGATCGGCGAGGAGGACGGCCGGGACCTGGGCCGGCTGCGCCACGTCCTGGCCGAACAGGGCGTACGGCGGGCGTTCCTGCCGGCGGCCGTGCTGCACCAGCTGGCCGGTCTCACCGGGGCCGTTCCCCCGCTCGAACCCGGCTGCGAGATCGTCACCGCCGGCGAGGCGCTGCGGGTCAACGACGACGTCCGGGCCCTGGTGGCCGGGCTGGGCGGCCGGTACCTCTACAACCAGTACGGCCCGACCGAGACCCACGTGGTCAGCCAGTTCGCGCTGGCCACCGAGGCGGCGGCCGACTGGCCAGCGCTGCCGCCGATCGGCCGGCCGATCGCCAACGCGCGGCTCTACGTGCTCGACGAGCGGTGCGAGCCGGTGCCGGCGGGCGTGCTCGGCGAGCTCTACATCGGCGGGTCCGGCCTGGCGCGCGGCTACCTCAACCGGCCGGCGGCGACCGCGGAACGGTTCCTGCCGGATCCGTTCGCCGGGCCGGGCGAGCGGATGTACCGCAGCGGCGACCTGGTCCGCCGCCGGGCCGACGGGACCATCGAGTTCGTCGGGCGCGCCGACGACCAGGTCAAGGTGCGCGGCTTCCGGGTCGAGCCGGGCGAGGTGGAGGCCGCCCTGCGGCGCGTTCCGGGCGTCCGCGAGGCGGCCGTGCTGCTGCGCGAGGACACCCCCGGCGACCCGCACCTGGTCGGCTACCTGGTGGGCGACGTCCCCGTCGAGGCGGCCCGCGAGCAGTTGCGGCGCCGGCTGCCCGAGCACCTGGTGCCGACCCGCTGGGTGGTGCTGGAGCGGCTGCCGCTGACGGCCAACGGCAAGCTGGACCGGCGGGCCCTGCGCGCGCCGGAGCAGGCCGACGTCGCCACCGCCTACGTCGCGCCGCGCGACGACCGGGAGGCCCGGATGGCCGCCATCTGGGCCGAGGTGCTGCGCCGCGACCGGGTCGGCGCGCACGACGACTTCTTCGCGCTGGGCGGCCACTCGCTGCTGGCGACCCGGCTCGTGCACGCGATCAACGAGCGGATGTCGGCGCGGCTGTCGCTGCGTACCCTCTTCCGGAAGCCGGTCCTGGCCGACCTGGCGGCCGAGCTGGCGGGGCCCGGCTCCCCCGCCGTCGACGCCCTCCCGTCGCTCGTCGCAGATCCCGCCGGCCGGCACGAGCCGTTCCCGCTCACCGACATCCAGGAGGCCTACTGGGTGGGCCGCGGGTCCACCATCGAACTCGGCGGCGTCGGCGCGCACGGCTACAGCGAGCTGCGGCTGCGCGACTTCGACGAGGAGCGCTTCACCCGGGCGCTGCACCGGCTGGTCGACCGCCACGACATGCTCCGCGCGGTCTTCCACGACGGCGTCCAGCGGGTCCTGCCGAGCGTGCCGCGCTACGCGATGGCCCGGCAGGACCTGCGCGGGCTCGACCCGCAGACCGCCGACCGCCGGCTGGGCGAGACCCGGGAGCGGATGTCCCACCAGGTGTTCGACGCCGGCCGCTGGCCGCTGTTCGAGTTCGCGGTGACGCTGCTCGACGGCGAGGCGCGGCTGCACGTCAGCCTCGACGCGCTGATCCTCGACGCGGCCAGCGGGCAGATCCTGGAACACGAGCTGGCGCTGCTCTACGCCGACCCGGACGTCGACCTGCCGCCGCTCGCGGTGACCTTCCGCGACTACGTCCTGGCCGAACGGGCCCTGCGGCGCACGCCGCGCTACGAGCGGGCCCTCGACTACTGGCGGGAGCGGGTCGGCACGCTGGCCCCCGCGCCGCAGCTCCCGCTGGAACGGCAGCCGGAGAGCGTCGAACGGCCGCGCTTCACCCGCTACGACGAGGTGCTGCCGGCGGAGCGTTGGAGCCGGCTGAAGGCGCTCGCCGGCCGGCACCAGGTGACCCCGTCGGTGCTGCTGGTGACCGCGTTCGCGCAGGTGCTGGCCCGGTGGAGCCGCCAGTCGCGGTTCACGCTGAGCCTGCCGCTGTTCAACCGGCTGCCGCTGCATCCCGGCATCAACGCGGTGATCGGCGACTTCACGTCGCTGGTGCTGCTGGAGGTCGACGTGGCGGCCGGGGTCGACTTCGTGACCCGGGCCCGGGCGGTGCAGGAGCAGCTCTGGCAGGACATCGACCACTCGGCGGTCAGCGGCGTACGGGTCAACCGCGAACTCGCCCGCGCCCGGGGCACCCGCCACGCGGCCCTGCCGGTCGTCTTCAACAGCACGCTCACCGAGGCGGCGCCCGACGTCGGCGACAGCGGCCTCGCGGCGGCGCTCGGCGGTGAGGTGCTGCACGGCATCACCCAGACCCCGCAGGTGTGGATCGACCACACGGTCCTGGAGGCCGGCGGGCGGCTGCACGTCAACTGGGACAGCATCGACGAGCTCTTCCCCGCCGGCCTGGTCGCCGAGATGTTCGCGGCGTACCGGGAGCTGCTCGGGCGGCTGGCCGAGCCGGACGCCTGGCACGGCACGCTGGACGGGCCGCTCGCCCCGCCGGTGGCGGTGGCCCCGCCGACCGGTCGTGGGCTCCTGCACGAGCTGGTCGACCGGCAGGCGCTGGCGACCCCCGCCGCGCCCGCCGTGCTCGCCCCGGACCGGCGGCTGGACCACGCCACCGTACGCGTCGAGGCGCGGCGGCTGGCCGGGCGGCTCCAGGACCACGGCGTCGGGCCCGGCCAGCTCGTCGCGGTGCTGCTCGACCGGGGCTGGAAGCAGGTCGTCGCCACCCTCGCGGTCCTGCACGCCGGGGGCGCGTACCTGCCGCTCGACCCCGACTGGCCGGCCGAGCGGGTGGCCCGGGTGCTCCAGCGGGCCGGGGCGGGGCTGGTCCTGACCGGGTCGGACCGGGTGGCCCTGCCCGAGGGCGTCGCGCGCCTGGTGGTGGACGCGGACGCCGTCGGTGCGGGCGGGCCGGCGCTGCGGCCGGTCGACCTGGCGGAGACCGACGTCGCGTACGTGATCTACACGTCCGGATCCACCGGCACGCCGAAGGGCGTGACGATCGACCATCGCGGTGCGGTGAACACGCTCCTCGACGTCAACACCCGCTTCGCGGTCGGGCCGGCCGACCGGGTCCTGGCCGTCAGCGCGCTCAGCTTCGACCTCTCCGTCTTCGACATCTTCGGCACCCTCGCGGCCGGCGCGGCGGTCGTGACGCTCGACCCGGAACTGGCCCGCGATCCGGCCCACTGGCGGGAGGTGGCCCACGCCCACCGGGTCAGCGTCTGGAACTCGGTGCCGGCGCTGGCCGGCATGCTGCTCGACGACGCCGACGCCGGCCACCCGCTGCCGGCGTCGCTGCGGCTGGCCATGCTCTCCGGGGACTGGATCCCGCTCACCCTCCCCGACCGGCTGCGCGAGGCGCTGCCCGGGATCCGGGTCGAGAGCCTCGGTGGCGCCACCGAGGCGTCGATCTGGTCCATCCACCACCCGGTCGACGAGGTCGATCCGGCCTGGCGCAGCATCCCCTACGGCCGGGCGCTGGCCCACCAGGGGGTCCACGTGCTGGACGAGGCCCTGCGCCCCCGGCCCACCTGGGCCACCGGCGACCTCTGGATCAGCGGCGCCGGGCTGGCGCGGGGCTACTGGCGCGACGAGGCGGCGACGGCGGCCAGCTTCGTCGTCCACCCGGTCAGCGGCGAGCGGCTCTACCGCACCGGCGACCTGGGCCGGCTGCGCCCGGACGGCACGATCGAGTTCCTCGGTCGCGAGGACGGCCAGGTCAAGGTGCACGGCTACCGCATCGAGCTGGGTGAGATCGAGGCGGCGTTGGAGGGCCACCCGGGCGTACGCGCCGCCGCGCTGCGGCTACTCGGTCAGGCGCAGGGCGAGAAGCGGCTGGCCGCGTACGTGGTGCCGGACGGTCCCGCGCCCGAGCCGGCCGCCCTCGTGGCGTACCTGGAGGAGCGGCTGCCGGCGTACATGGTGCCGTCGTCGTTCACCGTCCTCGACGCGCTGCCGCTGTCGGCCAACGGCAAGGTGGACCGGGGCCAGCTCCCCGACCCGAAGCCGTCGCCGGAGACCGTCGCCGAGGCGCCGGTGCTCACCGACCCGGCCGAGAACCGGCTGGTGGAGATCGTCACCGAGATCCTCGACCTGCCCGTCGTCGCTCCCGACGCCAACCTGCTGATGCTCGGCGCCACGTCGATCGACGTCGTCCGGATCGCGAACGCCCTCTCCGGCGAGTTGGGCTTCCGGCCGAAGCTGGCCCGGCTGATGCGCCAGCCGACCCTCGCCGACCTGCTGCGGATGTTCCGCGAACACACCGCCGAGCGGGCCGTCGTCGCGGCCGCGCAGCGGGCCGCCACGGTGGTCGAGGACCCGGCCGCGCGCGCCGCGTTCACCTCGGACGGGCGGGGCCGTCGCGGTTTCGCGCCCGACACCCCGGCGGTCGCGCTGACCGCGCCGGCCGACCCGGCGTACGACCGGCGTTACACCGGCTACCGCACGGTGCGCCGCTTCGCCGCGGATCCGCTGCCGGCGGGGGCGCTCGGCGGGTTGCTGGCCACCCTCGCCCAGCGGGAGGTCGACGGTCGGGCCAAGTTCCAGTACGGCTCGGCCGGCGGCACCTACGCCGTGCAGACGTACGTCCTGGTCAAGGCGGGACGCGTCGACGGGGTGCCGGGCGGGGCGTACTACCACGACCCGGCGGCGCACCGGCTGCTGGCGCTCGGCCGCGACCGCGACCGCGAGTTGAGCCCGGACGCCTTCGACTACTTCGTCAACCGGCCGGTCTTCGAGGCCGCCGCGTTCGCGCTGTTCCTGGTGGCGCAGCGCGCGGCCATCGAGCCCCTCTACCAGGAGCAGAGTGCGACCTTCACCGCGATCGAGGCGGGCGCCATGGCCCAGCTGCTGACGATGGCCGCCCCCGAGCACGGTCTCGGCCTGTGCGGCGTCGGCGCCCTGGACACGGCGGAGCTACCCGCCCTGTTCGACCTGGACCCCTCGCACCGGCTGGTCTACGCGCTGCTCGGCGGCGGCCGTCCCGGGGCGGAGCCGGCCGGGCCCGACGCCTCCACCACCGACACGATCACGGTCGAGCTGTGAACGCCTACGAGCTGCTCGACACGCTCAACCGGCACGCGGTCGGGTTGCGGGTCGACGGCGACCGGCTGCGCCTCACGGGCTCCCGCGAGGTCCTCACGCCCGACCTGCTGGCCGACCTCAAGCTGCACAAGGAGGAGCTGGTCGCGATCCTGACCGGCGCCGACGCGGACACGATCCCCCGCCGGCCGCGACCGGACGCGCCGGTGCCGGTCGCGTTCGCCCAACGGCAGCTCTGGTTCCTCGACCAGCTCTCCCCCGGCAACCCGTTCTACAACAACCCGGTCGCGTTCGACGTCGTGGGCGCCCTGGACGTGCCGGCGCTGGCCCGCGCCCTGACCGAGGTGGTGCGCCGGCACGAGGCGCTGCGTACCGTCTTCGCACTCATCGACGAGGAGCCCTGCCAGGTGGTGCGGCCGGCCGGGCCGGTCGCCCTGCCGGTCAAGGACCTCACCGCGCTCCCCCGCCCGGAGCGCTCCCGCCGGGCCGACGAGGCCGCCGAGGCTGAGGCGCGGGCGCCGTTCGACCTGGCCGCCGGCCCGCTGCTCCGCACCGCCCTGCTGCGGCTGGCCCCCGACGAGCACCGCTGGCTGCTCACCGTGCACCACATGGTGGCCGACGGCTGGTCCGTCGGCATCCTGATCGGCGAGGTCACCGCCCTCTACGCCGCGTACGCGCGGGGCGAGGCTCCCGCGCTGGCCGAGCTGCCCGTGCAGTACCCGGACTACACGCTGTGGCAGCGCCGGCACCTCGGCGGCGGCGAGTTGGAGCGCCAGCTCGGCTACTGGACGCGGACGCTGGCCGGTGCGCCCGCGCTGCTGGCCCTGCCGACCGACCGGCCCCGCCCGGCGGTGCAGCGCTACCGGGGCGAGACCCACGGCACGACTGTGGACGCCGCGGTGCTGCGGGGCCTGCGGGAGGTGGGCCGGGCCGGCGACGCGACGCTCTTCATGACGCTCATGGCCACCCTGTCGGTGCTGATGTGGCGCTACAGCGGGCAGGACGACGTCTGCGTCGGCACCCCGTTCGCCAACCGCAACCACCGTGACGTGGAGGGCCTGATCGGCCACTTCGTGAACACGGTGGTGATCCGCAACCGGCTGGACCCGGAGCAGTCCTTCGCGGCACTGCTGGCCGACGTCCGCCGGCACCTGCTCGACGCGTACGCCCATCCCGACCTGCCGTTCGAGCAGCTCGTGGACGCGCTCAACCCGGAGCGGCACACCAGCTACTCGCCGCTGTTCCAGGTGATGCTGGTGCTGCAGAACATCCCGCGCGGCCGGCTGGAGCTGCCCGGCCTGGTGCTGCGGCCCCTGTCGAGCAGCACCGGCGCGGCGAAGTTCGACCTGTCGGTCGAGGTGCTGGAGCACGCCGACGAGCTGCACGTCATCTTCGAGTACAACACCGACCTCTTCGACGCCGCGACGATCGCCCGGCTGGCCGGGCACTTCGTTCGCCTGCTCGCCCAGGTGGCGGCCGATCCGTCGGCCCCGGTCGGCGCGCTGCGGCTGCTCGGTGCGGACGAGCGGCACCGCCTGCTGGTCGAGTGGAACCGCACCGCGCGACCGTTCACCGACCCGGCGGACGTGGTGCGGCGGATCGCGGCGCAGGCGCGGCGGCACCCCGGCTCACTCGCCGTGGCCGACGACGACGAGCGGCTGGACTACGCCACGCTGGAGCGGCGGGCCAACCGCCTGGCGCACGCGCTGATCGCCCGGGGCGTACGCCGCGACCAGGTGGTGGGCCTGCACGCGCGGCGCTCGGCCGGGCTGATCGTGGCCATCCTGGGCGTACTCAAGGCCGGGGCCGCCTACCTGCCGCTGGACCCGGCCCTGCCGCCGGAGCGGCTCGCCGGCATGCTCGCTGACGCGGCGCCGGCCCTGGTCCTCGGCGAGGACGACCTGGCCGCCGTCGAGGCCGAGGGGCGCCACGACGGTCCGCCCGGCGTCGTCGTGCACCCCGCCAACCTGGCGTACGTGATCTACACGTCGGGCTCGACGGGCCGCCCCAAGGGCGTCGCGGTCGCCCACGGCGGCGTCGTGAACCTGCTCGACCACTGGGTGTCGCGGCTCGGCGCCGCCGAGGGGGAGGCGGCGGCGCTCTGGTCGAGCGTCGGCTTCGACGTCTCGGTGCAGGAGATATTCCTGCCGCTGACCACGGGCGGGGCCCTGCACCTCGTACCGGAGAAGTTGCGCGGCGACCCGGCGGCGCTGATGGGCTGGCTGCGCGAGCACCACGTCGTGCAGGCCTACCTGCCGCCGGCCTTCGTCCGGTGGATCGACGAGGATCCGGCGGCCCGCCTGGCCGGGTCGGCGCTGCGCCAACTGCTGGTCGGGGTCGAACCGCTGCCGGAGCAGGGCCTGCACCGGATGCAGGAGGCCCTGCCCGGGCTGCGGGTCCTCAACGGGTACGGGCCGACGGAGACCACCGTCTACAGCACCGCCTACCTCGACCCGCAGCCGTCCGCCCGGCAGTGCCCGATCGGCCGGCCGATCGCCAACACCCGCGTCCACCTGCTCGACGAGCTGATGGAGCCGGTGCCCGTCGGGGTCACCGGCGAGATCCACATCGGTGGCGCCGGTGTCGCCCGCGGCTACCTGGGCCGGCCGGGGGCGACCGCCGAGCGGTTCGTTCCCGACCCGTTCGTGCCCGGGGAACGGCTCTACCGCACCGGCGACCTGGCCCGGCTGCTGCCCGACGGGAACATCGAGTACCTCGGCCGCCGCGACGGCCAGGTCAAGATCCGGGGCTTCCGCATCGAGCTGGGCGAGATCGAGGCCGCGCTGCGGGACCGGCCGGACGTACGCGAGGCGGCGGTGCTGGTCGACTCGGACGCCGCCGGCGAGCCGAGGCTGGTCGCCGGGGTCGCCCGGGGCGGGGCGGCGCCGTTGCTGGTCAGCGAGTGGCGCGAGGCGCTGTCGCGACGGTTGCCCGGCTACATGATCCCGTCGCTCTTCGTGGAGCTGCCGCGGCTGCCGCTGACCGCCAACGGCAAGCTCGACCGCGACGAGGTGCTGCGGCTGGCCCGTACCAACGCGCCCTGGCAGGTCAACCTGGCCAGCCCGCGCGACCAGATCGAGCTGACCCTCTACCAGATCTGGAAGCGCCTGCTGCTGCACCCGGAGATCGGCATCGGCGACCGGTTCTTCGACGTGGGCGGCACCTCGATCTCGGCGATCAAGCTGGCCCACGCGATCGGCGAGGCGTTCGGCGAACCGCTGCCGGTGCACGAGATCATGCTGCACCCGACGATCGAGGCGCTCGGCGGCCGGCTGCGGCGGGGCGCGTCGGGCCGGCCGCCGAGCAACCTGATCGAGTTCCGGGCGGGCGACGGCGGCGGCCGGGTCATCTGCGTGCACCCGGCCGGCGGCACCGCGTTCTGCTACCTGTCGCTGGCCAAGGCGCTGCCGGAGTCCCTCGGCGTGTACGGGATCCAGTCCCCGGGGGTGAACCCGGGCGAGGAGTTCCTGCCCACGGTGGAGGCGATGGCCGAGGCGTACCTGGGGCAGGTCGCGCACCTGCTGGACGGGCCGGTGGTGCTGACCGGGCTCTCCTACGGCGGGCTGGTCGCGTACGAGATGGGACGCCGGCTGGCCCTCGCCGGGCATCCCGGGCTGAGCGTGGTCCTGCTGGACACCCTGGGCACCGACGACCCGGCCCACCGGGGCGCGATCGAGCCGGTGGACATGGCCGAGTTCCGCGACAAGCTCATCAAGTTCAACGGGATGTATCCGGGCATCGACGACGAGCAGATCGACCAGTACCACCGCGTCTACAACCACAACCGGTCCACCATGCGCGACTATCCGACCCCCGCGTCGCCGGCCCGGCTGGTGCTGTTGCAGGCCACCGCCGGGCGCGACGAGGCCTTCCTGCACGAGGTACGCGCCTTCTGGCGGCGACGCGGCGACGCCGACTTCCTGCTGGAGCGGGTGCACTGCGACCACTGGGACATCCTGGAGAGCGCGGTGGTGCTGCGGGTCGCCGCGCTGCTGCGCGGCGAGGTGGACCGGCTCTCCGACGCCCGTCCGACGACGCCGGCCGTACGGGAGGCGTGATGGTCCAGGGTCCCGGTCTCGCCCACGCCGTGCTCGCCCAGGCCAGTCGTACCCCCGACGCGGTCGCGGTGGCCGACGGCGACCGGCGCCTCAGCTACGCCGACCTGGACGCCGCCAGCGCCGCCGTCGCCCGGTCCCTGCGCCGGGCCGGGACCCGCCCGGGTCAGGCGGTCGCGGTGCACCTGCCGCGCGGCTGGCGGCTGGTCTGCGTCATGCTCGGCATCCTGCGGCTCGGCGCGACCGTGGTGCCGCTGGACCGGCAGAGCCCGCCCGCCCGGCGGGACCACATGCTGCGCGACTCGGGCGCCGTGGCGGTGGTCCACGGCCCGGACGCGCCCGGCGACCTGCCCGCCGGGGTGCGGCCGCTGCCGGCGGAGGCCCTGCTCGCGGTGGACGCCCCGCCGGCCGGGGACGCGGAGCTGGCGCCGGAGGCCGCGCCGGTCGCGTTCGTCTTCTACACCTCGGGCACCACGGGCCGTCCCAAGGGCGTGGAGGTGCGCGACGCGGGCGTCCTGCGGCTGGCCCGCCCCGGCTACGTCGCGCTGACCCCGGCGGCCCGCTACGCGAGCCTCGCCAACCCGGCGTTCGACGCGATCAGCTTCGAGGTCTGGGTGCCGCTGCTGACCGGCGGCTGCTGCGTCGTGCTCGACGACGAGACGGTGTCGACGCCGCACCTGCTCGACGCCGCGCTGCGCCGGGAGCGGATCGACACGCTCTTCATCACCGTGGCGCTGTTCAACGCGGTGGTCGACGAACGGCCGCACTGCTTCGCCGACGTCGGCCAGGTGCTCGTCGGCGGCGAGCAGCTCAACGCCCGGCTGATCCGCCGCTGGTACCGCGACAACCCCGCCAGCCGCACCCGGCTGCACAACGTCTACGGGCCCACCGAGGCGACCACGTTCGCCCTGTGCCATCCGATCCCCCGCGACTTCGACGCCGAGGTGGTCCCGATCGGCCGGGTGCTGCCGGGCACCGACGCGCACCTGGTGGTCGACGGCGAGCGTGTCGCCGCGCCGGGCGAGGTCGCCGAGCTGTACCTGGGCGGCGCGGCGCTGGCGGCCGGCTACCGCAACCTGCCCGAGGAGACCACCGCGCGCTTCGTCCGGCTGCCCTGGCTGGACGGCTCCGCCGGCCGCCACTACCGCACCGGCGACCTGGTGCGCGCCGACGCCGCCGGCCGCGTCGAGTACGTCGGCCGGGTCGACCGGCAGGTCAAGGTCCGGGGCTTCCGGGTCGAGCCCGGCGAGGTGGAGCGGCAGGTCCTCGCCCACCCGGGGGTCCGGCAGGCGTACGTCTGCACCCGGCGCGACCCGGTGCACGGCACGAACGAGCTGCTGGCGTACCTGGTGACGGCTGGCGACCTGTCGTACGCGGAGTTCGACCGGCACCTGACCGCGACCCTGCCGCCGTACCTGCGCCCGCACCGGGTCCACCGGGTCGGGGCGCTGCCGCTGACGGCGAACGGCAAGGTGGACGCCGACGCGCTGCTGCGGCGCGACGACCCGCCCTGGCGCGCTGGCCGCGACGACCCGCCTGGGTGTGGTGGGCGCGACGACCCGCCTAGGCGTGGTGGGCGCGACGACCCGCACCCACACGACGGGCGCGAGGAACGCCACGACCCGCACCCACACGACGGGCGCGACGGCGAGCCCGCCGAGGTGGCCGGCACGGCGTGGCAGCGGGCGGTGCTCGGGCTGGCCGGCGAGGTGCTGGGCGTGCCCGACCTGCGACCGGACGACCGGTGGATCGCCAGCGGCGGGGATTCGCTGAAGGCGCTGCGGCTGCGCTTCGAGATCCAGCGGCGCTGGGGCGCCGAGGTGCCGCAGGCGGTGGTGCTGGGCGGCGACCTCGCCGAGCTGGCCACGGCGGTCGCGACGGCCCGCACCGCGACCGGCTCGCCGTACCCGGTGCCGGCTCCCCCGTCCGGCGCCCGGTCCGCGCCGGCCACCTCGGAGCAGCAGCGGCTCTGGCTGTTGCAGCAACGGTCCCCGGCGTCCACCGCCTACCACGTGGGGCTCGCCTTCGAGCTGCGCGGCCGGGTCGACGTCGACGCGCTGCGGCACGCGCTGCGCCGGGTGGTGGCACGTCATCCGGCGCTACGGACCGCCTTCCGGGCCACGCCGGAGGGGCTGCGCCAGGAGGTCGGCGACCCCTACGACCCGTGGCGCGAGCCAACTCCCACTCCCGCGTCCGCTTCCGACGCTGACGGAGCCGGGGCCGGGGCCAGGGCTGACGACTGGGCTGGGGCCGGCGACAGGGCCGGCGACGGCGACTGGGCTGGGGCCGGTGACGGGGCTGGCGGCGGGGTTGGCGACGGCGACTGGGCCGGGTGGCGCGAGCGCGCCCGCGCCCTCTTCGCCGCCTCCTTCGACCTCGGACAGCCGCGCATGCTGCGGGCGTACTGGCTGGCCCGCGACGGCGGCGGGGTGCTCCTGCTGCACCTGCACCACATCGCGGTCGACGGCTGGTCGCTCGACGTCCTGTTCCGCGGGCTGTCGGCCGCGTACGCGGCGGCGCTGGCCGGCACGACCGAGGACGAGGACGAGCCCGCCCCGACCCCGCTGGACTACGCCCGGTGGCAGGCCGAGTGGTTCACCCGGCCGGCCTACCGGGCACAACGCCACGCCCTGCGCGGCCACTACGCCGACGTGACGGAGGTCGCCGCGCCGCTGCGGCCGATCCGGGAGCACGGCGGCACCGGGGACCACCTGCTCCACACCACGATCGGCCCGGAACGCCGCGCCGCCCTCGACCGGCTCGGCGCCGAGCTGGGACTGACCCGCTTCCCGCTGCTGCTGACGCTCTTCGGCTGGGCCGTGCACGGGGTGACCGGCCGCACCCATCCGCGCGTCGCCAGCCCGGTGGCGAACCGGCCCGTACGCGACTTCGAGGCGAGCCTCGGCATGTTCGCCAACACGGTGCTGCTGCCCCTGGCGCTGGCACCCGCCGAGGAGCTGCGCGCGCAGCTGCGCCGACAGGCCGACGCCGTACGCGCGGTGCTCGACGCGCAGGACGTGGCACTCGCGCACGCCGTCGCCGACCACGACTTCGGCGCCGACGCGCCGCTGTTCGACTTCCTCTTCGTCCTCGACAACACGGACTTCTCCGCGCTGGCGCTGCCCGGCTGCGCGTCCCGGCCGGTCTGGCTGGCCCCGACCGAGGCCAAGTGCCCGCTCACCCTCTCGGTCGTCGCGCACGAGTCCGGCTTCGACTGCCTCTGGGAGTACGCCGACGAGCACTTCGACGCCGCCGACGTGGCCGCGGCGGCCGAGTTGTTCCGGCGCGGCCTCGACGCGTTGACCGGCACCGACCCGAGCACGCTGGCCGAGCTGGTGCGGCCCTACCGCCGCAGCCTGCCCGAGCCCGGCCGGGGTTCGCGTACCCCGTCGGTCTTGCCCACCGTGGCCGAGGCCTTCGCCCGGCGGGTGCGGGCGGAGCCGACCGCCACCGCGCTGGTGGCCGGCGCCCGTCGCCTCAGCTACGCCGACCTCGACGCGTACGCCTCGGCGCTCGCCGCCGAACTGCTGCGGGACCATCCGGTCTCCACCGACGACCGGCATTGCGTCGCCCTGTTCTTCGAGCCGTCGGTGGAACACGTGGTGGCGCTGCTCGCGGCGGCCCGGCTCAACCTGACCGTCGTGCCGCTCGACCGGGCCTACCCGCCTGCGCTGCTGCGCCAGGTCCTGGGCCAGGTCGACCCGCTCTGCGTGCTGCTGGCGCCCGGCGACGAGCCCGCCCTCGACGTGATCGACGAGGGCGCTCACCCCCGGCACCCGGTGGTGCTGTCCCGGTCGGCCACGCCCGTCGCGCCGTCGTACGTCGGCCGCCCGCTCTACACGCTCTTCACCTCGGGCTCGACCGGCACGCCCAAGGGTGTGCAGGTCGGCGACGCCCTGCTGGTCAACCTCCTGCACTGGCAGGGCGAGGCCGGCGGCCTGGCGGGCGCGGCGGCGACCCTGCAGTTCTCCATGCTCTCCTTCGACGTCTCCTTCCAGGAGATCTTCGGCACGCTCTGCGGTGGCGGCACCCTGCACCTGCCCCGGCCCGGGTGGCGGCAGGACATGCCGGCGCTGCTGGCGCACCTCGACGCCGCCGGCATCGAGCGGATCTTCCTGCCGTACGTCGCCCTGCAACTCCTCGCCGAGCACGGGGTCCGCCTCGGCCGGTACCCGTCCCGGCTGCGGGAGGTCGTCACCGCCGGCGAGCAGCTGATCTGCACCGACAGCATCCGCCGCTGGTTCGCCGGCCTGCCCGGTGCGCGCCTGTTCAACCATTACGGCCCGACCGAGACCCACGTGGTCAGCAGCCTCTGCCTCGACGGCGACCCGGCCACCTGGCCGACCCGCCCCGCCATCGGCCGCCCGGTCGCCAACACGTGGCTGCGGGTGGTGGACTCCGCCGACGAGGTGGTGCCGCCGGACTGCCCCGGGCAGCTGCTGATCGGCGGGGAACTGGTGGCGCCCTGCTACCTGGACGATCCGGCGCTCGACCGGGCCCGCTTCGTCGAGCTGCCCGGTGACGGCTGGTTCTTCCGCAGCGGCGACCAGGCCCGGTTCGACCGCGACGGTCTGCTGCACTACCTGGGCCGCGACGACCAGCAGGTGAAGGTGAGCGGGCACCGGCTGGAGCTGGGCCAGGTGGAGGCGGCCCTGCTGGCGCACCCGGCGGTCGTCAACGCCGTGGTGGTCCGCGACGATCCGCACCTGGTCGCCTGTCTGGAGCTGCGGGCGGATCCACCGTCGCCGGAGGAGCTGACCGGTCACCTGGCGGGGCTCCTGCCCGGGTACGTGCGGGTAGACCGGTTCCGGCGGCTGCCGGAGCTGCCGCGTACCGCCAGCGGGAAGCTGGACCGCCGCCGCGCGTTGACGGCACCGGGCGAGGAGCTGCGGCCGGGCGCCGCCGCGCCGGCGCCGGTCATGTCGGTCCTGGAGTCCCGGCTGGCCAAGCTCTTCGAGGAGGTCGTCGGGACGCCGATCGCACCCGACCGGCGCTTCTTCGACCAGGGCGCGGGCAGCCTCGACCTGATGCGCTTCCACCTGCGCTGCGCCGCCGAGGGGCTGCCGCTGAGCATCTCCGACCTCTTCGAGCACGTCACCATCCGCCGCCTCGCCCGGTTCCTCACCGAGCAACGGGCCACGGAGGCGGCGGTGGGCGCGCGGGACGGGGCCGTCGCTGGCCCGGCGGACGAGCCGGTCGCCGTGGTCGGGATGGCCGTCCGGCTGCCCGGCGCGGCCGACCTGGCCGCCTTCTGGGCGATGGTGGAGGCCGGCGACCGGGGCATCGAGCACTTCGACGCCGCCGACGGCCTGGTCGGCGCCCGCAGCCAGCTGGCCGGGGTGCTCGGCTTCGACCCGGGGCACTTCGGCATCAGCCGCCAGGAGGCGCGGCTGATGGATCCGCAGCAGCGGCACCTGCTGATGAGCTGCGTCGAGGCGTTGGCGCACGCCGGCATCGCCGATCCCGCCGGGCAGCGGGTCGGCCTGCTCGCCAGCTGCGGCGAGAACACGTACTTCCAGACGATGCTGCGCGAAGCCGATCCGGCGCGGCTGCCGGACTCATTCCAGTTGGCGCTGCACCACGAGAAGGACTTCCTGGCCACGAAGGTCGCCTACCACCTGCGGCTGACCGGTCCGGCCTTCACCGTGCAGGCGGCCTGCGCCAGCTCGCTGGTGGCGGTCCACGTCGCGGCCGGGCTGCTGCGCCAGGGCGACAGCGACGTGATGCTGGTCGGCGGCGTGCTGGTGGACCCGCTGCTGACGGCCGGCTACCGCTACCAGCCGCAGCACATCTTCTCCCCCGACGGGCACTGCCGGCCGTTCAGCGACGACGCCGGCGGCACCGTCGGCGCCAGCGGGGTGGGCGTGGTCGTGCTCAAGCCCCTGCGGCTGGCCCGGCGCGACGGCGACACCGTCTACGCCGTGATCACCGGGTCGGCCGTCAACAACGACGGCGCGGAGAAGATCGGCTACGCCGCGCCGTCGGTCGCCGGCCAGCGTGAGGTGATCCGTACCGCGCTGCGCCGCAGCGGGCGTACCAGCGGCGACGTGGGCTACGTGGAGGCGCACGGCACCGGCACGGAGCTGGGCGATCCGGTGGAGGTGGCGGCGCTACGCCAGGCGTTCGACTTGGCCGAGTCCGGTCGCGTCGCGCTTGCCTCGGTGAAGAGCCAGATCGGTCATCTCGGCGCGGCGGCCGGGGTGGTCGGTCTGGTCCGCGCCGTGCTGGCCGTGCACCACGGGCTGATCCCGCCGAACGTCGACTTCCGTCGCCTCAATCCACGGCTGGGCCCCGACCCGGCCCCGTTCCACGTCCCCACGAAGGCCCGGCCCTGGCCCGTCGACCGGCCACGCGTGGCGGCGGTGAGCAGCTTCGGCATCGGCGGCACCAACGCCCACCTGGTCTGCGAGGCGGTCGCGCAGGTCGGCGCCGGCCCGGAGACTCCGCCGGTCCCCGGCGTACCGGTGGTGCTGCTCGCCAGCGGCAGCGCGGCCGGCCTGCGCGCCGACGCCGACCGCATCGCCGACTACCTGGCGGCCCGGCCCGAGGCCTACCACCGGGTGCTGCGCCACCTCCAGGCGGGCCGCACGCCGGGCCGGTGGCGGGCGGCGGCCGTGTGCGCCGACGCGGCCGCCGCCGTGGCCTGGCTGCGCACCGCGACCGCCGTCGAGGTCACCCCCGTCGAGGCGGCGCCCGTCGCGGTCACCGGCCCGGCCGGTACGCCGCCGGCGGCCGACCTCGTCGCCGCCTGGCTGGCCGGTCGGCCGGTCCGGTGGCCGGCCGGGCCGGCGCAGCCGCCCTGGGACTTCCCCCCGCCGGCGTTCGTTCTCGTCGACCACGAGTTCGCCCGCGCCGCCCCGCCGGCCGGGGCGACACCGCCGACCGGGACGGCACCGCCCACCGGGGCGGCGTCAGCCGGGGCGGCGTCGCCCGGGGTGGCGTCGCCCGGGGCGGCGTCGCCCGGGGTGCCGGCGGCTGCCGGGGCGGCGCCGGCCGATCAGCCGTGGCCGGCGCGGCTGTCCGAGGCCGAGTGGTTGCACCAGCCGCACTGGGTGCGCTGGCGGCACGCGGGGGCCGACCCCGGTGCCCGCCGCCCGGAGACGCTCGTGGTCATGGCCGCGGAACCACCGCCGCCGGCCGCGCTCCGCGCCTTCGCGGCGTCCCACGCCCGGGTGGTCGCCGTCACCGCCGCGGACGGCTTCGCCCGGCTCGGACCGGACAGCTACCAGGCCGACCCGGCCGATCCCGAGTCGCTGGGCCGGCTGCTCGACGCGCTGACCGGTGCCGACGCCGGCTCGCCGGCCGCGCCCGGGCACGGCGGTGTCGACTGGCTCCACGCGCTGCCGCTGGCCGTCGACGGGCCGGTCGGCGCGGACGCGCTCGCCCACTCGTACCGGGCCTGCGTCGACACCCCGGCGGCGCTGCTGGCAGCCGTCGCCGCGCTGCCCCGCCGGCCCCGGCTGCGGGCCTGGTGGCTGTCGCAGCAGGCGCAACCCGTGCACGACGACGTACGCCGGCCGGAGCTGGGCCTGCTCGCCGGGGTCTGCGAGGTCGCACCCCAGGAGGGCGACGTCGCGAGCCACTGGGTGGACCTGCCGGGCCCCGATCCGGCCGACTGGGCGCCGGCGCTCGCGGCGCTGCTGGCGGAGGAGACACCACCCCGCCGACTCGCGCTGCGCGGGAGTTACTGGTGGGAGCAGGCGCTGCTGCCGGTCCGCCCGCCGGCCGCGCCGGCCACGCATCCGCTGCCGGCGGTGCCCGCCACGCGCGCGCTGCCGGCCGGACCGGCCGTGTACGTGGTCCTCGGCGGCACCGGCGGCATCGGGCGGAGCATCGCCGCCTGGCTGCTGGAGCAGGGCGACTGCCGGGTGGTCCTGCTGGCGCGGCGCGGGCCGCTGCCGGCCGGGTTGGCGCGCTGGGCCGATCGCGTCGACCTCATCGAGGGCGACCTGGCCGAGGCCGGACCCGACGAACTGCTGGCCCGGCTCGACGCCCGGACCCGACGGGTCGACGGGGTGGTCCATGCCGCGGGGATCGCGGCCGGCGGGCTGATCGGCCGGCGGGACGCGGCCGCGATGCGGCGGGCCACGGCCGGCAGGACGCACGGCGCGCTGCTCGTGGAGCGGCTGGTCGCGCGCCACCGGCCGTCGTTCGTCGTCTACTGCTCGTCGATGTCGGCGCAGCTCGGCGGCGTCGGCCAGCTCGACTACGCCGCCACCAACGGGCTGCTGGACGGCTTCGCCCGGCACCGGGCGGACGGGGCCGACACCACGCTGCGGATCTCTATGGGCTGGGACGTCTGGAGCGAGGTGGGCCTGGCCCGGGACGCCCTGCCCACCGACGCCCGGCACCGGGCGCACCTGGCGGTCGGCCTCTCCGTGGACGAGGGGCGCCGGCTCTTCGCGCAGGCCCTGCGGCTGCGGCTGCCGCAGCTGCTCGTCTGCACCACCGCGCTGGACCGGGCGCGGGAGTTCTACGCGCCACTGGCCGGCCCGGCGGACGCGACACCCGCCGTACTGCCCCGGTCGGCCGCCGAGCAGGTCGGCGAGTGGCTCTGCGACTGGCTGGGCGTCGACGCGCTCGACCCGGCCGCGTCCCTCTACGACCTGGGGGCCGACTCGCTGCTGCTGCTGGACCTGATCGACCGGGTCAAGGAGCGCTTCGGCGTCAGCCTCGGCCTGTCCCAGCTGAGCCACCGGGTGAGCCTGGCCGAGGTGCTGAGGCTCCTCGGCGAGCCGGTCCGCGCCGCCGACCCCGCCGACCCCGCCGTGGCGGTGGAGGTCTGGCAGGCGGGCCGGGGGCGTGCGGTGCTCTGCCTGGTCCATCCGGTCGGCGGCGACGTCCAGGCGTACCGGCCGCTGGTGTCGGCGCTCGATCCGGAGCTCACGGTCTGCGTCATCGCCGATCCCGCGCTGGTGAGCCCCGGGCAGCCGGCCTGGTCGCTGGCGGAGCGGGCCGCGCGCTACCACGCCGCGCTGCGGGACCGCTTCCCCCGCGACGAGTGGCGCTGGCGGCTCGCCGGGTGGTCGTTCGGCGCCTGGGTGGCGCTCGGGATGGCGGCGGAGGCCGAGGCGGCCGGCCAGCCGGCGGACGAGCTGTACCTGCTCGACCCGCCGCCGCCGGACGCCGCGCCGGCCTTCGAGGCGTACGACGAGGAGCGGCTCGCCGCGCTCTTCGCCCACGAGCTGGGGGCGGCGACCGGCGCGAACACCGCGGCGACGGCGTACGCGGACGCGCTGGCGCGCTGCTGCCGGGCCAACCTGGCGAGCATGGCCCAGCACACCCTGCCCCGGCTGGCCGGGACGCCCGGGCGGCTCTGGCTCGCGGGCCGCCCGACGGCCGGGCTGCCGGCGCTCGGCGCGCCCCAGGAGCAGGCCCGCACGTGGCGGGGGCACCTGACCGGGCTCGCCTGGCACCTCGTCGACACCACCCACTACGGCATCGTCGAGGCGCCGCACGTGGACATGGTGGCCGGGGCCATCAACGAGGCGGAGTTGGCCAGCGACCCGAGGGCGGCGCGATGAATCCGTACCAGTCGTTGCCGTCGCGGTCGTTCTGGCGCACCGCCGTGGCCGAGCCGGAGATGCGGGACATCGGCGAGGTGTGGACGCCGAAGTTCGGCCTCGACCCGGACGATCCGGTCCTCACCGCCGGTTCCTGCTTCGCCCGCCACCTCGGTCCCGCCCTGCGCGACGAGGGGATGAACTGGCATGAGGTCGAGCTGCCCCCGCCGGGGCTGACCGAGGCCGAGCGCCGGGCCCGCCACTACGGCGCGTTCTCCTTCCGCACGGGCACCATCTACACCGCCGCCACCCTGCGGCAGTGGCTGACCTGGGCGCTGACGGACGACCCCGGGCCCGACGAGGTCTGGCGCGAGGGCGACCGGTTCTTCGACCCGTACCGCCCGTCGGTCGAACCCGACGGGTACGACTCGGCGGAGGCGACCCTGGCCGCCCGCCGGTCCACCCTGGCGGCGATGCGGGGGGCGGTCGCCGAGGCGGGCTGTCTCATCTTCACCCTCGGCCTGACCGAGGCCTGGCGCGACACGGTCACCGGCACCGTCCACCCGGTCTGCCCCGGCACCGTCCGGGGCACCTTCGACGCCGGGCGGCACGTCTTCCACAACTTCACCGTGGCCGAGGTGCACCGGGACCTCGCCGCCGTCGTCGCGCTGCTGCGCGCCGCCAACCCCCGGCTGACCGTCCTGCTGACCGTGTCGCCGGTGCCGCTCACCGCGACGGCGACCGGGGCGCACGCGTTGACCGCCACCACGTACTCCAAGTCGGTGCTGCGGGCCGCGGCGGGCCAGCTGGCCCAGGAGCACGAGCACGTCGACTACTTCCCCTCGTACGAGCTGATCACCAGTTTCCCGTTCCGGGGGGTCTTCTTCGCGCCGAACCTGCGCGCCGTGACGCCGACGGGGGTCGCCTTCGTCATGCGCCACTTCTTCGACGCCCTCGAACGCGACAGGTCGGCGGGTCCGACCGCCACGGCGTCCGACGCTCGCGCCGACGCCGCCGACGGAGGTGACCTCTACTGTGACGACGCCGTCCTCGACCACTACCGCGCCGGCTAGGTTCCTGTTGCTGGGCGACTCGCACGCCGGGCCGATCGCCCGCGCGGCCACGGCGGCCGGGGTGCCCTTCGTCGGCGGGCCGGTCGGCTCGGGGCGCGACTTCAACGTCGGCTTCTTCGACGTCCGCGACGACGGCCTGGTGTTCCGGGACGCCGCCGTGCAGGAACGCCACCGCGGCTTCCTGGCCGAGCTGGGCGTGGCCGACGTCGGGCAGCTCGCCGTCCCGCTGGTCTCGACGTTCGGGCTCAGCGCCCACTTCTTCGCCACCACCGAGAACTGGCGGATCTACCGGGCGGGCGACGGCGCCTTCCCGGCGGGCTTCCTCGCCGGCGGGCTCTTCGACGACATCGTGCGCGCCATGGCCCGCGACGCGCTGGCCTTCTACCGCCACGCCCTCGACCTGGGGCTGCGCGTCCTCGCGGTGCTGCCGCCACAGCGGGTGCCGGGAATGTCCGACCCGCTGGTGTTCATGGCGGCCCAGGAGACGGTCCGCCGCGCGCTCGTCGCGCTCGGCGTGGAGATCGTGGACCTGCGGGCCCGGGTCACCGACGGCGCGGGCCGGCAGCGGGCCGCGTTCTGCGAGCCGGACGACCCGATCCACGGCAACCTCGCCTTCGGCCGGCTGATCGTGGCCGACCTGCTGGCCCGGGGGCTGTGACACCGAACCCAGGAGGGAACGAATGGAAGAGCACGTCCTTGCCGCCGTCGAGCGGGCGACGACCCGCCCGCCGGAGCGCTACGACACCATCACCGTCCGACCGATCTCTCCGGTCATCGGCGCGGAGGTCTCCGGCCTCGACCTCGCCACCGAGCTGTCGGACGGGCAACTGGCCGAGGTCAGGCGCGCCTTCCTCGCCCACCATGTGCTGGTCTTCCGCGACCAGGTGCTCTCCGCCGAGGACCACAAGCGCTTCGCCGGCCTGTTCGGCGAGTTGCGCCGGCAGCCCCTCGCCGACCTCGACGGCGGCGACCCCGCCGTCCTCGAGATCAGCGCCGGCCGGGACTCGCGGTTCGTGGCCGGCGAGGACTGGCACACCGACGGCACCGCCGAGGCCGAGCCGTCGCTGGGCTCGATGCTCTACGTCACCAGGACGCCGGAGATCGGCGTCGGCGGCGACACCCTCTGGGCGAACATGCACCTGGCGTACGAGATGCTCTCCCCGCCGATGCGGGCCTTCCTCGACGGGCTGACCGCGATCCACGACGGCCTGATCCCGTGGCAGGGCCACACCCCGCCGCCGGAGTACGTCGTGCCGAAGAGCGAGCACCCGGTCGTCGTACGCCACCCGGAGACCGGCCGCAAGCTGCTCTTCGTCAACGCCGGCTTCACCTCGCACATCGTGCAGCTCTCCCGCCACGAGAGCCGGGCGCTGCTGGACATGCTCTTCGGCTGGGTCGCTCAGCAGCCGATCCTGAACTGCCGGGTGCGCTGGACGCCGAACACGCTGGTGTTCTGGGACAACCGCTGCACCCAGCACCACGCCGTCTGGGACTACTACCCGCACTCCCGCTACGGCCAGCGGGTGACCATCAACGGCAGCCGGCCGGTGGCGTAGCCGGTCGGGCCGACCCCGCGCTGACTCGGCGGCGGATCCGCTCGCCGGCCGGTGGAGGGCGCGTCGACCGGTGGAGGGCGTCGGCCGGTGGCGGCGCGGCCGGTGGTGGGCGTGGGCCGGTGGTGGCGTCGGTCAGCCGCGCACGATCTGCTCCGTGTAGTCCCAGTCGTCGTCGAGGGCGGCGTCGCGTTCGCCGGTCAGGCCGGTCAGGTCCGCGCCCGCGACGCGGCCGGCGCCCGCGACGCGGTCCCGCAGGATCCGGGCCGTGACCACGGCGGCCCGGGTGCCCTGGGCGGTGACCGGGTCCAGGTGGTAGCCGGCGTCGCCGACCAGGCACCAGCCGGGCCCGCTCATCGGCCGGCGCAGCATGCGCATCCGCCCGGCGCCGCCGATCGAGGTGGTGCGGCGCCCGACGGCGACGGCCGGGCCGAGATACGGGTCGTCGCGCACCATCCGCTCGTACGAGCGCGCCGGGTGCCGGCCGGTCTCGTCGATCAGGCTCTGGTGCAGGTCCACCGCGACGCACCACTGCTTGTCGCCGCAGGGCGTCGAGATGAGGACGCTGCGGTCCTGCAACGAGAAGTAGGAGCGGTCGGTGGGCAGCGGCAGGTTCTCGTAGTAGGCCAGCAGCGCGAACCACGGTGACTCGACCACCCGGTAGGCGTCCGCCCCCACGCGCTCCGCGTTGCGCGACAGCCGGCCGTCCGCCAGCACCAGCAGGTCGCAGGTGACCTCGCTGTCGACGGCACCGTGCCGGACGGTCACGCCGCGCACCCTGCCCGCGTCGACTGTGAGGTCCCGCACCCGGGCCGGGCGCCGCACGGTGACGTTGCCCCGGCCGCGCGCCGCGGCCAGCAGCGCCGGGTCCAGCACCTCGCGGGGCACGCTCATCCGGAACGAGTGGGCGTCCTCGCGCGGGTAGACCCGCTCGACCACGTCCTCGCCGATGCGCTGGGTGTCGCCGTAAGTGCGCGGGGCGCCGCAGGCCAGGACCGTCTCCAGTAGACCGAGCTCGGCCCAGGCGAGGTTGCCGGAGCGGTCCCAGGTGGACTGCTGCGGCCAGAACGCGGTGGGCCGCGAGGCGTCGAGGACGAGGACCCGCTCCGCGTACGGCGCGAGGGCCCAGGCGGTGCACGCTCCGGCGATCCGGCCGCCGACCACGACGACCTCCCAGTGGCCGCTGATCACGCCGGCACCGACTCGGCGCGGTGGTGCTCCGGCGGGCTCCCGAGGTCGTCACGCGACACGACTCAGTCTCGCATCCGGACCCGACCCGGGGAAGGGAGCAGCCCGGCGAGGCGCGCGGTCCTCGTGGGCGACGAGGCCGGCGTCGCGCGACGGCCCCCGAGGTCGCCGCAACGGCGCACACCGTCGGAGGGATCTTGTTATTACTGGCCGATTACCCAAGACCATTAAATTCACCCAGGTCAGCGGGCTCCCGTCTGGACGTGGGGTGAAATGTGAACAGTCGAACAATCGCGCGCCCGGAGCCCAGGCTCGAGGTCCGGGACCTCGGGTGGCGACAGCTGTGGGCGGGCTCCCGGCTGCTCGCCCAGGCGTACGAGAACGGCGCCATCTGGGCCGCCGCCGGCTCGCTCCCCCGGTGGCAGCGCATGTCCGCGCTGACCGCGCTGTACCTGGCCGAGCTGGTGATCGCCCAGCTGATGAGCTCGGGCATCACCCTCGCCGCGTACCGGGCCGACCGGCTCGACGGGATCCTCGTCCTCTACGGCGACGAGCGCACGACGCCGTGGTGGGGGTGGGCGCTGCGCTCGGTGGCGTGCCTGCTGGCCGGGCCGCGGGCCGTGATGGAGGCGGTGCGGATCTCCAACGCGCTCGACCGGATGCGCCCCAGCAGCCCGCACGTGTGGTTCGCGGTGCTCGGCCGGCGGGTCGACTCCGTCGGCGTCGGCTACGTCCTGATGCGCGCCGGCCAGGCGCGGGCCGAGGCCCTCGGCCTGCCGGGCTACCTGGAGACCTCGGCCGGCCCGGAGCAGGTGCAGATCAACGAGATGCTCGGCTGGACGTCCGTGGACGAGTACGTGCTGAGCACCGGAAGCGTCATCAAGACGATGTGGCGCGACAACCCGGGGCGGTCATGACGGCCCCCGGACTGGCCCGGGGGCTGGACACGCTCTTCGCGGTCCCGCCGGAGCACCGGCTCGGCGACGTCGACCGCGCCTCGGCGAGACAGGTCCTCGGCTGCGACGACCACACGCTCTCCACGTTGCTCGACCGCGGGCTGCCCGCCAGTGGTGACCCGGGCGAGGAGCGTTTCGACTCGCGCGACCTGTTCAACCTGGCGCTGTACTCGGGCACCGGCACGACCGTGCCGGAGCAGGCCTTCGCCTACTCGCTGCGGTGGATGCGCTCGTCGACCGAGGAGCTGCTCGCGCCCCGCGCCTCCCGGTTCGCGCTGCGGATCGCGTGTGCCGCCGACGCGTGCGGCCCGCAGCCGACCAGCACGCTGGCGTTGCCGCGCCCCGAACGCTGCGGCGGCGCGGTGCACGACCTGACGGTCGAACCCGCCGACGGCGGCGCCGGACCGAGCGCCGAGCGCGGCGACACCGTCACCCGTACGGCGTCGCAGCTCGCCGTCACCGCCACCGTCCACACGACGGGCGAGCGGGCCGAGCTGCGCTCCCCGGAGCTGCGGGCGATCGCCGCCGAGTTCGCCGCCATGGACCTGCGCTGGGTCAAGCTGCCCGAGGCCCTGCAGAACGACGTGGACCTGGTGACCACGCACGGCGTGGCGAGCTGCGACTCGGCGAGCCGGTACCTGGCCCAGCTCTGCCACCGGGCCGGCATCCCGGCGGTCACCCGGATCGGCTGGGTCGTCGGCATGCTCGACCTGGTCCACGCCTGGGTCGAGGTCGAGGACGCCGACGGGGCGACCAAGGTCATCGACCCGGTCTTCGCGCTGTTCTCCGCCACCGTGCGCGACACCAACCCGCTGCTGCGCGATCCGGCCGTCGCGCTGCGCACCAACCGGCTCATCCCGACGGGCCTCTCCACGGGACGGGCCGTGGCCGAACACCGGTGCGCCGACGAACCGTCGGCTGCCCGGCTCACCACGAAGATCCTCCCCGCACCGACACGCCCCCAGGAGGGGTCATGAGTACGACCGAGACCGTTCCGGAGTTCCTCACCACGTTCCTGCGCGCCAGATGTCCGGACATCGACTCGGTCGGGCTCGACGACGACCTCGTGGACACGGGCGTCCTGAACTCGATGCACTTCGTCGAGCTGCTCTACCTGATCGAGGCGGAGCTGGGCACGGAGATCTCCCTCGACGAGGTGAGCACGGACGACTTCCGCACCATCTCCCGGATCACGCGACGTTTCTTCACCCCGGGGCAGGGCCCCGGCGCGACACCCAAGGAGTAGCAATGTTGGAGACCCGCGTCCGCGAGGTCGTCGGCTCGGTGTTCGGTGTCGCACCGGACGAGCTGCCCGAGCGCCTGGACCCGGACACCGTCCCGGGCTGGACCTCGCTGCGCCAGATCCAGCTCATGATGGCGCTCGAGAACGCGTTCGGCATCGAGATCGACCCGAACCTGCTGCCGGCCCTCGCGTCCGGCCCGGCGATCGTGCAGTACCTCGAGGAGACGCTGGCGGTCCCGGACGGGACGGCCCGATGACGGCGTACCACCCGCAGTTGCGCACGGTGCACGACGTCGTCGCCTTCCACGCCGGGCAGCGGCCCGACCATCCGGCGGTGCACTGCGAGGACCGTACGGTCAGCTACGCGCAGCTGCACCGGTCGAGCAACCGGACGGCGCACGCCCTGCGGCGCGCCGGGGTCACGGCCGGGCACCGCGTCGCCTACCTGGGCAAGGAGTCCGAGCACTACTACGACGTCCTGTTCGCCTGTGCCAAGACCGGCACCGTGCTGGTCCCCATCAACTGGCGGCTGCGCGCCGGCGAGATCCGGCACATCATGCGCGACTCCGGCAGCACGGTCCTCTTCTGCGACGAGGATCTCCTGGACACCGTCGACGCGCTGCGGCCGGACCTGCCCGAGCTGCGCGAGGTCGTGTCGCTGGCCGGCTTCACCGGTTGGCAGGCCGACGAGGACGCCGACCTGGACCCGTCCTGGACCGAGGAGCAACCCCTGGCCCAGGTGTACACCAGCGGCACGACCGGCAACCCCAAGGGTGTCGTGCTGGCCCACCGCAGCTTCTTCGCGGTGCGGGACGCGCTCGCCTCCGAGGGCCTGGACTGGATCGACTGGCGGCCGGACGACGTGAGCCTGATCGGCATCCCGGGGTTTCACATCGGTGGACTCTGGTGGTCGATCCAGGGGTTCAGCGCCGGCATCACCAACGTGTCGGTCCGGGTGTTCGCCGGGCACGAGGCGGTCCGCCTCATCCGCCGCCACGGCGTCACCACGGCGTGTGTCGTGCCGGCCCAGTTGCAGATGATGCTCGCGCCGCCCCGGCCGAAGCGGGAGGACTTCGTCTCGCTGCGGAAGATCGTCTACGGCGGGTCGCCGATCTCCGAGGCGTTGCTCGGCCGCAGCATCGAGATGTTCGACTGCGAGTTCGCGCAGATCTACGGCCTGTCCGAGAGCGGCAACACCGCCGTCTGCCTGCCGCCGTCGGAGCACGTCGTCGGCGGGCCGCGCATGCAGGCGGCCGGCCGGCCGTACCCGGGCTTCGCCGTGAAGATCATCGATGGTACGGGCCGCGTGCTGCCGCCGTTCGAGGTCGGCGAGATCTGCCTGTCGACCCCGGCGCGGATGATCGAGTACCGGGGCCTGCCCGAAGCCACCGCCGCGACCCTGGTCGACGGCTGGCTGCACACCGGCGACGCTGGCTACCTCGACGACGAGGGCTTCCTCTTCGTACGCGACCGGATCAAGGACACGATCATCGTGGCCGGCGAGAACGTCTACCCGGCGGAGATCGAGAACGCGGTCTGCGCGTACCCGGGGGTGGTCGAGGCCGCCGCCGTCGCCGTGCCGCACGAGCACTGGGGCGAGGTCGTGCACTGCTTCGTGGTGACCCACCCCGACCAGCCCGCGACCGCCCGCGATCTCACCCCGTTCCTGCGGGGGCGGATCGCCGACTTCAAGATCCCGGCGAGCTTCGAGTTCGTCGACCAGTTGCCCCGCAACCCCAGCGGAAAACTCCTCCGGCGGGAGCTGCGCGAGAGGTTCTGGCAGCACCTCGACCGGCGCGTGGCCTGACAGCCGACGCGGTCCCCGTCCGGCCCCCAACACCCACCCTTCGTGCAAAGGCGGATCGATGCACATTTTCCTGCGCCACAACAGCGACCGGATCGCGCTGTCGACAGGCAGCCCCAACCGGATCTCGCTCGGCTACTCGGAGGACCCGCGAGCGGTAGCGGGCCGTCTTCCCCGACGCGGCGCCGACGAGCCGAAGAACGTGCTCCTGCTGGGCGCGAACGGATACGTCGGCATGCACATGCTGCGTGAGCTCCTCGGCGACGCCCGGGTGGCGACGGTCTACGCCCTGGTGCGCCGCAAGGGCGACAAGTCCGGCGAGGACCGCATCGCCCGGCAGCTGCGCAAGTACAAGATGGAGCTGCCCGACACCGGGAAGCTGTCCGTCCTGGAGGGCAGCTACCTGGAGCCGGCGATGGGGCTCGACCCCGCCGCCCACCACGAACTGCTCACCGAGGTCGACGTGGTCATCGACGCCGCGGGGGCGACGACCCACGACTACCCCTACGCCCGGTACCGCGAGGAGAAGGTCCTGCCGACGCTCCGGCTCGCGGAGTTCTGCCTGCAGGAGCGGTTCAAGACGCTGCACGTCATCGGCTCGGTCGGCAGCGAGGTCTACCAGCAGCGGCGCGACTTCTACCGCAACAGCTTCTTCTACACCGGCTACAGCAGGATGAAGTGGGTCGTCAAGCACCTCAGCCTGCGGGCGAACCGTGACGGCGTGCCCATCCACATCTACCAGGCGCCGTTCGCGTTGGGCGGCGCGCCCACCGGGTTCAAGGACCCCGGCATGGAGTACTCGTTCTGGAACATGATCTCGCACATGCTCCAGCTGGGCCTGATCTGGGACTCGGAGGTCACCAGCCCGATCGTCGCCGGCGACGTGCTGGCCCGGTCGGTCGTGGACAACGCGTTGTCGGAAACGCCGCGGCCGATCAGCTACCCGGTGACTCCGGCGACCACCCGCGAGATCGCCGAGCGGTTCGACCTGAAGCTGGTGTCGTGGCAGGAGTTCCGGCGCGAACTGATGCGGCAGCACCGGTTCCGGCCCAGTCAGATCGACTGGTCGAAGCCGATCACCAGCATCAAGCGCGGCCGGCAGCAGTCCAAGTTCGTACGCTCGCTGTTCCCGCGGTCGTTCCACACGCTGCTGAGCAACATCCACCACGCCGCCGCCAACCCGACGGCCGTACGGCTCGACACCGACCTGCCGCCGATCGACGTCCTGGTCAACAACGCCAGGCGGATCCGCAAGCTCGGCAGGTACCTGCCCGAGGAGGCGGTGGCTCCCGTCGCCGTTGCCGCGCCGGTTCCCCCTCCGGCCCCCGCCGCCGAGCCGGTGGCCGTCGGGGCCGTCTGACCCTCCTCTCCTCGCGCGACAGCGACGCCGGCCGACCTGGTACCCGTGCCAGGTCGGCCGGCGTCGGCGTGTCGGCGGGCTGGCGGGCTGGCGGGCCGGCTAATCGGCCGCCCCTGAGGCTTTGACGCATCCGAATGCGTTGACCGGCCGCAGAGTCGCGGGCAGGAATGCCTGGAGACCAATGGCCAAAGGCCCGCCGAGGCGATACACCAGCACGCGCACGAATTCCCCACCCGCGACCCATCGGGAGGGAATCCTCACCGCCCGACGGCATTGCCTGTCCGGGGACACCCGATTAGCCCCAACGCCGCTGAGGAGCACCGGACCACCCGCCTGCGCGGCGGCGCGCCGAACCCGGCCAAGGGCCGGCCACCACCACCCGAGACGCCCGGCGAGCGCTCGCCAGCGGGTGCGGGGTCGGCCGGGACAAGGGCTCCACCTGCGCGAACGCCCGCGCCGAGCCGCTGGCCGGCACGCCAGCTCCCGGCACCCTGACCGCCGGCTCAGCCGCCCCGTCGTGGCGGCGACCAGGCACCCGGCGCCCCGGCCGCCGCCGGCCCTGGCGGTCGCCTCGCATCTCCATTGACTCTCGCTGTAAGACGGCCCGGGAAAGACCGCCGACCCCTTGGCAGGGGGTCGACGCATTCGCTACCTTCTCTATTGCCGCAAGCGGGAACGGATGAGGGGAGTTGTCATGACGGCGTACCGCTCGGGAAATGTCTCCGAATTTCTCTTTCGGGGTCCCGAACGCTCGCCGCAGTCGACTTTCCCGCCTCGTCCGCCCGACCGATCCGCATCCTGACTGCGTATCCGCGGCACCCAGGTTCCCCCGAACGCCCGTCCCGGATGCAGCGGGGACGGTCCCGTCCAGGGGTGCACCGAGCCCATCGCGCCGGAGAGGAGGTACAAGCCATGGCCTTCGACATCGTGATCGTCGAGACGAACGAAGTTGTGCTGAACCACGGCGCCGTCTGACGCGCCCGGTGCCGGACCCGCGTGCGGGTCCGGCACCACTCCGTCCGTCGTGCTTCGTCGTGGAAAGGGCACCGGAATGCGGGTACGTCGCCGCGACCAGCTCGTCTGCCGCTGGGACAGCGATGCGCTGATGGTCGCCCTGCCCGGTCAACGCCGGTGGTTGCGGGTCACCCCCGACCTGCTGAGCCTGTTGCAGCGGCTCGACGACTTCACCGACGTCGACGAGGTCGCCGCCCAGTTCGGGGGCGAGGCCGCCGACGCCGCCGTCCAGGCGGTCCACAAGCTCCGCGAGGCCGGCATCCTCGTCGCCGACACCGACGACGCCTGCACCCCGCCCGTCTGGCAGCACTGGGGGCCGATCGCGTCGCGCATGCACACCGAGGCCCGCGACGCCAACTACCTCGTGGATTCGCCGCAACGCGACGCCACCGCCGCGCAGATCGCCGCCGACGGCGCACCTCCGGCGCCGTTCAAGCGGTACCCGGACGCCCCGGCCGTGCACCTTCCCCGACGCGCCCTGCCGCTGCGTACGCCCGTGGAGGACGTCTTCGCCGCCCGGCGCACCCACCGCGCGTTCGCCGGCACCCCGGTCGGCATCGATGCGCTCGCCACCGTCCTGTCCTGCACGTTCGCGCCCCAGCGATTCCTCGACGGCGGCGCGTTCGGCCCGCAGCAGGGACGCATCAGCGCCTCCGCCGGTGGCCGGCACGAGGTCGAGTGCTACGTGGCCGTTTACGACGTCACCGGCGTCCCGGCCGGCCTCTACCACTACGCGCCCGAGGTGCACCGCCTCGAACTCCTCGACGCCACCGTCGACCGCGAGCGCATCGCCGCCCTGGCGTACGAACAGGAACCCTCCTACCAGGGGGCCTTCACCTGCCTCACCACCACCGTCGCCGCCCGCCTGTCCTGGAAGTACCGCCACCCCCGGGCCTACCGGCTGTGGATGTTCGACGCCGGCCACTACGGTCAGACCTTCGCGCTGACCTGCACGGCGCTCGGCCTGGCGCCGTTCCAGACCGTGGCGTTCCACGACAGCGGCGTCGAGGCGATGCTCGGCGTGGATCCCGACCACGAGTTCGCCACCTACCTGCTCTCCGCCGGCAATCCCGCACCCGACGACGGCACCGGTCCCACCGGGCCGGGGTATCCACCGCCGTTCCGCCTGGCCGCCAGCTCCCACCGGTCACCGGCCGACCCCGCCGCCGGCCCGGAGCAGCTCGGATGAGCCCGACCGGCCGCACCGGCGTCCCCATCGTGGCGCCCGGCACCGGCAGCCGCGGGGCCCCGCCCGGTCACGCGGCCGGCCCGGCGTCCGTCGTCGGCGTGCCGGCCACCGGCCACCGCCGGGCGCGCCGCACGCCATGAGCGCGCCCACCAGCCCCGCCACCGCCGCCGCGCAGAAGCTGAGTCAGCACCCGCGGTTCCTGCGGGTGTGGGCCAGCCAGTCCGCCGGGGCCGTCGCCGACCAGATCCTGCCGGTCGCGTTCGCGCTGTACGCCGTACAGCGCGGGGCCGGTGCCGGCACCATCGCCGTCATCCTCGCCGGCCGGGCGATCGCCCTGGTGGTCTGCCTGCTCGCCGGGGGCATCCTCGCCGACCGCGTCTCCCGGCCCCGGATCCTGTTCACCGCCGATCTGATGCGCACCGCCATCGTCCTCGGCACGCTGCTCGCCCTCGACGACCTGCCCCTGGCCGCGCTCGGCATCGTCACCGCGCTCTCCGGCGTGGCCGAGTCCCTGTCCCGGCCGGCCATGCGGTCGTTGATCCCGGCGCTGCTCCCCGCCGGCCTGCTGGAGCGCGGCAACGCCCTGATGTCCGCCGTGCAGCGCTCCGCGACCCTCCTCGGGGCGCTCGCCGGCGCCGCGATCGTGACCGCCATCGGCATCCACGCCGCGCTGGGCCTGGCGGCCCTGCTGTTCGCGACCGGCGCCCTCGCGGTGCTGGGCGTACGCGACGTCGCCGCCGGTGACCGGCCCCGGACCAGCGTCCTTGCCGACGCCGCGGCCGGCATCGCCACCGTCCGGCGCCGTCCCTGGGTCGCCGCCGTCATGGCTGCCGTCGCGGTCCAACTCTTCGCCGGCACCGCGCCCAGCCTGACGCTGCTCCCGCTGATCGCCGCGGACCGCCTCGGCGGCGAACTCGCCTACGGGCTCGTCCTCGCCGCTGCCGCCGCCGGCGCTCTCCCGGCCATCGCGCTGGCCGGCCGGTGGCGGCCCCGGCGGCCCGGCACGGTCAGCATGCTCGCCCTCACCACCTACGCCGCCCTGCCCGCCAGCCTCGCCTTCGCCCTGCCGCTACCGGTCACGGCGCTCTGCTTCGCCCTCGGCGGATTCGTCGTGGAGATCTACTTCATCTCCTGGCTCTCCGCCCTGCAACGCGAGATCCCCGCCGAGGTACTGGGCAAGACCCTTGCCCTGGATCAGCTCAGCGCGTTCGCCCTGCTGCCGGTCGGGTACGCCCTCACCGGGCCGGCGGTCGCGGCGTTCGGGATCCAGCCCACCCTCGTCGCGGCGGCCGCCCTGACCGCCGCGGCCAGCGCCGTCACGCTGCTGGTCCCCGGCGTCAGCACCTTCAGCGACCCCGCCCGGGCCCACGCCGCCGGTGCGCCGGCGGGCGGCGCGGACCGCAGCGGATGATCCCTTCGGGTACGCGGAACGGGCCGTGACCGCCTGGCGGCCACGGCCCGCTGCGCGTGGAGACCGCTGCCGGGTCAGCCCACCCGGGCCGCGGCGGCGGTGACGCCCGTGACGCCGCTGCCCGACTTCGTGACGTGGTAGGTGACGGTCGTGCCGCTCCAGAAGTGGAACGTCAGGGTCACCCGGGCGCCGTCGTTGACCTCCGCGAAGAAGGCCTCGGTCAGCGTGATGCGGTTGCCGGCGTAGTCGGGGGCGAAGGCCACGTCGAACTCCTTGAACGGCGTCCAGTTGTGCGGGCCGGCGTTGCTGCCGTCGGCGTACTTCGCCTCCAAGGTGGCGAGCTGGTCACCCCGGAACTGGGTCGGCACGGCGAACGAGGTGGTGCTCCCGGTCGCGTTCGACAGCACCGGCGGGTCGTACGTGATCACGTTGATCCGCCACGGGACCCCGGCGGAGAACCGCGCGTGCAGGGTGGCGTTCACGCCGTACGCCCGGCTGCCGACCAGCCGGGTCAGCGCGCTCGCGGTGAGCGTGAGCTGGCTGCCCGACACGGTGTAGTCGGTGCCCTGCGCCAGGGCGGTGCTGCCCTGGTACAGCCCCTGGATGGTGGTGCCGTTCAGGTTCAGCGCGAGCGTTTTGGCAGTGATCGAGCCGGTACGCGGCACGTACACCTGGTCGGCGAAGGCCGTGCCGGAGCGGGTGGTCCAGCTCGACTTGATCTGCGCGAACAGCTCCGCGTCCTTCCACTGGAACGTGAGCCGGTTGAAGTGCTGCCCGTTGTCCCAGAACTGGGTGGTGATCTTCCTGGTCTTCGCGTACCAGCCGAGGAACTCGAAGAACTTCAGCTTCTCGCCCTGCTGGATGGTGCCGGTGTGCCGGTCGAAGCCGAGCAGGCCGTACTCGCCGATCACCACCGGGATGCCCTTGGCGACGAAGGCGTTGTGCACCCGGTCGAAGGCGTCGGTCAGGTCCTTCTGGGTGGTGGCGTCGAACCGGGTGCCCCCGGCGACGTTCACGCTGAACGGCCAGTAGCCGTAGAAGTGCACGGTGGCGATCAGGTTGCGGTCGCCCAGCTGGGTGAAGGTGCTGGTCAGCTCGTCGATGCGGGCCTGGTCCGACGAGGTGTGCAGGGTGGGCAGGACGAGCATCCGGGTGGCGTTGTTGCCGCCGGAGGCCCGCACGATCCGGTGGAAGGACGTGTTCAGCTCGTGCAGCAGCTGGGCGTTCTGGGCGTCGCCGGAGCTGTTGGCGAACTGCGGCTCGTTGACGCTCTCGAAGTGCAGCCTCGGCGAGGCGTCCCGGAACGCGGCCGCGATCTGGGTCCACAGCGCGTTGTAGCGGTTGAGGACGGTGGTCCGGTCGGTCGGCATCGCGTTGATCCACTGCCACGAGTCGTGGTGGATGTTGATCATTACGTAGAAGCCGTCATCCAGGGCCCAGCCGACGACCTCCTTGATCCGGTTGAGCCACGCCGCGTCGATCGTGTACGCCGGCGCGGCCCCGTGGTGGTTGCTCCAGGTGACCGGGATCCGGATGCTGTTGAAGCCCTGCGCCCGGATGGCGTCCAGCTGCGCCTGGGTGACCCGCGGGTTGCCCCAGGCTGTCTCGTCGCTGCCGACCGCGTCGAAGGTGTTGCCGAGGTTCCAGCCGGGCTGCATCGCGGCCACGTAGGCCATCGGGTCACCGGTCGGCGGCGGGGTGGTGGGTGGCGGGGTGGTGGGTGGCGGGGTCGTCGGCGGGGCGGTGGTCGGCGGGGCGGAGGTGGGGCCGACGCCGCCGGTGCAGGTGACGCCGTTGAGGGCGAACGACGTGGGGGCGGTGTTCGCGCCCGACCAGGAGCCGTTGAAGCCGAAGGACACCGTGGCGTTGGTGCCGATGGCGGCGTTGTAGCCGACGTCGGTGGCGGTGACGTTGGCGCCAGCGGCGGTGACGTTGGCGTTCCACGCCGAGGTCACCTGCTGCCCGGAGGGGAACGTCCAGGTCAACCGCCAACCGTTGATCGGGTCACCGAGGTTGGTCACGGCCACGTTCGCGGTGAAGCCGCCGGGCCACTGGTTGGCCGAGTACGCCACCCGGCAGCCGGCCGCCGCGTGCGCGCTCACCGCGAACGTCAGGCCGAGGCTCACCAACAGCAGGGTGAGGGCGCCGGTGAACAGGCTCAGCCGCCATCGGGTTCTTCTCGTCGTGCCTCGCATCTCGGCCATGACGCTCCTCGCCTGGGTTGCCGCTGGGACGGGCTCGCGGCAGGCGCCACCACGAACGCGGCCGCACCCGATCGCGAACCGCAGATTAAGTTTGGATTCCAAACTTTGTCAATCGGCGTACCTCTATCTGGGCAAGGAGGCGCGGGACGGCCGGAGGTCCGACCGCCCCGCGCCGCGCCTCACTGGTTGCGGCGGTACACCTCGATGTACGCCGCGGAGCGGTACTGCTGCTTCACGTCCTCGGCCAGCACACCGATCCACAGCGGGCCGGTGCCGGTCTTCGAGCTGACCCTGGTGTGCGCCGGGTCCAGGGCGCCGGTGGGCAGGAACGCCGGCTGCTCCACCACGGCGGAGTGGTACGCGTCCGTGCCCCCCAGCCACCAGACCAGCACGTCCCTGGCCGCGACGTTGCGCGCGTTGTCGATCCGCCCGAGTGTCTGGTACTCGTCGGCCAGCACCTGCGGCAGGAAGTCGCCCCAGACGGTGTACCTGTGCGCCCCGAAAGTGCCCAGCGAGTAGCCGTGGCAGAAGAACCTCTGGTCACCGGTGACGGTGGGCGCCGCCCGCCACGCCTCCACGCGGGTGCCGAGATCGGTGCGTACGGAGAGGTTCATCCCGCTGACGTTGTTCGCCAGCGCGGGCTGGAGGAGGATCTGGTCGCCACTGGTCAGGTCGAACGGCTGCATGGGACTCCTCGGCACATGTGCGACGGATGTGAGCAGGGTTCGACCCTCGACCATCCGGTCACGCACGGCAAGCATGAGGTCACCAACCCGACCGGGGACGGGACGATCCGCGCGTGCCGGTCGGCGATGTCCCGGACGATCCGGCGGGGCCGTGGCCGGCCGTCGACGGCGGTCAGGCGACCGGCGACGTCCGTACGCCGGTGAGGTGTTTGGTGACGCGTAGCAGCACCTGGTCCGATGGCCCGGCGACGAAGGCGGCCGTGTCGGCCAGCGCGGTGATCAGGGGCAGTCCGCGACCACCGACGGTGAGCGGGGCGGGCAGTGCGGCGTCGAGCCCGGCGCCGTCGGGGATGCTGCCGCGGTTGCCGACCTCGAGCAGGCAGACGTCGTCGTCGATCACGATGGTGATGTCGACGCTGCTGTCGGCGTCCGCGTGCAGCACCGCGTTGGTGCACGCCTCGGTGATCAGCACGGCGAGGTGACCACGGGAGTCCTCGGCGGTGTCGGTGAGGCTCAGCAGGGTGGCGAGTACGTGCCGGGCGCGGGTCACCGAGGACGGTCGACGCGGGAGTGAGAACGTCGTGGTTACGCGCATCGCGCCGTTCCTCCTCCCCGCTGGGTGACCGCGCCGGACTACTGTGCCACAACTCGGGGCGGGACGCTTCCGCGGTGATCAGCACTACCCGGAGTTGCCGCGGTCAAACGGCCGGGCGTGTCGGCGCGACGCACGCCGGCCGGCGGCGGTCCGCACCCGGCAGCATAGGGTGAGCGGGGATCATCGGCGTGGGGAGGCTGTCGTGGCACTGCTGTTGTCGGTCCGGCCGGGCCGTGGTTGCACCGTGCTCGAGGTGCGCGGCGAGCTGGACCTGGCGACGTCCCCGCAGTTGCGTGAGGGTCTGCAACGGTTGGTCGACGCCGGTGACCGCCAGGTGGTGGTGGACCTGGCCGAGGTGGGGTTCATGGACTCCAGCGGGCTGGGCGCGCTGGTGGTGATGTTCAAGGCGTTGCGTGACGCCGGCGGTCGGCTCTGCCTCGCCGCGGTGCAGCCCGCCGTGCGGAGCGTCCTGACGGTCACGTCGGTGGACCGCGTGATCGACATCTACGACAGCGTGCAGGCGGCCGAGGCCGATCTGCCGTCCGGGCACGACGCGACGGGCCGGTAGTCAGTCGGGCAGCGCGCCGCTGGCACGTGCCTGGTCGGCGCCGGCGCTGGTGCTCCGGTCCTCGCTGTGCCCGCCGTGCCAGTCGAGGATGAACAGCGTGGCATCGTCGGCCAGAGTCGGCCCGCTGACCTCGAGCACGGCATCCGCCAACGCCCGGGCGGCCTCGCGCGGATGCAGCCCGGCGATCGACCGCAAGTGGGCCGGAAGGTCCAGGCTGGCGGCGTTGCGCTCCCGCATCCCGTCGGTGATCACCACCAGACGGTCGCCCGGTCGCAGCGTGACCTCGCCTGCGCCGTAACTGGCTTCGGCGAACATGCCGAGGGGGAAGTTGGCCGGTAGCGACAGCGCCCGGGTGTCCCCGTCGCGCACCAGCAGCGGCGGCACGTGCCCGGCGTTGAGCAGCGCGCACACCCCCGCGCGCAGGTCCAGACGGCCGAGGACCGCCGTGACGTAACTGCCGGGCACGCTGGCGTGAGCGGCCACGTCGGCGTTCGCAGCGTCGGCCTGCTCCACCAGACCAGCCCCGCGGCGGCGGCTGTTGCGCAGGCTGCCCACGCCCAGCGTGGCCGTCAGCGCACTGGCCACCCCGTGGCCCATCGCGTCGGTGACGCTGAAGTGCAGCACGTCGCGGGCGAGGCTGTAGTCGAAGGTGTCCCCGCCGATGCTGGCGGCGGGTTCGAGCCAGCCGGACAGGGTGAACGCGCTGGCCTCACACGTGAACGAGGCGGGCAGCAGGCGGCGCTGGATCTCCCCGGAGAGAGTGAACGGGGTCGTCCGTTGCCCCCACTCGAACAGGTCGGTGTACCGCCGGTTGGCGATCACCACGAACGCCAACACGTGCGCCGTGCGGGCGATCTCCTCCAGCGTTCGCGCATCGGGCTCGTCCGGCAGGACCATCTCGAGCAGGCCCATCGCCTCGCCGCGCTCGGTCACCGGGGCCAGCACGGTCCATCCGTCGGGCTGCGCGAGAACCTGCACCGCCTGGGCGCGCAGCGCCTGCTCGGCGGGGCCGCCGTCGAACGGCATCACCGTGGCGGCCTCGTCGCCGTCCCGGCGTCCCGCACCGGCGCCGTCGAGCGGCACGTGGGTCAACCGGACCAGCGCCCGGCCGCTGAGGTCCGCGATGAGGAACGCGATCGTACGTGCCCCCAGCGCCGCGCCGAGCCCTCGCGTGACCGCCTCCACCGCCTCGACCGGCGAGGCGTTCTCCGCAGCATCCAACAACATCTGAACCACGATCCGCCCTCGACTGCTCTCCACTGTCGGAGCCTACCGACCCGGCCGGTGAGCGCCGAGTACGGCGATCCTCCCCCGCGACGACCTCAGCCAGCCGCTTCGACGTACGACGCCAGGTTGGCCAGCGAGGAGGCGATCCCGGCCTCGTGGTCCGCCTGGTCGATACCGCGTGGTACGTCCGTGGCGGTGACGGTCACCTCGGTCCCCGCGCCGGTGGCCGCGAGGTGCCAGGTCATCGTCATGGTGCCCGCGTACGCCGGGTCGTCGGCCTCGAACACCGCCCGCTGCACCACGTGCTCGGATGGCACCAGGGCGGCGAACCCGACGTCGACGACATCCGTCGCGTCCGACGTCTTGCCGGGGCTGTCGGCGGCGTCGAGGTAGGTCAGGACCATCCGGAACCCGCCTCCGGGCCGGGGATCCCATCGCTCGATCCGCCCGCGCATGCCGTCCGGCGGCAGCCACGCCTCGAGCGCCTCCCGGTCGAGCAGGGCGCCGTAGACGGTCGCCGGTGGTGCCGCGATCACCCGGCTGGCGCGGTCGGTCCTTCCCATGACCCGATCCTAGGACCGGGCTCGCGCCGTGCCCATCCGCGTCGACCGCCCTGGGTCAGCTCAGCCTGGAACCGGTCAGCGTCGGGTTGCGGGCGCCGAGGAAGAAGATGCCGGGGTAGCCGCGCGTCTCGAAGCCGTTGCTCGGGTTGCGGCGCAGGGTGGAGTTCTCGATCCGCATGGTGCCGGTGCGGTCGTTGCTGACGAAGAAGACGGCCCCGCCGCCCTCGTTCGCCTCGTTGCCCTCGATGAGGGTGCCGGCGATCCGGACGGTGAACTCGTTGCCGTCGCAGTAGATCGCCCCGCCGCTGCCGCCGCCCGGTGTGCCGGGCCTGGCCGGGTTGGCCCCGGTGCCGACCGCCCGGTTGCCGCGCAGGACGCTGTTCAGCACCGCCCAGGTGACGCCGATGCTGCTCAGCGCGCCGCCGTTGGCGCAGACGCCGCCGTCGAACGTGCTGCCCACCACGTACACGGGCTTGTTCTCGTGCTGGCTGAGTACCCGGATGGCCGCGCCGCCCAGGTCGGGGCCGGTCCGGTCGCAGCGGTTGCGGACGAAGCGCGAGTTGACCACCTTGAACCGGCCGCCCCGGACGAAGATCGCCCCACCGCCGCCGCCCTCGGTGCGCTCGCCGGTGGAGTTGCCGTCGGCGAAGGTCAGGTTCTGCACGGTGAGCTGGGGGTGGTCCTGGTTCTGGCAGTGCGAGGTGGTCCAGCCCTGCGCGCTGTCGCAGGTGTTCATGTAGAGGATCCGCCGCTGCCCCTGGCCGCTGAGGGTGACCTTGCCGCCGCCGTCCAGCACCACCCTGGGACCGTTGGCGTTGCGGACCTTGGCGGTGGCCGTCATCTTGATCGTCACCGGTTGCGGCCCGCAGTCGAACGTGATGACGCCGCCGGCCGCGACCGCCTTCACCACCGCGGCCGAGGTGCAACTGGCGGCGGTGCCACTGCCGATCGTCCGGGTCGGCCTCGACGTGTCGACGACGCGCGCCTCCGCCGGCACGGCCGCGCCGCCGTCCGGGTTGCCGGCCTTCAGGGTCCCCGCCTTCGTCGCGCGCCCCGGGCTGGCGCTCGCGGAAGGTCCGCCGAGTCCGGAACGGGCCGTCGGGGCGGCCCCGGGGCTGCTCGCCTCGGCCCCACCGGCCGGCGTCGCCGCGGCTGGCGGGGCCGGCGGCGGGTCGCCGTCGGCGGCGGAGTTGCCGCAGGCGGGCAGGCCCGCCCCGGCGACGGACAGGACGAGTAGGGCGGCAAGCGACTTCACACGCACCCCGTGATGCTAGGGGCCGCCCGGCCTCCGCCGTCGACGGGACAGGGACCAGCGGTGCCGCCCGCCCGGTCACCGGACCCGACGGCGGACGAGCCCCGGTCGATCCACCAGCGATCGACCGGGGCTCGTCGTCCGGAGCCGGGTCAGACGAGGTCGAACCGGTCGAGTTCCATGACCTTGGTCCAGGCCGCGACGAAGTCGGCGACGAACTTGTCGCGCGCGTCCTGACTGGCGTAGACCTCGGCGAGGGCCCGCAGCTGGGAGTTGGAGCCGAAGATCAGGTCGACCGCGGTGGCGGTCCACTTCACCTCGTCGCTGGCCAGGTCCCGGATCTCGTAGACGTGCTCGGCGGACTCCGACGCCTTCCACCGGGTGCCCGGGGAGAGCAGGTTGGCGAAGAAGTCGTTGGTGAGCAGGCCGGGCCGGTCGGTGAGGACGCCGTGCCGAGTGCCGCCGGCGTTCGCCCCGAGGGAGCGCAGGCCGCCGACGAGGACGGTCATCTCGGGCGCGGTCAGGTTGAGCATGTAGGCGCGGTCGAGGAGCAGCACCTCCGGCTGGGTCTTCTCGCCGGCACGCAGGTAGTTGCGGAACCCGTCGGCGCGCGGCTCCAGCACCCGGAAGGACTCGACGTCGGTCTGCTCCTGGGTGGCGTCGGTGCGGCCCGGCCGGAACGGCACGGTCACCTCGACGCCGGCGTCGCGCGCCGCCTTCTCGACGGCCGCCGAGCCGGCCAGCACGATCAGGTCCGCGAGCGAGATCTTCGCGCCGCCGGCGGAGTTGAACTCCTGCCGGATGCCCTCGAGGGCCTCCAGGACCGTCGCGAGCTGCTCGGGCTGGTTGACCTCCCAGCCGCGCTGCGGCTCGAGACGGATCCGCGCGCCGTTGGCGCCGCCGCGCTTGTCGGTGGACCGGAAACTGGCGGCCGAGGCCCAGGCGGTGGAGACCAGCTGCGCGGTCGTCAGACCGGACTCGAGGACCTTCGCCTTGAGCGCGGCGACGTCGGCGTCGCCCACGAGCTCGTGGTCGACGGCCGGCACCGGGTCCTGCCACAGCTGGGCTTCCGGGACCCACGGCCCGAGGAAGCGCTCGACCGGCCCCATGTCGCGGTGCAGCAGCTTGTACCAGGCCTTGGCGAACGCCAGCGCGAACTCGTCGGGGTTCTCCAGGAAACGGCGCGAGATCTTCTCGTACGCCGGGTCGACGCGCAGCGACAGGTCGGTCGTGAGCATCGTCGGCTTGTGCTTCTTCGACGGGTCGTGGGCGTCCGGGATGATCGCCTCGGCGTCCTTGGCGACCCACTGCTTCGCGCCGCCGGGGCTCGTGGTCAGCTCCCACTCGTAGCCGAAGAGGATCTCGAAGAACCGGTTGCTCCACTGCGTCGGCACGTCGGTCCACGTCACCTCCAGGCCGCTGGTGATCGTGTCACCGCCCTTGCCGCTGCCGTAGGTGCTCAGCCAGCCCAGGCCCTGCGACTCCAGCGGGGCGCCCTCGGGCTCGGGGCCCACGTGGTCGTCGGCGACGCCGGCGCCGTGGGTCTTGCCGAAGGTGTGGCCGCCGGCGATGAGGGCGACGGTCTCCTCGTCGTTCATCGCCATCCGGGCGAAGGTCTCACGGATGAAGTGCGCCGCGGCGAGCGGGTCCGCGTTGCCGCGGGGGCCCTCCGGGTTGACGTAGATGAGCCCCATCTCGGTGGCCCCGACGCCGGTCACCATCTCCTTCTCGGAGGCGTAGCGCTCGTCACCGAGCCAGGTGTCCTCCGGGCCCCAGAAGATCTCCTCGGGCTCCCAGACGTCCTCCCGGCCGAAGGCGAAGCCGAAGGTCTTGAAGCCCATCGACTCCAGGGCGACGTTGCCGGCGAGCACGAGCAGGTCGGCCCACGAGATCTTCTGGCCGTACTTCTGCTTCACCGGCCACAGCAGCCGGCGGGCCTTGTCGAGGTTGGCGTTGTCCGGCCAGCTGTTGAGCGGGGCGAACCGCTGGCCACCGTCGCCGGCGCCGCCGCGGCCGTCCTCGATGCGGTAGGTGCCCGCGGCGTGCCAGCTCATCCGGATCATCAGGCCGCCGTAGTGGCCGAAGTCGGCCGGCCACCAGTCCTGCGAGGTGGTGAGGACCTTGACGATGTCCTGCTTGAGGGCCTCGACGTCGAGCTTGGCGAACTCCCTGGCGTAGCTGAAGTCCTCCCCCAGCGGGTTGCCCTTCGACGAGTGGGCGTGCAGCACCGAGAGGTCGAGCTGGTTGGGCCACCAGTCCCGGTTGGTGCGCGGACGGCCTCCGGTCTTCGGCGTCGGCGAGTCGATCGCCGGGTTCTCGCTCTCGCTGCCGTGCGCGGTCACGGAGTCGTGCGCGACCGGGCAACCGGCCGCCTCCTTCTTGTCCACGCCCTGCGCGCTGACGGGGCCATTGTCCTGGGTGTCGCTCATCTGCTTCCTTCCGGACTGGCGGTTCACTGAACGGTGCGTTCGGTCGCGCAGTCGGGGCAGGTGCCCCAGTAGACGACCTCCGCCTCGTCGACCACGAAGCCGCGGTCGTCGGAGGCGGTGAGACAGGGTGCATGGCCGACGGCGCACTCGACGTCGGCGATCGCGCCGCAGGAGCGGCACACGACATGGTGGTGGTTGTCGCCCACCCGGGACTCGTAGCGGGCGGTCGCCCCGGCGGGCTGGATGCGCCGCACCAGACCGGCGTCGGTGAGCGCGCGCAGCACGTCGTAGACCGCCTGGTGGGAGACCGTGGGCTGGTCCGCCCGCACCAGGGCGATCACCGTGTCGGTGTCGACGTGCGGGTGGTCACGCAGCGCTCTGAGCACCGCCAACCGGGGCCGCGTCACGCGCAACGAGACCGCCCGCAGCTGGGTCTCGAAGTCGGGCGTCACGTGTCGAACATAGTCCAGTATTTTGGAACGGATCAAGTTTTTCTGAGGTTCAACCCGCGCACCTCCGACCGACGCGGCCCCGGCCGCCCGGCGGGCGGTCGGGGCCGTTCACCGACTGCTCCCGGAGCGGCTGTCGGGCCGCAGCAGCTCGTCCACGCTGTCGCGCAGCGTCCTGCGGTTCGCGTGTCCGGTCTTGAGCAGCAGGCTGGCGACGTGCTTCTCGACCGTACGTGGCGAGAGGTGCAGCAGCGAGGCCAGATCCTGGTTGTCGTGGCCCTTCGCGAGCAGCACGAGCACCTCGTGCTCGCGGACGGTCACCCCGACGGCGCGCAGCCGGGCCGGGATGCGGTCGTGACCGGAGCGCCGCTGCCCGAGCGACGCGCCGGCCTGACGGAGCAGGCCCCGGCAGGCCCCGGCGATCACCGGCGCGTCGACGTTGTGGAAGTGGTCCTCCGCCGCCCTCAGCCAGGCGACGGGCTCGCCCCACCCGTCGGCGAGCGCGGCCTCGGCGACCAGACGCAACCCCAGGTGGTACGACATGCGGTACGGCGCCGCGGCCTCCAGGGCCAACGCGACCTCCGTGGCGGCCCGCTCGCGCTGCCCCGCGCGCCCGTACACCACCGCCTTCGCCAGGTGCAGGAACTGCCGGTTCCAGCGCAGGGTCGCGCCCGGGGCCAGCGCCACCGCCTCCATGCCGGTGCGGTCCAGCGACCCGGCCAGCGCGTCGAGCAGCGGTCGCAGTCCGAAGCGGCCCGTCATGTAGTAGGTGTTCGGGTGGTCGTCCTCCCACGCGCGGGCCAGGTCGAGGGCCCGGATCGCCGCCGGCCGGTCCTCCTCCAGCAGTGCGCAGACGGCCTCGCAGAAGCCGTAGGCGAGGGGAACGTGCCCGGACTCTCCCCCACCGACCGCCCGGAACTCCTCCAGCCGCTGCTCCATCAGTCGCCGTCGTCCCCGGTGGGCGGCGGAGGCGGCGGCCGTCACCAGCGCGAACTGCTGGTCGTCGATGTTGCGCAGCCGGGCGGTCGCCGCGGCGCACCGGGCGGCGAGCTCGTCCCCCGTCGGGTAGTCGCCCTGCATCACGGCCCGGATCGCGTACACGCCCTCGATGCTCTGCCCGATCATGATGGCGCCGGACAGCTGCGCGGCCTGCTCCGCCTGGCGCAGCAGGGTCTGCTCGCCGGTGCGCATGCTCTGGTTGACCCCGAGCCGGAACAGCGCGTTGATGCGCCACAGGGGCAGGCGGTGTTCCTCGGCCATCGCCAGCATCCTGGTCAGGTAGGACTCCGCCTCGTCGAAGCTCCGGCTCCGGGCGATCATGGCCAGGAGTTGCAGCGCCTGGCACGCCGTCTCCGCCATCGGCACCCGTTCGGCCACCGCCAGGGCCTGGAGCACGAGCTGCTCGGCCTGCGTGGTCCGGCCGCAGCCGTCACCGTCGCCGAAGATCAGGTGCGCCTCGACCACGTCCACCCGGGCCGCCGGCCCCGGCGGCGGGTTGCTGCCGAGGACCGCCCGGGCGATGCGCACCTGGGACGCGCCGTCGGCCCACCGCCCGGTCGTGACCGCGACCCAGGCGAGCCGGGTCCGGATGCTGACGTGCTGCTCGACGCCGAGGGTCACGGCGTTCACCCAGGTCGCGTCGTTGACCAGGGCGAACGCCCGGTTCGCGTGGCCGGCTTCGGCCAGGGCGTTGAGCAGCGACTCGAGAATGCCGGCGCGCGCCTCGGGGTCGGGCGGGTCGGACATCAGCTGGTACGCGCGGTCGAGCAGGGTGACGGCCGACGTGGTGGCGCCGTCGCCGAGTGCCCGCCGGCCCGCCTCCGCGAACAACAGGCCCGCGGCGTGGTTGTCCCCGGCGGTCTGCCTGAGTTCGGCCGCGAGCTGGCACCAGTGTCCGGGCAGCCCGGCGTACGCCGACTCCAGCGCGTCGGCGGCGCGTTTGGCCAGCGCGGACCGTTCGGCGGGGGTGAGCGTGGCCAGGATCGCGTCGGCGGTCAGCGCGTGGCGGAAGGAGTACCAGTCGGGCGTCGACCGGTCGGGCATGACGACCTCGACGTCCACGCCGGAGCGCAGATGGCTCAGCATGGCCCGCTCCTCGAGACCGGTCGCCGCCCGCAGCGCAGCCACGGGGAAGCGCCGGCCCAGCACCGCGGCGGTGTGCAGCAGTGTCCGCGCCTGCGGATCGAGGCCGGCCAGCCGGCGGGTCACGCTGAGCGTGACGGTGTTCGGCAACGCGATGGCCGGGTCGTCGGTGAACCGCCAGCCGTCGCCGTCGCGGACCAGTGCGCGCGCGCCGATCATGCTGTTCAGCAGTTCCTCGGCGACGAACGGGTTGCCCTCGCTGTCGCGTACCAGCCGGTCGGTCAGCTCGGCGGGCAGGGCGTCGGTGTTGAGGCAGGCGGCGGCGAGCTGGTGGACCTCCTGGTCGGACAGGGGGTGGAGTTCGACGACGGTCGCGGAGCGACGCACAGCCGCGGCCCAGGCCAGCTCGGTCGCGGGGCCGCTGCCCGGCCGCATGGTGGCCACCATCAGGATGGGCAGGTCGGCGAGGTTGTCGACCAGGTACTCCACGACGGCGTGGGTCTCGGCGTCGGCGTCGTGGATGTCCTCGAGGATGAGGACGCAGCCCCGGCCCCCGGCCACGGCGGTGACGAGCCGCAGGACCGCCTCGGCCAGTTCGACGATCGAGGCCACCCGTTCCGGCACCGCGGGGTCCCGCCACTCGGGGACGAGTCGGGCGAGGGCCGGGCGGTAGGGCGCCAGCTCGGTGTTGTCCGGCAGCCGGCCCGTGCGCGACAGCGCGAAGATCGCCTCGGTCAGCGGGCGGAACGGGACGATGGGGCCGGTGGAGCTGCTACGGCCCCGTAGCAGCTCCATACCGGCCTCCGCCGCCGCGTGCGCGCAGTGTTCCGCGAGCCGGGTCTTGCCGATCCCCGCCTCGCCGATCAGGAAGATCGTGCCGCCGGACGAGGACCGCGTGGCCGTCAGTCGAGCGTTGACGGCGCGGATTTCGGCATCACGTCCGATCACCACCGGCGAGGAGAAGCGCATGCCCGCAGGCTAACGTGAGCGGCACCCGCGTTACCGCGTCGAACACGGGCGCCCGCTGTCGATGAAACGACACGGGAAGGTGCCGCTCCCGGTCGAACTCACTCCGACGAGTGACCGCCAGTACCACCGGTGTCGATGATGGCCGCGATGGCGGGCGCGGCGATCATCAGGCCGGTCAGGATGCCCGACCGCCTCCCGACGTGCCACAGGAAGCTGAACTTGATGTCGCCCGCCGGGTGAGTGTCGGCCGGCTCGGGTTCCTCGGCCGCCCCCGCCGGTCGAGGAACAGTCAGGTCGTTCCGCATATCTTCCCCCTATCTGGTTCTCGACACCACGTCGGATGTCGTCGGCTCGGCATGCAGCAGCAGTGCCGAGGGCACTCGATCGGCGAAGCCGATACGGAGCAGTCCGTGGCCGATCCCGGCCAGGCCGTCCAGCAGGCCGGGGACGCTCACGCCGCCGGCGGCACCGCATCTCGGGCCGGCCTGGTCCAGCGCGGCGACCAGTTGTCCGGCCTGGTCGGAGCGGACGCTGGCGGCGGCCCGGCGACCGCGCGCGGCGGCGACCGACAGCATCTCCTGCCTGCCCAGCTCCCCGTGGCAGAGGCTGTGGTCGTCGACCAGCCCCGATCTCGACACGGCGGTCGCCGCGCGGTCCACGAAGGCGGCCAGCGCCGGGTCTGCCAGCAGCCGGCCCTGGTCGGCGATGGCGACCGCGATTCCGGGCACGCCGTGGCACCACGAGTGCGCCGACGGGTCCGGGACCGGGCCGGTGGCGGCACGGGCCAGCATCGCGCTGCCGGCCTCGGCGTACCGCTCGTCGCCCTCCGCCTGCGCGAACCGCAGCAGGGCCCAGCCGATCCCGGCCGTACCGGTGGCGAAGCCGGGCTGCGCGGGCAGCGTGGGGACTGCCGCCAGCAGCCGCTTGGCGCAGTCGCGGGCCGTCTCGGCGGCGAGCGGCAGGCCGGTCAGCTCGTTGACGGCGAGCATCGCGGCGAGACAGCCGGCCAGCCCGTCGAGCACGCCCGGGTTGGGGTCCGTCGCGGCGGCGATCGCCGCGAGGCGTACCGCCGGTTCGACGGAGTCGCCGAGCGCGTCGTCCCGGAGCAGGTCGGCGAGCCGGGCCGCCGCGTAGGCGATCCCCCCGAGGCCGGTGAACCCGCCGCTGCCGACCGTGTCCGCCAGGTACGGCCGGGCCTGCATCGCGGTGAGCAGCACGGGAAGTTGGCGCACCGCCCTGCGGGCGGCCTCGGCGTAGCGGTCGACGTCCGTCAGCCGGGCCAGTTCGGCCAGGAAGAGGGCGGTGCCCGGGTATCCGTTTCCCAGCCCCGCGCCCAGCGGCATGATCGTGCTGTGCCCGCCGTCCACCGGTTCGAGGCCGAGCCAGTTGGCGAACACGCCGTCGTCGTAGGCGTCCGAGATGATCTTGTCGGCGATGCCGCAGGCGACCGTGAGCAGCCTGCCCGGGTCCGGTGCCGTGGCCTCCCACCGGACGGGGGCCGGCTCCGCGCACTCGTGGCGTGCCCCGCCGAGTCGGCCGGCGAGCGCGGCCCGGACGATCCACTCCTGGTCGCGTTGGTCGACCGCGCCCATGGCGGCGATCCTGCGCAGCGCGGTCGTCAGCACCGGCTCGTCGAGCACGTCGACGAATCCGACGCCGTCGCCCCCGGCCAGGTCGCGGTCGTCCGGGCGGCAGGTGAACAGGGGGACGTCGCCGTCCCAGAGCTGTTCGATCTCGCGGGACACCAGTCGGTTGCGTACCGGGTCGTCCACCGAGGCCGCCCAGAGCAGGTCGAAGATCTGGTCTCGGTCGAGCGCGTCGCGCAGCACGTCGGGATGGGTGGACTCGCTCAGCAGCACGGTGTAGGTCCGCGTCGACCGGGCGATGACCCGCAGCTCGTCGGCGGTGAACCGCCGGAGCAGGCCGTCCGGGCCGGTCAGGTCGCCGGCCCGCCGGGCGATGGCGCGGTACCCGGCGCGGAAGCCGGCGAGCAGCTCGCCCGTGTACCCGGCGGCGTCGGCCGGGACGCCGTCCAGCGTCGGGCGGTTCTCGGCCGCCCGCACGGGCGCGGCACCACGTACCAGGTGCATCGTGTCGGTGCCGGCAGCGGCCCACTCGACGACCTCCCGGAGCTGCTGCGCGCCGGGGTCGCCGCCCAGGCCGGAGATGTCCAGCAGGCCGCGTTCGCCGATGAGCGGCTGCGGCAGCAGGGCGGTGCGGTACACCGACGTCCGCAGCGCCCGGGCGGCGGGATCGGGCGCGGCGGTCGGCACGGGCAGGTCGGGGTGCAGCAGCGTCTCGACATCGACGAGGACGGGCTGGTCGGCGCAGGCGATCAGGTTCTCGTGGTGGATGTCCGTCATGCCCAGCAGGTACAGCAGCGCGAGCAGCACCCCCTGCCGGCGGTAGAACGCGCCCACCTGGGCGGCGTCGGAGCAGGCGGCACGATCGACGACCTCGATCCACCCGTAGCCACCGCGGGCGAGCACGGTCAACCTGCGCAGCTCCAGCTCCGGCAGCAACCCGTTGAGCCAGTCCAGGACCTCGTTGAAGTGCACGTGGACGGCGACCGAGCGCGGCCGGTAGACCACCCGGGCGCCGGAGGCGAAGCGCAGGAGCGCCACCGCCCGCCCGTGCCCGTGCGAGTCTCCCGCCACGTCGACTCCGACCAGCGGGCCCGGATCGTGGCCGTCGAACAACCGCCGGAGGATCTCCGCCCGGTCCGCGACGAACCGGTCGAGCAGCTCGGCCGCCGCCTCGACGGCGTGCCGACAGGCGGTCGCCAGGATCCGCGCCAGCACGGGATAGTCCGTCATCACCCGCGTCAGCCGCTCGCGCTGGGCGAGGTCGGCCACGAAGGCGGCGAACCGGTGCTCGGGCGTGGGACCCGCCAGCCGGCCGGCGGCGCGGGCGACGTTGAGTTCCAGGACGAAGGTACGCGACGCCATCGAGACCAGCCGGGCGCGGAGCGCGTCGGCGAACCCGGCGTACACGGCGGCGAGGTCCACCACCGCGGGCGTCCCGGGAGCCCGTACCCGCTGCCGCAGGTCGGCGCAGGCGGCCGCGACGAACGGCGCCAGCACGCCGGCGAACGCGTCGGACCACGGGGTGCCCGGGGTCGGCTGGGAGGCGCCGTCGGGGGCGAGGCCGAGCGCCCGCTCGGTGTACTCGGCCCAGCCCGGCGCCGCCGACCCGGCCGCCAGCGCCGCCGGCGGTCGGTCGAGGAGAGCCAGGAACTGCCCCTCGGTGATCCTCAGGGCCGCCAGGCGGTGCGCGAACTGCCCCGTCGTCCCCAGCTCGTACGCCGAACGCCAGTCCTGCAACCGCCGCACGGCGTGCTCGGACCCGGGGTCGGCGACGACGGACCCGCCGTCGTCGGCTGCCCGTACCCGTTCGGCCAGCGTGAGGCCGGGCGCCCACCAGGCGTCGCCCGCACCGCCCACCGCCGCCGCAATTCGCGTCCCCGATCTCTCCACGCCGATATCGTGCCGGCGGCCCGCAGGGGGTCACATGGGTAACCGGTACCCATATTTGGGCGGCGCCGGCGCACCGCCGGTGACCTGGGACGATCCGCCACGCGGCACCCTCGGCCATGCCGCCGACGGCCCAGCCGCGCCGCACCCGGCTGTCCAGGTGGCCCACCAGCACCCCGTCCCGAGGGCGACCGGCTCGCCGGGGCTCCCGCCGCCGCCGTCGTCGTCGGGGGCCGTGCTGCGGGGCGGGCGGGTGCCGCGGCGACCCGCGGCCGGGCTCACCCGGCGCACCACTCCAACGCGGCCTGGGCGCTGGACATCTTGTGCCTCGCCTGAGCGAAGGCGATGCTGCGGGGACCGTCCAGCACGCCGGCGGTGACCTCCTCGCCCCGGTGCGCCGGCAGGTCGTGCATGAACACCGCCTCCGGGCTCGCCGCCAGCAGCGCCCCGTCGACCCGGAACGGCGCGAAGACGCGCCGCCAGTCCGGGTCCGGCTTGGTGGTGCCGGTGGTCTGCCAGCGGGTGGTGTAGACGACGTCGACCTCCGGCAGGTCCGCCATGTGGTGCGCCTCGGCGACCGCCGAACCGGTCCGCGCGGCGGCCGCCCGGGCGGCGGCGAGGACGTCCGGGTCCAGCCCGTACCCGGGCGGCGTGCGCAGGTGCAGCCGCGTTCCGGTGAACCGGCTGAGGGCCAGCGCGAGCGCGGCGGCGGTGTTGTTGCCCTCCCCCACGTAGAGCACCCGCAGCCCGTCGACCCGGCCGAACCGCTCGGTCATGGTGCTCAGGTCGGCCAGCGCCTGCGTGGGGTGCTCCTCGGCGCTCATCGCGTTGATCACCCCCATCCGGTCCTGCCCGGCGAACGCCCGCAGCTCGGCGACCGGGTCGGCGGTCCGGGCGACGAACAGGTCGACCATCTCGGACAGCACCCGGGTGGTGTCCTCGACCGTCTCGCCGGTGTTCAGTTGCAGGTCCCCGGGGCCGTAGCTGATCAGCTGAGAGCCGAGTCGCAGGGCTCCGCTGGAGAAGGCGGTACGGGTCCGGGTCGAGGTGCGGCGGAAGTAGACAGCGGTGACCAGTCCGCGCAACTGGTCGGCAGGCCCGACCCGACCGGCGGCGTGGTCGGCGCTGCGGGCCACGAGGTGCCGCAGGTCGGCGTCGCTGAGGTCCTTGATGGACAGCAGGTGACGGCGGGGACGACGGTCCATCGGGATCCTCCAGAAACGGTCGCGGTGGCGGGCGGCGGTCAGCTGGCCCGGATGGCCCGGTGCAGGACGGCGAGGCCCCGCTCCAGCCGGGCGAGGTCGATGGTGAGCGGCGGCATCACCTTGATCACCTCGTCGTCGCGCCCGCAGAGTTCGACGATCAGCCCGGTCTCGAAGCAGCGCCGCTGGATCCGATCGGCCCGCTCGGCGCCCCCGGCCGCCCGCAGGTCGATGCCGAGGACCATGCCCAGGCCCCGGACGGCGAGCGCCGGTTCGCTGTCGCGCAGGTCGGCGCCGAAGCGCTCCAGTCGCCGGGCGCCGACCGCGGCGGTGGTCCGGAATCCGTCCTGGCCCCAGAGTTCGCAGGCGGCGGCGCCGGCGACGAAGGCGAGCTGGTTGCCCCGGAAGGTGCCCGTGTGCTCCCCCGGCGACCAGACGTCGAGTTCCGGCCGGAACAGCACCAGCGACAGCGGCAGCCCGTACCCGCCGATCGCCTTGGAGACGGTGATGATGTCCGGCACCACGCCGGCGTGTTCGAAGCAGAAGAACGTGCCGGTGCGTCCGCAGCCGGACTGGATCTCGTCGAAGATGAGCAGGACGCCGTACCGGGTGGTCAGGTCGCGCAGCCGGCGCAGCCAGTCGGCCGACGCCGGGTACACCCCGCCCTCCATCTGCAACGGTTCGACGATCACGGCGGCCGGGAGGTCCAGCCCCGACGACGGGTCGGACAGCATCCGCTCCAGGTAGCCGATCGAGTCGAAGGGCCCCGCCGGACCGTCCTCGTACGGCACGAACGTCACGTCCGCCGTGCCCACCTGCCCGGCGGCGCGGGCCCGGCGGCCACCGCTGACCGCAAGCGACCCCCGGGACATGCCGTGGTAGGCCCCGGTGAAGGAGACCACGCCGCGGCGTCCCGTGGCCCGGCGGGCCACCTTCAGCGCCGCCTCCACCGCGTCGGTGCCGGTCGGCCCGCAGAACTGCACCTTGTGGTCCAGCCCGCGCGGGGCCAGCACCTGCTCGCGGAGCCGGCTCAGGAAGGTCCGCTTCGCCACGGTGTACATGTCCAGGCCGTGCATCACGCCGTCCCTGGCGAGGTACTCCGTGATGCGACGCTTGAGGTGGGGATGGTTGTGGCCGTAGTTCAGGGTGCCGGCGCCGCAGAAGAAGTCGGTGAACATCCGACCGTCCTCGGCGTAGAGCTCGGCGCCCCGGGCCCGGTCGAACACCACCGGAAACTTGCGGCAGTAGTAACGCACCTCCGACTCCATCGCCTCGAAGAGGGAGAAGTCGTAGGCCGCCTTGTGCGGCGGTACCGTCTCGTCCACCAGCATGGTCATCGGTCCGGGGTCTCCTCGGTCGTAGTCGTCTCGTCGTCGAAACAGGTCGGTCGGGTGCGTGCTCCCCGACCGCCGGGCGGTGCCGGGGCCCGGCGGGGCCCGGGGGCACGTCAGCCGCGGGTGGTCAGCGCGACCTGACCCAGGGCGCCGAAGGAGGCCCGCACGGTGTCCCCCGGCACGAGGTCCACCGCCGCCGCCCAGGATCCGGAGAGCACGAGCTGCCCGGCCCTGATCCCGGTGCCGAACCTGGACAGGATGCGGACCAGGCAGGCCACGGACTCGGCCGGATGGCCCATCACGGCCGAGCCCCGCCCCGCCTGCACGCCGTGGCGGCTACGCAGCTCCATGCGTGCGCCGGCCAGGTCCGCCGTGCCGGGCGGCACGCCGGCGCCGAGGACGGCCAACGCCGACGACGCGTTGTCGGCGACGGTGTCCACGAGGCCGATCCGCCAGTCCCGGATCCGGCTGTCGAGCACCTCCAGCGCCGGCAGGACCTCCGCGGTGGCGGCCAGCACGTCGTGCGCGGTCACGGTCGGGCCGGTGACGTCCTGCGCGAACCGGAACGCGATCTCGCCCTCGACCTTCGGCGCGATGAACCGGCCCAGGTCGAGGTCGGCGCCGTCGTCGAGGACCATCCGGTCGGTCAGGTAGCCGAAGTCGGGATGGTCGATGCCGAACATCGACTGGATCGCCTCGCTCGTCGCACCGATCTTGAGCCCGGCCAGGACCGCGCCCTCGGCCAGTTCCATCTCGCGCAGCTCGCTCTGGATGGCGTAGGCGTCCGCCAGGTCGAGCTGCGGATGCCGGGCCGAGATCGGCGGTACGGCGCGAAGGGTCCGCGCCGCCGTCCTGAGTTCCCCCGCGAGCGCGCGGTGCAGCGACAGCATGGTGGCCACTACCTGGCCGCCACGAAGAGCCGACCGCCGGGCACGCCGAGCGGTACGCACGCCGTCTCGGAGAAGCCGGCGGACCGGAACGTGTCCAGCCACTGCCGCTCGGTCGGCAGGGTCACCCGCATGAAGCTGGCGTGCAGGTAGGTGAAGAGCGCGCTGAACCTCCGCTCCGCGGGGTCGGGCGCATAGGAGACCGCGTCGGCGACCGCCATGAACCCGCCCGGCGCCAGCGCGTCGCGGCAGGCGCCCAGCACCTCCTTGGCCACCGACTCGTCCGCCACGATGTCGTGCATGACGAAGCACGCCAGCACGGCGTCCGCGCCCTCGACCGGTCCGGGATCGTCCGCGAGGGACTGGACCGTACGCTCGACGACCCGGAGCCGGTCGGCCACCCCCGCCGCGGCGGCGGCCTCCCGCGCGGCTTCACACGCGGCGCCGCTGCTGTCGAGCGCCACGCCGGTACGCCCCGGGTCCCGCCCCAGGAGCTCGATGAGCAGCCCGCCGGCGCCGGCGCCGAGGTCGGCCACGTGCGAGGCGCCGGCCGAGGCGACCCGGTCGACGATCGGCGGATAGAACGCCCGCTCGCCGATCCACCTCGAACTGACCGCCACCCGGCGTCCGTTCCGCCGGTGGACCCGGGCCGCCGCGTCGCGGTCGGTCAGGAACTCCCGGGCGTTGGCGAGGAACGGCCCGTTGGCGCTCATGGCCCAGGACACGTAACCGGCCGCGTACCGCCGGTCCGGGTAGTCCTCGGCCGCCCGGAAGCGGTCCGGGACGTCCGTGCCGACCACCAGCCCGGCGGCGACCAGCGCGGCGAGGTAGTCCTCCACGCCGGCCTGCGGGAGGTCGGCGGTCCTGGCCAGCTCGGCGGCGTCGAACGTGCCGCCCGAGTCCAGCAGCCGGTCCACCCCGATCTCCGCGCCGATCTGCAGCAGCGCGGCGACACCGGCCAGGTCGGCCGCCTCGTCGAGCGAGGAATGGCGTTGCATTGGTCCTCCTACGTCAGGTGATGCGAGCCCTTGGTGAGGTGATGCGAGCCCTTGGTGAGGTGGTGCCAGCCCTGCGTCGGGTGATGCGGGCCCGGAGGGCCCGCGTACCGGCTCAATGGCTCTGCTCGGCGGCCAGCGACATGGCGACCTCGATGATGGTGTCCTCCTGGCCCGCCACCACCCGGCGGTTGCCCAGCTCCAGCAGGATCCTGCGGGGGTCGACGCCGAAGCGGGCGCTCGCGCGCCGCACCGGCGCGGCGAACCCGGAGAACACGCCGGCGATCCCGCTGGCGATGGTGACGCTGTCGTTGGTGGGCACGTGCTTGACGAACCGCTCCTGTGCCACGTCGGCCGCGTCCAGCGCGCCGAAGAGCTGGATGTCGGTCTCGACCTGCCCGACGTGCAGGTTGGCCGCGACGAGCTCGATCGGTGCGTTGCCCGCGCCCGCGCCGAAGCCGCGCGCCGTGACATCGACGATGGTGGCGCCTGCCTCGATCGCCGTCATGCTGTTGACGACCGACATGCCGAGGTTGTTGTGCGCGTGGAAACCGACCGCGATGTCGAGGTGCTCGACGAGTTCGCCGACCTTCTCGCGGACCTTCTCCGGCGTGTACGCGCCGGCGGAATCCATCAGGATGACCGCCTCGGCGCCGTAGCCCTGCATGAGCCGGGCCTGTTCCAGCAGCTTCGCCGCGGAGGCCATGTGGCTCATCAACAGCATCCCCTTGACGGCGACGCCCATCGCCCGCAGCATCGTGACCTGCTGCCGGGTGACGTCCGCCTCGGTGCAGTGCGCGCCGACCCGGACCTCGTCCACGCCGTGGTCCAGCGCCGGCTTGAGGTCGCGCTCGACGCTGGCGAACCCGGGGATGGACAGCACGCCGAGGCGGGCGGTACGCAGCTCGGCCTTGGCGGCCCGCAGCATCTCGGCGTCGCTGAGCGCGGCCATGCCGACCTGGATGGAGGAGGCGCCGAGGCCGTTGCCGTGGCCGACCTCGACGACGTCCACCCCGGCGGCCTCGGCCGCCCGCGCGTAGGCGCTGATGTCCGCGCGACCGAGTTGGTGGCCGACCGCGTGGTTGCCGTCGCGCAGGGTCGTGTCGCAGATGCTGAGTTTCGGTGCGCCGCTCATGACCGCCGCCGTTCCGCCCGGGCCTCCGCGACCGCGAGGGCGGCGCAGGTGATGATGTCGAGGTTGCCGGCGTAGCGCGGGAACCAGTCGCCCCGGCCCTCGACCTCCACCGTGATCGTGATCCGGTCCCCGACGGCCACCGGCGGGACGACGACGCGGTAGCCGGGGACGTACGACCTGATCTGCTTCTCCATCATGGCGACGGACGCGCGCAGGGCGTCCATGTCGATCCGTTCGGCGGTCGTCACCGCGATCGAGTTGCGCATGACGATGCCGGGCTCGGCGGGGTTGATGACCAGCACGGTCTTGGTGCGTCGCACGCCGCAGAACTCGATGGTCGCCTGCTCGGTGGTGTGCACGTACTCGTCCAGGTTGGCCCGGGACGCGGGGCCGACGGTGGCCGAGGCGCTGGCCGAGACGATCTCCAGGTAGTCGATGCCCTCCGCGGCCTCCGCCATGCAGTGGGCCATCGGGACCGCCGCCTGTCCCCCGCAGGTGACCATGCTGAGGTACTGCTCGTCGAGGCAGTCGTCCAGGTTGAGCGCCGGTACGCAGAACTTCCCGAGGTGCGCCGGCGTGAGGTCGACGAACGGCAGCCCGGTGGGCGCGACGACCGACCAGTGGCGGGTGGCGTCGTCGGCCGAGGTCGCGTCGCAGACCAGGTCGATGTGCTCGGCGCGGGCGGTGACCGCGTCGATGCCGGCCACGCTGGTCGGCACCCCGTGCCGCTCGGCCAGCTCGATCCCGGGTGATCCGGCGCGGCGCCCGGCGAACAGGACGCACTCCAACAGGGGGGACGCCTCGACCTTCAACAGCAGGTCCGTGCCGATGTTGCCCGTGCCCACGATGGCCACCCGTAGGGGTGGCGGGCTCGTGTGGGTACTCATCCAGTTCTTCCTCTCGTCCGGCCGCGCACGGCGGGCGCGGCCGGCATCCGTGACAGACGGTCAGCCCTCACCCAGCACGTCGGCGATGACGCGGGCGAGCGTGGTGACGTGCGGCGGCTTGATGACGCTGAAGTGGTCACCCGGCACCCGGTGCACCCGCACGCCGCCGGTGCAGAGCTCCTCCCAGCGCGCCAGGTAGTCCGGGTAGCTCTGGCCGGAGGTGACCTCGTGCTGGCCGTCGGCGAGTTCGTCGCTGACGATCAGTTCCAGCCGACCCGGCCAGGGCCGGTGCCGGTACTCGACGTCCACCTCCATGACCTCGCGCCAGATCCGTACCTGCCGCGGCCACGAGTCCCCCACGCCGCGCTCGGGCAGCGCGATGCCGGTCTCCTCGTCGATGTCGTCGACGAGGTGTTCGAGCAGGTCGAGGATCTCCCGGCGGCGTTCCGGCGTGTCGGCCTCGTCGCCACCGGTGCCCACCTCGTGCAGCAGCGACTCCAGGCGGCGGATCAGGGCGAGTTCGTTCCAGGCGTCGGCGCGGGTGTGGATGTCCAGGCCCGGATCGAGCAGGATCAGCGTCACCTCGTGCCCGTCCTCGACCAGCCGGTGGGCCATCTCGCTGGCGATGCCGCTGCCGCCGCACCAGCTGAACAGCCGGTACGGCCCGTGCGGTTGGGCCCGGCGGAGTTCGTCGCCGTAGCGTTCGGCCATCTGCGCCGTGGTGGGCGTGCCCCCCGGGTGCGGGCCCGGCCATTCGAACGCCGCGACCGGCTGGTCCGGGGGCAGGTGCGGGGCCAGGCGCAGGTACCAGTGGGCGCTGCCGCCACCGGGGTGCACGCAGAACAGCGGGGGCCGGCCGTCGCCACCGCGCCGCAGCCACATCATCGCGCCGGCCGTCGCCGCCGGGTCCTGGAGTGTCGCGGCCAGCCCGGCGACGGTGCGGTGTTCGACGAACGAGCCGAACGTCAGCTCGTAGCCATGCCGGCTGCGCAGCGTCGCGGTCAGTCGCATCATCGCCAGCGAGTGGCCGCCGAGGGCGAAGAAGTCGTCGTGCACGCCGATCCGCTCGATGCCGAGCGCCTCGCTCCAGGCGGTGGCGATGTGCCTCTCGACGTCCGAGCGCGGCGCGACGTACTCGACGTCCGTCACCGGCCGCGAGCCGTCCGGCGCCGGGAGGGCGGCCCGGTCGACCTTGCCGTTGCGGGTGTACGGGAAGTCGTCCACGGCCAGGTAGTGGTGCGGGACGAGGTGCTGCGGCAACCGCTCCCGCAGGTGGTCGCGCAGCTCGGCCGGGGACGCCGCGGTCGCGTCCGCGGGGCGGGTGTAGGCGACGAGCGAGGCGTCCGGGGTGCCGGCCCGGTGCACGGCGACCACGGCGGCGGCGACCGCCGGGTGGGCGGCGAGGGCGTGCTCGATCTCGCCGAGCTCGATCCGGAACCCGCGGACCTTGACCTGGTGGTCCCGGCGCCCGTGGAAGTGCAGGGTGCCGTCGGGGTCCCGGGAGACCACGTCGCCGGTGCGGTACATGCGCTCGCCCGGTCGCGACGCGTACGGGTCCGGCACGAACCGCTCGGCGGTGAGCGCCGGCCGGTTGAGGTACCCGCGCACCACTCCCGCCCCGCCGAGGACCAGTTCCCCGCGTACGCCGGGAGGCAGCAGGCGCATTTCGTCGTCGACGACGTAGGCGCGCACGTTGTCCAGCGGGAGCCCGATCGGCGGCGGTGCCGTGTCCGTGGCCCGCAGCTCGGCGATGGTGGCGACGACGGTGGTCTCGGTGGGCCCGTACGCGTGCAGCACGCGGACCCGGTCGGCCCACCGCGCCGCCTGCTCGGCCGTGCACGCCTCGCCACCGGTGACCAGCACCCGCAGGCGCGGGAAGTCGGCCGGGTCGAGGCGGTCCAGCAGCGGCGGCGGCAGGGTCATGTGGGTGAGCTCGGCCGCGTGGCGGCGGAGGTCGCCGGGGTCGGCGTCCGGCGGGGGCAGCACCAGCGCCGCGCCGTTGGCGAGGGCCAGCAGGATCTCCCAGACCGAGGCGTCGAAGCTGGGCGAGGCGAACTGGAGCACCTCGTCGCCGGGCCGCGCTTGCAGGACCCGCCGCTGGGCGTGGCAGAAGTTGAGCACGGCGCGGTGGGTGACCGCGACGCCCTTGGGCCGCCCGGTGGAGCCCGACGTGTAGATGACGTAGGCGAGGTTGTCCCCGCTGAGCCGTGCCGTTGGCGGGTAGGCCGCCAAGGGCCGGCCGTTCGCGAGGTCGGCGACCAGCACCGTCGCCGTCGTGCACGGCAGGCGCGGGGCCAGGTCGCCGTCGGTCAGCACGACCACGGGCGCCGCGTCGCGGACCATGTCGCCGACCCGCTCGGCGGGATAGGCGGGATCGAGCGGCAGGTACGCCCCGCCGGCCTTGAGGACCGCCAGCATCGCGACGACGAGGTCGATCCCGCGGGGCAGGTGGATGCCGACGACCGTGTCGGCCCGGACGCCCAGCTCTCCCAGGCGCGCGGCGAGCCGGTCGGACCGGTCGTCGAGCTGCCCGTAGGTGAGCGTGGCGTCGCCGTGCCGTACCGCCACCGCGGCGGGCGCGGCGGCCGCGCGCCGGGCGACGAGGTCGTGGACGAACGGGGTCGCCGGGAACGGCTCGACGGGCTGGTGCGCCTCGACCGCCCAGGCCCGGTCGGCGGCGCTCAGGCCGACGTCCGTGTCGCCGTCGGGGTCGGCGGCCATCGCCTCCAGCACGTGCCGGTAGGTCCGGGCCAGCAGTTCGAGGTACGGCCGGTCGATGTCGGCGGGCCGGGCGCCCAGCCGCAGGACCCCCGGGAAGGTCCACACGTCCAGCCCGACGCTGCTCGGGCTGAAGTCGTCGACCATCCCGACCGACTCGGCGGAACCGTCGAGCACGTGGAAGTCCAGGTACGAGAAGCCGACCCGCAGCAGTGGCGAGCCGTTGCCCCACTGGCGTTGCATGGCCGGCAGCGGGTAGCGGCGGTGCGGCCAGAGGCGCGCCTCGCCGGCGAAGACGGCCTGCACCAGGGCCCGCCAGGTGCGGGCGGAGGTATCGGCGGCGAACGGCACGGTGTTGAGGTACATGCCGAAGACCTCGTCGCCGCGCAGCCGCTCGGGCCGGCCGTTGCACAGCAGGCCGGTGAAGAAGCGCTGCCGGCCGGTGACGACGCTCAGCACCTTGAGGTGCGCGGCGTGCAGCACGCTCTTCAGGGAGGTGCCGGCGGCGGCGGAGAGCCGGCGCAGTGCGGGCCGCAGGTCGGCCCACGGCACCTCGACGACGTTCGCCGGGGCGTCCGACCCGGTGCCCCACTCCGGCGGGAGTTCGAGCCGGTCCGACCCGGCCACGGTCGCCGCCCAGAAGCCACGGTCCGTCGCCGAGGCGAGGGACGCGCGTTCGCGGGCGACGAGGTCGGCGAAGCGCACCGCCGGCGGTGGCGGCAGGGCGGGCCGCTCGCCCCGGCGCAGCGTCCGGTACAGCGAGATCAGCATCGCCACCGTGGAGGTGTGGCTCCAGCCGTCGAGGATCGCGTGGCTCTCCGAGTGGGTCAGCCGCCATTCGCAGTCGCCGAGCTGGTGCACGTGGTAGCGCAGCAGCGGCGCCGTGGTGATGTCGAACGGTCGGACGCGCTCGGCCCGCAGGTGTGCGCGTACCGCCTCCTCCTGCTCGTCGGGCCGCAGCCCACGCAGGTCGTCGTAGCCGATGGGCAGGTCGACCGACGCGTGGACGAGCTGCATCAGCTCGGAGTAGTGGGACAGGTCGAACGACGTACGCAGGATCTCGTGCCGGTCCGTGAGCAGCCGGCCGGCCTCCCGCAGCGCGTCCAGGGAGAAGGGCTGCTGGTCGGTGATCCCGTAGCAGGAGACGTTGCGGTAGACCGGCCGGTCGCCGCCGGAGAGCATCTCGAACAGCATGCCCGCCTGGTTCTGGGTGATCGGATAGGCGTCGACGAGCCCGTCCGGCAGCCGGCTGCGGTCCGCGTCGCCCACCAGCGCGAACCGGCCGACGGTCGACTCGGTCTCCTCGGCCGGCCCGGTCCGCACGGCCACGCCCGCCAGCTCGGCCACGCTCTGGTGGGTGAACAGGTCCTGGACCGACACGGTGAGGCCGGCCGCGCGCAGCAGCCCCACCATCCGGATCGCCCGCATCGAGTCGCCGCCGAGCAGGAAGAAGCTCTCCGTCACGCCGACCGTGTCGAGGCCGAGCGCCACGGCGAACGCGTCGGCGATCCGCTTCTCGGTCTCGTCGCGCGGGGCGACGTGGCCGCCGCCCGCCGCGCCCGACGCCGCCTCGGGTGCCGGCAGGGCGCGGCGGTCCACCTTGCCGTTGGCGGTCAGCGGCAGGGCGGGCAGGATCGTCCAGCGCGCCGGGACCATCGCGTCCGGCAGGCGGTCGACCAGGTACGCGCGCACCCGCTCGACGGTCTCCGGCCCGACGAGGTAGCCGACGAGCTGCTCGTCGTGTACGGCCACCGCCGCCGCGGTGACGCCGGGAGCCTCGTACAGCAGGGCCTCGACCTCGCCGAACTCGACGCGCTGGCCGCGGATCTTCACCTGGTGGTCGATCCGGCCCAGGTACTCGATGCCGCCGTCGGGACGGTAGCGGGCCAGGTCACCGGTGCGGTACAGGCGCCGCCCCGGCGCGGCGGCGAACGGGTCGGGAACGAACCGTTCGGCGGTCAGCGCGGCCCGGCCCAGGTAGCCCCGGGCGAGCTGCACGCCACCGATCAGCAGCTCGCCGGGCACCCCGACCGGCACGGGCTGCCCGGCGGCGTCGACGATGTGGGCGGTGGTGTTGGCGATCGGGCGGCCGATGGTGACCGGCTCGCCGGGCTCGCACCGCGTCGCGGTGACGTCGACCGCGGTCTCCGTGGGGCCGTACAGGTTGTGCAGCTCGCAGCCGATCCGCTCGTGCACCCGCTCGGCCAGGTCGGGCGGCAGCGCCTCGCCGCTGCAGATCAGCCGCCGCAGGGACGGCAGCGCCCCGACGGGCTCGGCCAGGAAGGCCCGCAACATCGACGGTACGAAGTGGACGGTGGTGATCCCCTCCGTGCGGATCACGTCGGCCAGGTACGCGGGATCGCGGTGCCCGCCGGGGCGGGCGAGGACCAGCGTCGCGCCGGTGATCAACGGCCAGAAGAGCTCCCACACCGACACGTCGAACCCGACCGGCGTCTTCTGCAGCACCCGGTCCGAGGCGTCGAGGCGGTAGGCGTCCTGCATCCACCGCAGGCGGTTGACGATCGCGCCGTGCTCGATCAGGGCGCCCTTGGGCCGGCCGGTCGACCCGGAGGTGTAGATGAGGTAGGCGGCGTGCCCGGGCGTGATCTCCGCCGACGGTTGCGGGTCGCCGTCGGCGGAGTTGTCCTCCTCGGCGGCGGCCAGGAAGTCCTCGTCGACCACGAGCTGGGCGCCCGAGTCGCGCACCATGAAGGCGCGCCGCCGCGCCGGCAGGTCCGGGTCCAGCGGCAGGTAGGCGGCGCCGGCCTTCAGGACCGCCACCAGCGCCCGCATCAGGTCCAGGCCGCGCGGCAGGCAGACGGCCACGACGGACTCCGGCCCGACCCCGGCGTCGCGCAGACGCCGCGCGAGGACGGCGGCCTCGGCGTGCAGCCGGCCGTACGACAGTTCCGCGCCGTCGAAGCGCAGCGCGACCGCGTCGGGCGTACGGGCCGCCTGCGTGTCCAGCAGCCCGGTCAGGGTGTGCCGGGGGTGGTCGACGGCGGTGTCGTTCCACGCCGCGAGTTGGGCGGTCTCGGCGTCGGTGAGCAGGGGCAGCCGGGTGACCGGGGCGTCCGGGTCGGCGACGACGGCGCTCAGCAACCGCTGGTAGTGCCCGGCCAGCCGCCGCACGGTCGCGTCGTCGAACAGCGCCGTCGGGAAGTCCACCCCGCCGGAGAGGGAGCCGTCCGCCTCCTCGGTCAGCCCGAGCGTCAGGTCGAACTTCGCCGTGGTCGGGCCGGCGTCAAGCTCCTCCCCCACCAGGCCACCCGCGTCGAAGCCGGCCGACCCGCCCTCCTGGAAGAGGAACATGGTCTGGAACAGCGGGTTGCGCGACAGGTCGCGTTCCGGGGACAGGGCGTCCACGATCCGCTCGAACGGCACGTCCTGGTGGGACTGCGCGTCCAGCACCGCCTCGCGGACCCGGGCCAGCACCTCGACGAAGGTCGGCTCGCCGGACAGGTCCGTCCGCAGCACCAGCGTGTTGAGGAAGAGCCCGACCAGGCCGTGCGTCTCCAGGCGGTCCCGGCCGGCGGCCGGGGTGCCCACCGCGACGTCGGTCTGCCCGGTGTGGCGGGCCAGCAGGAGCTGGAACGCGGCCAGCAGCACCATGAACGGGGTGGCGTTCGACGCCCGGCCCAGGTCACGCAGCCGGCCGGCGAGGGCGGCCGGCACCGTGAACGTGACCAGCCCGCCGTCCGGGTTCCACACCGCTGGCCGGGGCCGGTCGGTCGGCAGTTCCAACGGCGTCAGCCCGGCCAGCCGGTCCCGCCAGTGGTCGAGCTGCCGGTCCAGCCGGTCCCCGGCGGAGCGGGTCCGCTGCCAGACCGCGAAGTCCGCGTACTGGATGGGCAGCGGGGTCAGCGGGGAGGGCCGGCCGGCGACGAACGCGTCGTACAGGGCGGCCAGTTCGCGCAGGATGATCCCCTCGGACCAGCCGTCGGAGGAGATGTGGTGCATGGTGAGCGCCAGGGCGTGCTCGTCCCCGGCGAGGCGGACCAGCCGGGCCCGCAGCGCCGGGCCGGCGGCCAGGTCGACCGGGTCCGGCGTGCCGAGCAGCGCGGTGAGGCGCTGCCGGGCCGTCTCCCGGTCGGTGTGGCCGAGGTCGGTCGTCGTCAACTCGACCGGGGCGGGCGGGTCGACGACCTGTGCCGGCTCGCCGTCGACGACGACGTACCGGGTCCGCAGGATCTCGTGCCGGGCGACCAGTTCGGTCAACGCCCGGCGCAGCGCGTCGGCGCGCGGCGTCCCGCGCAGCCGCAGGCCGACGGACATCAGGTAACCGGTGCCGCCGGGCTGCAACTGGTCGAGCACCCAGAGCCGGTGCTGCCCGAAGGAGAGCGGCAGCGGGCCGGTGCGGGGCGCCGGGGCGATGGTGTCGGCGCGGCGGGCCCGACCCGCACCACGCAGGCGCCGCTGGAGCAGTTCCTGTCGCGGGGACGCGCTCGGGGTGTGGCTGGCGGTCACAGGTTGCCCTCCTTCAGCAGTTCCGCCACCTCGGCGTCGGAAAGCCGTGAGATCTCGTTTTCGATGGCCGTGTGCACCGCGTCGGCGAGGTCGGCCACGGTGGTCCGCTCGAACAGCAGGCGCAGCGGCAGGTCGAGGTCGAAGCTCTGCCGCAGGTGCGCGAGCACCCGGGTGGCGAGCAGCGAGTGACCGCCGAGGTCGAAGAAGTCGTCGTGGACGCCGACCCGGTCGACCTCCAGCACGGTGGCCCAGATGTCGGCCACGGCCTCCTCCAACGGGGTACGGGGTGCCTCGTACGCCCGGCCGAGGTCGGCGCGCACGGGTGTCGGGGCGGGCAGTGCCCGGCGGTCGACCTTCTTGCTGGTGGTCAACGGCAGTGCGTCCAGCACCATCCACTGGGCCGGCACCATGTAGTCCGGCAGCCGGTCGCGCAGGTGGGCCCGGAGTTCGCCGACCGCCGGCGGGGTGCCGTCCCGGCAGACCAGGTAGGCGACCAGGCCCTTCTCCCCCGGCTGGGTCTCGCGGGCCACCACCGCGACCGCGCGGACCGCCGGGTGCTCGGCCAGGGCCGACTCGATCTCGCCGAGCTCCATCCGGAAACCCCGGATCTTGACCTGCTGGTCGATCCGGCCGAGGAACTCGATCGTCCCGTCCGGCCGGTACCGGACCAGGTCGCCGCTGCGGTAGAGCCGGCCGCCGGGGGCGGCGCCGAACGGGTCGGGCACGAACCGGTCGGCGGTCAGTGCGGGCCGGCCCAGGTAGCCCCGGGCCAGCCGTACCCCGCCGAGCAGCAGCTCGCCGGGCACCCCGACCGGGACGGGGTCCAGGTGTTCGTCGACCACGTAGGTCCGGGTGCCGGGGACCGGGCGGCCGATCGGCAGGGCCTCGTTCCGCTCGCCGGGCGGGTCGCCCGCGACCGGGTGCAGCAGGCAGGTGACGGTGGCCTCGGTCGGGCCGTAGTTGACCAGGAACCGGCCGGGCAGTCCGGTGGCCGCCCAGCGCCGGGCGTCGGCGACGGTGACCACGTCGCTGCCGACGTTCATCAGCTTCAGGTGCCGCAGCCGTTCGTCGCCGGCCGGCAGGGCGTCCATCACCTCCCGGTAGTAGGCGGGGGTGATCTCCATGTGGGTGATCCGGTGCCGGGCGAGCCGGTCCGGCAGCTCAGCCGGGCTCCAGAAGACCGGGTCGCTGACCACCAGGGTCGCCCCGGCCAGCAGGGTGGCCATCATGCCGTCCATCGCCACGTCGAAGGTGAGCGCGGAGAGCAGCACCACCCGATCGCCGGGTGCGATGTCGTACGCGCGGGCGATGACCTCGCAGTGGTGGGCGTACGCGCCGTGCGGGATCATCACGCCCTTGGGCCGCCCGGTGGAGCCCGAGGTGTAGATGACGTAGGCGAGGTCGTCCGCTCCGGTCGACGGGTCCGGCGCGGTGCCGTCCCGACCGGCGATCACCGCCCGGTCGGCGTCCACGGCGACCACGGTCACCCCGTCGGCGGCGACCCGGTCGGCGAGGCTTTGCTCGGTGACCACCACCGCGGCCCTCGCGTCGGCGAGCATGAAGCGCAGCCGCTCGGTGGGGTGGTCCGGGTCGACCGGGAGGTACACCCCGCCCGCCTTGAGCACCGCGAGCAGCGTGACCACCACCTCCAGGCCGCGTTCCAGGCAGACCGCGACCGGGACCTCCGGGCGCACCCCGAGCCCGCGCAGGTGGTGGGCGAGCCGGTTGGCCCGGGTGTCCAGCTCGGCGAAGGTCAGCCGCCGGCCGTCGAACTCCACCGCCACGACGTCCGGGTGCTGCCGGACCCGCCGGCCGAACAGCTCCACCACGCCGGCGCCGGCGGGCGCGGCGGCGCGCAACGGCCCGGCGGGCGCGACCGGCTCGCCGGCCAACGGCCCGAGGAGGTACGCCCGCTCCGCGCCGGTGGGCAGGGTCAGGTCACGCAGGGCGGTTCCCGGCGCGGACGCCACCTGGGCGAGCAGGTGCAGGTAGTGCCCGGCCATCCGCTCGATGCCGGGGCGGTCCCAGAGCGCGGTGGCGTACTCGAACCAGCAGCGCAGCCGGCCGTCCGGGTGCTGCTCCACAGAGAGGGTGAGGTCGAACTTGGCCACCGGGACGGAGCTGTCGACGTGCTCGATGGTGGTCGGGCCGAGGGTCGCGGTCATCCGCTCCAGGTGTTGCAGTTCGAACATCACCTGGAACAGCGGATTGCGGGACAGGTCCCGGTCCGGCCGCAGCGCGTCGACCAGCCGCTCGAAGGCGACGTCCTGGTTGCGGAACGCGTCCGTCACGGTGCGGCGCACCTGGTCGAGCAGGACCGGGAAGGGCTGGTCGTCGACCAGCTCGGCGCGCATCACCAGGTTGTTGACGAAGAAGCCGAGCAGGTCCTCGGTCTCCTGCCGGGTCCGGCCGGCGACCGGGGTGCCGACGGCCACGTCGTGCTGCCGGGCGTACCGGCCGAGCAGGACCTGGAAGGCCGCCAGCAGCACCATGAACAGGGTGGCGCCCTCCCGGTTGCCCAGCTCGGCCAGCGCCCGCCCGACGTCGGTCGGCACGTCGACGACGACGTTGTCACCGGCCGGGTCGCGCAGCGCCGGGCGGGGCCGGTCGGTGGGCAGCTCCAGCGGGGTCGACCCGGCCAGTTGCCGGGACCAGTAGGCGAGCTGCGCGTCCAGCTCGGGGCTGTCCTGGCGGGCCGTCTCCCAGGCCGCGAAGTCCGCGTACTGCACGGGCAGGTCGGGCAGTGCGGTGGCCGCGCCGCCCCGCGCGTATCTGCGGTAGAGGGTGTCGAGTTCGCGCAGGAGGATGTCCATCGACCAGACGTCGAACGCGATGTGGTGCATGGTCAGCGCGACCAGGTGCTCGTCGCCCGCGACCCGGATCACCTGGGCCCGGATCGGGCGTTCGGTGGCCAGGTTGAAGGGCCGGCCGGCCGCGACCCGCAGCAGCACCTCGGCACCGTCGACGACGTCCGGTGCGCCGCTGAGGTCGACCAGCTCCCACCCGACCGGTCCCGGCGGGTCGACCACCTGCACCGGCTCGCCGTCGACCGAGTGGTAGCGGGTACGCAGGATCTCGTGCCGGTTGACCACCGCGTCCAGCGCCCGCCGGAACATCGCCACGTCCAACGGGCCGGTCAGCCGCATCGAGATCGGGATCAGGTATTCGAGGCTGCCCGGTTCGAGCTGGTCCAGGAACCACAGCCGGCGCTGGCCGAGGGAGAGCGGCAGCTTCCCGTCCCGCGTCACCGGCCGGATCGCCGCGTCGGCCGGCTCGTCGGTGGACCCGGCGCCGGGGCGGGCCTCGTCGACCAGGGCGGCGAGTTGGGCGACGGTGGGGGCGGTGAAGAGCTGCCCGACGGTCAGCTCCACGTCGAGTGCCCGGCGCACCCGGAGCACGCCCCGGATGGCGAGCAGGGAGTGGCCGCCGAGGGTGAAGAAGTTGTCGTCCCGGCCGACCCGCTCGACGCCGAGCAGCTCGGCCCAGATCCCGGCGACGGTCCGCTCGGTGTCGGTGGCCGGCGGCAGGTACCTCCGGTCGGCGCCGGGGCGGGGGCCGTCGGGCGCCGGCAGGGCCGCGCGGTCCAGCTTGCCGTTCGCGGTCAGCGGGAGGGCGTCCAGGCTGATCACGGTGGAGGGGACCAGCGCGGCGGGCAGCCGGTCGGCGAGCGCGTCGCGCAGCCCGTCCGGATCGATCCGGGCACCGGCGGCGGGGACCACGTACGCGACCAGCTCCGCGTCGCCCGACGACGGCCGGTGCAGGGTCACCACCGCCGCGTCGACGGTGGGGTGCCGCCGCAGGGCCGCCTCGACCTCGCCCGGCTCGATGCGTACCCCGTGCAGCTTGACCTGGTGGTCGAGGCGGCCCAGGTACTCCAGGCTGCCGTCGTCGCGCCACCGGGCCAGGTCCCCGGTCCGGTACAGGCGCTCCCCCGGCGTGCGGCCGTACGGGTTGGGGGTGAACCTCTCCCCGGTCAGGGCGGGCCGGCCCAGGTAGCCCCGCGCCAGGCCGACCCCGCCGAGGCAGAGCTGACCGGCCACCCCGACCGGCACCGGCCGGTCGTCGGCGTCGAGGAGCAGGACGCCGCAGCCGGGCAGCGGCCGGCCGATCGGCACGGTCCCGGTCCCCTCGTCACCGCGGTAACGCCAGGCGGTCGCGTCGATGGCGCACTCGGTGGGGCCGTAGGTGTTCCAGACCTCCACGGGCAGCAGGGCTTGAAGCTGCTCGCAGAGCGCCGCCGGCAGCGGCTCCCCCGCGGAGCAGACCAGCCGCAGCGCGGCACAGCCGGACAGGTCGGTCTCGTGCAGCAGCACCCGCAGCACGGACGGCACCAGTTGCAGCACCGTCACGCCGTGGGCCCGCATCGCCCGCAGCATCGCGCCCGGGTCGCGGTGGGCGTCCGGGGCGGCCAGGACGACCGCGCCGCCGCTGACCAGTGGCGCCAGGAACTCCCACATGGAGGCGTCGAAGCCGAGGGCGGTCTTCTGGAGCACCCGGTCGGCGGCGGTGAACCGGTACTGCTCGACCGACCACAGCACCCGGTTGCGGATGCCGGCGTGGGTGACCACGACGCCCTTGGGCCGGCCGGTCGATCCGGAGGTGTACATGACGTAGGCGGCGGCGTCGGGGTCGGTGGCCGGCAGCGGCACCGTCGCGGTGCCGTCGCCGCGACCGGCCCCGGCCCCGGTGTCCGGGCCGGCCTCGGTCCCGGTGTCGCCCTCGGCGTCGGTCCCGGTGTCGTAAGCGGCGTCGACGAGCACCACCGGGGCGTCATTGGCCGACAGCAGGCCCCGCAGGGCCGACTCGGTGACCAGCGCCGACACCCCGGCGTCGGCCGCCATGAACTCCAGCCGGTCGACCGGCTGGTCGGGGGCGAGGGGCACGTAGACGCCGCCGGCGAGCAGCACCCCGAGCAGCGCGGTCACCAGGTCCGGCCCGCGGTGCACCGCGACCCCGACCGGGGCACCGACGCGAACACCGACGGCGTGCAGGTGCGCGGCGAGCTTCCGGGCGCGCCCGGCCAGCTCGGCGTAGCCGACCTCGGTGCCGTCGTCGGCGACCAGCGCGGTCGCGTCGGGGGTCGCCGCCGCCTGGGCGAGGAAGAGTTCCGGCAGCCCCGGGCCCGCGGGCCGGTCGGCGCCCCGGGCCCACTCGCCGAGCACCTCGCGGCGCTCCCGGGGGGCCAGCAGGTCCAGCTCGTCCAGTGGGACCTGTCCGGCGACGACGACGGCGGCCAGCAGGTGCAGGTAGTTCGCGACCATGCGGTGCACCCGGGGGCCGTCGAACAGCGCGGTGGGGAAGACCACCTCCCCGTGGTACGAGCCGTCCGGTCGCCCGACCAGTTGCAGGGAGAGGTCGAACGCGGCCGAGGTCCACGAGGTGGGCTGCTCGGTGACGGTCAGGCCGGGCAGGGCGAAGGCGGCCCGGTCGGCGTTGTGCAGCCCGAACCCCACCTGAAACAGCGGGTTGCGGGACAGGTCCCGTTCCGGGGACAGCTCGGCGACGATCCGGTCGAACGGCACCTGCTGGTTGTCGTAGGCGTCCAAAGTGGTGCCGCGGACCTGGTCGAGCAGGTCGAGGAAGCACGCCGGGGCGGCCAGGTCGGCCCGGAGCACGACGGTGTTGACGAAGAGGCCGATCAGGTCCTCCAGCTCGACCTCGTGCCGCCCGGCCACCGACACCCCGACCGCCACGTCGCTCTGACCGGCGTACCGGCCGAGCAGGAGCTGGAAGGCGGCGAGGAAGACCATGAAGGGGGTGGCGCCCCGGTCCGCGCCGAGCCGGGTCAGGGCGGTCGCCAGGTCCGCCGGCACGGTGAAGGTGAGGCCGTCGCCGGCGGCCCGCCAGTGCGCGGGCCGGGGCCGGTCGGTCGGCAGGTCGAGCGGGCCGAGCCCGGACAGCCGCTCCCGCCAGTAGCCGACCTGGGCGTCGACGTGCGGCCCCGACAGCCAGTTCTCGCGCTGCCAGGCGGCGAAGTCCGCGTACTGCACGGGCAGCGGCGGCAGCGGGCTGGGCCGGCCGGCGACGAACGCCCCGTAGAGGGTGTGCAGTTCCCTGGCGAGCACGCCCCAGGACCAGCCGTCGAAGGCGATGTGGTGCACCACCAACAGCAGGACGTGGTCGTCGCTCGCGCACCGGATCAGCCGGGCCCGCAGCGGCGCGTCCTCACGCAGGTCGAAGGGGGCGTCGAGGGTGGCCTCCAGCACCTCGTCGAGGCGGCCGTCCCGGTCGCCGGCCGGCGAGTCGCCCAGGTCGACGAGGTCGACGTCGACCGGGCCGGGCGGGTCGATCACCTGCACGGCACGTCCGTCCACCGTGTCGTACCGGGTCCGCAGGATCTCGTGTCGCGCGCTGATCCCGCTCAGCGCGGCCCGCAGCGCCGGGGCGTCGAGCGGGCCGCGCACCCGTACCGCCTGGTGCAGGAGATACTCGCTGGCACCGGAGCGTAGCTGGTCGACGAACCAGAGCTGCTCCTGCGCCGACGACACGGCGTGGCCGCCCTCGTGATCGGACAGCACCGCCCCGCCGGTGCCGACGTACCGGCTGTCGCCGTCTGCCATGGGTCTTTCGCCTCCGTGTCCGGGCCGGGCATCGCTGCGATGCCGTGGGGAGTTGGTTCGGTGTGCGCGAGGGTCCCGGGCACACCGCCGACGGTCACCCCGGGGCCGCGCCGGCCGCCGCGAGCGCCGCGCGGTACGGCTCGGCCATCGCCACGGCGATCCTGCGGTCGCCGGTGAACGGTTCCCGGGCGTGCGCGGCGAGCATGTTGTCCACCACCAGGACGTCGTCGCGCTGCCAGTCGAAGCGTCGTTGGGCCGCCCGGTAGCAGTCCCGCAGGTGGGCCACCACGTCGTCGGGGATGCGCCCGCCGTCGCCGTAGTAGGTGTTCGTGGGCAGCTCGGTCTCGTCGAACAGTTCCCGCAGCCCGGCGCAGACCTCCTCGGCCAGCGTGGTCACGTGGAAGAAGGTCACGTGGTTGAACCAGAGCAGCTCACCGGTGCCGGGGTGCCGGTGCACGGCGTCGCGTCGGGCGCGGGTACGCAGCCCCGAGCCGGTCCACTCCACCTCGATGCCGCTGCGGGCGCAGTAGCGCGACACCTCGTCCCGGTCGTCGGTGTTGAACGCCCGCTGCCAGGGCACGCCGAAGCCCTCGTGGAAGTTGCGCACCACCAGCCAGCCCCGGGCGACGAACTCGGCACACACCGCCGGGTCGATGCGCTGGCGCACCAGGCGGGTGTCGGCGAGCGGGGTGGCGCCCAGGGTGGCCGGCGTACGCAGGCAGTAGAAGTACAGCGCCATGGGCCAGTCGGCCTGGTAGGAGTTCTCGTTGTGCAGGAAGATCTCCTCGGCTGGCGGGAAGTCCGTCGAGGTGTAGACCCGCCCCTGGATGGTGCTGCGGGGCGACGAGCGCTCGGCGTAGTCCAGCGGCTCACCGGAGAGCGCCCGGACCACCCCCTCGAAGCCGGCCACCCCGCCGACGTCGAACCCGCGCAGCAGGACGGCCCCGTGCTCACGCAGCCGGGCCCGGATCGCGGCCCGGTCGGCGGTCAGCCGCCCGTCGATCGGCTCCCCCGGCGCACCGGCGGTCAGGACGAACGGAAGCGGTTTCTCGGCCGGCCCGCGCGGCAGCGGCGGCACCGTCATCCGGGGCGTACTCATCGCTTCTCCTGTCGGCCTCTGGGCTGCCGGTCACGCGGCACGGCTCAGCCTCTCCGCTGAGGCACGGGTCAGAAAGAGAATCCCCGGCAAGGCTCGTACGCGTTTTTCTGCCAGTTCTTCTCTACGTACGGCGATCGGCGTCCCGGCAGGGTGTGACCGGCAGTGGGATCAGTGTCGTGTCGTACGACACGGCTGCCCTTTCCCGAGGAGGAGCCGGCATGTCCGACGAGAACACCGATGAGCGCGCGTACCGGGTCGTGGTGAACGACGAGGAGCAGTACTCGATCTGGCTGGGCGATCGGGAGCTGCCGCTGGGGTGGCGCGCAGAGGGCACCGAGGGCACCCGCGAGGAGTGCCTGAAGCGGATCGACGAGGTGTGGACCGACATGCGCCCGCTCAGCCTGCGCCGGCGCATGGAGCAGGCGGCGGGCCGGTAGTCGTGACCGCCATGGCGAAGCTGACCGCGGCCGACGGGCACCGGGTCCCGACAGGGTGGAACGACACCGAGGTCGCGTACCCGACCGACCCGTGCCTGCACGAGCTGTTCGAGGAGCAGGTACGGCGTACCCCGGACGCGATCGCCGTGGTGTCCGACGAGCGGACCGTCCGCTACGCGGAGCTGGACCGCGAGGCCGACCGGCTCGCGCGCCGGCTGCGGGCGGCCGGGGTGCGCGCGGAGTCGGTGGTGGGGGTGTGTCTGCACCGGGGGGTCGACCTGGTGGTGGCGCTGCTGGGGGTGCTCAAGGCGGGCGGCGCCTACCTCCCGGTGGAACCGGACCAGCCGGCCGACCGGATCCGCTACCTGCTGACCGACTCGAAGGCGACGACCGTCGTCACCGGCCCGGGCGTCGACCACGAGCCGCTGGCCGCCGCCACCGGCGCCCCGATCCGGGTCGACGACGACCACCGGGGGCTGCCGGACGGCGCCCCGGAGCCGGTCGTGGGTCCGGCCAACGCCGCCTACGTCATCTACACCTCCGGCTCCACCGGCCGCCCGAAGGGCGTGGTCGTGGAGCACCGCGCGATCGTCAACCGGGTGCGCTGGATGCCGGACGCCCTCGGCGCCGACGGCGGCGTGGTGCTCCAGAAGACGCCGTACGGCTTCGACGTCTCGGTGTGTGAGCTCTTCTCCCCGCTGACCACCGGGGCGACGCTGGTGACGGCCCGTCCCGGCGGGCACCGCGATCCGGCGTACCTGGCCCGGGTGGTGGCCGAACGGCAGGTCACCTCGATCCGGTTCGTGCCGTCGATGCTGCGCGCGTTCCTGGACGTGCTGCCCGCCGGCCGGACCAGCCTGCCGTCGATCCGGTGGGTGCTGTGCAGCGGCGAGGCGCTCCCCGCCGACCTGGTGGCCGCGGCGCACGACCGGCTCGACTGCGAGGTGGTCAACCTCTACGGGCCGACCGAGGCGGCGGTCGAGGTGACCAGCACCCGCTGCCTGCCCGGCGAGGCGGTGACCATCGGCCGGCCGGTGGCCAACACCCGCACGTACATCGTGGACGACGAGCTGCGGCCGGTGCCGGTCGGTGAGCCCGGGGAGCTGGTGCTCGCCGGGATCCAGCTCGCCCGGGGCTATCTCGGCCGGCCGGGACTGACCGCCGCCTGCTTCGTCCCCGACCCGTTCGCCGACCGGCCCGGACAGCGCATGTACCGCACCGGCGACCGGGCCCGGTACCTGCCGGACGGCAGCATCGAGTACCTGGGCCGGCGGGACCACCAGGTGAAGATCAGGGGCTTCCGGATCGAGCTGGGCGAGATCGAGGCGGTGCTCGGCCAGCATCCCGCCGTCCGCGCCGCCGTGGTGGACGTGCACCACGGCGCGGTCGGCGGCCCGCAGCTCGTCGCGTACCTGCTGCCGGCCGGAGCCGGGCCGGCCGACCACCGGGCGGTTCGCGCGTACCTGGCCGAGCGGGTGCCGGAGCACATGGTCCCGCAGAGCTGGGTGACGCTCGACGAGCTGCCCCTGACCGGCAGCGGGAAGGTCGACCGTCGGCGGCTGCCGGAGCCCGCCCCGCCCGGCCCGGTCACCGACGGACCGGCGGTGGCGCCGCGTACCCCCACGGAACGGGCGGTCGCCGAGGTGTGGGCCGAGGTGCTGGGCGTCGACCGCTGCGGGATTCACGACGACTTCTTCGACCTCGGCGGTCACTCCCTGCTGGCCACCCAGGTCGTCGCGCTGCTGCACGAACGGTTCCCGGTCGACCTGCCGGTCAGCGCGGTCTTCGAGGCACCGACCGTGGCGGAGCTGGCGACGGTGCTCCAGCGGGCCGTCGAGGAACGGGTGGCGGGGATGTCCGAGTCCGAATTGGAGACGATGTTGGCGCAGGTGGGCAAGGAATGACGACTCCCGAGGACCCGTCCCCGACCTCGACCGACGCCCGTCGTCGGGCGCTGGTGGAGGCGCTGCTGGCCGGGCGGGCCCCGGACCGGTCGCCGGCCACCCCGAGTTCACCGCGGCGGCCGACCGGCCCGCTGCCGCTGTCCTACCCGCAGCAGGGGGTGTGGCTGCTCGACCAGATCCGGCCCGGCGGCGCGGAGTACGTCGTGCCGTTCAGCTGGCGGTTGACCGGCCCGCTGGACCCGGTGGCCCTCCGCGACGCCTGGTGGGAGGTCGTCCGGCGGCACGAGGTGCTGCGGACCCGCTACCGGGTCGTGGACGGCCGGCCGAGCCAGGTGGTCGGCCCGCCCGAGCCGGTCGAGCTGCCGGTGGTCGACCTGACCGGCTGCGCCCCGGCGCAGCGGCGCGAGCGGCTGGATTCGCTGATCCGGAACGAGGCGAACACCCCGTTCGACCTGGGTCGGGACGCGCCGCTGCGGGTCCGGCTGGTCCGGCTCGCCGAGGACGAGCACGTCATGGTGCTGGTCGCCCACCACATCGCGTTCGACGGCTGGTCGGTCGGCGTGCTGGCCCGGGAACTCGGCGCGCTCTACCCCGCGCTCGTCGCCGGCGAGCCGTCCCCGCTCGCCCCGCCGCCAATCCAGTACGCGGACTTCGCGGTGCGGCAGCGGGACCGGGCGGCCGGCCTGACCGGGCAGCTCGACCACTGGCGCGACCGGCTGGCCGGCCTCGTGCCGCTGGAGCTGCCGACCGACCGGCCGCGCCCGGCCGTGCAGGACCCCCGGGGCGCGACGCTGCCGTTCACCGTGCCGGCCGACCTCGGTCGCACCCTCGCCTCGATCGGGCGGCGGCACCGGGCGACCCCGTTCATGGTGCTGCTGGCGGCGTTCCAGGTGCTGCTGGCCCGCTACACCGGGCAGACCGACGTCGCGGTGGGCACCCCGGTCGCCGGGCGTACCCGCCCCGAGGTCCAGGACCTGATCGGGTACTTCGTCAACACGCTGGTGCTGCGGACCGACCTGTCCGGCGAGCCGACCTTCGTCGAGGTGCTGGCCCGGGTCCGGGAGACGGTGCTGGACGCGCAGTCCCACCAGGACGTGCCGTTCGAGCGGATCGTGGACGCGCTGTCCCCGGAACGGGACCTGTCGCGCAACCCGCTGTTCCAGACCATGTTCGTGATGCAGAACGCCACGGCGGCCGACTTCGCCGGGGCGGGGCTGCGCGCGCGGCAGGTGCCGACGCTCTGGCACACCGCCAAGTTCGACCTGACCGTGCAGGTGACCGAGGAGGCGGACGGCTCCTTCTCCGCCGTCGTCGAGTACGCGACGGCGTTGTTCGACGACGCGACCGCGCGGCGGCTGGCCGGGCACTACCAGCGGTTGCTGAGCGCCGTCGCCACCGACCCGGACGCCCCGGTCACCCGGCTGCCCCTGCTCACCGAACCCGAGACCGCCCAGCTCGCGGCCTGGAACGACACCGCCGTCGAGCACCCCCGCCACACGCTGCTGCACCGGCTGATCGAGGCGCAAGCCGACGCCACCCCGGACGCGGTCGCCGTGCTCGACGACGACGAGGAGCTGACGTACGCCCAGCTCGACGCCCGCGCCAACCAGCTCGCCCACCGGCTGATCGCCCTCGGCGTCGGCCCTGAGCGGATCGTCGCCGTCAGCGCGCGACGCCGCGTCGCGCTCGCCGTGGCCCTCGTCGCCGTGCTCAAGACCGGCGCCGCCTACCTGCCGCTCGACCCCGGCCACCCCGTCGAGCGGCTGCGCTGGATGCTCGCCGACGCCGGCGACCCCGTCACCCTGGTCGACGCCCCGGACCAGCACGACTGGTCCCCCGGCCCACGGGTCCACCTCGACGACCCGACGCTCGCCGACGAACCCGCCGGACGACCCGGCGTCACCACCGACGACCGCAGCCCCGCCTACCTGATCTACACCTCGGGCTCCACCGGCCGCCCCAAGGGCGTCCTCGTCGACCACCGCGCCATCGTCAACCGGCTCCGCTGGATGCAGGACACCTACCGGCTCGACCACACCGACCGGATCCTGCAGAAGACCCCGCACACCTTCGACGTCAGCGTGTGGGAGTTCTTCTGGCCCCTGACCACCGGCGCCGCCCTCGTCATGGCCCGCCCCGACGGACACCGCGACCCCGCCTACCTCGCCGAGACCATCGACCGGCGGCGCATCACCACCGTCCACTTCGTGCCCTCGATGCTGCGCGCCTTCACCGGCCACCTCGCCGCCACCCGCACCGCCCTGCCCCACCTGCGCCGCGTCGTCTGCTCCGGCGAGGCGCTGACCGACGACCTCGCCACCGCCGTGCACGCCCACCTCGACGTCGAGCTGCACAACCTCTACGGACCCACCGAGGCCGCCGTCGACGTGACGGCCGCCCGCGTCCACCCCGGGCAGACCGTCACCATCGGCAGCCCCATCGCCAACACGGGCGCCCACATCCACGACCCCTGGGGCAACCCGGTCCCCGTCGGCGTACCCGGAGAGCTCCTGCTCACCGGCGTGCAGCTGGCCCGCGGCTACCACCGCCGGCCCGCGCTCACCGCCGCACGCTTCATCCCCGCCGACGACGGGGAACGCGCCTACCGCACCGGCGACCAGGCCCGCTGGCGCCCGGACGGCACGATCGAGTACCTCGGCCGCCTCGACCACCAGGTCAAGGTCCGCGGCAACCGCATCGAACTCGGCGAGATCGAGGCCACCCTCGCCGACCACCCCGGCGTCCGCACCGCCGTCGTGCACCCCCACGGCCCCGGCGACGACCGGCAGCTCGTCGCCTACCTCGTCGCCGCCGACGGCCACCCCGTCGACGCCGACACCCTGCGCACCCACCTGCGCGCGCGGCTGCCGGAGTACATGGTCCCCACCCACTGGGTCACGCTCACCGAACTCCCCCTGACCAGCAGCGGGAAGATCGACCGCAACGCGCTCCCCCCGCCCGGCACGCACGCCGCGCGCAGCGGCGGGCACACCCCACCGGGCACCCCCACCCAGCACCTGATCGTGGCCGCCTACGCCCGGGCCCTCGCCGGGAACGGCGGACCGATCGGCATCCACGACCGCTTCTTCGACATCGGCGGCGACAGCATCCGCGCCATCCGGGTCGTCGGGAACCTCCGCGACCAGGGGCTCGACCTCACCGTCACGGACCTCTTCCGGTACCGGACGGTCGCCGAGCTCGCCGCGGCCGTCGACGCCCGGGAGGGCGGGCTGCCGGCCGAGGCCACCCGCCTGGTGGACCGGTTCGCGCTCATCGGCGAGGAGGACCGGGCCCGATTGCCCGAGGGCGTCGTCGACGCGTACCCGCTGTCGATGGCGCAGGCCGGCATGGCGTACGAGATGCTCGCCGACCCGACCGGCGAGCTGTACCTGAACAGCCTCTGCTACCCGGTCGAGGGCGACGCGCTCTCGCTGCCCGCCCTGCGCGCCGCCGCCCAACTGCTCGCCGCCCGGCACGAGATCCTGCGGGCCTCGATCGACCTGACCTCCTACCGCGAACCGCTCCAGCTGATCCACCCGAACGCGGAGATCCGGGTCGGCCACACCGACCTGCGGGACCTGCCGGCCGCCGAGGTGGAGAGCACGGTGGCCCGGCTGGTCGCCGAGGAGCGCCGGGACCGCTTCGACCTGGGCACGCCGTCGCTGCTGCGGCTGCACGCCTACCAGCTGGCCGACGACCGGTGGCGGCTGCTGGTCAGCTACAGCCACGCCATCCTGGACGGCTGGAGCCAGAACTCGCTGGTCCCGGAGCTGCTGGCGTACCACCGGCGGATCCGCGACGGGCAGGATCCCCGGCCCGCCCCGGTGCCGGCCGTCCGGTTCGCCGACGCGGTGGCGCTGGAGCGCCGCGCGGTGGCCGCCGGGGTGGACCGCGAGTTCTGGGCGTCGCGGGTACGGACCCACGAGCGGCTGAGCGTCCCGGCGGCGTGGGCGGGTGCGGGTGCCCGGTACCGGGCGGTGCGGCTGCCCTTCGCCGACCTGATGCCGGGGCTGCGGGAGCTGGCCCGGACGGCGGACGTACCGCTGAAGAGCCTGCTGTTCACCGCGCACCTGGCCGTGCTGGGCGTCGTGACCGGGCAGCGGCGCTTCCACAGCGGGCTGGTCTGCAACGGGCGGCCCGAGCTGACCGACGGCGACCAGGTGCGGGGCATGTTCCTCAACACCGTGCCGTTCACGGTGGAGCTGACCGCGTCGACCTGGGCCGAGCAGGCCCGCCGGGTCTTCGCCGGGGAGGTCGCGCTCTGGCCGCACCGGCACTACCCGCTGCCGGCGATGCAACGCGAGTGGGGCGAGCAGAAGCCGCTGGTGGACGTCTTCTTCAACTACACCGACATGCACGTGCTCGACCTCGACGGCATCGACCGGTCGGCGATCACCGACACCACCCCGAACGAGTTCGGCCTCTCGGTGTCCAGCGAGCCCGGTCAGCTGATCATCGAGGCCGGCACCGACCGGATCTCCGACGGCCACCTGGACCTGCTCACCCGGACCTACCGCCGGGTGCTGGAGGCGATGGTCGCCGACCCGGCGGGTGATCCGCGCCGGTGCGGGCTGCCCGAGCCCGACCGGCGCGCCCTGCTCGGCCTCGGCGCCGGCGGACCGCGGCCGGTCCCGGACGGGACGCTGCCCGAGTGGGTCGCCCGGCAGGTGGCGGCCACCCCGGACGCGGACGCGGTGGTCTTCGGCGCCGACGTGCTCAGCTACGCCGAGCTGGACCGCCGGACCAACCGCCTCGCGCACCACCTGCGGGAGCTGGGCGTCGGGCCGGGGACGCTGGTCGGGGTGCACCTGAACCGGAGCGCGGACCTGGTGGTGGCGTTCCTCGCGGTGCTGGCCGCCGGTGGCGCGTACCTGCCGCTGGACCCGGACTACCCGGCGCAGCGGACCGCCTTCATGCTGGCCGACGCCGGCGCGCAGGTGATGGTGACCGAGACCGCGCTGGCCGGGCGGCTGGACACTGCCGGGATCCGGACGGTGCTGCTGGACGCGGAGCGGGCGGCCATCGCCGCCCGTCCCGAGCGCCGGCTGCCCGACGGGCCGGCCGCCGACGACCTGGCGTACGTCATCTACACCTCCGGTTCGACCGGCACCCCGAAGGGGGTGATGATCAGCCACCGGGGGCTGGGCAACTTCCTCGCCGCGATGCGGCACCGGCCGGGTCTGCCGGCGGGGGCCACCGTGGTCGGCCTGACCACCGTGTCGTTCGACCCCTCGGTGCTGGAGCTGTACCTGCCGCTGCTGGTCGGCGGCCGGGTGGTGGTGGCCGACGCGGAGCAGACCCGGGACCCGCAGCGGATGGCCGAGCTGATCCGCGCCGCCGGGCCGGCGGTGCTCCAGGCCACCCCGGTGACGTACCGGATGCTGCTGGACTCCGGCTGGTCCGCACCGCCGGGTGCGACCGTGCTCTGCGGCGGCGAGAAGCTGCCGACCGAGCTGGCGGTCCGGCTCGCCTCGACCGGGGCCACCGTGTGGGACATCTACGGGCCGACCGAGACCACGGTCTGGTCGACCACGACCCGGCTGGCCCCCGACGGCCGACCCGTCGACTTCGGCATGGCCCCGAACGCCGGGCTCCACATCCTGGACGAGCGGCTGGAGCCGGTACCGGTCGGCGTCCCCGGTGAGATCCACATCGGCGGGGACGGGGTGGCCTGGGGCTACCGGGGCCGGCCCGCCCTCACGGCGGAGAAGTTCGTTCCCGACCCGCACTCCACGGCGCCGGGCGCGCGCATGTACCGCACCGGCGACCTGGCCCGCTGGCACGCCGACGGGCACCTGGAGATCCTCGGCCGCGTCGACCACCAGGTGAAGATCCGGGGACACCGGATCGAACCGGCCGAGGTCGAGGCGGCGCTGCTGGCCCACGAGCACGTCCGGGCCGCCGTGGTGCACCCGCAGCGGTACGGCGGGGAGCAGGAGCTGGTCGCGTACCTGGTCGGCGGGGGGCGGCACCCGGTACCGGGCGACGCGGAACTCCGCGAGTTCCTGCTCCGTACGCTGCCGGACTACCTGTGCCCGGCCGCCTACGTGGCGCTGGACGCCTTCCCGCTCACCCCGACCGGCAAGGTCGACCGCAACGCCCTGCCGGTGCCGCGACCCGGTGCCGGCGGGCGGAGGGAACCCGTGCGGGTCGCGCCGCGTACCGCCGACGAGCGGACGGTCGCGCAGGTGTGGGGCGAGGTGCTCGGCACCGGCGAGGTCGGCGTGCACGAGAACTTCTTCCAGGTCGGCGGGCATTCGCTGCTGGCCACCCGGGTCGCGGTCCGGCTGCGGGACCTGCTCCGCGTCGACGTGCCGGTCCGGGCCCTGTTCGACCACCCGACCGTCGCCCGGCTGGTCGGGGCGCTGCCCGGCTATCCGAAGCTGGGCGACCGGCCGGCGGTCCCCAGGCTGACCGCCCGGAGCCGGCTGGCCGACGTCGCCGCCCGCCGGGGTGCCCGGTGACCGCGCGCGGGGGCACCGCTGGTCGCCGCCGGATCGGTGGCGACCGGTGAGCCGGGTCGACGCTCCGGTCGTCGGGGAGCGGATCCCGCCGCTGCACCGCAACCGGGACTTCCTGCTGCTGTGGAGCGGGTCGGCGGTCTCCATGCTCGGCTCGACCGCGTCGCTGGTGGCGTACCCGCTGCTGGTGCTGGCGCTGACCGGCTCGCCGGGGGCCGCCGGGCTGGCCGGTTTCGTGGCGCTGCTACCGACGCTGCTGTTCCAGCTGCCGGCCGGGGCGCTGGTGGACCGGTGGGACCGCAGGCGGGTGATGATCTGGTGCGACGTGCTGCGGGCCCTGGGGGTGGGCAGCATCGTGGCGGCGATCGCCGTCGACGAGCTGCACCTGTGGCACGTGCTGGCCGTCGGTTTCGTCGAGGGGACGCTGTCGGTCGGGTACGAGCTGGCGGCCGGCGCGGCGATCCCTAACGTGGTACACCCGAGCCAGGTGACCACGGCGCTGTCGCGCAACGAGGCCCGGGAGCGGGCCGCGGTGATGGCCGGCACCCCGCTCGGCGGGGCGCTGTTCGGGCTGGGGCGGATCTGGCCGTTCGTACTGGACACCGTCTCCTACCTGGTCTCCCTGCTGACGCTGCTGTTCATCCGCCGCGACTTCCAGGCCGCACCGGGCGACGCGACCGACCCCGACACCCGTCCCGGGAAGCTGGCCGCCGAACTCACGCACGGGCTGCGGTGGTTGTGGGGGCAGCCGTTCCTGCGCACGGCCACCCTGCTGGTCGCCGGCAGCAACCTGCTGTTCCGCGTCCTGTTCCTGATCATCATCGTGGCGTTCGAGGCCGCCGGGGCGGCCCCGGCCGCCATCGGCCTGCTGCTCGGTGTGGCCGGCACCAGCGGGGTGCTCGGCTCACTGGTGGCGACGTGGTGCGCCGGGCGGTTCCCGATGCGCGCGATCGTCATCGCCGCGAACTGGGTGTGGGCGCTGATGACCTGCGTCATCGCCCTCACCGACGACCGCTACCTGATCGGCGCCGCGTACGCCCTGATGTGGTTCGTGGGGCCGATCTGGAACGTGGCGGTCGCCGGGTACCAGATGGCCATCACCCCCGACCGCATCCAGGGCCGGGTGCTCAGCGCGGTCAGCCTGCTGGCCAACGGCGCGGTCGCGCTCGGTTCCCTGGTCGGCGGCTTCCTGCTGGAGTCGCTCGGGCCGGCACCCGCCGCGTGGTCGATGGCCGTCTGGATGGTCCTGCTCGCCGCCCTGGCGACGCTCAGCCGCTCGATACGTCGAGCGGGCTTTCTGCCGATCGAGCCCTCAAGGAGGAGCTGAAGGTGTTGCGCACCATACTCAAGTCGAAGATCCACCGCGCGGTGGTCACCCAGGCCGACCTGCACTACGTCGGCTCGCTGACCATCGACGAGGATCTGATGGACGCCGCCGACCTGCTCGCCGGCGAGCAGGTGCACGTGGTGGACATCAACAACGGCGCCCGCCTGGAGACGTACGTCATCGCCGGCAGGCGCGGCAGCGGGGTCATCGGGATCAACGGGGCCGCCGCCCGGCTGATCCACCCCGGCGACCTGGTCATCATCATCAGCTACGCGGCGATGGCCGACCCGGACGCCAAGGGGTACTCGCCCCGGGTGGTGATGGTGGACGAGGCCAACCGGATGCTCGGCACCACCGACGACCCGGCCGAGGCGGTCCCCGGCACCGCGACCGTTCCCGGTAACACCCTGCGGGCCGCTACGGATCCCCGTAGCGGGAGTGAACATGCGGGCCGATGAGACCGACGTCGGCGGGGTGCTGACCACGATCGGCGGCTCCCCACTGGTCCGGCTCGACAAGCTCATGCCGGACGCCGCGTTCACCCTGTGGGCGAAGCTGGAGGCGCACAACCCGGGCGGCAGCATCAAGGACCGCTCGGCGTTGGGCATGCTCATCGACCGGCTGCGGACCGGGCAGCTGCAACCCGGCCGGTCGGTGGTGGTCGAGTCCAGTTCGGGCAATCTCGGCATCGGGCTGGCCCAGGTGTGCCGCTACTTCGGCATCCGGTTCATCTGCGTGGTGGACCCCCGCACGAACGCGCAGAACATCGCGGTCATGCGCGCGTTCGACGCCGAGGTGGAGGTGGTGACCCGCACCGACCCGGCCACGGGCGAGTACCTGCCGCAGCGCATCCGCCGGGTCCAGGAGCTGGTCGCGACCATCCCGAACGCCTGGTGGCCGGACCAGTACGGCAACCCGTTGAACCCCCGCGCCCACGAGACGACCATGCGGGAGATCGTCGAGGGGGTGCCCGCCCCGCTGGACTTCCTGTTCTGCGCGACCAGTTCCTGCGGCACACTGCGCGGCTGCGCCGACTACGCGCGCCGGCACGAGCTGGCGCTGACCATCGTCGCGGTGGACGCCGCGGGCAGCGCGATCTTCGGTGACCACCCCCCACGCAAGCGGCTCATCCCCGGCCACGGCGCGGGGGTCCGACCGAAGCTCTACCGGGACGGGCTGGCCGACAAGGTGATGCACGTCGACGACCTGGACTGCGTGGTCGGCTGCCGCCGGCTGGCCCGCCGGGAGGCCATCCTCGCCGGTGGCTCGTCCGGGGCGGTGGTGGCCGCCCTGGAGCAGTTGCGCGACCTGATCCCGGCCGGCGCGACCTGCGCGCTGATCTTTCCCGACCGGGGTGAGCGCTACCTGAACACGATCTACGACGACGACTGGGTGACCGGGCACTTCGGCGACGTCACCCACCTGTGGAGGGACCAAACCATGGACGTGCCGTCATGCTGATCGTGTCCGCCGGCGAGGTCCGGCAGATCCTGGCCGACCGGGAGGACGCCGTCCTGGACGCGGTCCGCCGCGCCTACGTCCTGCACGCGCGGGGGCGTACGGTGCTGCCGCACTCGGTGTTCCTGCGGTTCCCGGAAGACGCCCGCAACCGGATCATCGGGCTGCCCGCGTACCTGGGCGATGATTCCCCGGTCGCCGGCATGAAGTGGATCTCGTCGTTCCCCGGCAACGTCGACCGGGGGCTGGCCCGCGCCTCCGCCGCGATCGTCGTGAACTCGATGACCGACGGCCACCCGGTCGCCCTGATCGAGGGCTCCACGATCTCCGCCCGGCGAACCGCCGCCAGCGCCGCCCTGGCCGCCGGCGCCCTCGCCCCGCCCGCCTGCGGCGTCTCCCTGATCGGCTGCGGCGTGATCAACTTCGAGGTGCTGCGGTTCCTCCGCGCGGCGCTGCCCGGCCTGACGGAGGTGACCGTCTTCGACCTGGACGCCGGGCGGGCCGCCGCGTTCGCCCGGCGCTGCGCGCGGTGGGACCTGACGGTGCGCGTCGCCGGCGGCGTCGAGGAGGCGCTCGGCGCCCACCCGCTGGTCAGCCTGGCCACGACGGCGGGCGTACCGCACCTGGGGCTGGCGCACTGCCGCCCCGGGGCACTCGTGCTGCACCTGTCGCTGCGGGACATCTTCCCGGCGGACGTCCGCAGCGCGGTCAACGTCGTCGACGACGCCGACCACGTCTGCCGGGCGGCCACCTCGCTGCACCTGGCGGAGCAGGAGACCGGCAACCGCGACTTCATCGCCGCCGGCATCGGCGAGATCCTGGACGGGGCCGGCTGGCGGCACGGCCCGGAACGGGTCACCGTCTACTCGCCGTTCGGCCTGGGCGTGCTCGACCTCGCCGTGGCCGAGCTGGTGCGGCGGGCCGCGGAACGCGACGGCGTCGGCACCCGCCTGCCGGACTTCCTGACCACCCCGCCGGAGGACCCGGATGCCGACTGAGCCGGGCGTCGCACCGTGGAACGACACGGCCAGGAGCTACCCGGGGCAGCCGGCCCTGCACGAGCTGGTGCACGGGCAGGCGGCGCACACCCCGGCCGCCGTCGCGGTGGTCACCGAACGGGAGCAGCTCAGCTACGCCGAACTGGTGCGGCGGGCCGACCAGCTCGCCGACCTGCTGGTCTCGCGGGGCGTCGGCCCCGAGTCCCGGGTCGGGGTGTGCCTGCACCGGGGCGGCGACCTGGTGGTGGCCCTGCTCGGCGTCCTCACCGCGGGAGCCGCCTACGTGCCGCTGGACCCGGAGCACCCGGCCCGGCGGATCGCCCTGCTGGTGGCCGACGCCGGGCTGGACACCGTGGTGACCGACCCGGGCCTGCCGGCCCTCGCCGAGGCGGGCCGGAGCATCGCCACCGTGTCGGTGGGCGGGGGTACCCCCGGCCGGCCGGCCCGGGCGCCGCGGGTCACCGTCGACGCGGAGCATCCGGCGTACGTCATCTACACCTCCGGGTCCACCGGCCGACCCAAGGGCGTGGTGATCCCGCACCGGGCCATCGTCAACCGGGTCCGCTGGGGGCTGGACGCGCATCCGCTGGGCCCCGACGACCGGGTCCTCCAGAAGACCCCGTACGGCTTCGACGTCTCGGTGCCGGAGATCTTCGGCACCCTGGCCGCCGGCGCACGGCTGGTGATGGCCCGCCCCGGCGGACACCGCGACCCCGCCTACCTGATCGACACGATCCGCCGGTACGGGATCACCGCGGTCCACTTCGTACCGTCGATGCTGCGGGCGTTCCTCGCCGAGGTCCGCGACACCGGCGCCCGTTTGCCCACCCTGCGCCGGATCGTGTGCAGCGGCGAGGAACTCACCGGTGACCTGGTCACCGAGGCCGACGAGCTGATCGGCTGCGAGCTGCTCAACCTCTACGGCCCGACCGAGGCGGCGGTGGAGGTGACCGGTTCGTGCTGCCGGGCGGGTGAGCCGGTCAGCATCGGCCACGCGGTGGCGAACACCCGCACCCACATCCTGGACGAGCGCGGCGATGCGGCGGAGGTCGGCGAGCTCTGCCTGGCCGGGGTCCAGCTCGCCCGGGGCTACCTGGGCCGGCCCGGGCTGACCGCCGAGAGGTTCGTCCCCGACCCGTTCGGCCCGCCCGGCACCCGGCTGTACCGCACCGGGGACCTGGCCCGGCGGCTGCCCGACGGGGCGGTGGACTACCTGGGCCGGATCGACCACCAGGTCAAGATCCGGGGCCACCGGGTCGAGCTGGGTGAGATCGACGCGGCGCTGCGTACCGTGCCGGGGGTACGGGCCGCCGCCACGGCCGTGCACGCCGGGCAGCTCGTCGGGTACGTGGTGGCCGGCGCCGTCCCCGGCGTCCGGGTGCTCCGGGCCCACCTCGCCGAGCGGCTGCCCGGGCACATGGTGCCGTCGGCGTTCGTGGCCGTGCCGGCGTTGCCGGTCGGGCCGAGCGGCAAACTGGACCGGGCGGCCCTGCCGGCGCCCGACGGGCACCGGCTCGCCGACGGCGAGCGGGTCGACCCGCGTACCGACGACGAGCGCCGGCTCGCCGGTATCTGGGCCGAGGTGCTCGGCGCCGGGCCGGTCGGGGTGCACGACACCTTCGTGGAGCTGGGCGGCGACTCGCTGGCGGCCACCCGGGTCTGCTCCCGCCTGCGCCACCTGTGGGGCCGGTCGCTCTCCCCCGCCGACGTGCTCACCGCCACCGTGGCCGACCTCGTCGGGGCCGGCCGGGCGGCGGCCGGCACCGGTGCCGCAACCGGCGCGACCGTGCCGCCGGGCGCACCGGACGTCGACGCCGACCGGTCGGCCACCGGGGCCCTCAGCGCCGCCCAGCACCGGATCTGGTTCGCCGACCAGCTCGATCCGGGATCGACCACCTACACGATCACCGAGTCCTACCGGCTGCGCGGACCGGTCGACGTCGACGCGCTGCGCGCCGCCCTGGCGGACACGGTGCGCCGGCATCCGGCCCTGCGGACCACCTTCCGGTCCCGGCGCGGCGTGCCGTACGCGGAGATCGGGCCGGACGCCCGGGTGCCGGTCGAGGTGCGCACCGTCGCCGACCTCACCGAGGCGCGGGCGGCCGTCGATCGGCTCGCCGCCGTGCCGTTCGCGCTCGCCGAGGGGCCGCTGCTGCGGGTCACCCTGCTGCGGCTGGCCCCCGAGGAGCACGTCCTGGCCGCCACCGTCCACCACGTCGTCGCCGACGACTGGTCGATGGACGTGCTGTGGCGCGACCTCTGCCAGGCGTACGCGCGCCGCCGCCGGGGCGACACGGCGGCCGTCGACCCGCTGCCGCCGGCCCCACTGCCGGCGACCGACCCGGCCGACCTCGACTACTGGCGCCGGCACCTCGCCGGCGCGCCGCCCACCCTGGACCTCCCGACCGACCTGCCCCGACCGGCGCGACTGCGGCAGAGCGGGGCCACCGTCCGGTTCGGCCTGTCGGCGGAGACCACCGCCGCGGTGCGGACGCTGGCCCGGGCCACCGGCTCGACCCCGTTCATGGTGCTGCTCACCGCGTTCACCGTGCTGATCGGACAGCTCGCCGGCCGCGACGACCTGGTGGTCGGCACGTTCGCCGCGAACCGCGACACGGAGGCGGCCGAGAACGGGATCGGGATGTTCGCCAACACCCTCGCCCTGCGGGTGCCCTGCCCGCCCGAGGCGGCCTTCACCGACCTGCTGCTGCGGGTACGTGACGTGGCGCTGGCCGGGTACCGGCACCAGGGCTTCCCCTTCGACCGGCTGGTGACGGCGCTGCGTCCGAAGCGCGACCTGGGCCACAACCCGCTGGTCCAGGTCGCCTTCCAGACTCTCGGCGACCTGACCGGTCGGCTCCGGCTGCCCGGGGTGACCGCCGAGCCGTTCCGGCACGGTCAGGGCGGTTCCCCCTTCGACCTGCTGCTCACCGTACGGGGGGAAGGAACGCGGCTGACCGGGTGCCTGCAGTACCACGACGTCCTGTTCACCGCCGATCGGGCCGCTTCGTTCGCCGCCGGCTTCAGCGGGATCCTCGCCGCGGCGGTGCGCCGTCCGGAGGAGGCGGTCGGGCGGTTGGCCCGGCAGTGGGTCGTGGGCACCGGTGCGGAAAATGCGGGGGCGGCGGCCGGCAATCTGGGTGCGGCGGCCCGATGAGCGAGCGACGAGCCGTTCCTAGCCTGGGTCGGTAGGTCACCACCACACGGCCCAGGAGACGATCATGAGGAACGCGTCGAAGCCCGTACTCACCGCCCAGCAGCTCCGGGTGCTCGAACTCGTCGCCGAGGGGTACGACAACGCGGGGATCGCGCGGGAACTGCGCTGCTCACCACACAGCGTGAAGAACATGATCTACGACCTCATGGCCCGGTTGCAGGTCTCCAACCGGGTCCACGCGACCGCGTACGCCATCCGGCACGGGCTGATCTGACCCGGCGCGTCCGGCTCAGATGAGCCCCTCGCGCAGGGCGCACGCCACGGCGTGCGCCCTGTTGCGCACCTGCCACCGGTGCGTGATCGTGTGCACGATGCCGGTCACGGTGCGGACCGAGTAGGCCAGCGAGCGGGCGATCTCCTCGGTCTCGTGCCCGTCGGCGAGCATGAGCAGCACCGCCCGCTCCCGCTTGGTGAGCTGCCGGGCCGCCGGCCGTTCCGGGGCCCGCTCGTCGGCCCGGGTCAGCAGGTCCCCCAGCAGGTCCGACGGCACGGTGAAGCTGCCTCCGGCCGTCGCCCGGATCGCCGGACGCAGCCGGTCCGGGCGGACCTCACAACGGCGCAGCAGCCCGCCGGCACCCGCCGCCACGGCCTCGACCACGTCCGACTCCCGCAACGTGTCGGCCACCAGCAGCACCCGCCGGCCGGCGCGGGACAGCGAGCGCAGCAGGACCAGCACCGCGTCGCCGACCTCGTCGGTCACCACCAGCACCACGTCCGGCCGGTCGACCACCACGGTCAGCTCCGGGCACACCCGCACCATCTCGTCGACACCGACCCGTACCGCCGGGTCGGCGGCGATGACCTGCACCCGTACCTGCTCGTCCATGCGCACCACTCCAGGAAACTCGTCGCTGACGGACGGCAACGAGAATGTCACCGCGCCTGCGGCGACCGGTACGGGGAACGGCCCCCATATTCTCGGCATCCCCGGACAGCTTCCGCACCCGGCCGCGCGCAACGTCGCGATCAGGCTCTTTCCCGATGCCCTATGACGAGCAGGTGGGAGGGATCCGCCGTAGGCATCATCGACACTGCCGTGTCACGTGCGCTTGCGGATCTCGTCCGCGGCCTGCGGGACGATCTTGAACAGGTCGCCCACCACACCGAAGTCGGCCAGCTCGAAGATCGGCGCCTCGCCGTCCTTGTTGACCGCGACGATCGTCTTCGACGTCTGCATACCCGCCCGGTGCTGAATCGCACCCGAGATACCGAGCGCCACGTAGAGCTGCGGGGACACCGTCTTGCCGGTCTGACCCACCTGGAACTGGTGCGGGTAGTAACCGGAGTCCACAGCCGCGCGCGACGCCCCCACGGCGCCGCCGAGCAGGTCGGCCAACTCCTCGACCAGCTTGAAGTTGTCGGCGTTACCCACACCACGACCACCGGAGACCACCACACCGGCCTCGGTCAGCTCCGGACGCGAACCCTTCTGCTCGGCGACCCGCTCGACGACCCTGGCCAGCTTGTCGGTGTCCGCCACCGCGACGGTGAGCTGCTCGACGGCCGGAGTGGCCGCCGCCGGGACCGGATTCACCGAGTTCGGCCGGACCGTCACCAGCGGCAGGCCGCGGGTGACCTTGGACTTGACGATCGTGGACCCGGCGAAGGCCACCTGCGTGGCCGTGCCGTCAGCGGCCAGGCCGACCACGTCGGTCAGGATGCCGTTGTCCAACTTCACCGCCAGCCGGGCAGCGATCTCCTTGCCCTCCTGCGACGACGCCAACAGCACCGCCGCCGGCTGCACGCGCGAGACCAGCTCGGCCACGACGGTCGCCTTCGGGGCCACCAGGTAGCCGTCGATCTCCTCGCTCTCGGCCGCGTAGATCTTCTCCGCGCCGTACTCACCCAACTTGGCGCTCAACGCCTCCGCGGCACCGGGGCCACCGAGCACGACCGCGCTCGCCGTGCCCAACTCGCGGGCCAGGGTGAGCATCTCCAGGGTGACCTTCTTGACGCCGAACTCCCGAGTGGCTTCGACGACGACGAGAACCTCAGACATGACCCCAACCCCTCACACGAACTTCTCGGTGGCGAGGAACTCGACCAGCTTCACGCCGCCGTCGCCCTCGTCGGTGATCTTCGCCCCACCGGAACGCGGCGGACGCTTGGTGTGCTCCAGCACGGCGCTGGTCGCGCCCTCGAAACCCACCTCGGCCGGGGCGACGCCGAGGTCACCCAGGGAGAGCGTCTGCACCGGCTTCTTCTTGGCGGCCATGATGCCCTTGAAGGACGGGTAGCGCGGCTCGTTGATGGTGTCCCAGACGGACACCACGGCGGGCGCGGTGGCGGTGACCACCTCGTAGCCCTCCTCGGTCTGCCGCTCCACGGTCAGGGTCGAGCCGTCCACGGTGAGCTTGCGGGCACCCGTCAGCGCCGCGATGCCCAACCGCTCGGCGAGCATGTGCGGCAGGACCTGCACCCGGCCGTCGGTCGACTCGCTGCCACACAACACCAGATCGGCGTTCAACTGACCGAGCGCGGCAGCGAGGACCTTCGACGTCGCCAC
>NZ_JBEYEU010000017.1:0-120273 GCF_040634035.1 Micromonospora sp. NPDC007220 | reverse complement strand
GCCTCGGCCTCGAACTGGGCGGCACCTGCACCGGCGAGCACGGCGTGGGCCTGCTCAAGCGCGACTGGCTGGCCCGCGAGATCGGCCCGGTGAGCGTCCGCGTGCACCAGGCGATCAAGGCCGCCCTGGACCCGGCCGGCCTGCTCAACCCCGGCAAGGTCCTCTGACGGGCGCGGCGCGACGGCCTTCCGCCGGCCCGAGGTCCGGACGCCGGTGGCGCCGGTCCCGGAGCCTCCGCCGGGAGCGCGGCCGTCAGGCGGTCATCTCGGCCGGGGTGGCCTGGGTGAGCAGCAGCAGGATCTCGTTGGCGATGGGCGGGTGCTCCTCGCCCGGGCAGTCCTGCGACGTGACCAGGCCGGTCGAGGTGAGCAGGCTGGAGGTCAACGCGTCGATGCAGGTGACCTGGTAGCGCCGGACCTGGTCGGTCTCCTTCGCCAGGCCCGGGTCGGCGAGCAGTTCCTGGAGCCGGGCGACGTGTTCCGGGCCGAGCACCCCGGTCGACGTCACGCCGTCGCCGGCGCAGTCGACACACTCCCACCTGCCGTCCGGTTCCACCTTGAGCGTGCGCAGCGGGCCGTCCGTGCCGACCCGCTGGAGGAGGCTGACCTCGCCCTTTCCGGCGGTCGCCGCACCGCCGGGCCCCGGCTGCGACAGCCCGGTGCCCGCCGGACCCGGCGCGGGCACGTCGTCGGCGCTTCCGGGCAGCGAGCAGCCGGCGAGGGCGGCGGCCAACAGGGCGGCGACGGACACGCGGACCGGACGCAACCAGGAAGCGGAGGGCACGGGCCGGAACCTATCCCACCGTGGGTGAGGGCCGTAACCGCTCTCCGGGGTGGGGCGGGCGAATGTAGGGGTGACCGGGGCCGGGCCGGTCAGCGGGACGAGGACGGCAGTTCGGCCTGGTCGTCGTCCACGCCGCGGTCCGCCGCGAAGCCCCGTACGTCGGGCGCACCGAGCCGGGCGGCGTCGGCGGTGGCGTCGTCGGGCATCAGCTGGGACTCGCGTTCCGCCTCCACCCGGGCACGGTAGTGCTCCACCTCGCGGGCCCGGGTGGCCTCGTCCCAGCCGAGCACCGCGCCCATCAGCTCGGCCGCGTGGCCCGCCGACTCCAGGCCCCGGTGCGCCGTCTCGAAGGAGATCCGGGTCCGCCGGGTGAGCACGTCCTCCAGGTGCAGCGCCCCCTCGGCCCGGGCCGCGTACGTCACCTCGGCGGCCAGGTACTCCGGTGCGCCGGCCAGCGGGGAGGCCAGCAGCGGGTCCGCGTCGATCAGCGCGAGCAGGTCGCGGGTGAGGGTGCCGTAGCGCTCCAGCAGGTGCTCGACCACCCCGACCGGCATCCCGTGCCGGCGGGCGAGGTCCGCCCGGTCCCGCCACGTCGCCGGGTAGCCGTCGGCGCCGAGCAGCGGCAGGTCGGCGGTGCGGGAGGGGCGTACGGCGCCGAGCCGGTGGGCGGCCCGGTCGACCACGTCGGAGGCCATCACCCGGTACGTCGTGTACTTGCCGCCCGCGACCAGCAGCAGCCCGAGCATCGGCTCGAAGACGGCGTGCTCGCGGGACAGCTTGGAGGTGGAGTCCGCCTCGCCGGCCAGCAGCGGCCGCAGCCCGGCGTAGACGCCCTCGATGTCGGCCGTCGTGAGCGGCCGGTCGAGCACCGTGTTGACCTGGTCCAGCAGGTATTCGATGTCCCGGGCGGAGGCCGCCGGGTGGGACCGGTCCAGCCGCCAGTCGGTGTCGGTGGTGCCGATGATCCAGTGCCCGCCCCACGGGATGACGAAGAGCACGCTGGTGGCCGTACGCAGGATCAGCCCGGCCTCGCCGGTGATCGCCGAGCGGGGCACCACCAGGTGCACGCCCTTGGAGGCCCGGACGCGGATGCCGGGGCGCAGCCCGACGTCGTTCAGCATCCGCGACATGTCGTCGCTCCACACCCCGGTGGCGGCGATGACGGTGCGGGCGCGTACCTCGAACTCGGCGTCCGGGGAGCCGGCGGGTGCCTCCAGGTCGCGGACCCGGACGCCGGTCACCTCGCGGGCCTGCCGGATGAGCCCGACCGCCCGGGTGCTGTTCACCACGGTCGCGCCGAGGCTGGCCGCCGTGCGGGCCAGGGTCACCACCAGCCGCGCGTCGTCGACCTGACCGTCGTAGTAGCGGATCGCGCCGGCCACGGCGTCGGCGCGCAGGCTGGGGAAGACGCGGCGGGCGCCCTCGCGGGTCAGGTGCCGGTGCAGCGGCATGCCGCGCCCGCCGCCGAAGACCCCGGCGAAGGCGTCGTACGCCGCGACGCCGGCGCCGTAGTAGGAGCGGCGGAACACCCGGGCCGGCAGGCCGCGTACGCCCCGCCCGTCGGGCAGCGGGACCAGGATGGGCACCGGCCGGACCAGGTGCGGGGCCAGCCGGGTGGCGAGCAGCCCGCGCTCGGTGAGCGCCTCGTGCACCAGGTGGAACTCCAACTGCTCCAGGTAGCGCAGGCCCCCGTGGATGAGCTTGCTGGAGCGGCTGGAGGTGCCGGCGGCGTAGTCGCGCGCCTCCACCAGGGCCACCTTCAGCCCTCGCGAGGCGGCGTCCAGGGCGGCACCCGCCCCGGTCGCACCACCGCCGATGACCAGCACGTCGAAGCGTTCGGTGCGCAGGCGGCGCAGGTCGGCGGCCCGGCGCTCGGGGGAGAGCTGGCCGGCCGTCGTTCGGGACACGTTGGGGTCACGCACCCGTCCACGGTAACCGCCGCCGCCACCCGGCGGGACAGCCCATCCGCGCCGTACTGTCTGGGGATGGAGGTCGGCCCCCCGTTCCCCGCTGGTCAACCCGCTCCGAGGCCGTTGGCCACGCCGGGCCCGCCGAGCCCCTGGGCGGTGGTGGCGGCGGCGGTGACCGGCTGCTGGACGGTCGGGCTCGTCGTCGTCGGCCAGCTCGGCGGCTGGCTGGCCGACCAGGTCCTGCTGGCCTCCGGGCTGGACCGCGTGGTCTGGCTCTGGCCGGCGACGGTGCTGTTCACCGTGCTGCTGGTCGGGGCGCCCGCGCTGACGCTGGCCCTGCTGCCCCGCTCGGCGGCGGTCCGCACCACCGGCCGGACCTGGCTGGCGGCGGCGCTCGCGCTCGGCGCGCTGGGGCTGCTCCGGGCGATGCCGCCGGTGCACCACGAGGCGTACCTCGCCGCGCTGGCCGCCACGGCCGGCCTGGCCGCCCTCGTCCTGCGGGCGCTGGCCCGCCGCGTGCCGGTCGCGACCCCCCGGGTGCCCGCGTCGGCCGCCCCGCCCTGGGCACCCGCGTCGGCCGCCCCGCGCCGGGCGCCCACGTCGGCCGCCACGCTGCTCGGGGTGGCCGGCGGGCTGGCGCTGCTGCTGCCCTGGGCCTGGCTGGGCGCCCTCGGTGGGCTGCTGGAGACGGTGCTCGCCGGGGTCGCCGCTGCCGCGCTCGGCGTGCTGGCCGGGGCGCTGCTGGACGACGCCTTCTGGTCCCGCTTCACCGTCGGCGAACCGCCCCGGCCGACCCGGTTGGTGCTGGTCGGCGGCCTGGTCGCCGGGGTCGCCCTGCTGCTGCTCGCCGCCGGGGTCGGCCAGTCCGGGGCCCAGCTTCCCCTGCTGCTGATCCTGCCGCCGGCCGGCTTCGCGCTGGCGGCCCTGCACGCGGCGGCCCGCCGCCCGGCCCCGACCGGGCGACCGGGGACGGGCGCCCTGCGGCCCGCGGCCCGTTGGCTGGTCGGGCTCGGCGTGCTCGGCCCGCTGGCCTTCACCGATCCCGAGGAGATCACCCTCCTCCTGGCCAGCACCCGCGACGTGCCGTTCTGGGTGGCCGCCGCCGCCGGCGCCGGGCTCGCCGTCGCGGCCGTCCTCGCCGTGACGTACGGCGTGCTGCTGGGCCGGGGCCGGCGGCCGAGCCGGCGGGTGGCCGGGGTGACCGCCGCCGCGCTGCTGCTGGCGGTCGGCGCGGTGGCCGTCGGCGCGGGGCAGCCTGGCCTGCACGGCGAGCGGCTGTTCGTGGTGCTCCGCGAGCAGGCCGATCTCGCCGGCGTCCCGGCGACGACCGGTCGGGCCGGCCGGGACGCCCGGGTCGCCGAGGTCCACCGGCGGCTGGTCGCGACCGCCGAGCGGACCCAGGCCGACCTGCGCCGGGACCTGCGCCGGCTGCGGCTCGACCACACCCCCTACTACCTCGTCAACGCCGTCGAGGTGGACGGCGGGCCGGCGGTACGGGCCTGGCTGTCGCGCCGTCCTGAGGTCGCCCGGGTGCTGGTCAGCCAACGGGTGCGACCGCTGCCCGCGCCGGCCGGCCGCAGTCGCGGCACCGCGCCCGCGCCCGGCGGCCCCGAGTGGAACGTCCGGATGCTCGGTGCGGACCGGGTCTGGTCCCAGCTCGGGGTGGACGGCTCCGGGATCGTGGTGGGCAGCTCGGACTCGGGCGTGGACGGCGGGCATCCCGCGCTGGCGGGCAGCTTCCGGGGCGGCGACGACTCCTGGCACGACCCGTGGAACGGCACCCGGGCGCCGACCGACCAGGGCGGGCACGGCACCCACACGACGGGCAGCGCGGTGGGCCGGGGCGGCATCGGGGTCGCCCCGGGCGCCCGGTGGGCCGGCTGCGTCAACCTGGACCGCAATCTCGGCAATCCCGCGTACTACCTCGACTGCCTCCAGTTCATGCTGGCGCCCTTCCCGGTGGGCGGGGACCCGTTCAGCGACGGGCGCCCGGCACGCGCGCCGGACATCCTCACCAACTCGTGGGGCTGCCCGGCGCTCGAAGGCTGCGACCCGGGCGTGCTCGGGCCGGCCACCGCCGCCCTGGACGCCGCCGGCGTCATGGTGGTGGCAGCGGCCGGCAACACCGGGCCGTACTGCGGCTCGATCGACGACCCGCCCGCCCCGTACGCGGACGTGCTGACCGTCGGCGCGGTCGACCGGCAGCGCAAGGTCACCCTCTTCTCGTCGCGGGGACCGGTGCCGGGGGCGGCCAAGCCGGACCTGGTCGCGCCCGGCGACGAGGTGCTGTCGGCGATGCCGGGCGGCGGGTACGCCGTCCTGAGCGGCACCTCGATGGCGACGCCGCAGGTGGCCGGCGTGGTGGCGCTGATGTGGTCGGCCAACCCGGCGCTGGTCGGCGACCTGCCCCGCACCCGGCAGATCCTGCGGGACACCGCGACCCCGGCCGTGGCCACGTACGCCGCCCGGACGCAGACCTGCGGGGGCGACCGGAACATCACCGGTGCCGGCCTGGTCGACGCGTACGCCGCCGTCCAAGCGGCGCGGGGGTGAGGTCGGCGCGGAGCGCCGGTTCACCCCAGCCGGTCGAGGAACTCCCGCGAGCGCCGCAGCACCAGTGCCGTCGCCTCCGCGTCGTACGACGGCAGCGTGCTGTCGGCGAACAGGTGCTGGTCGCCCGGGTAGACGAACAGCTCGCCGAGGTCGGGGCCGACGATGCCGACCAGCTCGCGGGCGGCTTCGATGTCGCCCTCCAGGGCGAAGAACGGGTCGGCGTCCATACCGTGGATCTGCACCGGAACCCCGGCGGGCCAGGGGCCGACGGCCCATTCGCCGGTGACGGGCAGGCAGGATTCGTAGAGCAGCGCGCCACGGGCGCCGGGCCGGGTCTGGGCGAGCCGCTGGGCGGTGGCGGCGCCCCAGGAGAAGCCCGCGTGGACCAGCCCGTCGGGCAGCTCGGCCACGGCCCGGTCGGCGCGCTCGCGCAGCACCTCGCGCCCGATGCGTTTCGTGAGCGCGAAGCCCTCGTCGAGGGTCGCCGGGCGTTCACCGTCGAACAGGTCGGGGGTGTGCACGCTGTGCCCGCCCGCCCGCAACTGTTCGGCGAACTCGCGCAGCCCCTCGGTGAGCCCGTGCAGATGGTGGAACAGGACCACGTCGGCCATCTCTACACTCCTGTCAACAGACGACAACGATCGAATGATCCATGATTCTAGAACGGTCGAGAAATGTCGAGCAATGAGCGGATCCCGGACTACGACCTCGACGAGCTGCTCGTGGTCACCGCGCCCGCGCAGCTTCGCGCGCTGGCCGATCCCCTGCGCGCCACCCTCCTGGAGCTGCTCCTGGAGCGGGCCGCCACGGTGACCGAGCTGGCCCGGGCGGTCGACCGGCCGAAGAGCAGCGTCGCCTACCACGTGACCGCGCTCGTCGACGCCGGCCTGCTCAAGGTGGTGCGGACCCGGCGGGTGCGGGCGATCGACGAGCGGTACTACGGCCGGGTTGCCCGCACGCTCTACATCGGCGCGCTCACCCGTCCCGAGGACAGACAGGTCGCGACCGCCGTCAACGGGCTCGCGGAGGCCGTCGCCGAATCGGCCGTCGCCCACGCCGCCGACGACCTGCGCTGCACCCTCGTGCACGCCCGCATCCCGATCGAGGAGGTACGCGCGTTCTGGGCCGAGGTGCAGGCGCTGGCCCGCCGCTTCGCCCAGATCCCCCGGTCCGGCGACCAGGTGTACGGATTCGTCGCCGGCCTCTACCCCACCGACGCGCCGACCCTTCCCGAGCGCGAGCCCGAGCCGGAGCGCGAGCCGAAGCCCGAGCCCGAGCCGGAGTCCGAGCCCGAGCCGAAGCGCGACCCGGACCCCGAGCGCGAGCCGGACCCGGAGCGCGAGCCGAAGCCCGAGCCCGAGCCGAAACCCGGGCCGGCCGGCTGAGGCGATCGGGTCGGTCGCGGCACGCCACGGCGGACCGACGTGAACGAGCCCTCGCCGCACGTGGACTGGTCGTCGGCGCGGTCCGCCGGCCGGGCGGCGCCAACGGGGGCTCTTCCCAGGCGCCAGCAGGGGCTCTGCTTAACAGAAGCGCTCCGGTGACCTAGGGTCGGCGTCCATGGACCTGAAGATCGTCGAGCTGGGACCCGACCGGCGGCCCGCCGTGGTGGAGCTCTGCGGGCGGGCACTGGACCTGCCGGAGGACGCGGCCGAGGCGCCGGCTGTCGTGGACACCCTGTGGGCGCGGGCCGCCGCCCACCGCCCGGTGTTCGCGTGGGGCGCGCACCGGCAGGGGCGCCTCGTCGGTGTGCTCATCGGCTCCCTCGCCGCCGGCGACGGCGACGCCCGTGGTCACGTCGACCTGGTCGCGGTGGCACCGGAGGAGCGGCGACGCGGTGTCGGGAGGGCCCTGCTGGCGACCGCCGAGGCGCGGTTCGCCGAGCTCGGCGCGGTGGAGGTGCTGCTCGCCGGGAATCCGCCGTACTACGCCTGGCCCGGGATCGACGTGCGCTACACCCCGGCGGTCTGCGCCGCGCTGGCGCTCGGCTACCGGCAGGACCGGACGGCGTGGAACATGACCGCCGACCTGTCGTACGACGGCTCGCCCGCGCTGCGCCCGACGGAGCCGGCGGAGGCGCGGCTGGCCGGGCAGGGCGTCACGGTCCGGCGCGCCGAGGCGGGTGACCTGCCGGCGCTGGCGGAGTTCGCCCGCGCCACCTTCGGCGGGGCCTGGGACGCCGAACTGGCCGGCTCGGTGGGCCGGGAGGGGGCGGGCTGCCACCTGGCCGAGCGCGACGGCGTGATGCTCGGCTTCGCCGCGTACGGGTCGTCGCGGCCGAGCTGGTTCGGCCCGATGGGCACCGCCCCGGCGGCCGAGGGCTCGGGGATCGGCGGGGTGCTGCTGCGCCGCTGCCTGCGCGAGCAGCGGGCGGCGGGCGTGACGGCTGCGCAGATCGGCTGGGTCGGGCCGGTCCCGTTCTACTCGGGCAGCGCGGGTGCCCGGATCGAGCGCGTCTTCTTCCTGTACCGCAGGACGCTCGGCGACTGACAACGGGGCGAACGGGATATAGACCCTCATAACGCCATTCGCCCGCATTGGTGATCGTCGCGCCCTACCGTTTCCGGTAGAGGAGGCAGCCATGACCACGGACGACGAACGCCCCGGCCCGTTGCCGTTCGACCGGCTCGACTACGGCGACGCCGAGCAGCAGGCGGAGATGGCCGGCGTCGACGAGCCGGCCGACGAGCCGGTGACGCTGGTCGACGAGCCGGTGCAGATCCCGCAGCCGTACGACCGGGCGCAGAAGAGACGCAACCAACGGCCACTGCCGACGTGACAGCGCAAGGGGCGGACCGCTGACGCGGCCCGCCCCTCACGGCGTTGTCGGAGCTGGACTCAGAAGTCCATGTCCCCGCCACCCGGACCAGCCGGGGCGGCCGGGGTCTTCTCCGGCTTGTCCGCCACGACGGCCTCGGTGGTGAGGAAGAGCGCCGCGATCGACGAGGCGTTCTGCAGCGCCGAACGCGTCACCTTGGCCGGGTCGATGATGCCCGCGGCCAGCAGGTCGACGTACTCGCCGTTGGCGGCGTTGAGGCCGTGACCCGGGTTCAGGTTACGGACCTTCTCCACCACGACGCCGCCCTCGAGGCCGGCGTTGACGGCGATCTGCCGCAGCGGGGCGTCCAGCGCGACCTTGACGATATTCGCACCGGTCGCCTCGTCGCCGACCAGGTCCAGCTTGTCGAAGGCGGTCTTGCCGGCCTGCACCAGCGCGACGCCACCACCCGGGACGATGCCCTCCTCGACGGCGGCCTTCGCGTTGCGGACGGCGTCCTCGATGCGGTGCTTGCGCTCCTTGAGCTCGACCTCGGTGGCCGCGCCGACCTTGATCACCGCGACGCCGCCGGCCAGCTTGGCCAGCCGCTCCTGCAGCTTCTCGCGGTCGTAGTCGGAGTCGCTCTTGTCGATCTCGGCCCGGATCTGGTTGACCCGGCCCTGGATCTGCTCGGCGTCGCCGGCACCGTCGACGATGGTGGTCTCGTCCTTGGTCACCACGACCTTGCGGGCGCGGCCCAGCATGTCGAGGCCGACGGCGTCCAGCTTGAGGCCGACCTCCTCGCTGATGACCTGGCCACCGGTGAGGATGGCGATGTCGGCCAGCATGGCCTTGCGGCGGTCACCGAAGCCCGGCGCCTTGACGGCGACGGACTTGAAGGTGCCCCGGACCTTGTTGACGACCAGGGTCGCCAGGGCCTCGCCCTCGATGTCCTCGGAGATGATCAGCAGCGGCTTGCCCGACTGCATGACCTTCTCGAGGATCGGGAGCAGGTCCTTGACCGACGAGATCTTGCTGTTGACGATCAGGAGGTAGGGGTCGTCGAAGACGGCCTCCATGCGCTCCGGGTCGGTCATGAAGTAGGCCGAGATGTAGCCCTTGTCGAAGCGCATACCCTCGGTGAGCTCCAGCTCCAGCCCGAAGGTGTTGCTCTCCTCGACGGTGATGACGCCTTCCTTGCCCACCTTGTCCATCGCCTCGGCGATGATCTCGCCGACGCTGGTGTCACCGGCGGAGATGGAGGCGGTGGAGGCGATCTGCTCCTTGGTCTCGACGTCCTTGGCGAGCTTGAGCAGCTCCTCCGAGACGCTGGCCACGGCGGCCTCGATGCCCCGCTTCAGGGCCATCGGGTTGGCACCGGCGGCCACGTTGCGCAGGCCCTCGCGGACCAGGGCCTGGGCCAGGACGGTCGCCGTCGTCGTGCCGTCACCGGCGACGTCGTCGGTCTTCTTCGCGACCTCCTTGACCAGCTCGGCGCCGATCTTCTCGTAGGGGTCCTCGAGCTCGATCTCCTTGGCGATGCTCACACCATCGTTGGTGATGGTGGGGGCACCCCACTTCTTCTCGAGGACGACGTTGCGGCCCTTGGGGCCGAGGGTCACCTTCACGGCGTCGGCGAGCTGGTTCATGCCCCGCTCGAGGCCGCGGCGCGCCTCTTCGTCGAACGCGATCATCTTGGCCATACGGCGTTGTCCTCCTGGACACTCACGGGCCACCCGGAGTGTGTGTCCCGGATGGGCCGCCTGGTGTACGCACCTTGGGACGTCGCCACCTGGCGACGACGACGTCTCCTCGGCCGGGCCGGATAGCCCGCGACGACCGGCCATGTGCCGCAGCCGCGTCTGGACGCCGCTACGACCGTGGCCCTACCGCCCCGACCATTGGCACTCACGGTATGCGAGTGCCAATGACTTGTTTAGCACTCTCCCCTGCCGAGTGCAAGCACGATCGCCCCGGTCAGCCGAGTTCACCGGTCAGCCGGGCGCTGTCCACCGGCCCCTCGTGGGCGCGCTGCTCGGCGTACGTGACGACCAGGCCGACCAACTGGGCGAGGTGGGTCGGCAGGGCCAGCACCGCGCCCACCAGCGTCACCACGAGCACGCCGACCGCCGTGCCGGGCGACTCCAGCGGGGTGGTGCCGAACGGCAGCGTGCCGATGCCCTCCACCATGCCGGCGGCCCCGCTGCCGACGATCACCGCCGCCGCGACCAGCGCCACCCGGCCGAGCAGCAGACCGAGCCGGTCGTGGAACATCCGGAAGGAACGGCCGATCGGGTGCTGCCGCTCGAACAGGTAGACCGGGCCGGCCATGCTCAGCGCGAAGGCGAAGTAGATGCCGGGGATCACGCAGAAACAGACCCCGAGCCCGATGATCACGCTCATCAGCAGGGTCCAGCCCCAGAGGCCCAGCGCCCGACGCGCCCCGTAGGAGAGGGCCGCGCCCACGCTCACCGGCTGACCGGCCGCCTGCCGGGTGACCACCCAGGTGCCGGCCGCCCAGCCCAGGCTCTGCACGAAACCGAAGACGAGGGCGCTGCCGAGCACCACGAACAGCAGGACGCCCGTGTCGGTCAGGAAGGTGTCGGGCAGCGCGGCGGGGTCGTCGGCCATCGACTCCTCCCACTTGGCGCTCGGGTCGACGACCAACGAGAGCATCGACACCACCAGGGCCGGCAGCACCTGGGTGAGCAGCAGGATCGGCAGCAGCAGCCGCCAGCCCCGGCGCACCGCGCCGACGCACCGGCCGAACCAGCCGTTGACGCCCGCGCCGGGCGGGGTGACGAGCAGGTCGGCGGGGTCGAGGCCGTGCCCCGGCGGGTACCACCCGTGGACCGGCTGCCCGGGATAGGCGCCCGGCTGCCCGGGATAGGCGACCGGGGCGCCCGGGTACCACGGCTGCCCGCCGTACGGGCCGGAGCCGGCCGGGTACCCGCCGGTGGGCGGGAAGACCCAGTCCTGCGGCTGTTGCGGGCCCGTCGGCGCAGCACCGCCCGGGCCGACGGGTGGTGTCGCGGAGGGGTCGGGCTCTCCCGGGGGCGGTGCGGCCTGGGGTGGCTGGTCGGACATGAACCCTCCTCAGCGATGGCTGGAACGGCTCACGATCCTTCCCTGCCGACGCAACCGCGCCGAAGCCCGCCCCCGTGCAGCGGACCGGCAGACTGCCCGGCCCCGTGGAGCGGACCGGCCGACGACCGCCCGGACCACCGGGCCGCCCCCGGCCGGCGCCCCACGACCGGTGGTCGGGAGGTCGGTCGGCGCGGGGGCGCGGGAGGGACGCCCGTCAGGCGATGACGCGCACGCGCTCGGCCTGGGGGCCCTTCTGGCCCTGGGCGATCTCGAACTCGACCCGCTGGCCGTCGTCCAACGCCTTGTAGCCGTCCATCTCGATCGCCGAGAAGTGGACGAAGACGTCCTGCCCACCGTCGACGGCGATGAAGCCGTAGCCCTTTTCGGAGTTGAACCACTTCACGGTGCCCTCTGCCACGGTGCACTTCCTCACTCTGCGCGGCGTTCCACGACCCCGGAGGCCGGGCGGGCCGGCACCGGAGGACCACCGGCTCGGCGATCGACGAGGGCCGCTGAAACGGTGACCGAAATCGCACGCTACACGAAGCGTGACGACACCGCACGACCACAAATCGGACATACGCCGATCGAACGCCATCGGCCGTCATCGTTGTGATAGGCATTCGGCATGACGAGCACGCCCGACGGTCCGAGGCCGACGCGGCGGGCGCAGATCCGGCGGGTCCGCCCCCCGGACGCGGCTCGGATGCGGGCGCTGCGGCTGGAGATGCTCGCCGACGCCCCGCTGGCCTTCCTGGAGACCCTCGCCGACGCGGCGGCCCGGTCGCACGCCGACTACGCGGCCAGGATCGCGGCCGTCTCCGTCGGGGCGGGCACCGCCCAGTTCGTCGCGGACCCGGGCGGCCGGCTCGTCGGGCACGCCGGCGGCACGGTGGCCCCCGGGGAGCCGGGGCTGACCGTGGTGTACGCCGTCTACGTCACCCCGCCCTGGCGGGGCACGGGCCTCCTCGGCGACCTCGTCGACGCGGTCGCGGCCTGGTCCCGCGCCTGCGGGCGCCCCGAACTGATGCTGGAGGTCGTGGTCGGCAACGACCGGGCCTACCGCGCGTACCGGCGGCTGGGCTTCGTCGACACCGGCGTACGCGTCCCGCACCCCACGGTCCCGGCGCTCACCGAGCTCCAGATGCGCCGCCCGGCCTGACCCGCGCCGGTGACCCGTTCCGCCAGAACCGGATCGGCTGCCCGGAGCGGCCGGTGCGGGGCCGACCCGGGCAGCCGGGCACCTCAGGCGTGCCGGCGGGACTGCACGATGCGGAACCGGTTGGCCACGTAGGCGCCGTCGGTGAGCGCCGAGTTGGCCGCCGCGTTGGCGCCGCTGCCGTGGAAGTCGGAGAAGGCCGCCGACTGGTTCACGAAGACCCCGCCGGTCAGGTTGCAGGACAGGTGCACCCCGACCTCGATCGCCGCGGTCTCGGCCGCGTCGAGGACCGCCTCGTCGGTGGAGTAGACCGCCGCGGTGAGAGCGCCCTTCTCGCCGACCGTGGCGCGCAGGATCTCCAGGCTGTGCGCGGTGGAGTCCGTGGCGATGGCGAACGAGATCGGCCCGAACCACTCCTTCGAGTAGGTCGCGGTGTCGTCGGCCGCCAGCCTGACCACCGTCGGGGTGCGGACCACCGCGCCGGGGAAGGCCGGGTGCTCGACCGTACGCGACTCCAGCACCGCCTCGCCGACCTTGGTGACCTCGTCGAGGCGCTCCAGCACCCCGTCGTTGACGATCGCGCCGGTCATCTCCACCCCGCGCGCCGGGTCGGCGGTGATCTTGGCGACCGCCGCGGCGATCCCGCCCGCCACCTCGTCGAAGCTCTTGTGCCCCTGGTCGGTCTCGATGCCGTTGCCGGGGATCAGGATGTTCTGCGACGTGGTGCACATCTGGCCGCTGTAGAGACTCAGGGTGAAGCCGAGGTTGCGGCACATCCCGGCGAAGTCGTCGGTGGAGTCGATCACCACCGTGTTCAGCCCGGCCTTCTCGGTGTAGACCGCCGCCTGCCGCGCGTTGGCCTCCAGCCAGTCGCCGTACTCGGTGGAACCGGTGAAGTCGATGATCTTCACGGCCGGGTGCAGGGCCAGCGTGGAGGCGAGCTTCTCCCCGGGAGCCTCGGGGGCGAGCAGCACCAGGTTCGGGTCGAAGCCGGCCTCGGCGAGCACCTCCCGGGCGTACTTCACCGTGATCGCCAGCGGCAGCACCGCGCGCGGGTGCGGCTTGACGACGACCGGGTTGCCGGTGACCAGCGAGGCGAACAGCCCCGGGTACGAGTTCCAGGTCGGGAAGGTGTTGCAGCCGATCACCAGCGCCACGCCACGCGGCACCACGTGGAAGGTCTTGGTCATCCGCAGCGGGTCGCCCTTGCCGGCCGCCTTCTCCCAGCCCGCCGTCCCCGGGTGCCGGGTCATCTCCGCGTACGCGTAGGCGACCGCCTCCAGCGCGCGGTCCAGCGCGTGCGCGCCGCCCGCCTGGAAGGCCATCACGAAGGCCTGGCCGCTGGTGAACTGCACCGCGTTGGCCAGCTCGAAGATGTGCTTGTGCAGCCGGTCGAGGATCTCCAGGCAGACCCCCACCCGGGCCTGCGGGCCGGCGTCGCGCCAGCCGGGCAGGGCCGCGGTGGCGGCGGCGACCAGCTCGTCGGCGCCGGCGTGCGGGTAACGGACGTTCAGCTCGACGCCGAACGGGCTGCTCTCGGTGGCGACCCGGTCGGCCGTGCGCGGCTGGTCGAGGGGGAAGTCACCGCCGAGGTACGCCTCGAAGGCGGCCTTGCCGTCGGCGGCGGCGGTCTCGCCGTAGACCCGGGGGCTGGGCGACTCGGGGTAGGCGGACCAGTACCCGCGCTCCGTGATCGCGGTCAGCGCCCGGTTGAGGGTGTCGGCGTGCCTGTCGTACAGGGGGTGCGGGGTCTCCGTCATGCCCGCCATCATGCAACAGGAACCCCTCAGATCAGTAGGGCCGTGTCACAACTCGGATCGTGAGCTGCCAGTCCGTCCAGCCGCCGAGGCAGCGGCGGCGTCGCCGCACGCCCGCACCCCCTCGGGCGAACCGGGGTCCGGGGAATTCGGGTCCACATCGGATGCCCCGGGTCGGTTACAGTGACGACCTTCTATCTATATTCGAGGAGGTTCTGTGGAGCAACGAGAGTCTGCCTTCCGTCGCCGGCCGGCCTGGTCGACGCTGATGGTGTCCGGGATGCTCGCCGCGTCGGCCCTGTTCGCAACCCCTGCCGCGGCTGACGTGGGAATCGCCGGAAGCGCCTGCAACGCGGTCGACGGCGGGGAACTCGTCTACGATGACTTCACCAAGTACAACGACTCGCTCAATCACGCGGTCAACCAGTGGAACGCGCTCAATCCCATCGACGTCAGAGCGGACGACGCCTGGAGTTACTCCGACGTCGACGTCAGCGACAGCAATGACGGCGGGAACGGCACGGTCGCCTACTACTCCTGCGTAGCCGGCGCGGACGACATCGTCATGAACACCCACTATCTCGACAGTTACAGCACCTCACGTGATCACGCCGCGATGACCCACGAATTCGGGCACGCCATCGGTCTCGACCACGGTCCTGAAGTTGCGGTCATGGACCCCTACTCGACCGACTACAACCCGAACATGAACAACAATTTGCAATCGTGGGACATCAGCACCTATCACAGCAAATGGGGGTACTGAAGATGAACCACCGGCTGAAGGCCCCGTTCGTCGGGCTGGTCGCCCTTGTCCTGGCCGTCGGCGGCTGGTTCACCTACCAACAGCTTCGCCCGGCTCAGACCCACCCGGTTTCGGTGAGCTTCGCGTTCGACACCACCAACCGCGCCAAGGTCGCCGGCTACGCCGATGCGGTCGTGGTCGGGACCGTCACTGGCGTCGCGGAGGTACGCCAGGGTGAGCGCGGCGCCCCCCACACCATCTTCAAGGTCGCTGTTTCCGACAAGCTCAAGGGCGACGTCGAGGACACCATTCTCGTCGACCAACTCGGCGGAACCCGCGGGAAGGACACCTGGACTGTCGAGGGCGTCCAGCAACTCGCCGTCGGCTCCGCGTACGTCCTGCCCCTCACCAGCCGGAACGGGTCCGACGAACACGTCCTGGTGCTGACCCCGACCCTGGCACCGGTCACCGGCGCGAGCGTGCACGTCTGGACCCAGGCGGTGGCGAACCAGGACACCACGGTGTCCTAGCTCGGGCAGACACCGCAGGGGCGCCCGGCCCCGATCCGATCGGCAGCCAGCCCGGGCCGGACCAACCTCCCCCGACCCCACCGCGACCCGGTGGTCGCGGTCAGGTCGGCGGTGGGGATCGACGCGCTCGTTCAGCCCGCTTGACGTGGGTGTGCCGCACGACGACGATCGGGCCAGCGGATCAACCGCTGGCCCGATCGGAAGTTGGTCGGGAGGGACGCTCGCACAACGCCTCCGGCGTTGGGTCGCAAGAACTGAAAGTCTCCGGCGAAACGCCCTCCCGCACGGAGCATCTTGCGCCGTCCGGTTCCTGCCGTCAAGTCCTTGTCGGCGCGTTTTCCGCACTCACAGCGAAATCCCAGTTACCCGCCGAATCCCCCACTCTCCTGCCCGCGACCCCCTCGACACGCCAGCTCCCGGCCCCTCCGAGGGCCCGAGGCCCGGGGCTGGCGGCACTGTTCGCGATCAACTTTGCCGCCAACCTCATGATCGACGCGGAGGGGCGGGCGAGAACCGGGTGCCGGGCGGGGTCAGCCGAGGAGGCCGGCGTCGCGGGCGGCGCGGAGCGAGGGCTTGATGCGGTGGGTGGGGCCGACCTCGCCGGCCACCGCGTCGAGGGTCTTGAGGCCCTCGCCGGTGTTGAAGACGACGGTCTCGGCGGTCGGGTCGAGGCGGCCGGACTCGACCAGCTTGCGCAGCACGGCCACGGTCACCCCGCCGGCCGTCTCGGCGAAGACGCCGGTGGTCCGGGCCAACAGCCGGATGCCGGCGCGGATCTCGTCGTCGTCGACGTACTCCATCCAGCCCCCGGTGCGCCGCACCGCCTCCAGCGCGTAGATGCCGGCGGCCGGGTCGCCGATGTTGAGGGACTTGGCGATGCCGGTCGGCTTGACGGGCGTGATGGTGTCGGTGTCGGCGTGCAGGGCGGTGGCGATGGGGTTGCAGCCGGCCGACTGCGCGCCGAACACCTTCCAGCCGCCGGCCGGCGCCTCGACCAGGCCGATCTCGACCAGCTCGGCGAACGCCTTGTCGATCTTGGTGAGCAGCTCGCCGGAGGCCATCGGGATCACCACCTGCGCGGGGATCCGCCAGCCGAGCTGCTCGGCGACCTCGTAGCCGAGCGTCTTCGAGCCCTCGGCGTAGTAGGGGCGCACGTTGACGTTGACGAACGCGGTGTCCTCGAACTCGTCCGTCTCCACCAACTCGCCGCAGAGCCGGTTCACGTCGTCGTACGAGCCGTCGATGGCGACCAGCTCGCCGCCGTAGACGGCGGTGGTGATGACCTTGCCCTGCTCCAGGTCGCCGGGGATGAAGACCACCGACGGCGCGCCGGCCCGGGCCGCGTGCGCGGCGACCGAGTTGGCCAGGTTTCCGGTGGAGGCGCAGGCGTAGCGGCTGAAGCCGAGCGCGTGGGCGGCGGTCAGCGCCACCGAGACGACCCGGTCCTTGAACGAGTGGGTCGGGTTGGCGCTGTCGTCCTTGACCCAGAGCGGGGCGGTGATGCCCAGCTCGGCGGCGAGGTGCGGGGCGGCCACCAACGGGGTGAAGCCGGGGTCGAGGGTGACCCGGGTGGCCGGGTCCTGGCCGGCGGGCAGCAGCGCCGCGTACCGCCAGATGTTCTGCGGGCCCGCCTCGATCTGCTCCCGGGTGACCGTCGCGAGCGCGGCGACGTCGTAGTCGACCTCCAGCGGGCCGAAACACTCGTAGCAGGCGTGCTGGGCGGCGAGCGGGTAGCGCGCCGAACAGGCGCGGCAGACCAGGGCGCGGGCGGGGCTGGCGGTGGTGTCGATGCCGGAGGGGGCGAACGTCGACGTCATGTCGCGGGTCCTCTCATCTTTCCCCGCATCGCACCCTGCGGCGGGGACGGAATTGGCACCTGCCCCGCCGGTCGCTCTGCGATGAGCGCGCGGGGTGGTTGCCGGGGCGTCGTCGGGCCGTATCCCTCAGCCCCTCTGGATGAGGTATGCAGTTGTGCCGTCGAGTCTAAGCACCGAGGCCGCCCGGATCGACGCGAGATCCCACGCTGTGAGCGATCCCGCAGCCGCCGTCGGGCGACCGGCGGGCCTTCCTCGACGGTACGGATTCAGGCGGTCACCGAGCGGGAATCTGCGGGGCGTCGGGCCCGCAACGCGGTGTCGACCGCCCACGCGCCGGGGCCGAACACGGCGATCAGCAGGAACGACCAGCAGAACAGAACGGCCAGCTCACCGCCGTTGCGCAGCGGGAGCAGCGCGTCGGGCTGGTGCACCACGAAGTACGCGTAGGCCATCGAGCCGGACGCCAGCAGGGCCGCCGCGCGGGTCAACAGCCCGACGAGCACCAGCCCGCCGCAGACCGCCTGGATCAGCGCGGCCCACCACCCCGGCCACTCGCCGAGCGGAACCGCCTCGCCGGTGCCCCGGCTGCCACCGAGGACCCCGAGCAGCGAGGCCAGGCCATGACACAGGAAGAGCAGGCCGACGACGGCACGGAACAGGGACAGGGCCGGGCCGCCGATCCGGTCAGCGAGCATCAGGGCACCTCCGGTCAGAATGAGGGGACGACACCAGAATGCCGCCGGACATTTGACGATGTCGATTGGTTCCCCCTCTGTGGGAACGCTCCCATCGGCGGCGGCGAACCGTTCACGAGGGCGTTGGCGCGGGCCCGTTACGGTTCGGGCACATCGACGGAAAGGAACGCGCGATGCGTCGCAAGCTCATCCCGGTGGTGGCGCTCTCCATGGCCTGCCTGCTGGCGTTCACCACCGCCTGCTCCACCGGCAGCCGCAAGAAGCGGAACCGGTCCGCCGACCGGACCGCCGGCACCGCCGCGAAGCGGGACGACGTCGACGCCACCCCGGCGACCACCCGGGCGACCCCCACCCCGCGCCGCACCGGCGACCAGCTCACCTGCCTGGAACTGCGCGACACCCGCATCGGCAGCCGGAAGGTCCGCTACCGCGGGTACGCCGCCCCGCTCCGCCTCTCCAACGGCCGGTGGGCCGACCGGGACGGCACGACGGTGGAGTTGCAGCGGCCGTGCGGCATCGGCGACCTCGACGGCGACGGCGCGGGCGACGCGATCGGCGTGGTCATGCTCGACGGCGGCGGCACCGGCCGCTTCTTCACCCTCGCCGCCTGGCGCAACCTCAGGGGCGAGCCGGACTACCAGGCCCAGGTCGACCTCGGCGACCGTACGCCGGTGGAGAGCGTCAGCGTGCGCGACGGCAGGGCGACGGTGGTCTACCTGACCCGACCGGCGGGCGGCCCGATGGCGGAGCTGAGCATCCGGCGCACCGTCGTCTACCAGCTCAGGGGCGCGGCGCTGGCCGAGCTGAGCCACACCGACGCCCGGGTGACCGACGCGTCCGGCGGCGGGGACACCGCCGACTCGGGCACCGCGCCGGACTCCCCCGACTCCCCCACCCGCAAGCGCAGGCCCCGTTCCCGCTGACGTCCCCGCGACCGGGCCGCCTCAGTCGGGGACCGGTCGGTGGGTCGGCGGCCTCGGTAGCCGTATGGATCCGGTGGCCGTGCAGCCCTGCTGACTCACCTCGCCGAGGCAGCCCCACCCCGAGGTCGGGACGCGCTCGAAGTACTGCACGGGCTGCGACGGAACGGCCTCGGTGGTGAACGTGCCGGCACCGCTCGGGATGCGCTGCTCGTGGGAACCGGTCGTGTCGGTGTACGAGGCGACGATGTGCCACTGGCAGGTGTGGGTCGTCACCTCCGGCTGGACCCGGAACGCCATGTTCGACTGGCCGTTGCCCAGTTCGACGACGTTGCGGCGGAAGTACAGCTGGCCTTCCTGCGGCTCGCCCTCGTCCAGGACGTACGGGCCGTGCGGTTTGTCCGTCGGCCCGCCGGTCAGGTCCCACAGCAGGCCCTGCCGGGACTCGGCACCCCCCGGGGGGATGGTGACGACGGTCTGCGCCGTGGGTGCGTGGCACGAGTCCTTGACGGCGACCATGTTGTTGATCGTGAGTCCGGCGACGCGATCGCTGTTCAGGTTCAGGTCGAACGTCTGGGCACCGCCGCGATTCTCGTTGCCGTCCTCGAAGGGCGCCACGTAGGACGCAATCTCGACGACCCGGCCGCCGAGCGGCTTCATGAACTCCCACACCCGCGACGCATCACCGTTCAGGGCGGTGAGGGTGGCCTGCTCGCCCTCGGTCAGCGGCCGGTCGAGCAGCACGCGGAAGGCCTCGGGGAGGTCCCGGTCGTAGTCCAGGGGCGTGACGGTGGACACGAACGCGGGCTGCTCACGGTCGACCGCTTCCTGAGCCTGCTTGTCCGAGCGGGCCCGCTCGGTGGCCGTCGACCGGTCCAGGAGGAAGTTGGCCTGGTAGGCGAACAGTGCGCCGACCACGACGACGACGGCGGCGACGGTCGCGTACACCGCGCGCTGCTTCGGCGGGAGCCCGCGAAACCCGGGCAGGCGTTCATCGGCCAGCACGGCCCAGGCTTTCGACCTGGACGACGGCTCGGACGGCTGCTCCGGTGGTGGCACGGGCGGGGAAGCGGACGGCGGCTCAGCCGGTGGCCCGGGCGGAGACGTGGACGGCGGCTCAGCCGGTGGCACGGGCAGAGACGTGGACGAGGGCTCGGTCGGCGGCTCGGGTGGCGGCCCGGCGGGCGGAGTGGCCATACCCGATTCTCACTCACAGGCGCCATGTCATCACAGAATGCGCCCGGGGCGGTGTCGAGTCAGGAGCTTCGCCCCGGTCGCCGCGCGGCCAGGTCGGGGGGTGCGCCTCCCCGCTGAAGTGGTAGTGGCGCAGCCGACCGGGGGGGGACGTTCCAGAGTCGACGGACCAGGGGCTCCATCATCAACCGGGCGCCCGTGGTGCGGCTCGAACCGGTGGCCGGCTGCCGCCGTTGGCTGCGACCGACGCTCCGATCACCTCACCCCCGGGTGGCGCGGGCCGGGTGATGTCGTAGGCGATTCAGCTCGACAGGCACCGCCCGGGTGCCCCGGCCCGCCGGCCCCGCAGGTGAGGCAGCTCGACAGCGCCACCGGATCCCCACGGGCGGGTGTCAGAGGATCGGCGGCGCACCGGCCGGTGCGATGATCGGGCGATGGCCCTTCCCGCACCCCGACCCGCACGCCGCCCTACGGTCCGACTCGGGGGCCGACCCGCGGGCGGACTCGCACCGCGTCCTCGCGACGGCATTGCAGGTCCGGCACGGGCGGTCGGGCTCGCGATCGGCGGCCTCGTCCTGCTCGGTGCCTGTGCGCCGGCGATCGACCCGCCGTCGGCTGACCTGCCGCCGGCCGGCCTGCCGCCAGCCGGATCAGCGCCGACCACGATGCCCGGCACGATGCCGACGGCGACCGCGTCGGCGACGGCGTTCTGGGCCACTCCCACGACCGAGTGCCCGGCCGCCGGCGTCCGGATCAGTTCGCCGGGCAGCAGCGCCGCGATGGGTCTGCGTGCGCTCGGTCTGGAACTGGTCAACTGCGGCACGAAGCCCTACCGGCTCAACGGCTACCCCGTGCTGCGCCTGTTCGACGGCGACGGCGACACCATCCCGGTCCGGGTGGTCCACGGGGCCAGGGAGATCACCTCGGGCTTCGACGACCCGCCCCGGCCACTGACCCTGCAGCCCGGCGAGCGGGCCGGCGCCGCTGTGCTCTGGCGCAATCTGGTCACCGATCCGACGGTCGTCGCCACCGATGGCGAGCGCCTGGAGGTCGCGCCCGAAGTGGGCGGGGCCGCGCAGGTCGTCGGCCTGGACGGGCCCGTCGACCTCGGCAACACGGGCCGGATCGGCGTCAGCGCCTGGAAGAAGGCGACCGACCCGGCACCGACGCCGGCCCGGCCGGGCAGACCGGTGCCGAGCAGGTCGGCGCCGAGCAGCCCCCGGCCGCTGCCGTGAGGCGCCCGGCGTCTCAGCTGGTGACGTCCTTGCGGGTGAAGCGCCAGAACGCCAGGCCCCAGAACAGCGTCGCGTAGCTGATCGCCGAGATCGCCCCGCGTACCACGTCGTCGGTCTGCACCGGCGTCGACAGCAGCCCCAGCCAGGCGGTGCTGTAGTGCGTCGGCAGGAACGCGCGCAGCGCGCCCAGGGCAGTGATCTGGTCGAGGATGCTGGAGAGGATCCAGAGCAGCACCGCGCCGCCGACCGCGCCCAGCGCGGCGTCCGTCACCACGGACAGCAGGAACGCCAGGCCGGCCACCACCAGGAGTACGACCGCCAGGTAGCCGAGCACGCCCAGCAGCCGCAGCAGCCCCTCGCCCGGTTCGAGCTGGGCCGCCACGGTGCTGCGCAACGGCTCCCAGCCGTAGCGGAGGGTGCCGATCAGCAGGGCGGTGCCGGCGAGCAGCAGCAGTGCCAGGGCCGAGTAGACGAGCGCGACGAGCAGCTTCACCGTCAGCAGGCGGGCCCGGGGCACCGGCACCGCCAGCAGGTAACGCAGGCTGCCCCAGCTCGCCTCGCTGGCCACCGTGTCCCCGCAGAACAGCGCCACCACCACGACCATCAGGAACGACGCCGAGACGAAGATGGTGAAGAGCGTGAAGTTCAGCCCGCCCGACGTGGCGAACTCGACCAGGCTGCCGAACTCCCCGCGCCCGTTGTCGTCGTCGCCGCCCGTGTCGAACTGGAACGCGATCAGGATGATCAACGGCAGCAGCACCATGAACCCGAGCGCGAGCTGCGTACGCCGCCGGGAGGCCTGCCGCCGGAACTCGGCGCCGAACGGCAGGGTCGCCGAGGGCCGGTAGCCGGCCGCCGCTCCCACCGTGGGTGACGTACCCGCCATCATCGGTCTCCGCTTCCCCGAGAGTTGTCGCCCACCAGGGCGAGGAACGCGTCCTCCAGGCGGCGCCGCGGCACCACCCGGTCCACCCCGATGCCGGCCCGGACCAACTCGGCGACCACCTCGCTGCGGGCGGTGCCGTTGGTGTCCACCACGAGCTGCCCCTCGCCGTCGGGGAGCACCCGCACCCCGGGCAGGCCGTCCAGCACCGCCCGGGCGGCCTCCGGGTCGGTCACGTCGAAGAGCACGCTCGGCGACTCGCCGACGATCTCCTCGACCGGTCCCGAGGCGACGATGCGGCCCTTGTTCACCACCACCGCGTGCGTGCAGGTCTGCTCCACCTCGGCCAGCAGGTGGCTGGAGACCAGCACCGCCCGGCCGTCGGTGGCGTAGCGCTGGAGCACCCGGCGCATCTCCGCGATCTGCGGCGGGTCGAGCCCGTCGGTCGGCTCGTCGAGCACCAGCAGCTCGGGCAGGCCCAGCATCGCCTGCGCGATGGCAAGGCGCTGCCGCATGCCGTGGCTGTAGTTGTTGGTCTTGCGGTGCACGGAGTCGCCCAGGCCCGCGATCTCCAGGGCCTCTTCGAAGTGCGCGTCCTCGGCGGGCCGGCCGGTGGCCCGCCAGTACGCCTTCAGGTTGTCCAGCCCCGACAGGTGCGGCAGGAAGCCCGGCCCCTCGACGAGCGCGCCGATCCGGGACAGCACCGGCGACCCGGGCACCAGCCGGTGCCCGAAGACGTAGATCTCGCCGGCGGTGGGCTGGGTCAGCCCCATCAGCACCCGCAGCGTGGTGGTCTTGCCCGCGCCGTTCGGGCCGAGCAGGCCGACGACCTGACCGGGGTGCACCTCGAAGTCCACGTTGGAGACGGCGACGAAGCCGTCCGCGTACTCCTTGCGGAGTTGCCGCACGGCCAGCGGGACGCCCGCGTACGCCGGGTGGATGGAGCTGTCCTGGCGGCGGTGCCGGCGGCGGACCACGGCGACGACCACGACGAGCCCGACGACGATCGCGGCGACCAGGCCGGCCAGCACCCAGCGCCACACGGTGGCGGAGGTGGGGATGGGGTCGCCGGCGACGGTCGGCAGGCTGACCGCGCCGGTGGCCGCGACGGTGTGCACGGCCGGCTCGACCGGGGTGGCGTACGCCTGGTCGGAGGTCGCCACCACCACGCGCAGCCGGTGCCCGGCCTCGATCCGGCGCACGATCGCCGGCAGGGTGACGGTGACCGGGCGTGCCGCGTCGATGGTCGGCGGCAGGCCGGTGAGCCGGACCGGGGCGACCAGGCCGTTGGGCAGGGTTGCCGCGCCGTTGGGGTCGACGTCGTAGAGCTTGACGAAGAGCACCGCCTCCCCCGTCGGCGACGCCGCCCGCACGTCGACGGTCGGGGCGCCGACGACGTCCACCGCCTCGGTCAGCGGCTCCGACTCGAAGCGGGCGTGCTGGCCGGGAATGTCGCCGGCCACGCCGCCGAGCAGCGACGACAGCTCACCGGCGAAGGGCACCGAGGAGATGGCGGCCGGGTTGCGTGACGGCGGGTTGGCGACGGGCTGGGCGGGGCCGGCCACCGGTACGCTCCGGCGGGCCGTGCCGGCGACGCCGGGATAGTCGGCGTAGCGGTAGCCGGTCGCCACCAGCCCCCGGTCGAGGGCGTCGAAGCCGGCGATCCGCGACCAGGTGAAGTCGTCGCCCGGGGCCTCGCCCTCGCCCTTGACGTAGTGGTCGAGCCACTGCACGGTCAGGAACTTCACCCGGTCCGAGTCGGTCTTCGGGCCCTCGCCGCCGTCGTGACCGCCGGTGAACCAGGCCACCCGCACGGGCGTGCCGGCGGCGGCGATGCCGTTCGCGTTCGCGTTCGCCTCGCCGAGCGGGAAGAGGGTGTCCGCCTCGCCCTGCACTAGCAGGGTCGGCGCCTTGATCCGGTTGAGCACCCCGGCCGGGCTGGAGCGGCGCAGCAGGTCCACGGCGGCCTGGTCGGCCCGACCCGTGGTGGCGATGCGCAGGTACGCGGCGCAGATGTCGGCGGCGAACCGGCCGCACGCCGGGTCTCCCGCCCCGGCGGGGGCGCGCCCCGGACCCGTCCCCGGGCCGGCGCCCGGACCCGGGCTGGGCGGGCCGGCGGAGGCGGGCGCCCCCTCGGGCTGCGCGGCGCTGGTCCCGGAGAGCCCGGCCGGCCCGGAGCCGACGTTGCCGCCGCCGCCGAAGAACAGCCCGGCCCAGCCGGACTTGAACACGCCCTCGGTGGGCTCCTTGCCGCTGCTCTCCGGCAGGAAGGAGCGGGACAGGTCGTTCCAGGTGATCATCGGCACGATCGCGTCGACGCGCTGGTCCTGCGCGGCGAGCAGGAGCGCCAGGGCGCCGCCGTACGAGCCGCCGACGACGCCCACCTTCGGGTCACCGGCGGCGTCGGTACGGATCTCGGGCCGGGCGGCGAGCCAGTCCAGCAGCCGTTCGGCGTCCCGGACCTCGTAGTCCGGGTGGTCCAGGTGGATCTGCCCGCCGCTGCGGCCGAAGCCCCGCGCGGTCCAGGTGAGCACCGCGTAGCCGCGTCCGGCGAACTCCTCGGCGTCGGCGCGGACGGACTCCTTGGTACCGCCGAAGCCGTGCGCCAGCAGCACCGCCGGCACCTTGTCCGCCGCCGATGCGTCCTCGGGCAGGTAGAAGGTCGTGTCCAGGACGACGGGCTCGTCCCCGGCCGGCCCGGAGGAGACGTTCACGAACGCCGCCTCGGTGCGGATGGCCGGCCCCTGCGGCAGGACGGCCCAGGTCACGGCGGCGGCGAGCAGCACGACGACCACCGTCGCGGCGACGGCGCGCCGGCGGGTGGGCAGGGCACGCCGGATCCACGCGGCCGACAACGGCGATCTCATTGGGCACACGGTACGGCCCGGATCCTGAGCGTTGGCTGAGATCCTCCGTACGTCCGTCCGGTTGATCCGATCGGCGTCGCACCGGCGCGGTCCAGACCGTCTCACGGAGATGAATTCGGATCATGTGAATTCCGATGTTCGTCGGAAATCCACTCCGATCCATCCTTGTCACTCTCCGGCCCGGCACGGACGGTGCCTAACGAGTGACCCTGCGGTTACTTCGGGCTTCGTGACGCAAAGCTGACCGTCCGGCGGCCGGAACGGTCCCCGCTGGTCGGTTAGTTTTCCGGTCCGGTGCACGGGACTTCGCCGTCGACCCCCGACCCCCGCCGATCCCGTGCTCCCGCCGGAGGAGACAGACATGACCGTCCCCGCACCGCCGGCCCGCCGGCGGCCCACCGCGGTGGGCCGCGTACTGCCGCTGCTGCTCCTCGTCGCCCTGCTCGCGCCGATGACCCTGCTGTTCGTCCAGACCTGGCGGCTCACGGCCGACGACCGGGACCTGGCCGGCCGGGAACGGCTGGGCGTGGAGTACCTGCGCGCCCTCGCCCCGGTCACCCACGCCCTGGTCGAGGCCCAGTCCGCCGCCGTCGCCGCCCGGCCCGTCACCAGCCAGGCGCTGACCCGCGCGGTCGAGGCCGCCGCCTCCGTGGACGCGCGGACCGGCGACGAGTTGCGCACCAAGGAACGCTGGGCGGGCCTGCGGGCCAGGATCGAGGCGCTGGGCGCCCGCGGCCCCGCCGACCCGGAGGCGGCCTTCACCGCGTACGGCGAGGCCACCGACCTGCTGCTGGCCCTGCACGGCAAGGTCCGGGAGACGTCCGGGCTCGTCCGCGACCCCCGGCCCGACTCCTTCTTCCTCCAGCACGCGAGCCGGGACCTGCCCGAGGCAGTCGTGGCGGCCGGCCGGCTGGCCGACCTGGCCGTGCTCGCCGACCGCCGGCCCGCCAGCGACCGGAACCGCACCGCCGTCGAGATCGCCGCCCTCCGGGTGGGCGTCCTCACCCCGGCCGGTGACCTGGTCACCGATCTGCGGGCCGCCGTGGACAGCTCGGAGAGCGCCGACCTCGGCCCGAGCGTGCTGAACCCGCTCGACACCTACCAGCGGGCCGTCGAGACGTTGGCGGCCCACTCCGCGCCGGCCGGTCGCGACGCGAAGACCGACCAGGCGCGGATCGCCGGCGCCCGGCTGAACGCGCAGGCCGCCGCCGAACAGCTCCAGCCCGTCATCCTGGACGAACTCGACGCGCTCCTCGCCGGACGCTCCCGCGACCTGGACCGGGACCGCTGGCTGACCGTGGCGGCCGGGGCGCTGGCCGTCCTGCTGTGGGCGGCACTGGGCGCGGTGTGGCTCGCCGCCGCCCGCCGGGCCCCGGGGCGCGCGGCACAGGCCCGACGCGAGCGGTACGGCGCCGACGCCCCGCCGGAGGACACGCCGTGGCAGCCGGCCGCCGGCCGGGGTGCCGAACCGCGTCAGCTCCAGCCGGCGGGGTCGGCCCGCGAACCCGGCGGCGCGCAATGGGGGCCCTTCGATGCTGCTCGCTAGGCTCCGCATCCGGGGCAAGCTCGCGCTCCTCGTGGTCATCCCGCTGCTCAGCATGGTGGCGCTGGCCGTGCCGGCGGTGCTCGACCGCGTTGCCGCCGCGCAACGGGCCGGCGACATCGCCGACCGGGTCCGCGTCGCCAGCCGGATCGGCAGCCTCGTGCAGGACCTGCAACAGGAACGCGTCCTCTCGGTCGGGCTGCTGCTCGGCCGGGTCACCCGGAGCGAGCTGATGCAGCGGACCGCCGGCGTGGACGACCGGGTCGCCGACCTGCGGGCGACCTCGGCAGGCCCGCTGCCGCCGGAGGTGACGGAGGCCCTGCACGGCGTACGCGGGCTGACCGACGTGCGTGTCGCGGTGCTCGCCGGCACCGCCACCCCGGACCAGATCATGGCCGCGTACGGGCCGGTCAGCACGGGACTGATCGACGCGCTGCGGCTGCCGTTCGGGGTGGACACCGACACGGCGGCCGGGCGGCAGGTGCTGGCCCTGGACGGGTTGCTCCGCGTCGACGAGGCGATGGGCGCCTGCGCCACCCTCATCGTGCTCGTCAAGGCCACCGGCTCGCCCCGGGTGAGTGCCTCGTACGTCGCCTGCATGGCGGGGCTGCGAGCGGACAACCAGGGGTTCCGCAGCCTGATCACGCCGGAGCAGTTGAAGCTGGTGACCCTGAACGACGCGGCCGTGGCCGCCCGGACCAGCGCGGACTTCCTCACCAGGAGCGCGCTGGACCCGGCCGGCGCGACCAGGGACATCCCGCTGGACGCGCTCTTCCCGTCGGTCCGCTCGATGATCACCTTCGGGCAGTTCATCGAGAAGAAGCTCGTCGCCGACGTCATCGCCGAGGTGACCGGGCAGCAACGCCGGGCGCTGACCGAGGCGTACCTGGTGGCGGGGATCGTCACCCTGATCCTCGCCGTGGTGGTGCTGCTCAGTGCGGCCGTCGCCCGGACGGTGGCCCGGCCGCTGACCCGGCTCACCCGCTCCGCCGACCGGGTGGCCCGGGTCGCCGAGGCGGAGCTGACCCGGGTCGCCGACGACGAGACCGAGGGCGCCGCGCCGGTACGCCTCGACCCGGTCGACGTACGGGCCCGCGACGAGATCGGCGACCTGGCCCGCGCGTTCGACCGGGTGCAGAGCACCGCCGCCCGGCTCGTGGAACGGCAGGTCGCCGGCCGACGCAACGTGGCCCAGATGTTCGGCCACGTCGGCCGCCGTACGCAGAACCTCGTGGGCCGGCAGATCGCGCTGATCGACCGGCTGGAGCGGCAGGAGACCGACCCCGGCCGGCTGGAGCACCTGTATCGGCTCGACCACATCTCCAGCCGGCTGCGCCGCAACGCCGGCAGCCTGGTGGTGCTCTCCGGCTCGGCCGGCGCCGACCCCCACGTGGCGCCGGTGCCGCTCGCGGACGTGGTCCGGCTGGCGCTCGGCGAGATCGAGGACTACACCCGGGTCGACGTGCAGGTCCCGCCCGGCGTGTCGGTGGCGCCCGGCACCGTCGGCGACCTCGTCCTGGCGCTGGCCGAGCTGATGGAGAACGCGACGGTCTTCTCCCCGCCGCACACCCGGGTCACCGTGGGCGGCGAGCCGACCGGCTCCGGCGCCCTGCTGACCGTGGTGGACCGGGGCATCGGCATGGCCCCGGAGCGGCTGGCGGAGGAGAACGCCCGGCTCACCCGGCGGGAACGGCTGGACCTCGCGCCGACCGAGGTGCTGGGGCTCTTCGTGGTGGGTCGCCTGGCCCGCCGGCACGGCTGGCAGGTGCGGCTGACGCCGACCGCCGGTGGCGGGGTGACCGCGCACCTGGACGTCCCGGAGACGTCGCTGGTCGTCCACCGCGCCGAGCGGGCCGGCGTGACCGTGGCCCGGGCCGCCGTACCCGTCCGCGACCGGCGCTCGCCCGACGAGCCGGAGGCCGCCCGGCCCCGCGCGGCGGTCGGCGCGGCGCCGTCCGAGCCCCGCCCGGCGGTCGGCACGGCACCCTCCGGGGTCGGCGCGGCACCGTCCGAGCCCCGCCCGGCGGTCGGCGCGGCACCTTCCGGGGGCGGCGCGGCGGCGGAGGCTGCGCCGTCCGGGTTCGACGCGGTGCTGCTGAGCCGCGCCACCCGCAGCTTGGAGTCCGGCGCCTCCTGGGACGCGTTCAGCTCCAGTGGCGAGCCGGCCGGCGTCGAGCTGCGGGCGCCGGCCGGCACCGAGCCTCGGGCACCGGCCGCAGCCGCCCCGCCGGGCATCCGGCAGCGGGTGCCCGGCGCCACCCTGCGCCCGGCCGGGCCGCCGGCCGCCCCGCCGGTGAGCGGGCCGGTGCCGGTCACCGACGCGGACCCGGCCGCCGCCCGCGCCCTCGTCGAGGCCGTCGAGTCGGGCGTACGCCGGGCCGAACTGGGCCGGGGCACCCCGGACGGCACCGCGCCGGCCGGGCTGACCCGGCGGGTGCCCGGGGCGAACCTGACCGCCACCCCGGCCCGTCAGCCCGACAGCCCCCCGGAGAACCCGGACGAGGTCCGCGACCTCCTCACCGAGTTCGAGGCGGGCGTCGCCCGCGCTCTGCACGAAGTCAGCCAAGACCGCCGCTACGAAGAGGGAACATCACGGTGACCAGCCCCTTCACGCACGACAACGTCGACCACCAGAACCCGGGCGCCGGGGACCTGAGCCCGGAGGCGCGCACCTTCAACTGGTTGCTGGACTCCTTCACCTCCAGTACGGCCGGCGTGCTGGAGGCGATCGCCGTCTCGTCGGACGGGCTGCTGATGGCCATGTCGGCGATCAAGGACCGCTCCAACGCGGAACGGCTCGCCGCGGTGGTCTCCGGCATGACGAGCCTCGCCGGCGGCGCCGCGAGCTGGTACGCCCTCGGCGGGCTGAACCGGGTGGTCGTGGACATGGCCGAGGGCTACCTGCTGATCAGCGCGATCAGCAGCGGCTCCGTGCTCGGGGTGGTCGCCGACCGCTCGGCGAACCTCGGCACCGTCGCCTACGAGATGACGCTCTTCGCCGGGCGGGCCGGTGGCGCCCTCACCCCGAGACTGATCGCCGAACTGAAGAACGCCGCCCAGCAGTGACCCCCGAGGTCGCCGGCGAGGGGCCGGACCCGGAACCCACGGTCCGGATCCGGCCCTACCTGCGCGCGTCGTCCCCGCACGACGCCCGGCCCGGCCTGCCGGCGACCCCGGCCGCGCCGGCGACCGAGGACGGGCCCGCCGGCCCGCGCCCGTTCGTGCTCACCGCCGGGCGGGTGGCCGGCGCCGACCCGGCGATCGGGCTGGAGACGCAGGTGACCGCCCGACCGGCGACCGACCGGCCGGCGTCGCTGACCTGGCTGGCACCCGAGTTGCAGGCGATCGTCTCGCTCTGCGACGAGCCGATCTCGGTCGCCGAGATCTCCGCCCGTACCCGGTTGCACTTCGGCGTGACCCGGGTGCTGGTCGGCGACCTCCGCGCCGCGGGCCACCTCGACGTGCACGACGGCGCCGACGCCCTCGACCCCGACATCATCCTGCGAGTGATGGATGGACTCCGTGCGATCTCCTGAATGGCCGGTCGCCCCGCTGGGCGGGATCGCCGCCAACAGCGCCGCCACCCGGTACGGCTCCCCGACGGGGCCGCAACCCGCCGCGTCCGCTCCGCCGCCGCACCGGACGCCGGCCACCGGGGTTGCCGCGGTGCCCCGGCCCACGCCGGCCGCCGCACCGCCGATCCCGGTCAAGATCCTCATCGCCGGCGGCTTCGGGGTCGGCAAGACCACCACGGTCGGCGCGATCTCCGAGATCGCCCCGCTGACCACCGAGGCGGAGATGACCACCGCCGGGATCGGCGTCGACGACCCCGGCGTACGCTCCGCGAAGACCACCACCACGGTGGCGATGGACTTCGGCTGCGTCACCATCGACCGCAGCCTGAAGCTGTACCTGTTCGGCACGCCGGGGCAGGCCCGGTTCGGTTTCATGTGGGACGACCTGGCCCGGGGGGCACTCGGCGCGCTCGTCGTGGTGGACAGCGCCCGGCTCGACGACTGCTACCCGGCGATCGACTTCTTCGAGCGGGCCGGCCTGCCCTTCGTGGTCGGCGTGAACGCCTTCGACGGGCGGCTGGCACACGACCTCGACGCGATCCGGTGGGCGCTGGCCGTCGGCGACCACGTGCCCCTGGTGCAGTTCGACGCCCGGGACCGGCTCTCGGTGCGGGACGCCCTGCTGGTCGTCCTCGACCGCGCACTCGAGCGGGCCACCCGGGAGGGAAGGTCCTGAACCGCTGCGGCGGTTCGACCCGTTTCACGAGAAGGGGTGGTTCGTGATGAGAGGTGGACTGGACGAGACACTGGCCCGGATGGCGCGCCGCGAGGAGGCGTTGCGGCGGCGGGCCGCCGAGGCGGAGCCGGCGGGCGGGGAGGCCGACGGGGCGCCGGAGGCGCGGGGCGGATCCGAGCCGGGGCGCGCCGACGTCCGGGGCGAGGGGCGCAACGCCGGGCCCGGCTGGGTCGACGCGCGGCGGGGCGCGGAACACCGCGACCCCGTGGTGGAGGTCGCCGAGGCGGTCCGTCGCGTGGTGGCCGGCCACCCCGGCACCGCGGTCAGCATCCGGGTCGAGCACGACGGGCAGGCGTACCCGCTGCGGGTCGCCTGGACCGACGCGGGCGTGACGGTCGACGCGGAGGCCCCCGCGCCGCCGCCGGCGTGGCCGATGTCGGTCAAGACGGTGCCGGCCTGGACGCCGGCCCAGGAGGGGCTGACCCCCGACCCGGCGGCACGGCTGGCCGAGCTGATCCGCCGCGACTCCTCCCTGCTGGGGGACGGTGACGCTCCTCGCGGAGCACGGAACGCCCCGGGAGGGGGCAGGGCGTGACCACGGCGGCTAGGGTCGGGCGGTGGCGGAACCCGACCTGACCCTGACCGCGAGCCTGCGGCCGGCGGCCCTCGACGCCCGACGGGGCGTCGTCCGGCTGCACCCGGAGGTGCTCACCGCGCTGGCGCTGCGACCCGGCGACCCGGTGCGGCTGGCGGGCCGGCGGGTGAGCGCCGGCATCGTCGCGCCGGCCGAGCCGACCGCCAGCACGGCGCTGCTCTACGCCGACGACCTCATGCTGGGCAACCTCGGCATCCGCGACGGCGCCCAGGTGACGGTGAGCCGTCTGCCGGTCACGCCGGCCCGTCGGGTGCTGCTCGCCGGCCCGGCGCAGATCGCCGCCGTGGTCTCGCCCGAGATGCTCCGGCTGGCCCTGCTCGGCAAGGTGGTGACGACCGGGGACGACGTGTCGCTGCTGCCGCAGGACGTGCTGCCCGACGCCTCGGTGCGCAGCCTGGTGGAGGCCGCCCGGCGCAGCCTCTCCAACAGCGTCGGGTACGCCTGGACCAGCACCCTGCTCGCCGTGGTCGCCGCCGAGCCCGACACCGGCTCGCTGGTCACCATGGACACCGTCGTCGGCTGGGAGCACGGCCAGGCGACCCACGGCTCCGCCGGCACCGGACCCGCCCCGCAGGGGCGCCGCCTCGACGCGGGCCCGACGCCCAACGGGACCGCCCCGGGCCGGGCGGCTGCCACGGGGGGCGTACGCCTCCCGGGCGCCGTGGACGCCACGGGACACACCGCCGGAAGCGTCGACGAGGCGCCGCCCACGGTGGACGAGCTGCCCGGGCTGCGGTCGCAGGCCGAGGAGCTGACCGAGCTGCTCGACCTCGGCTTCCACCACCGGGAGGTGCTCGGCCGGCTGGGCACGACCGTCTCGCTGGGCGTGCTGATCGCCGGGCCGGCCGGCTCCGGCAAGGCGGCGCTCGTGCGGGCCGTGGCCGCCCGGGTCGGGGCCCGGGTCAGCCCGCTCTGGGCTCCCGAGGTGGCCGCGCTGACCAACCAGGCCGCCGCCGACCGGCTGCGCGCCGCCGCCGCCGAGGCGCGCGCGGACGGCACCGGGGTGCTGCTGGTCACCGACGTGGAGGCGCTCGCCCCGGCGGACGGGCCGGGGCCGGTGGCGACCGTGTTCCGGCAGGTGGTCGCCGAGACCGTACGGGCGGGGGCGGCGGTCGTCTGCACCACCGGCCGGCCCGAGGCCGTCGACCCCGCACTGCGTGCCCCGGACCTGCTCTCGCTGCGGATCAGCGTGCCGCTGCCGGACGCGGCCCTGCGCCGGGAGCAGTTGACGGTGCTGACCCGGCAGGTCCCCCTCGCCGACGACGTGCGGCTCGACGAGGTCGCCGGGCGTACCCCCGGCTTCGTCGCCGCCGACCTGGCCGCGCTGCTCCGCGAGGCCGGGGTGCGCGCGGCGCTGCGCCAGAAGTCGGCCGAGACGCCGACGGTGGCGATGGCCGACTTCACCGCCGCGCTGGAGGTGGTCCGCCCCACCACCATGGCCGCCTCCACCCTGGAGCTGGCCTCGGTGACGCTGGACGACGTGGGCGGCCTGACGGAGGTCAAGGAGACGCTGACCGAGTCGGTGCTCTGGCCGCTGACCTACCCGGACACCTTCGCCCGGCTCGGCGTGCAGCCGCCGCGCGGGGTGCTCCTCTACGGCCCACCGGGCTGCGGCAAGACCTACCTGGTCACGGCGCTGGCCGGCTCGGGGCGGGCGAACGTGCTCTCGGTCAAGGGCGCGGAGCTGCTGTCGAAGTGGGTCGGTGAGAGCGAGCGCGCGGTCCGCGAGCTGTTCCGCCGGGCCCGGGAGGCCGCGCCCACCCTGATCTTCCTGGACGAGGTGGACGCGCTCGCCCCCGTACGCGGCCAGGCCAGCGACGGCGGCACCACCGACCGGGTGGTGGCCGCGCTGCTGACCGAGCTGGACGGCGTGGAGACGCTGCGCAACGTGGTGGTGGTCGGCGCGACGAACCGCCCCGACCTGGTGGACCCGGCGCTGCTACGCCCGGGACGGCTGGAACGGCTGGTCTACGTGCCGCCGCCGGACGGGCCGGCGCGGGCGGAGATCCTGCGCGCTTCGGCCCGGACCGTGCCGCTGGCACCCGAGGTGGACCTCGTGGAGCTGGGTGGGGAGCTGGACGGCTTCTCGGCGGCGGACTGTGCCGCGCTGGTGCGCGAGGCGGCCCTGGCCGCCATGCGGGAGTCGCTGACGGCGTCCACCGTCACGGCCGCGCACGTGGCGGCGGCCCGCGCCCGGGTCCGCCCGTCCCTGGACCCGACCCAGGTCGCCTGGCTCGCCGCGTACGCCGAGAAGCGGGCCGGCTGACCACCCGCGCCCCGGGGTGACCGGCGCTGTCGGGCTGATGTCGTGGACGACTCGTCAGTCGGTGGGCAGGAGGGGGCCGAGGGGCCCGAGGTCGAGATTGAGGTCCTCGGGCGTGAGGCCGAAGTACTCGCGCAGCCCCGCCATCTGCTCCTCCAGGGCCATCAGCGTGGTGCCGATCCGTTCGATCTGCTCCTCGGTGAGGTCGCCGAGGTCGACCCGGCGCAGCGCCTGTCGCTCCATGAGCTGCCGCAGCAGCTCGATCACGGTGAGCACGAGGCTGGCCAGCCCCCGCTCGACGCCGTCCCGGTCGACGGCGAGCCGGCGGTCCAGCGGCGTCACCCGGGGCGGCTGCCACCGGGTGTCGCCGAGCGCGGCGGCGAGTTCGGCCGCCTCGTCCCGCCGACCGCCACCGCCGCCCGGCTCGGCCCGGCGGTCGCCACCGCCGCCCGGCTCGGCCCGGCGGGTGCCACCGCCGCCCGGTCTGCCCACGCCCACTCCCCCGCCACCCGGGCCGGTCGCGCCGTCCGGGGCGCTCACGGCCACGTCCCCGGCGTCCCGGCGGCGGCGCCCGGGGCGGCATCCCGCAGTTCCGGCGGGGCGAGCGCGCCGACGGAGGCGACCAGTGCGCGCAGGGAGATCCGGACCAGGTCGATGTCGGCGATGGCGATGGTGATGTCACCGCTGATCACCACGCCGGTGGCGAGGACCCGGTCGAGCAGGTCGACCAGGGCCACCGGCCGGTAGGCCAGCGGGTCGTCGGCGCTGCTGGGGGCGAGTGACGTGGTCACCACGCCGACCCCCGGGCCGTCAGCACGCCGGCTCCCGTACGGTGAGCGCCGGCTCGGCGGGCCGCTCCTCGGCGAAGGAGTACGGCGGCCACGGGCCGGTCAGCTCCAGCCGGATCTCCGGGTGCCGACCGGCGAGCGCGCCGACCAGCTGGCGGAATCCGGCGACCGACCCCTGGCCGACCAGGTACGCCCCGTTGAGCACCATGGCGGTGGGCGCACCGGAGAGCCGGCGGTCCTGCGGGGGGTGCCGCCGGACGGCCACCGCGTGCCCGGCCAGTGCCTCGTGCACGGCGGAGGCGGCGTCGGCGGCAATCCGCTGCCCCTCCTCGCGGGCGGTGAGCTGGGCCCGGCGCCGCCGCAGGTACGCCGCCCCGGCGCCGCCCGACCCGGCGGGCTCCGCCGTGCGGGGCGTCGCGCCCGGCACGACGTACCCCTTGACGCCCCACTCGTCGTGGCCCGCGAGCCGGTCCAGGACGGTGGTCAGCTCGACCCGGCGGGCGGTGAGCTGCCCCGCCACCCGGGCGTCGTCGTGGTGGACGGTGGCCAGCCGGGCGGGCACCACGGCGCCGTCGCGGGACAGGGCCGCGACCACCGCGTGGTGCGTCCGGGCCGCCCGCTCCAGCCAGGCCAGGTCCTCCAGGTTCCGGCGCAGCGCCTCCTCGCCGTACTCGGACAGCGGCGCGGCGCTGACGACGGCGACCAGGCCGGCGGCCCGCACCGCGCGCACCGGAGCGCCGTCCATCCCGGCAGTCGCGGCGAGCAGGGCGGGATCGACCTCCCGCGCCACGCCGTGCAGCCACACCCCGACGCCGGGGCTCGCCGGCCCGGTGGCGGGCGCGAGGTCAGCCGTCGAACTCATCCCGCTCCTCCCTGCGGGCGGCCGTCCGGGCGACCCGGGGGCGGCGTTCCGCCTCCACCTGCTCCGGGTCCCGTGGGCCGGGCTCCACCGGCGGCCTCGCCCGGGAGCTGAGCCACGGGTCGTGCTCCCACCAGTCGATGCCGATCTGCCGGGCCGTGTCGACCGAGGCGATGACCAGTCGCAGCTTGAGCGTCAGCAGCTCGATGTCGAGCAGGCTGACCCGGATGTCGCCGGCGATCACGATGCCCCGGTCGAGCACGCGTTCCAGGATGTCGCCGAGATTGGCCGGCTCGTGCCCGGCGGGCAGGACCTGGCCGGAGTTCTGCACCACCGGGGGCGGCTGCACGCTCACCTCAACCCACCTCGCCCTTCCCGCGCTGGTAGCGCCGCACCCGCCGGTAGCCGAGCAGGCCACCCTCCAGGTCCAGCTCCACCTCGTAGAGGCCGAGCAGGTCGGTGGAGCTGGGGATGCGCCGGTCCTCGATCACCTCCACCCCGATCAGCCAGCCGTCCCGCGACGACTTCAGCGAGGTGGTCCCCACCGGATCCCGGCCGGTCAACTCGACGATCTGCCGCATCCCCTCGCGCGCCGCCTCGGCGGCCGTGATGGGTTCGAGGTACTCCTCCTCGTCGTCGTACCGGTCGTCGTCGACGGGCTCGCTCCTACGCGCCCGATCGCCGTCGCCGCGGATCAGACCCCCCATCGCGCTCACCTCCCTCGCCGCCGCCGCGCGACACCCGCCGCGAGCGTTCGGTGCCGACCTGCCGCGCCCGTTCCGTACCGGTTCGCCGCGCCCGGCCCTCGCCGGACCGCGACGCTCGTTCCGCGCCGGACTGCCGGCGGCGGCCGGAAGCGGACTGCCGCGCCCGGTCCGCGCCGGACCGCGACGCTCGTTCCGTGCCGGACTGCCGCGCCCGACCGGAAGCGGACTGCCGCGCCCGGTCCGCGCCGGGCTCGTGCCGGGTCCCGCCGTTCTCCCGACGGGACCCGGGGCCGTCCCGGGCCGGAGCCCGGCTCTGGGCGGGCGCCGGCCGCTGGACGCCGCCGGTCAGCCGCTCCAGCACCTGCTGCTGCCCCCGGTCCCGTTCCGCGGCGCTGATCTCGCCCGCCGCCGCCGCCGCGTCCAGCGCCTCCAGCTCGCGCCGGACGTCGACGGGGTTGCGCTGCCGCGACTCCGCCTCCCGGGCGATCACCTTCACCACCGCGGTCAGCCCCCGCACCGGCGCGTACGGCAGGGTCAGCAGCGTCCACAGGATGTCCACCGGTCACCCCATCAACTGGTGGGCGCTGACGAAGTCGTACGGCGCGAGCGGGCCGAGCAGCCGCATCCGGATCAGCTCCCGGCGCTGCTCGGCGTACTCCTCGACCGCCGAGACGAACTCGTCCTCCCGGTCCTGTTCCACCAGGAAGGTGGCGTTCGACGCGTCCAGCTCGTTGCTCGGCGGCCGGGGCGCGCTCGCCACGACGAGGGGACCGAGGGTGTCGACCAGTTGCCGGTTCTCCGCCTCCCGGCGCAGCTCCACCGCCTGGCTGATGATCTCGCCGAGCCGGATCCGCTGCGTCCGGGTGGCCGCCTCCGGCTGCCCACGCACCTGGTCCGCCAGGTCGGCGGCGCCGGGGTTTTCCGCCAGCACCGCCGCGATCAGGTTCGCCTCGTCGTAGCGCCCGTGCACCGTGTACTGGACTCGGCCCTCGAACTCGTCGAGCGCGGCGGCGAACCGGTCGTGGTGCGCGTCCAGCAGGTCGGCGACCGCGTCGGGCCCGGTGACGACCGTGCCGAAACGCACCGGCAGCACCGGCGCCACCGCCGCCGTGCCGTCCACCAGCTCCTGGTAGGCGGTCAGGTCCGCCGGCCGGCCGAGCGGCTCGCTCAGGCTCACCTCGCTGACCAGCGCGGCCAGGTCCTCGTGCCGGACCGCCGTCACCTCTCCAGGCGGGTCGCCGACCCCGGCGGCGTCCGGGGTCGGCTCCACGTCGGAGGGCACGATGCCGTAGATGAACAGTCCCGTCTCCTCGGCCATGCTCACCGCTCCTCGTCACGTCGCCGCCGGGGCCGGTCGCGATCCCGGTCCCGGTCCCGATCGCGGTCCCGGTCCTGGTCGTCCGAGCCCAGCTCGCCGACGGCGTCCTTGATCGCGCCGACCGTCTTGCCGACCCCGGAGACCGCCTTGCCGGCGCCGACCGCCCCCGAGGCTCCCTCGACCAGGTCGGGCAGCCCCTTCTGGCCCTTCGGAGTGATGTCGAACCGGTCGACCGCCTCGGCGAAGCGCAGATAGGTCTCCACGCTGGCGATGACGATCCGGGCGTTGATCTCGATCAGCTGGATGCCGACCACCGCGATCGAAACCTGGGCGTCGATCACCACGCCCTTGTCCAGCACGGTCTCCACGACATCGGCCAGGCCGGAGCCCCCTCCGCCGCGTTGCAGGGCGCCGCCGCCCTGACCCTCACTCGTCGCGACGGTCACTCCCGCTCCTCCCGTCGACGGCGGACCACGGGTCGCCGGGGCGCTTCCGGGGAACGGCGGGCCCGGGGCTCCTCACGGGAACGCGGCTCCTCGCGGGAACGGGACTCCTCGCGGGGCTGCGGGCGGCGGGCCCGCTCCGGGGCGCGGCGGCGCGGCGGGGGCTGTTCCTCCTCCGGCTCCTCCTCCTCGTACTCGTCATAGTCGCCCTCGTCGTACTCGTCCTCGTACTCCTCGTCCTCGGCCGGGCGACGGCGCTGCGGCGGTCGGCGGCGGGCACGCTCGGCGGGCCTGCGCTTCTCGCGCGGCTCCTCCTCGGCCTCCTCCGCCTCCTCCTCGGGCTCGGGCTCCCGCCGGCCGCGCTGCTCGCGCTCCTCCTGCCCCTCGCGCTCCTGCTTCTCGCGCTCCTCCTGCTCCTCGCGCAGCGCGGTCTCGTGGTCGCGGACCACCCGAGAGTCCTCGATCTCGCCGCGCCAGCCCTGCACCGAATCCGGGTCGAGGACGGTCCGGGTCATCACGTGCCGGACGAAGTGCTTCAGCTCCAGCCGGGCGCGGCGGCCCTGGGCCCGCCACAGGTTGCCGGTGTGCTCGAAGAGGCCCTGCGGGTGGTACTCCAGCACCACCAGGATCCGGGTCAGGTCGGGCGACAGTTCGTGGAAGCTGACGGTGCCGTCGACAGAGCCCTTCTCGCCCTGCGAGCGCCAGTGGATCAGCTTGTCCGGGATCTGCCGGACGATGGTGGACTCCCAGGTGCGGTGCGACCAGAAGACCTGCGCCTTCCAGGTCAGCTTCTCGTCCGACTCGGTGTCGACGTTCTCGACCTTCTTCATGAAGCTCGGGAAGTCGCCGAACTGGGTCCACTGGTCGTACGCGACCCGGACCGGCACGCCGACCTCGATCGCCTCGACGATGTTGGTGACCTTGACCTTCTTGCCGCCGCCCTTGCCGCCCTTGCCGAGCGCCGACATGATCTTCTCCTTACCGCCGGCCAGCCCGGCATGGACCATCGCCTTCACCGGTGAACCGCCCTCCGCGAGCTTCTGCGCGCCGGTGGTAGCGGCAATCAGGCCGGGACCGCCGCCCTGCTTCGCGTAGTCGCTGAGCCGGCCGGTCGCGCCCGTGATCCGCTCGGTCACCACCCGCATCGCGCGCTCGCCGATGGCGCTGGCCAGATTGCGCGCCTCGCCGGCGAGTTGACCCCGGACCTTGTCCCCGAGTCCACCGGGGTTCGTCGTGTCCGGCATGGTCACCGCCCCCGCCGCTGGTCGCCGGCGTCGCGGTTCCGCTGCTTGCCGTCGTCGTCGCGGTCCCGCCCGCCGTCGTCGTCACGCTCCTGCCCGCCATCGTCGTCGCGGTCCTGCCCGCCGTCGTCGCGCTCCTGGTGCTCGGCGTCGGTGTCCCGGTCCGGCCGGTCGCCGGCGCCGCCGGCGCCGGTCCCGCCCTTGCGGCGCAGCGCGTCGGCCGAACCGCGCAGCTTGCCGCTGATGGCATCGATGCCGCTGCCGGCGGCGGCGGTCGCGGCCGCCTTCGAGGCGGCGGCGAGCGGGCCGCCCAGGCGGCCGAGGTTGCTCAAGTGGGGAGACGACTGAAGCAGGTTGCCGCCCGCCTTCAGCGGTCCGCCGGGCTCCCGACTGGCCCGACCGGCCGCGACCGCGGCGGCCAGGGTGAGGGCGGTACGCAGCTTGCGCCGGCGGCCCAGCAGGTAGCCGAAGCCGACCGCGAGCCCGATTCGTGCTCCGCTCTTCATCAGTTCTCCTTCGCTCCCCGGAGCGCCGGACACCTGACGGCAATGGTCGAAAGAATGGCCGCCGGGGATCAGCACGCGCCGGACCGCACATCAGGTGTCCCGTTTGATCGGACCCGACGGGCAGTACCCGTTGGCCTATCGGCGAAACACTCCCGCGCGTTGTCGACGCCATTCACCAGGGTCGGGGCGCGCGCCCTCATAAAACGCGCAAAGCCGACACCAAGGCAGCGTCGAGCAGGAAGAACGTCAGGAAGGAAATAATTGCGGAATGGCCGTCACAGGGCCGGCAGCGTCGAATCGAGGCATATCTCGGCGTGCACAACGCCGCCGCTCTCGCGCAATTTTGCGCCGCACTTCTGAAGCACGGAAACGGCACCGTGGTTGTCGACGGTGGTCTCCGCGACCACCAGTCGCATTCCGGCCGCCGCCGCCTCGTTCAACAGTTCGCGCAGAGCGCCCGCGCCGATTCCCTGGCCCCGTGCGGAGCGACCCAGCCACATCCCGGTCTCGACCGTGCCCGGCTCGTCACGGCGGGTCATCCGGATCATGCCGACCACCTCGCCGCCGGCCAGGATCGCGTACATGCAGGTGCCGGTCGGGCCGTCCAGACCTCCGAAGCTCGCCCGGTGGAACTCCCGGAACGCCTCCCGCCGGGCGCACGACCAGCCCGCAGGGGCCTCCACCGGCGGCATCACGTCGCCGGGTTCCGCTTCCGCAGCCGCTACGGAGAGCAATGGTTCCAGGTTCTGCTCGTCCACCGGCTCCAGCCGCACCGTTCCCGCCACGTGCCGCAGTCTGCCGGCCCCACCGGCCCAAGTCCACCCCATCGGGCCCCGACTGGCGGTCCGGCGGAAGGTACCGGCCGGTCGGCCCGCATCGTGTTCTGCCTCACGCTCCGCTGTCAACCGCCCGGCCGACCCGGGGTGACGGGTTGGCGGACCGCCTGCCCGCGGGCCGGTCAGGGTGTCTCGGCGTCGAACTCGCAGAGCACCACGGAGGCGTCGTCGGCGGGCTTGTGCCGGCGCAACCGGTCCGGATGGTCCCGCTCGGCGACGCGTACCCGGTCGATCAACGCGCCGGGGTCCTCGGCGGTCGCCACGTCCAGCAGCCCCGCCCAGTCGAGGACGCCGAACTGCTCCACCAGGGCCGACGCGCCGTCGCTGAGCAGCGCTGCCCGGCGTACCGCGCCCGGCCCCCGCAGCGGCAGGGTCCCGGTCACCGCGTGGAACGCCGCGTCCGGGTCGGCGGCCGCCACCCAGTAACCGTGGGTACGGTTCATCCGCGCCCGCTGCATGTCGACCGCCTGCCGGATCCGGGCGACCCGATCGGCCCCGCCGGCCGGCAGGGCCTCGACCATGGCCCGCAGCTCCGCCGTGGCGGCGTCCAGTCGGTCGTCGGTGACGACGCCGATCCGACCGCCGGCGTCGAGCACCAGCGGGCTGTCGCAGAGCACGAGGTAGTCGAGGTGGTCGCCCCCGTCGCGCAGCAGGCAGACCGTGCTCGACGGGGTGCCCGGATGGTCCAGGTCGCACTCGTCGCCGTGGTCGGCCCGGACCGCGAGGATCGCCGCCGCCAGGTTGCTCATCAGGGTCGCCGTCGGGCGGACCGCCTCCGCCAGCCCGAGCCGGGCCGCAAGGTGCCGGACGTACCAGGCGGTGCCGTGCGCGCAGCCCGTGTCGAAGCCCTCCGGCACGCTGGCGCCGTCCAGCACGCCGACCAGCGGCCCGAACCGAAGGACCAGGTCCTCGTTGACCGCCCGGCCGGGGGGCGGCGCGGACGCGGAGCGTACCCGCATCGTCCGCGCCGCCCCGACCACCCGGGTCGCCTCAGCGGCGACGGAGGTCGTCGGCGGTCTCATGCGCCTGCCCCTGCATCTGGTGGGCGGCCGACCGGCCCTGATCCCGGACGGCGGACGCGCCACTGGCGGCCGTCGAACCGACCGCCCGGGCCGCCTCCTGCGCCGGTCCGCGCATGTTGTGACTGACCTCGTGGCCCATCTCGCGGCCCACCTCGCCGGCCTGCTCCCGCAGGTGTCTGGCCTGCGCCCGCAGCTGGTCGGAATGCTCGCCGACCATGTCCTTGGCCTGCCCGGCCCAGTGCCGTTCGGGGCGGCTGGGCGGGATCAGCGACGAGACCAGCAGCCCGGCGCCGAAGGCGATCAGGCCGGCCGCCAGGGGGTTGCCCTGCGCCTGCTGGCGGGACTGCTGCCCGAGCGAGCGGGCCTCCTCCCGCACCGACCCGGCCATGTGCGACATCTGCTCCCGGGACTGCTCCCCGAGCGCCCGCGCCGAATCGGCCGCGTGTGACACCCGTTCGCGGGACTGCCCGCCGAACTCCCGCGCCGAATCGGCCGCGTGCGACATCCGCTGACCTGTCGCCTGCGACATCCGCTGTGCGGCGCCGTGCCCGTCAGACTGCACGCCCATCACCTTCTCCCTGGCCCGGGTGAACGCGCCATGGGCCTGCCCGACGCGCTCACCGGCGATCCGCCGCGGGTTGACCTTGTCGGCCAGCGCGTCGACGTCGCTGCTCAGTTCGTTCCGGGTGTTCTCGATCTCCCACCGGATCCGGTCCGGATCGTTGGACATGATCTGCTCCCTCCCGGCTGGTTCACCGGCCGCGTGCCGCGTCCGGTATCTCCCGTGCGGTCTGCCTCGTGCGGGGCAGCACCGAGCGGAGCTGCTCCTTCTCCTTGCGCGCCCTGGCGAGCAGGACACCCGTGACGGCACCCCAGATGACGGCCACGATCAGCGCCGCCCAGCTCTGGTCCATCACGTTGGACAGCCCCCACCACAGCGCGTACGACACGAACAGCACCGTCAGGAAACCGGCCAGCGAGGCCCCGCCGAACATGCCGGCGAGCCTGCCGACCTGACCCGCCTCCTCGCGCAGCTCCGCCTTGGCCAGTTCGACCTCCTTGCGGACCAGCACGGAGAAGTCCCGGGTCACGTCGCCCAGCAGGTCGCCGACCGACTGCGTCCGCTCCTTCTCGGGGGCACTCACGGCGCCACCCCGCCCGGGATGTCCGGCCCCTGCCGACCCGACGGCGAGGCGTTGCGCACCCGGGCCGTCCCGGTGTACGCCCCCTCGGGCAGGTACGGCGCCTCGGCCGTCCGCTCGTACGGCTGCGACCCGGCCGTGGTGGACGCGGCGGTCGGCCCGGTGGGCGCGGTACCCGGCCCGGTCGGCGGCATCGACGGCTGGCCCTCGCCCCGCGCCCCGTCGCCCGACGCGGTCAGGTTCCGGGTGAGCCGCCCGACCAGCATGCCGGCCAGGGCCGCACCGGCCAGAAAGGTGCCCGGGTGCCGGCGCGCGTACGACCGCACGTCGTGGAGCATCGCCCCGGGTTCGCGCTCGTCGAGCCAGCCGGCCGCCTGCTGGGCGGCGTCGGCGGCCCGGCGGACCGCCTGGGCGGCCATTCCGGAGTCCTCGCTCCGCTCCGCCATCGAGCTGAGTTCGCGCCCGATGCCGCGCAGCCCGTCGGCGGCCCGGTGCTGCTGCGCCCGGGCCTGGTCGCGCAACTGCGTGCCGGCCTCACCGGTCAGGTGGCGCGCCTGCCGCCCGGCCTCCGACGCCACGTGTCCGCCCTGTTCCGCAGCGGCGTGCGCGACGTGTCCGCCCTTCTCGGCGGCGGTGTGCGCAGCGTGTGCGCCCTTCTCGGCGGCGGTGTGCGCGAGGTGTCCGCCGGTCTGGGCCGCCTGGTGCCCGACCCGGGACGCCTCCTGCCGGGTCTGCTGTGCGGTGCCGGTCGCACCGTCCGGTGGCCGGCTCGGGTTGATCTGCGTCATCGCCCGCTCCCTCCGTCGGCCCCGGGCCGCAGGTCACACGGCCCGGAACGTGAACCGGCCGCGAGATGCGGCCCGGAACGACACCCGCGTACCCGCGCGGATCGCCGACATTCCGTACCGGCGTCGGGGGTAGGAGCTGCGGGCCGCCTGGGCGTGCCGGCACGCGGACGGCACCGGACCGGTCGGTCGGAACGGGGTCGGCGGGGCCGGGACCGGTCGGGGAGTACGACAGCGGTCAGCGGCGGCGGTTGCGGGCCCGGGAGGACCTGAGCCGGCGCAGCCGCCCGACCAGCACCGGCTCGGCGGCGAGGGCGGCCGGGTTGTCGAGCAGCCCGTTCAGCAACTGGTAGTAGCGGGTGGCCGAGAGGCCGAAGGTGTCCCGGATGGCCTGTTCCTTGGCGCCGGCGTGCCGCCACCACTGCTGTTCGAAGGCGAGGATGCCGCGCTCACGCTCGGTGAGGCCACTCTCGGGCCGGGCGTCCGCCGGGGCGTCGGCGTCGGTGCCGGCCACGCTCGGCGGGGCGCCGGCCTCGCTGGGCGCCGCCACGGCGGCGTCCGGCTCCGGCGCCGAGCGGGGCTGCGGGACCGTCGGCGTCCCGGCGCCCGGACCGGTACGCGGCTGGGGAACGACGCTGCCGGTGTCCCGCGCCTCCCCGGTGGGGTCCGCCCCGACGGTCGCGCCGGCTTCGCCGGGCCGGCCCGGCGCGGGCGGCTCGGTGGCGGCCGGGGCGGCGTCGGCGGGCTGCATGGCGCTCCTCGTGGGGCTGGCGGGCGGCACACCACGACGCCGACCGGTGGGGGGACCCCAGCCTAACCAGGGCAGACCCGGTTCGCATCGGACGACAGTGCCGGAACGTGACCGCTCCGGTTCACGTCGTGTCCGGCCCGCGAACCCACCACGCTCTGCCCTGATTGCGCCGGTTCGTCATCCCCGGGCCAGGCTTGGGCGGTGCGACCGGGGCCGGGGAGAGCCGCCGGTCGCACCGCCGGCGGTCAGGAGATGTCCCGCCGGCGCATCGCCCAGAGGGCCGCGCCCAGGATCACCACGAATCCGACCGCCATCATCACCGAGGACTGCTGCCAGGTGATGTCCAGCGTGTCCGGTTTGCACTCGCCGAAGTAGGTGGCCTGGCAGGTGTTCCAGTCCTCCAGGGTCACCTTCTTCTGCATCCACGCCAGGGCGTAGGTCGGCAGCAGCCAGGCCTCGGCGAAGCGCACGCCGGCCATCGCCAGCAGGATGCCGAGGCCGAACTGGCCGACGACCATCAGGGCGATCACCCCACCCAGGGCCATCGCGGTGTGCCGCCCCAGCGAGGCGAGCGCGAAGCCGATGGTCGCGGTGACCAGTGCGAGCACCAGCCCGCGCAGCCCGGTCAGGGCGAAGGACTGCCACGCCCCGGAGGTCATCTTCGCCGTGCTGCCACGGAACGTGGCGACCAGCCAGAAGCTGCCGAACCAGAGCGCCGTCGTGGGCACCGCCAGGGCGACCAGCCCGGTGAGCAGCGCCGCCAGCTTCGTCAGCAGTACGGTCAGCCGCTTCGGCCGCCACAGCAGCAGGTTCATCATGCCGCCGGTGTTCCACTCCGCCCCGACGAACGAGGCCCCCACGACGAACCCGACCAGCGCCAGGATCGCCGCGAGCGGCAGCAGCGTGTCGCCGAAGTTCTCCCGGAAGTCGAACGTGGAGGGCAGGAACCAGCCCGCCTGGATCGCGTCCCGGGGCGGGGGCTGGATCATCGCGCAGTCGTCGGGGAACTCCCCGGACTGGGCCGTGCCGGCCGCCTTCGCCTTCTCGCACTCCGCGCGGTACTGCGTGTTGTGGCGGACGTCCTGCTGCCACTGCTGCTCGGCGGCGCGCTCGGCCTTCGCCAGCGCGTTGGCGTCGATCTTCTCGTTGGTGAAGAAGACACCGACCACCACGGCCGCGAGCACCAGCAGGCCCAGCAGGCCCATCCAGCGGGTGAAGCGCCGCTTGGCGAGCCGGCGCAACTCCGTACGGTAGAGGCTCACGCGCCCCACCCTCCCCCGGTGGGACCGGGCTGCCCCGCGCCACCGACCTTCGTGGACTGGTCGACCTGCCGGTGCTGGCCGGGTACCGGCGCGGTGGCGGTCAGTTCGAGGAAGACGCTCTCCAGGTCGACGGCGACCGGGGCGAGCTCGCTGACGTAGAGACCCTGCTCGGCGAGGAGCCGGGTCACCGTGGCCGGCTTGTCGACCCCGGCGAGCATCAGGTGGTCGGCCTGGCCCGCCACCCGGATCCCGGCCCGGGTCAGCGCGTCGGCGGCGACCGGCAGGTCGGTGACCGCCTCCAGCCGCACCCGGACCGCGCCCGAGGAGTGCTGGGCGAGCACCTGCTCGACCGGGCCGAAGGCCACCCGCCGGCCCAGCGAGATGATGGTGACCGAGTCGCAGATCAGTTGGATTTCGCCGAGGATGTGGCTGGAGAGCACCACTGTCATCCCCGACTCGGCGAGGTTGCGCGTCAGGGTGCGCATCTCCCGGATGCCGCCCGGGTCGAGGCCGTTGGCCGGCTCGTCGAGGATCAGCAGCTTCGGGTTCTTCAGCAGGGCCGAGGCGACGGCGAGCCGCTGCTTCATGCCCAGCGAGTAGGTCTTGACCCGCTCGCCGGCGCGGTCGCGCAGCCCGACCAGCTCCAGCACCTCGTCGACCCGGTGCTGCGGCACGTCGCCCGCGCCGGCGAGCAGGGACAGGGTGTCCCGCGCGGTGAAGTGCGGAAAGAACTGCGGGCTCTCCACGATCGCGCCGACCTGACCGGCGACGGCGGGCAGCGCCGCCGGCACCTCGTGGCCGAGGATCGTCATCCGGCCGTCGTTGGGCCGGATCAGGCCGAGCAGCGTACGCAGCGTGGTGGTCTTGCCCGACCCGTTGGGGCCGAGGAAGCCGTGCACCTGCCCCTGTTCGACCCGCATGTCGAAACCGTCGAGCGCGTTGCGGGTGCCGCGCCGGCGGCTCTTGTACGTCTTGCGGAGACCTTCGATCTCCAGGACAGCTGGCAAGCTGCACCTCCCCCGATGGGTGTATGACACGCGACACCATACGCGGTATGCAGATCCCCGCAATACCCGGTATGCATGCGACGCGCCGAACGCGTGAAAGGAAGGGGCGCTTCCTGTGCACCAGACGTCAGGAAGGTGCCCTTCCTTTCAACGTCAGGCGCAGATGACCGTGACGCCGGCGGCGCGGAACGCCTCCACCACCTCGGGGTTGGCTCCGGAGTCGGTGACCAGCGTCTCCACCCGGTCCACCGGGCAGATCCGGGCGAAGGCGTGACCGCCCAACTTGGACGAGTCGGCGATGATGACGACCCGCTTGGCCCGGGCCACCATCAGGTTGTTCATCGCCGCCTCGCCCTCGTGGTGGGCGGCGGCGCCGAGCTGCGGGTCGATCGCGTCCACGCCGAGCAGGGCGACGTCGAGGGTGACCTCGCGCAGCAGCGCCCCGCCCAGCGGGCCGACCAGCTCGAACGACTTCGGGCGGACCACGCCGCCGGCCACCACGACCTTCATCCGGGAGCGGACCAGCAGCTCGTTGGCGATGTTCAGCGCGTTGGTGACCACGGTGAGCTGGGCGCCCTCGGCGCTGGTGTTCAGGTCGGGCCGGACGGCGAGGGCCCGGGCCACCTCCGTGCTGGTCGTGCCGCCGTTGAGGCCCACCACGGTGCCCGGCGAGACGAGCGCCGCGGCGGCGGCGCCGATCCGCTGCTTCTCCGCCGAGTGCTTGGCCGTCTTGTAGCGCAGCGGCAGGTCGTACGAGACGCCGTTGGCGACCGCGCCACCCCGGGTCCGGGTGATCATCTGCTGCTGGGCGAGCTGGTCGAAGTCGCGCCGGATGGTGGCCTGGGAGACGTCCAGCCGCTCGGCCGCCTCCTCGACGCTGACGCGGCCGTTGTCGGTCAGCATCTCGAGCAGGGCGTTCCATCTGGCGTACCGGTCCACCCGGGCCCTCCAGTTACTGCGCGGTCGGTGATTGATTGCGTGCACAGTAGTGCGCGAAACTACGAGGGCGCAAAACCCTGTCTTGCGCGATGCCGGGGCTGGTTGCCACAGCCAGCCGCTTTCGCGCAGAATAACGCGCGAAAGGCGGCTCTAACGAGCCGTATTGCGCACCGCTCCCCTGCGTAGGAGTTCTCATGTCGTACGTCGACGCCGAGATCGCGAGCCAGCCCGACTGCTGGCGGGAGGCGGCGCGACTCGCCGCCACCGCGACGGACCACCTCCCCCGGCCCGGGGAGCGGGTCGCCGTCGTGGGCTGCGGCACGTCGTGGTTCATGGCGATGGCGTACGCGGCCCGCCGCGAGCACCTCGGCCAGGGCGAGACCGACGCCTTCCAGGCCTCCGAGTTCCCCGCCGGCCGGCGCTACGACCGGCTCGTCGCGATCACCCGCTCCGGCACCACCACCGAGGTCACCGAGCTGATCGCCGCCCTGCGCGGGCGGGTGCCGAGCACCGTCCTGGTCGGCGACCCCGACTCCCCCGCCGTCGCGCTGGCCGACGCGGCGGTGACCATGCCCTTCGCCGACGAGCGCTCGGTGGTGCAGACCCGCTTCGCGACCACCGCCCTGGCCCTGCTCCGCGCCCACCTCGGCGACAACATCGACGCGCTCGCCGCCGACGCGGAGGTGGCCGTACGCGCCCCGCTGCCGATCGACCCGACCCGCATCGAGCAGGCCACCTTCCTCGGCCGGGGCTGGACGGTCGGGCTCGCCCAGGAGGCCGCGCTGAAGTGCCGCGAGGCGGCCACCTTCTGGGCCGAGGCGTACCCGGCGATGGACTACCGGCACGGGCCGATCTCGATCGCCGCACCGGGCCGGCTGGTCTGGGCGTTCGGCGAACTGCCCGACGGGCTGCCGGAGGACGTGGCGGCGACCGGAGCGGCGTTCGTGCACAGCCGCACCCACGGCTGCCGCACGGTGCTGGGCAGTTGGGCCGCCGGCCGTACGCCCGTCGACCCGATGGCCGACCTGATCCTGGCGCAGCGCTTCGCCGTCGCGCTCGCCACCAGCCGGGGCCTCGACCCGGACGCGCCCCGGCACCTGACCCGTTCCGTGGTCCTCGCGTGAGGCCAGCCGACGTCGTCGTCGCGCTGGACGTCGGCGGCACCGGGATGAAGTGCGCCCTGGTCCGGGCCGACGGTGCCGTGCTGCACACCGAGCGGCACCCCACCGACGCGGAGCGCGGCCCGGACGCCGTCGTCGACACGGTCCTGGGGATCGCCGAGGGGCTGGCCGGCAAGGCCCGCGCCGACGGGCTCGACCCGGTCGCGATCGGCATCGCCGTACCCGGGGTGATCGACGAGGCGCGCGGGGTCGCCGTCTGGTCGGCGAACGTCGGCTTCCGGGACGTACCGCTGCGGGACCTGGCGCAGGCACGGCTCGGACTGCCGACGGCGGTCGGCCACGACGTGCGCGCCGGCGGCCTGGCCGAGGCCCGGCTCGGCGCGGGCAGCGACGCCGCGCACGTCCTCTTCGTCGCGATCGGCACCGGGATCGCCGCCGCGCACCTGGTCGGTGGCAGGGCGGCCACCGGCGCGCACGGCGCCGCCGGCGAGATCGGCCACATTCTGGTACGCCCCGGCGGGCCGCGCTGCGGCTGCGGCCGTCCCGGGTGCCTGGAGGCGGTCTCCTCCGCCTCCGCGATCGGCCGGCTCTACTCGGCGCGGGCCGGCGTCCCGGCGACGGCCGCCGAGGTGGCCGACCGGGCGGCGGCCGGCGAGCCGCTGGCGGCGGACGTCTGGCGGGAGGCCGTGGAGGCGCTCGCCGACGGCCTCGCCACCGGCCAGGCCCTCTTCGACGTGGAGACCGTCGTGATCGGCGGCGGGCTGGCGCGGGCCGGCGCGCTGCTGTTCGACCCGCTGCGGGCCGCGCTGCACGAGCGGATGACGTTCCACCGGGAGCCGCGCCTGGTCGCGGCGGCCCTCGGCGACGAGGCCGGCTGCCTCGGCGCCGCCCTGCTCGCCCTCGACAGTCTGGAGAAGTGATGGCTCTTCGGGTGAACGGCAAGGTGGTGACCCCGACCGGCGTGATCCGGCAGGGCTGCGTGGAGGTCGACGAGGGTCGGATTCGGGCGGTGGCCGAGTATCCGTCGGTCCGCGACGGGCACTGGATCGTGCCGGGCTTCGTCGACATGCACACGCACGGCGGCGGCGGGCACACCTTCACCACGGGCGACGCCGGGCAGGCCCGGCAGGCCGCCGACTTCCACCTGCGGCGCGGCACCACCACCCTGCTGGCCAGCCTGGTCAGCTCGCCCTTCGTGCTCATGCGCTCGGCCACCGAGGCGTTCGCCCCGCTGGTCGCCGAGGGGGTGCTGGCCGGGATCCACTTCGAGGGGCCGTACCTCTCCTCGGCCCGCTGCGGCGCGCAGAACCCCGAGTACCTGCGCGACCCGTCCACCGACGAGCTGGCCGAGCTGATCGAGCTGGGTGGCGGGGCGGTCCGGATGGTCACCCTCGCCCCCGAGCGGGACGGCGCCCTGGAGGCGATCAAGCTGCTCACCGCGCACCGGGTGGTCGCCGCGGTCGGCCACACCGACGCCACGTACGACGAGACCCGCGCCGCCGTCGCGGCGGGCGCGAGCGTCGGCACCCACCTGTTCAACGGGATGCGGCCGGTGCACCACCGCGAGCCCGGCCCGGTGGTGGCCCTGCTGGACGCCCCGAACGTGGTCTGCGAGCTGGTCGCCGACGGCGTGCACCTGCACGACGGGATGCTGGCCTTCGCCACCTCGACGGCGGGCCCCGAGCGGTCCGCCCTGATCACCGACGCGATGGCCGCCGCCGGCATGGCCGACGGCGAGTACGACCTGGGCGGCCAGACGGTCACGGTGGCGGACGGCGTGGCCCGGTTGGCCCGCGACGGCGCGATCGCGGGCAGCACCCTGACCATGGACGCCGCGCTGCGGCACGCGGTGGGCGCCGGGATCCCGATCGCGGACGCCGTCCGGATGGCGGCCACCACGCCGGCCCGTGCCATCGGCCTCGGCGACCAGCTGGGCGCGCTCCAGGTCGGACTCCGGGCCGACCTGGTGGTGCTCGACGACGACCTCAACGTGGTCCGGGTGATGCGCGGCGGCTCCTGGCTGGAGTGACGCAGCGAGGCGACAGCCCACCCGGGCGGAGGGGCTCACGTCCGCGCTGTCGAGCTGAATCGTCTACGACATCACACAGGGCGCACAGGCCGAATCGTCTACGACATCAGCTCGACAGCGGTCGCGGAGACAGTCCGCCGGAAGGACCATCACCGCCCGCCACCACGTCGCCGAGCACCGCCTGCTCGTCGGGGCGGTGCACCAGCACGTCGGAGAGGAACGACTGCACGGCCGGGGCCATCCCGACATCCCGGCCGGCCCGCTCGGAGAGCAGCCACTTGTGCTCGATGATCTGGGCGAAGAGCTCCTGCGGCTCCAGCTTGCGGCGCAGGTGCGCGGGCACGGCCCGGACCACCGGCTCGAAGACCTCGGTCAGCCAGCGGTGCGCGGCCTGCTGCTCGTCCATCAGGTAGCTCTCCGCCCGGTAGGCGTCCAGGTCGTTGAGCAGCCGGCGGGCCTGGTTCTCCTCGGCGTCGAGGCCGGTCAGGCGGAGCAGCCGCCGGGTGTGGTAGCCGGCGTCGACCACCTTCGGCCGGACCAGGTAGCGCCCGTTGTCGATCGTGGACATGGCCACCTCGGCGACGTCGAAGCCCAGCTCGTTGAGGCGGCGGATCCGCCCCTCGATGTCGTGCCGGGCCTCCCGCTCGACCTGCTGCTCGTAGGTGATCTCGTGCCACAGCCGCTCGTAGCGCTGCACGACCTCCTCGCAGACCACCTCCGGGTCGATCGACTCGTGCAGCAGCCCGGCGGCCTGGAGGTCGAGCGCCTCGCCGAAGATGTTGACCCGGGCGATCTCCAGGTCCTCGCCGCGCTGGCCGTTGGAGAGGGAGTGGTGCAGGGCGCCGGTCTCGGCGTCCACCAGGTAGGCGGCGAAGGCTCCGGCATCCCGCCGGAAGAGGGTGTTCGACAGCGAGCAGTCGCCCCAGAAGAAGCCGGTCAGGTGCATCCGGACGATCAGGGCGGCCAGCGCGTCGAGCAGCCGGCCCATCGTCTCCGGGCGCAGGGTGTGCGAGAAGAGCGCCCGGTAGGGCAGCGAGAACTGCAGGTGCCGGGTGATCAGCACCGACTCGAGGGGTTCCCCGTCGTCGGTCTGCCGGTCGGCGACGATCGCCACCGCCTCGACCGACGGGAAGTCGATCCGCTCCAGGGCGCGGAGCAGGTCGTACTCCCGCTCGGCGATCCGCTCGCGGGTCTCCTTGAACGCGTAGACGTACTCACCCAGCCGGACGAAGCGGACGATGTGCCGGGAGATGCCCTGCGGCAGCGCCACCAGGTGTTGCGCAGGCCACTCCTCCAGCGGGGTCGACCAAGGTAGGTCGAGCAACGCCGGGTCCACGAGGGCCGAGGTGATCCGCACGGGGACAAGTCTGACGGGTACCCCCCGCCGAGCGCCTCCCTTCGTGGCTCGGCACACAGGCGGCCCCGGCCCGTCCCCATCCGGCGCCGACCGGGGCCGGTAGCGTGGTCGGGGTGCGGGAGACCACGACGGTACGGGCAAAGATGCAGCTCCGGCCGGTCCGGCCGGCCGGCTGGTGGTTCGACGCGCTGCTGCTGACCGCCCTCGTCGGGTTGACCGTGGCCCTCGCCGGTGAGCGGCTCTTCGGGATCGACCGCGCGATCGCCGACTGGTCGGAGGCGCACCGGCCGACGGCCGCGCACTGGACGGCGGTGGTGCTCAACTACCTGGGCCAGGGCACCCCGTTGACGTTGATCGCCCTGGGGCTCGGGGTGCTGCTCGCGGTGCGGCTGAGGTCGGTCCGCCCGGTGCTGCCGCCGGTGCTCGCCTTCGCCCTCAGCTACCTGACCATCGGCCCGCTCAAGGTGTGGACCGCCCGGCCCGCGCCCAGCGCGAGCGTCAAGGAACCCTTCCTCCCCGCCGAGCAGACCCTCCCGCTGTTCCAGGACGAGCTGCCGCTGAAGTTCGCCCAGTCCTACCCGTCCGGCCACGTCGCGAACGCGATCCTCTGGTACGGCGTCATCGCGCTGCTGCTCGCCCCGCTGCTGCGCACGTACGGCCGGACCGTGCCGCCCCGGCTGGTCACCGTGGTCCGGGTCGTGCCGCCGGTGGTGGTGCTCTGCACCACCACCTACCTCGGCTGGCACTGGCTGACCGACTCGGTCGCCGGGCTGCTGCTGGGGCTTCTCCTCGACCGGCTGGTGCACCGGGTGCCCTGGGACGACCTGCCGCTGCCGGGAGCGCTGCGGGACTGGAACCGTCCGTTCATCTCCGCCCCCTAGGGTCCCGCCGTGGATCGACTGGCACGCCGGCTGGGCGTACGGGATGCGGTGGTCATCGGCCTGGGGTCGATGCTCGGCGCGGGCGTCTTCGTGGTCTTCGCGCCCGCCGCGGCGGCGGCCGGCGGGGCCGGCCTGCTGGCGGCGCTGGTGCTGGCCGGCTTCATCGCCTTCTGCAACGCGACCAGCTCGGCCCGGCTCGCGGCCCGCTACCCCGAATCCGGCGGCACCTACGTGTACGGGCGGGAGCGGCTCGGCCCGTTCGCCGGGTTCCTGGCCGGCTGGGGCTTCGTGGCCGGCAAGACGGCGAGCTGCGCGGCGATGGCGTTGACCATCGGGGCGTACCTCTGGCCGGGGCAGGCCCGGCTCGTCGCCGTCGGCGCGGTGGCGGCGGTGACCGCCGTGAACCTGCGCGGCATCGGCAGGACCGCGACCGCGACGAAGATCCTGGTGGGCGTGGTGCTGGCGGTGCTGGCCCTGGTCGCGGTGGCCGGCGCGGCCGGCGGTGACGTCTCGCTCGACCGGCTCGGCGACCTCGGCGGCGGCAGTCGGGGCGTGCTCACGGCCGCCGGGCTGCTCTTCTTCGCCTTCGCCGGATACGCGCGGATCGCCACCCTCGGCGAGGAGGTACGCGACCCGGCGCGGACCATCCCCCGGGCGGTCCCGCTGGCCCTCGGCGTGGTGCTGGCGGTCTACCTGGTGCTCGCCGTGGTCACGGTCGGTGTGCTCGGGGCCGACCGGCTGGCCGGTTCCGCCGCGCCCCTGGCCGACGTGGTGACGGCCGCCGGGCTGCCCGGCCTGGCGTGGCTGGTGCGGGCCGGGGCGACGGTGGCGGTGACCGGGGTGCTGCTCTCCCTGCTCGCCGGGGTGGGGCGCACCGCGTTGGCGATGGCCCGCCGCCGCGACCTGCCGGGGGCGCTCGCCGCCGTCCACCCGGTGCACCGGGTGCCGCACCGGGCGGAGCTGGCCGTGGCCGCCGTGGTGGTGGCGATCGTGCTGCTGGGCGACGTACGCGGCGCGATCGGCTTCTCCAGCTGCACCGTGCTGGTCTACTACGCGATCACCAACGCCGCCGCGCTGACGCTGGGCCGGGACCCGGGCCGGCGGCTGCCGGTGCGGGCGCTGGCCGTGCTGGGGCTGGCCGGCTGCCTGCTGCTCGCGGTCAACCTGCCGCCGGCCAGCGTGCTCGCCGGCGTCGCCGTGCTCGCCGTCGGCGCCCTCTGGTACGCCCTGCGCCCGCGCCGGGCCTGACGCCGCTCCCGGGACGCGCAGCACGGCGGACCGGGCGCCGTCACTCCTCCGGCTGGCGGGGCGCGGGCGTGACCGGGTCCTCCGGCGGGGGCGCGGCCTCGCGGAGCAGGGCGTTCAGGCCGGCCCGGCGGGCCACCACCGTCAGCCGGTCGCCCGCGACGATCACCAGCCGGGCATCGGGCGCCCAGTCGAGGCGCTGGCCGGCCCGGGCGTGCGCCAGCAGGCGTACGCTCTCGGCCCGCCCGACGGCGGCGAGCGGCCTGCCGTCCAGCGACGACCCGGCGGCGACGGAGACCTCGGTGACCAGCAGCGCGTGCCGGCCGACCGGGATGGTGGCGATCACGGCGCGGTCCAGCAGCGCGGCGGAGAACGAGAACGCGGCGAGGTACGACACGCTGCGCGAGACGCCGATGCCGAACGCCTGCTGGATACGTTCGGCGAAGTGGCCGTCGAAGAGGCGCAGCACCACCTGGAGTTCCGGGTTGACGGCCCGGCCGATGAGCGCCGCCTGGAGGTTGGTCTCGTCGTCGGTGGAGACCACCACCAGTGCCTGGCAGCCGCCCACGGACGCCGACTGGAGCGTCTCCTCCAGCGCGGCGTCGCCCACGATCAGCGGTACGCCGAGCCGCCGGGCCAGCGCGCCACCGCGCGGCTCGGGCACCTTGTCGATCGCCACCACCTCGACGCCGAAGTCGCAGAGCTGGGCCATCACCCGGGTGCCGACGTTGCCCAGCCCGACCACCACCACGTGCCCGGAGCGCTCGGGCTGGATGCGGCCGGAGTGCAGAGCCAGCCGGGCGTTGACGATGCCGTCCACCACCACGGCGGTGATCAGCGGGATCAGCGCCAGCCCGGCCAGGTTGAGCACCACCTGCATGACCTGCTCGGCGGCCGACTTGTCGGGGTTCGGATCCTGCCCGGTCAGGGTGGTCACCAGCGTCAGGTAGAGCGAGTCGGCCCAGTCCTCGTGCGCGGCGTAGCCGTTGAGCGAGCCGAGCACCCCGATCACCGCCAGCAGCACGATCACCGCGACGCCGATCTTGCGGGTGGCGAAGCTGCGCACCGCGCGCAGCAGCACCGTCAGGGGGCGGCGACGCCGGCGGGCCCGCACCAGCCGGCGGGCGGCCAGTTCCGTCCCCGGCGGCGTCCCGGTCGCCTCGGCGATCACCAAGTCGGCCGCGCGTTCGTCGGCGGGCAGCAGCCGGACCTGCTGCGGGTCGCGGGTGTCGGCGACCCCGCAGACCACGTCGGGCGGACGTACGTCCTCGCGGCGGGCCACGTAGAGGGTGCGCCCGCCGTGCCGGAAGTGGGTGGGGGCGACCTCGCCCAACGCGGCGGCCACGAAGGCGGGGGCGGCCATGGAGGCGTCGGAGAGCACGGCCGAGTCGGGGAAGATCTGCCGCACCCCGTTGGCGAGGCCGGTGTTGAACATCCGCACCACCAGCCGCAGCCGGGGCTCGACCTCCTGCGCGCAGAGCGCGGCGTGCATGTTGCCGACGTCGTCCTGGTGCAGCAGGGCCAGCCCGTCGGCGCCGGCCAGCCCGGCCCGACGGAAGGTCACCTCGTCCAGCCGGTCGGCGCGGACGACCTCGACGCCCTGGAGGTCCCGCCCGTCGGGCTCGTCCGAGCGCGGTCGTTCGGGCACGACCAGGGTGATCCGGACGCGGCCGGCCTGGAGCTCGGTGGCGAGCAGCGCCCGCACCACCCAGTAGGCGAGGGCGTCGCGACCACAGATCACGTAGTGCGCCCGCGCGTCCCCGTTGACCCGGAGCCGCCGGCCGGCACGCCGCGCACGATCCAGCAGGGGCTCCGCCATGTGCCGCATCGTAGTCAGCCGGTCGCGCCGGACGCAGCCCCGTGATCATGAACGCTGGTCGCGCCGGCATGTCCCTCCCGGCGACGGGTAGAGCACCGGCATGCAGACGTTCCTGCCGTACCCGGACTTCCTGGCCAGCGCCCGGACGCTGGACCAGAAGCGGCTGGGCAAGCAGCGGGTGGAGACCATCCAGGTGCTGCGCGGGCTGACCTGGCCCACGTACGGCTGGCGCAACCACCCGGCGGTGAAGATGTGGGCCGGGTACGAGGAGGCCCTCACCCGGTACGGGTTGGACGTCTGCGCGGTCTGGTGCGAGCCCGGCCGGGCCGACACGTGCGCGACCACGATGACCGCCGACCTCGCCGCCGCCTGCGGCCTGACCCGGGTCCGCACCCAGGTCGAGCTGGCCGAGGCCGGGGAGTTGCCGCCCTGGCTGGGCCGCGACGACCTGCACCTGAGCCACCGCTCGTCGCTGCTGCGTAAGGACCCCGGCCACTACGGGCCGCTCTTCGGCGACGACGTCCCGCCCGACCTGGAGTACGTCTGGCCCGCCTCCGACCGGGAACGGCGCTGCCTCCCGCCGCCGGAGTGATGGCGGGGCACGTCAGGCGCTTCCCGCGGGAAAGGGTTCCCGCGATGGCTGAGCGGGCAGACTGGAAACCCACCCGGCGGGAAGGTGCACATGGCGCTGTCGAAAGTGGTCGGTCGACTCATCGGCGTACGCGAGCACGAGGTGGACCCGGGCGGTGGTGGCGCCCCCCGCGTGCCGGGCCGGGTCGAGGCGGTGGTGGTCGGCGGCGGGATCGCCGGCATGTCGGCGGCGGTGGTGCTGGCCGAGCGCGGGGTGGCGGTGACGGTGCTGGAGGCCGCACCGACGCTCGGCGGCCGGCTCGGGGCCTGGCCGGAGACGCTCGCCGACGGCAGCCGGCAGATGAACGAGCACGGCTTCCACGCGTTCTTCCGGCAGTACTACAACTGGCGCTCCATCCTGCGCCGCGCGGACGCGGGGCTGGGCTTCCTCAAGCCGGTCCCGGGCTACCCGATCCTGAGCGAGCAGTGGCCCACCGAGGAGTTCGGCAGGCTGCCGCCCGCGCCGCCGATGAACCTGCTGGCGCTGCTGCTACGCAGCCCCAGCCTGCGCCTGCGCGACCTGCGGGGCATGGACCGGGACGCCGCGCTGCCGCTGCTCACCTACGACCCGGGGCGCACCTACGCCGAGTTCGACGACACGACCGCCGACGCGCTGCTCGCCTCGCTGCGGCTGCCCGACCGGGCCCGCGCGATGCTCTTCGAGGTCTTCTCCCACTCGTTCTTCAACCACGAGGCGGAGATGTCGGCGGCGGAGATGATCGCCCAGTTCCACTTCTACCTGCTGGGCAATCCGGAGGGGCTGGCCTTCGACTGCCCCGACGAGGACTACGCGACGGCGATCTGGGAGCCGCTGGCGCGGCACGTGGAGAAGCACGGCGGCCGGGTGCTGACGGGCGCCGCCGCCACCGCCGTGACCCGCGACGGCGAGGGCTGGCGGGTGGCGACCGCCGACGGCACGTCGTACCCGGCCGGGCACGTGGTGCTCGCCGTCGACCCGCCCGCCCTGGCCGCGCTGGTCGCCGCCTCGCCCGGCCTGGCGGACCACGCGCCCCGGCTGGCGGCGCGGATGCCCGCGTTCGGCCGGCCCGGCCCGCCGTACGCGGTGGCGCGCTTCTGGTGCGACGGGGACGTCGCCGCAGACCGGGCGGTGTTCAGCGGGGTGTCCCGGCAGCCCACCCTGGACTCGGTGACCCTCTACCACCGGCTGGAGCACGAGTCCCGCCGCTGGGCCGAGCGCACCGGCGGCTCGGTCGTGGAGCTGCACGCGTACGCCTGCGACGCGGGCGTGCCCGCCGAGGAGCTGGCCGAACGGATGCGGGTCGAGCTGACCGCGCTCTGGCCGGAGGTGGCCCGGCTGCGGGTCCGCGAACTGCGCGCCCGGGTGGAGGCGCAGGCGCCAGCGTTCACGCCCGGCAGCCACGCCTGGCGGCCGGGGGTACGCACCGACGCCGACGGGCTCTACCTGGCCGGCGACGGCATCCGCACCGATTTCCCCAGTGCCCTGATGGAGCGGTCGGCGGCGACCGGGATCATCGCGGCCAACCATGTCCTGCGGGCCGAGGGCGCCGCGGCGGAGCCGGTCCGCTCGATCCGGCCCCGAGGCCTGCTCGCCGGACGGGGCTGACCAGCCCAGGGTCTGCGCGCCGGACGGGCTGACCGGTCCGAGGTCTGCGCGCCGGGCGGGCTGACCGGTCCGAGGTCTGCGCGCCGGGCGGGCTGACCGGCCCGGGGCCTGCCCGCCCAGCGACGAGGAGCAAACCGGGCAAATCGGCCGTTCGGTTCACTTAGGCTGATCGTCTGGGGTGAGCCGGGAGGTCGGATTGTCGCCGCGCACGGACGACGGCCCGCTCGTCGCCGACGTGCCGCGGGACGACGCGTACCCGCTGATTCGCGACGAGCGGGCCTGCGTCGTGACCGCCCTGCGGCTCGGCTGGTGGATGGCGGACGCCTACCACCACGCGCGGACCGCCGAGCTGCGCGACCCCGGAGCCGACCGGCCGGCGGGCGCACCGGCGAAGCTCTCCAACCTGACCGAGATGTCGGGGCGGCGGCGCATGCAGATGTACCTGGACGGCGTGGAGGTCGCCCTCACCCAGATCGCCGAGCTGACCCGGCGCGTCGGCCCCGTGCCCGCCACCGCCGACGCGCGGGGCCGGGTGGCCGACGGGTCCGCCGACGCCCTGCTGCTCGCCCTCGACGACCTGAACGTGGAACTGCTGCGCTGGACGATGTCCACCAACCAGCGGGTGGGGCTGGCGTACCGGCTGGGACGCTCGCTGGCCGACACCGTCCGGTACGGCGACGCCGTGCGGAACGGCGACGCCGGGCAGGTGGCCCAGCGCTTCGGCGGGCGGCAGTTCGAGATCGGCCGTTGGCTGGGCGAGCTGGCCAGCGTGCTGCCCCCGTACTCGGCCGCGGTGGTCCGCCACTCGCTGTCGGCGTGGGCGTCGGCGGTCACCAGGGCGGGCGTGGGCGACCCGACCGAGGCGGGGCTGCCCGAGCTGGCCCGCGAGCTGCGCAACCAGGGCGAGCTGTGGCAGGGCGTGCTCACCGGCGGGCTGCACCCGAGGGACCTGCTGGACGAGGAGGACTACGCCATCGTCGCCCGGAACCTGATCGTGCGGGACCGGAGGCTGGTGGTGCAGGCCGTCCGGGGGATCTTCTGGCCGGTGCTCGTACCGCTGCTCGCCGTGCTGTTCGCCGTGGTGGGGGTGAGCGCGCTCGCCGCCGCCGGTCCGCCGGTGACCCGGGCCGCCGTGGCCCTGCTCGGGCTGGGCGCCGGGCTGGCCGCGATCTGGCGCACCGTCTCGGGGCCGGCGCTCGCGGTCGCCGGGGAGGTCAACCGGCCGCTGCTGGAGAGCGAGCTGACGGCGCGGATGGCCGTACGCATCGACCGGCCCCTGGCCGCCGCGCGGGCCGCCGGCCGGGCCCGCCGGCAGCGCCGCCCCGACGAGCCGGGGCCTCGATCGAAATCCGTTGCCCCTCTGTCCCCCGCGGACCTACCGTGATCGCGCAAGGTCAACCACCGCCGCGGGAGCTGGTCATGTCGATGTCGCACGTCACCGGTGTGCCGTCGTGCCTGCCCACGCGTCCGGCATCGCCGGCCGGCGGCGGTCGTCACCGTGCCGAAGACCCCGGGGGCGGCCGGCCCGACTGACGCGTGCCCGCACGACGTCGAGCCGCCCGTCCGTAACCCGGACCGGGCGGCTCTTTCGCGCTCCGGCCCGTCCAGATCGTCACCGCCACGAAGGGAGACACCGGTGGACGCCGTCCTCGTCGTCAACGCCGACCTCGGCCCGCTGCACCGGGTCACCGTCCAGCACGCGATCCGGATGCTCTGCCGGCGGGTCGCCGAGATCCACGAGGCCGAGCCGGACCGGGTCATCGGGGTGTTCCCGATGCCCCGGGTGGTGCGCCTGGTCCGCTACGTGGTGACCCGGTGGCGGTTCAGCGCCGGCCCGGCCTGGTCCCGCGCCGGCGTGCTGCGCCGCGACGGGCGCTGCTGCGCGTACTGCGGGGGGCCGGCCGGCACCATCGACCACATCCTGCCCCGCTCGCGCGGCGGCCGGAACACCTGGCGGAACACGACCGCCGCCTGCTACGGCTGCAACCAGCACAAGGGCGACCGGACGCCGGCCGAGGCGGGCATGCCGCTGCGGCGTGAGCCGGCCGTGCCGAGCTGGGCGGCGCTGGCGGGGCGGTGACGGACCGGCCGGCGGGAACGGGGGGCCGCGTCGGGGGTACGCCCTCGGCGCGGCACCCGTCGGCCCCTCACCTCTCGGCACCTACCCGCCGGGTCCCGGCCTGCCGTGTCCCTGCCGGGCGGCACCCGGCCTGGCGGTACGGGAGGTGGAGCGGTCAGGGCCGGGCGGGCGGGGCCCAGCCGAAACGGGCCGGGCGGCGCTCGTGGAAGGCGGCAACGCCCTCGCGGGCCTCGCCGCTGGCCCGGACCTGCCCGTGCCACCAGGCGATCCGGTCCTCGTCCGCCCGCCCGTCGACGATCTCCTTGGCGGCGGCGACGCTGAGCTGCGACCGGGCGACCACGGCGGCGGTGAGCTCGTCCACCCGGGCGGCGAGCCCGTCGCCCGGCAGCACCTCGTCGACCAGGCCCACCCGCAGCGCCCGCTCGGCGTCGATCAGCTCGGCGGTGAAGAGCAGGTGCTTGGCCGCGGCCGGGCCGACCAGCCGGGCCAGCCGGCGGGTGGTCGGCGCCGGATAGACCAGGCCCAGCCGCGCCGGCGGCACGCCGAACCGCGCGTCGGTGGTGGCGACCCGCAGGTCGCAGGCGACGGCGAGCTGACAGCCGCCGCCCACGCACGCGCCCCGGACGGCGGCGACGGTGGGCTTGGCGAAGGCGGCGAGCCGCTCCTCGGCGGCCACCGCGATGCTGGCGTCACCGGCGTCCAGCAGCTCGTCCAGGTCGCCCAGGTCCGCGCCGGCGCAGAAGGTGTCCCCCGCGCCGGTGAGCACCAGCGCCCGGACGGCCGGGTCGGCCTCCAGCCCGTCGAGCAGCTCCGGCAGCCGTCGCCACATGGCGGTGGTCATCGCGTTGCGCCGCGCCGGATTACGGATCACCACCGTCGCCACCGGCCCGGCCACCTCGACGAGGAGTTCCGCGTCCGCCACCGTCACCACCCCTTCGACGTCCCGCCCGGCCGCCGGGAGCGGCGACGCGTGCGGCGACCATAACGGCGCCGGCCCGACGACCACCCTGGCGGGGTGGTCGCCGGGCCGGCGACGGTACGGCTACGTCAGGAGACGTTGAGCGCGGTGTCGTCCACGACGAAGGACGTCTGGAGCGACACGTCCTCGGTGCCGGTGAACCTCAGGGTCACGGTCTGGCCCTTGTACGCGGCCAGCGAGAACGACTTCTGGCTGTAGCCCGCGGCCTTGTTCAGGTTCGAGTACGTGGCGAGGGTCGCCAGCACCGTCCCGGAGGAGTTGAGCACCTGCACCCGCAGCGTGTCGTACGCGGTGCTGCTGGTGGTCTCCGCCGAGTCGATGTGCAGCCAGAAGCTGAAGTTGTACGACGTGCACCCGGCCGGCAGGCTCACCGACTGGGAGAGCGTCTCGGTACGGGTGGTCCCGTACCCGTTCATCCACGCGCTCCACGTGCCGGTGCGGGCCGGCTGCGCGGTGCCGTGCTGGCCGATCACGCCCGAGGACTGCGTCCAGGCGGTGACCCCGGACTCGAAGCCCGCGTTGGCGAGCTTCTGACCCGGGCTGGTGCAGCCGCCGCCGGTGCCGTTCACCGTCAGCGTGTAGGTGGCGCTGCGGGTGACCGAGCCGGCGCCGTTCACGGTGACCGTGTAGGTGCCGGGCGCCGTGGCGGCCGTGGTGGCCACGGTCAGGGTCGACGAGCCGCCCGAGGTCACCGAGGCCGGGCTGAACGAGGCGGTCGCCCCGCTCGGCAGGCCGGAGGCCGACAGCGTCACGGTCTGCGCCGAGCCGCTGGTGGTGGCCGTGGCCACGGTGGTGGAGACCGAGCCGCCCGGGTTCACCGCGCCGGAGGTCGGCGAGAGCGAGACCGAGAAGTCGTTGCCGGTCGAGCACGGCGCGTCGTTGCCGGCCACGTTCACCGCGGTCCAGGCCGCCTGGACGGTCTTGTACTCGGTGGAGCAGCTGCCGTACAGGTCGGTCGCGGCGCGCAGGCTGTACGCCCGGGCGGTGTTGGCCGGGTTGCTGGTGTTGACGTACGAGGTGTTGGAGGTGAAGTACGCGTCCAGCGCCCGCCACCAGATCTTCTCGGCCTTGGCGCGGCCGATGCCGGTCACCGCCGGGGCGGAGCCGCAGACCGGCGAGGTGCCGTACGAGGTGGCCCCGGTGCCCTCGGCGAGGTTGAAGAAGAAGTGGTTGGCGACACCGGACGAGTAGTGCACGTCCTTGCTCCTGGTCGAGGTGGACCAGCAGCTGTCGCTCGAACCGTCCAGGGACGGGTTGTACATGTAGCGCAGCGGCGTACCGTTGCCGTTGATGTTGATCTTTTCACCGACCTGGTAGTCGCCCGGGTCGGCGGAGCTGTTGGCGTAGAACTCGACCATGTTGCCGAAGATGTCGCTGGTGGCCTCGTTGAGGCCGCCGGACTCGCCGGAGTAGGTCAGGCCGCCGGGGACGACGTTCTCGGTCACGCCGTGGCTCATCTCGTGGGCGGCCACGTCGATGGAGACGAGCGGCCGGGAGTTGCCGCTGCCGTCGCCGTAGGTCATCCGGGAGCCGTCCCAGAAGGCGTTGACGTAGTTGTTGCCGTAGTGCACCCGGCTCGGCACGCCCCGGCCGTCGCCGAAGATGCCGTTGCGGCCGTGCACGTTCTTGAAGTAGTCGAAGGTCTTGGCGGCGCCGTGGTGCGCGTCCACGGCGGCGGACTGCCGGTTGGAGGCGGCGCCGGTGCCCCAGGTGTTGTCGGCGTCGGTGAACGTGGTGCACGTCGACGTGCCGTTGTTCATGTCGCACGTGGAGCCGTTGCCGCGCAGCGGGTCGATCATCTGGTACGTGCTGCCGGAGAGCGTGGTGTCCACGGTGACGGTGCCCGAGTAGACGCTGTTGCCCGTGCCGGAGACGGCCTCGATCTCGTCGTACGAGCCGACGACCTTGCCCGTGGTGGCGTCGGTGACGACGTGGAACCGCGACGGCGTCTGCCCGTCCGGGTGCCAGCCGGTGACGACGGTCTCCCAGGCGAGCCGGCCCTTGCCGGAGCTGGCGTCGACGAAGAGCTCCGGGTTGCCCACCGCGGTGAGCGTGCCGGAGAACTCGGCGCGGGCGGCCTTCTTCGCGGCGGCGGAGGAGACCTTCGCCGTGGTGGGGAGGGTCAGCGGGGCGTCCAGACCGACCGAGGAGCCGGCGTAGCCGCCGTTCGGGGTCGTGTGGATGACGAAGTCACCGCCGTACACCCGCAGGCCCTGGTAGGTCCGGGTGTAGCGGGTGTGGGCGGCGCCGTTGGCGTCCACCTTGGTGCTGTGCACCTGGTAGGACTCGGCGCCGGTGCCCTGGACGGCACCGGGGTTGGCCCGCAGGACGCTCGCCGCCGCGGCGGCGGGGCCGCCCGGGGCGGGGGCGGCAGCAGGTGCCGCGAGCGTCGGGGTACCGACGCCGGTCAGCAGACCGCCGGCTAGCAGGGCCGCACCGACGGCGGCAAGGGGTCTCTTCACGTGCCCTCCTGGACAGGAATGCGTGACGGGGGTAGTCACACATGTAGATACAACGATGCGCCAGCCAAAAAGAGAAGGGTTGATCGGATTTCCGCTTGAGACAATGGCCGTTCGGTGGAATCGACGCTGGTGGGAACCGGATCGCCACCCCGAGCGTCCGACGAACATGAGATCAGCTTCGATGGCCGGCGCCGGGATCGCGCTCGCGGCGACCCTCCTGGCCGGCTGCGCGCCGACCGGACCCGCGGACCCGGCCGTCCCGCCCGGTCCGGCGCGGACGCCGGCCACACCGACGACCGCCGCGCCGTCCCCGCAGCCGACGACCGCGCCGCGCTCCCCCGGGCCGGCGGCCACGGCGGCCCGGATCATGCTGACCCGGTCGGGCGGGTTCGCCGGACGCGGCGACACCGTGACGGTGGAGCACGACGGCCGCTGGACGGTCGTCGACCGCGCCGGATCCCCACGCACCGGCCGGCTCTCCAGCGCGGATCTCGACCGGCTGCGCCGGCTCGTCGTCGACCCGGCCCTCGCCGCCGAGGCGGGCCGCCCGTCGGCGCCCACCGCCTGCCAGGACGCCTTCAGCTACCGGCTGACGATCGGGGAGGTGGAGACCGGCTACGTGGACTGCCCGGCCGACGGTGCCGCGCCGGCCGCGACCCGTGCGGTCGTGGAACTCCTGCTCGGGGCCACGGGCTGAGCGAGCACAGGCCCGTCGGTCGGGGTCAGAACCGGTAGTCCTCCGGCAGGCCGGTGGCGCGCAGCTCCGGCGGCAGATGGGCGGTGTCGTTGACCGCGAGCAGCGTCGGCGGACCGCCCGGGCCGTAGCGGATCACCGTCAGCCCGCAGTGGTGCGCGTTGAACCCCAACCAGCGCCGCTCCGGCGCGTCGAGCGCGTGCCGGACGAACCAGGCGATCAGGAACGTGTGCGTGACGACCAGATCCCGCCGCTCGCCGTCGTCCGGGGCGGTGGCGAACCGCCGCACGGCCGCCGCCGTCAGTCGCGGCCCGTCGGCCCGCTCCGCCGGGGAGAAACCCGCCAGCAGCCGGGCGTACGCGGGCGGCAGGCCGGTCGGATCGGTGTCGTGCGGCAGGTGGTCGCCGACCTCCTCGGCGGCGTACACGCCGATCCCGGGCAGCGACGCCGCGACCAGCTCGGCGGTCTCGACGGCGCGCCGCAGCGGGCCGTGGTGGACGGCGTCGACGGGCACGCCGCGCAGCCGCTCGCCGAGCAGGGTCGCCTGCCGGCGGCCCCGGTCGGACAGGCCGGTCTCCGGCGGGTCGAGGCCCGGCGGGGTGCCCGGCGGACGGCCCTGCTCGCCGTGCCGGGCCAGGTAGAGCAGGCGGGTCCCCACGTCGTCCCCCTGGTACGCGATCGGAGGCGTGCCACCGGCGGCACGCCTCCCGATCATGGCTCCCTGCCGCCAGGTCAGCCCCTGGGGAACATCTGGCCGATGCGGATCTTGTTGCCGAACGGGTCGCGGATGCCGAAGTCGATCCCGTACGGGCGCTCCATCGGCTCGTCGGTGATCTCGACGCCCTTGGCGACGAGGTCCTCGTACGTCTTCTGCGCGTCGTCGGTGGTCATGAAGAGGTACCCGCCCAGCGCCCCCTTGGTGAGCAGCTCACGGACCTGCTCGGCGGTGGCCGGGTCCAGCGCCGGCGGGCCCGGCTTCTCCAGCAGGATCTCGCGCTCCGGGTCGCCGGGCAGGTTCACCGTCAACCAGCGCATGAAGCCGAGGTCCTGGTCGGTGTTGACCTCCAGGCCGAGCTTGCCCACATAGAAGTCGAGGGCCTCGTCCTGGTCGAGCACGTAGATCTGGGAGCGGCTGATCGCGTTCATCGTCATGCCCGGAACGCTACGGGGCTCCCCTGACCTGCTGCTTATCCAAAACTGACCTCTGCTGTCCGAAGCTGCTGGGCCGGGTCCAGGCCTTCGTGAAGCACACCGGCACGGCGGCGGTCGGTGCCTTGCGCCGGCGGTACTCCGACGGCGACTCCCCGACGATCTGTCGGAACGTGCGGCTGAACGTGCCCAGGCTGGCGAAGCCGACCGCGTAGCAGACGTCGGTGACGTCCCGGCCGGTGTGCAGCAGCAGGTACATCGCCCGCTCCACCCGGCGCCGCTGGAGGTAGCGGTGCGGGGTCTCGCCGAAGGTCGCCCGGAAGGTGCGGATGAAGTGCGCCTCGGAGACGTACGCGATCCGGGCCAGGGCGGGGATGTCGAGCGGCTGGTCGTACGCGCGGTCCATCGCGTCCCGGGCGCGCAGCATGGCCCGGTTCGACTCCTCCGTCGCCCTGCTCACACCGCCCAGCATAGGGTGCCGTCACGCCGGACCCCGCTACCTCGGTGCGGTCGCCAGGATCGCGTCGAGGCCCTGGTCGAACAGCTCGTCGTCGCTCCATCGGGCGTCGTCGAGGTGACCGGAGTCGATGAGGGTCGGATAGGCGGCGGGATTCGCCGTGATGTGCCGCCGGGCCTCGCCGCGCGCGTGCGGATCAGCGGTCCGCCGCCAGGTCGCCTCGGTGAGCGCGGCGCCGATGACGTAGTTGGCGAGCAGGCGGGTCGCCACCGCCAGTCGACGGCCCGAGAAGCCGCCGCGCACCAGTGCCGACTGGAGGAACTCGGTGCGCGCGAGCACGTTGGGGCCGAGCATGGGTCGCCCGATCAGGCTCGCCGCCCAGGGGTGCCGGAGGATGGCCGTCCGCCAGTCCCGGACCAGCGCGCGTACGTCGTCCCGCCAGTCGCCCACCTCGTGCGGGAGCCGGACGTCGCCGAAGATCTGGTCGACGGCCAGGTCGAGCACGTCGTCCTTCGTCTTCACGTGCCAGTACAGCGCGGTGGACGTGACGTCGAGTTGCTGGGCGAGGCGACGCATCGTCAGGCCGTCCATGCCGTGCCCGTCGAGCAGGGCCACTGCGGCGTCGACGATGCGTTGCCGGCTCAGCGGCGGCGTACGGCGCGGACGGGCGGACTCCGCACGGAGCCACACCGAGCTGACGGCATCGGGCCGGCCGGCCGGCTCCTCGCGCGGCGTCCGGCCGGATCGGTTGGTGGTCACCCGACCACTCTATTACGGTGCTCGGGCGACTTAACGGTGGTAAGTTGCTCGACACGCGTTAGGTGACGGCGCCACAGAGGAGGCCTGGGCATGCCCCTGATGCGGATCCATCTAGACACCGACCCGACGACCGCCCGCCGGGTCCTGGCCCTGCACCGGGCAGGGAAGAACCACCACGAGTCCCGGGACGCCGCCCGCAGCGAGGTCTGGCGGCACGGCCGCACGCCAGCCGCCGAGCCGGTCTTCGTCGGCGTCACCAACGGCAAGCCTCTCCGCCTGATCTACGACGTGGAGGTCCACTTCGACACGACGCCCTGATGCGAGATCCGCGCAGACCGACGGCACGCCGACGGCGACGGTCAACCGGCCGGCTCGCGACGGTGCCCGGCAAGAGATGCCTGATGAAATTTGGAGCCCCCGGCCGGGATCGAACCGGCGACATCTCGCTTACAAGGCGAGTGCTCTGGCCAGCTGAGCTACAGGGGCGTGTGGTGCCGACGCCAGCATAGCGACTGACGTCCGGATTTCCGCCGCGGCAGGCCCCCCGACCACCGGAAACGTCTCCGCCCTCCTGCGGCGGACCGACATTGACGGTCGATTGATGTCCGCCCGTGCCCGAGTGACCGGAATGTCTATGCGGTCCGTCCCATCCCGTGCGCCCCGCCTTGGCAGGTGGCGGAAAGCCGTTTACCGTGCAGTGACACGGACGACATCTCGATCACCGAGAGGCTGCCCGTGGGCCGGCGCGTCCCGTGCCGGCCGCTCCTTCACTCGGATCGTCCGGCACGTTCCTGCCGGTGAAAGGAAGCACCCCACCATGGCTACGGTCACCTACTCCAAGGCGTCCCGGATCTACCCGGGCACGGAGCGTCCCGCCGTCAACCAGCTCGACCTGGAGATCGGCGACGGCGAGTTCCTCGTCCTGGTCGGCCCCTCCGGTTGCGGTAAGTCCACCAGCCTGCGCATGCTCGCCGGCCTGGAGGACGTCGACCAGGGCTCGATCCACATCGACGACCGGGATGTCACCCACCTGCCGCCGAAGGCCCGCGACATCGCGATGGTCTTCCAGAACTACGCCCTCTACCCGCACATGACGGTGTACGAGAACATGGCGTTCGCGCTCAAGCTGCGCAAGACCTCGAAGGCCGAGATCGACCGGCGGGTCAAGGAGGCGGCGGCGCTGCTCCAGCTGGAGGAGTACCTGGGCCGCAAGCCGAAGGCCCTCTCCGGCGGTCAGCGCCAGCGGGTGGCCATGGGCCGGGCGATCGTCCGCGAGCCGCAGGTCTTCCTCATGGACGAGCCGCTGTCGAACCTCGACGCGAAGCTGCGTGTGCAGACCCGTACCCAGATCGCGTCGCTCCAGGCGAAGCTGGGCGTCACCACCGTCTACGTCACCCACGACCAGGTCGAGGCCATGACCATGGGCCACCGGGTAGCGGTCATGCTCGACGGCGAGCTCCAGCAGGTGGACACCCCGCGGGCGCTCTACGACACCCCGGCCAACGTCTTCGTCGCCGGCTTCATGGGCTCCCCCGCCATGAACATCAAGACCGTGCCGCTGAACGAGCGGGGCGCCGCCTTCGCCGACCTCCACATCCCGCTCACCCGTGAGCAGGTCGAGGCCGCCCGCGCCGACGGCGGCGACAACAAGGTGACCGTCGGCTTCCGCCCCGAGGACTGCGACCTGGTCAGCCCGACCGAGGGCGGCATGCCCGTCGTCGTCGAGCTGGTCGAGGACCTCGGCTCGGACGCCAACATCTACGGCCACGCCGCGCTCGAGGGCAGCAACGAGCGCTTCGTGGTCCGTACCGACCGGCGCACCATGCCGAACATGGGCGACACCGTGTTCGTCAAGCCGCGCGAGGGCCGCAGCCACGTCTTCAACGCGAGCACCGGCCACCGCATCTGACGTACGACGAGATGGGGGTGCCCGCCGATCGGCGGGCGCCCCCATCGTCGTCTCCGGCTGAAGGCCCCCGGACAGGCGAAGGGGCGGCCCGCCATCGGCGGACCGCCCCTTCTTCGTGTCTGTGGATCAGCCCTCGGCGGCCCGGCGGCGCGCCACCTCGGCGAGGGTGACGGCCGCGGCGACGCTGGCGTTGAGCGACTCGACGTCGGAGACCATCGGGATGCTGACCGTCAGGTCGCAGGTCTCGCCGACCAGCCGGGAGAGCCCCCGACCCTCGGAGCCGACCACCACGACCAGCGGGCCGACGGCGGCCTCCAGGTCGTAGAGGTCGGTCTCGCCGTCGGCGTCCAGGCCCACCACGAGGAAGCCGGCGTCCTGACAGGCCTTCAGCGACCGGGTCAGGTTGGTCACCTGGGCGACCGGTACCCGCGCCGCCGCACCGGCGCTGGTCCGCCAGGCGGTCGCGGTGATCCCGGCCGCCCGCCGCTCCGGTACGAAGACACCCTGCGCGCCGAAGGCGGCGGCGGACCGGATCACCGCGCCGAGGTTGCGCGGGTCGGTCACCCCGTCCAGCGCCACCAGCAGCGGGGCGGTCTGCTCCAGCGCCGCCGCGACGAGGTCCTCGAAGGGCTCGTACGCGAACGCCGGCACCTGGAGTCCGATGCCCTGGTGCAGCACGCCGCCGGTCATCCGGTCCAGCTCGGCCCGGCTGACCTCCAGGATCGCGATGCCCCGGTCGGCGGCCGTCCGGACGATCTCGTTGATCCGGTCGTCGGCGTCGATGCCCTGGGCGGTGTAGAGCGCGGTCGCCGGCACCTGGGCGCGCAGCGACTCCAGCACCGGGTTGCGCCCGACCAGCAGCTCCGGCGTGTCCTTGGACGGGTTGGACTTGCGGCCCGGCGCGACCCGGGGGCCACCGCGACCGGTGGGCCTGGCGCCCCGGCCGCCCGTACCGCGCCCGCCGCCGGTCGGCACGCCCCGGCCACCGCCCTTGCCCCAGGTGGTGTCCTTGCTGCCCGGCTGGCCGATCTTGGGGGCGCGCCCCTCCTCGGCCGCCGCCCGGCGCTCCTTGTCCTGCTTCCAGGCGGTGCGCTGGGGCAGCTTCTCGGTGCCCGAGTAGGCCTTGTGCCAGGGCCGCTCGTCGGCGGGCAGGGTCTTGCCCCGCCCGGCGAGGGAGTCCTTGTTCTTGCCACCGGAGCCCTTCGGGGCTCCCGCCTTCGGCGTCAGACGCCGGCCACGGCGCTGCGAGTTGCCGGCCATCAGTCCTGCTCTCCAATAGTCCAACGGGGGCCCTGGGGGGTGTCCTCGACCACCACGCCGGCTTGCTTGAGCTGGTCGCGTACGGCGTCGGCGGCGGCCCAGTCCTTGCGACCGCGGGCCTGTGCGCGCTGCTCCAGGGCCAGCGCGACCAGCGAGTCCACCACGCCGCGCAGGTCGTCCGTGCGGCCGCCACCGGTCCACGCCGGGTCGAGGGGGTCGACCCCGAGGATATCCAGCATGGCGCGCGCGGAGGCCAGCGTCGTGCGGACGGTCACATCGTCGCCGCCGGTCAGCGCGGTGTTGCCGTCGCGAACCACCTCATGCAGGACGGCGAACGCGGCGGAGGTGTTCAGGTCGTCGTCCATGGCCGCCGCGAACGCGCCCGGCAGCTCGCCGAGCTGGCCGGCGCCGACGCGCTCGACGGCCCGCTGCACGAAGCCCTCGATCCGGCGGTACGCGACGGCGGCCTCGCGCAGCGCGTCCTCCGAGTAGTCGATCCGGGACCGGTAGTGCGCGGCGGCGTAGTAGTAACGCAGCTCCACCGGGCGCACCCCGAGCGAGTCGACGTACGTCAGGTCGAGGGCGTTGCCGAGCGACTTGCCCATCTTGGCGCCGCCGATGCTGAGCAGCCCGTGGTGCACCCAGTAGCGGGCGAACGGCAGCCCGGCGGCCTGCGACTGGGCGATCTCGTTCTCGTGGTGGGGGAAGGTGAGGTCCAGTCCGCCACCGTGGATGTCGAACTCGGCGCCGAGGTACCGCCGGCACATCGCCGAGCACTCGATGTGCCAGCCCGGCCGGCCACGCCCCCACGGCGACGGCCAGTAGGCGTCCGCCGGCTCGTCGGGCTTGGCGCCCTTCCAGAGCGCGAAGTCGCGCGGGTCGCGCTTGCCCCGGTCGGGCGCGTCCCCGGCCGACTGCATCGCGTCCGGCGACTGCCCCGACAGGGATCCGTAGGCCGGCCAGGAGCAGACGTCGAAGTAGACGTCGCCGGAGTCGTCGGTGGCCGGGTAGGCGTGCCCGTCGGCGATGAGCTTGGCGATCAGCTCGTGCATCTCCGGGATGTGCCCGGTGGCCCGCGGCTCGTACGTCGGGGGCAGCACGTTGAGCGCCCGGTAGGACTCGGCCAGGATCAGCTCGTTGGCGTACGCGATCGACCAGAAGGGCTGGCCCCGCTCCATCGCCTTGACCAGGATCTTGTCGTCGATGTCGGTCACGTTGCGGATGAAGGTGACCTCGTAGCCGGCGGCGAGCAGCCAGCGGCGCAGCACGTCGTAGTTGACGCCGGAGCGAAGGTGACCGATGTGCGGCGGGGCCTGGAGGGTGAGACCACACAGGTAGACCCCCACCTTGCCGGCTTCCCGCGGGACGAAGTCCCGCACCGATCGGGTGGCGGTGTCATACAGGCGTAGCGTCACCGTACAAGGGTAGCCGTCCCCGCATTCCTGAGTTGTCCGGAGCCGGGTCGTACGCTGCTGGGCGTGGAGACGACGGCGCGGGGCGGGGAGACGGCGCAGACCCTGGACCGGGGGCTGCGACTGCTGCACCTGGTCGCCGACGCGCCGGGCGGGCTGACCGTCACCGAGGCGGCGAACCGGTTGGGCGTCGGCCGGGCGGCGGTGTACCGGCTGGTCGGCGCGCTCGCCGCGCACGGCATGCTGCGCCGCGACGGCGAGGGCCGCCTGCGCCTCGGCGCCGGGGTGCTGCACCTGGCCCGGCGGGCCCAGCCGCTGCTCGCCGAGGGGGCGCTGCCCGCGCTGCGCCGCCTCGCGGAGCAGGCCGGCGCGACCGCCCACCTGACGGTGGTCGAGGGCGGCGAGGGGGTCGCGCTCGTCGTGGTCGAGCCGAGCTGGACGTCGTTCCACGTCGCGTACCGGACGGGGGCGCGGCACCCGCTGGAGCGCGGGGCGGCCGGGCGGGCCATCCTCGCCGGCCGGGCGGGCGCCTCCGGCCCGGTGAGCACCGCCGGGGAACTGCAATCCGGGGCGTACGGCGTGGCCGCCCCGGTGCTCGGCGTGCCGGGCCTGGAGGCGAGCGTCGGGGTGGTGGCGCTGGCCCCGCTGGACGCCGAGGTGGTCGGCGCGCAGGTCCTCACCGCCGCCACCGCCATCGCCACCGCCCTCTCCTGAGCCGTCACTCTGCCCTGAGCCACCGCCCTGTTCGGAGCCCCCGGCCCTTTCCGAGCCACCGCCCGCCCTCGGGCGCGGACGGGTGCCCTACCACATCCGCGCCCCGCCGTGCCGGTTGTCCACAGTCGGCATTCCTCGGGGCGGCCCCGGTTGTCCACAGGGCTGTCGGGCGGGACCGGACGGCGGGCACGCTGCCCACATGCCACCTCCACCGCACCGGCCCGGCGTTCTGGCCTGGCAGGTCTTCCGCGGCTCAGACGCGATCCGACAGGGACTGGTCACCGAGCACCAGCTGCGCAGCTCGGCCTGGCTGCGCCTGCGCCACGACGTCTACGCCGACGCCCGGCTGGACCGGGACCACGCCCTGGCCTGCCGGGCCGCCGCCCTGCGGCTGCCGCCCGAGGCGGTCGTCGCCGGCCCTTCGGCGGCCTACCTGCACGGCGTCGAGCACGCCGCCTCCTTCGCCGACGACGTGCACGTCCTCGTTCCCAGGACGATGCGCCTCGGCCCGCAGCGGGGCCTGCGCGTGCACTCCACGGGCCCGGCCACCTCGCCGTCGTATGCATCCGCCCGGTCCCGAAAGGCGGGCGGCGGTCCGGGCCCGGCGGTCGGCCAGCCCGCTGGAAGCCTGGGCACGGCGTTCGGCCGGCCCTCGGACGGCCTGGGCGTCGCGGTCCGCCAGCCCGCCGTCCACCGGGACGTCCCGGTCCGCCCGGCCGCTGGAAGCCTGAGCACGGCAGCCCGCCCGCCCGACGGCCGCCCGAGCACGGCGATCCGTCAGCCTGAAGGCGGCCCGGCGGTCCGTCAGCCCTCGGGCGGCCGGCGCACCGCGGTCCGCCCGCCCCCGGGCGGCCTGCGGGTGGCGGACCTGCGGACCGCCGGCGTGCCGGTCGCCACGGATCCGACCTCGGCGGCGTGGGAGACGGCGGTCTGGTTGGAACCGCTCCGTGCGGTCGGCATCGTCGACTCGCTGCTCCGGCAGGGGTCGACCAGCCGCGAGGCCCTCGCCGACGTCGCCGACCGCAACGCCGACCGGCCCGGCGGCCGCCGGGCGCGCTGGGTGTTCGGGTTGGCGGATCCGGGCGCCCGGTCGCCGGCCGAGTCCGAGTTGCGGGTGCGGCTGGTGCTGGCCGGGCTGCCGCGCCCCGCCGCCCGGCACCCCGTCCGGGTCGCCTCCGGGCTGGTGCTGCACGCCGACCTGGCGTGGCCGGCGTACCGCGTCGCCGTCGCCCAGGACGGGCAGCACGCCGAGGCCGGCGGCGGGCACCTCGACCGGATCGCCACACTGGTCGGTGCCGGCTGGCTCGTGCTGCCCGTGACCGGCAGGCGACTGCGTCAGGACTTCCCCGGTGTCCTGCGCGAGGTTCGCGCCGCGCTCGGGGCCCGGGGCTGGCGCCAGTGACCGGGGCGCTCCCGCCACCCTCCGGCGGGTCGGCCGCCCACCGCCGGACATGCGAGGGGCCCGGCCGAACGAGTCGGCCGGGCCCCTGCCGTCCTGCCCTACGGGCGGGCGTTGGGCTTGAGCGGGGTCTTCACCGCCGCGTACGCGTCGACGATGCCGTAACCGTAGAAGCCGTTGAAGTTCAGCCCTCCGGCGCAGTAGGCGTCGAACTCGGCGTCCCGGCCCTCGTTGGCGTACGACTGCAGGCGCGGCTCCGGGCAGGCGTGCTCGGCCGCCGTCCGGTAGAGGTGCTGCTCCACCAGCTTCGGCGCCATGCCGAAGCCGCCGTGCCGCTCCTTCTTGCCGTGCTTGCTGACGATCAGCGCGGCGACGCCGGAGGCGTGCGGGGCCGCCATGGAGGTGCCCTGCAGGTAGGTGTAGTACCCGCACTCACCGTTGGCCTTGCACTGCTTGAAGACCGTCTCCTCGAACCCGGCGACGATGTTGCCGTTCGCGTCGACCGAGCCCTCCTCCTGGAGCACCTTCTTCGGGTACGTCGAGAGGATCATGTTGGCGTCGGTGCGGAAGGTGTCCGTGCCGAAGCCGTCACGGAACCAGCCGCCGGGTGCCGCCACGGCGGTCTGCTCGGTGCCGTAGTTCGAGAAGTCCGACTTCTTGCCCGACGGCCCGACCGCCGACACGCTGATCACGTTGGGGCCCTCGGTGGGCAGGTCCCAGCAGCTGTCGTTGTCGATCTCGCGCGGGTAGGGCGCGGTGTCGCCGTAGTCCGGGCTCGACACGTCGGTGCGCGGGGCGCCCAGGTCCTCGTGGTTGTTGCCCAGCGCGCCGACCAGCGTGACGCCCCGGTCGTGGGCGAAGTTCAGCGCCCGCTTCATGGCCTTGATGGTGGCCCGCTGCTCGGCCTGGTCCTCGGGGGAGTCGGCCGGGTTGGCGGTGCAGTTGTAGAGCCAGGGGTCGACGTAGAAGGACATGTTGACCACGTCCAGGCCGACCTTGCCGGCGTGCAGCAGGCTGTTGACCACCGGCTCCAGGAAGAAGTAGCCGGAGTCCTGGCCGCCCTTGAGCTCGACCAGGGAGATGTTCGGGGCGACGCCGGAGAGGCCGAAGCCGTTTGCGGCGGCGCCGATCGTGCCGGCCACGTGGGTGCCGTGCCCGCCGTCGTCGGTGCCGACCGGGTCGAGGCAGCTCGCCACCTCGCACGGGCCGTCGACATCCACCATGTCCGGGGCGAAGTTGCGGGACAGCGCCCAGTTGAAGTTCGGCGCGATGTCGGGGTTGCTGGCGTCGACGCCGGTGTCCAGCACGCCGACGGTGACCCGGCGGTCGCCCGGCTCGACCTTGCGGGCCTGGTCCGCCCGGATCATCTCCAGGCCCCAGAGCTTGTCGTCCAGCGGATCCATCTTCTTGCCACGCTTGGCGCCCGCGCCCTTGGCCGCAGCGGCGGCCAGCAGGTGCTCCTGCTCGACCCGGTCCAGCTTGGGCTTGCGGCCGATGGCCCTCTGCTCGGTGGCGCCGATCAGCGCGGTCGCGGCGGTGGCCTTCGTCGCGAAGTCGGCCCGGTCGCTGGTCACCCGGAACATGCCGACGTCGTCGGAGCGGGAGACCACCGTGCCGCCGGCCGACCGGATGGCGGCGATCGCGGCGTCCGCCGAGACGCCGTCCTCGGCGACGACGGTGAAGGTACGGGCACTGCTCGGCTCGGCGCTGGCCGGCACGCTCATGCCTGTCACCGCAAGTGCCAGCGCCGTCGCGGACGCGACGGCACCGGCGGTGAAGCGCTTGCTCACCACATCGGATCCTCTCGTTGAGGGACGTGGCAGCCATCAGACAACACCGCGGCACTTTCCGCCATAGCAACGTCGGCTGTGGCGTGAATCTGTCTTTCATCCGTGGTGGGCGCCGTCGGACGGCCCGTTCGAGTCACGGCAGGGCGGGCTCGGCGACCTCCGGCCGCGGGTCGTCAGCACGGGGAGCGCGCAGCTCGTCGACGCGCACCAGGGCGACACCGGCGACGATCAGAGCGCCGCCGAGCAGTTGCACCACGGTGGGCAGTTCGCCCAGCACCAGCCAGGCGATCAGCACGGCGAACATCACCTCGGTCAGCCCGACGAACGACGACAGCCGGGCGCCGAGGATCCGGGTGCCGGCGATCCCGGCGAGGTACGCGACCACGGCGGCGACCAGCGACAGCCCGATCACCGGCACCAGCCAACTGGTGCGCTGCCCGGCGAAGGTGACCTCGCCGAGGGACACCCGCAGCGGCAGCGCGCCGACCGCGCCGAGCAGCAGCAGGATGGCGGCTCCGACGGCCATGCCGCCGCTGGCCATGGCCACCGAGGGCAACTCCTCGTCGACCCGCCCCGCGAGCACGAAGTAGCCGGCGAGGCCGACCGCCGCCCCGAGCCCCCAGAGCACGCCCACCGGGTCGAGCCCGCCGGCGCCGGTCAGGTCCAGGACGAAGAACAGGCCGGCGAGGGCCGCCACCGAGCCGACGACGGTCAGCCGGCGGGGACGCTGCCGGTGGACCAGCCACATCCAGCCCACCACCAGGACGATCCCGAGGTACTCCAGCAGCAGCGCGACGCCGACCGGCAGGTAGCGGACCGCGTTGAAGAAGCAGACCTGGGCCGTGGCGACCCCGAGCAGCCCGAACACGCCGATCGCGGCGAGGTTGCGGCGCAGCACACCCCACCTGCCGCGCAGGGACAGCACGGCCGGGACCGCCACGACCAACGCGGCGACGCCGACCCGGGCGGCCACGGCGGCTTCGGCCGACCAGCCGGCGTCGATGAGGGACCGGGCGAACGTGCCGGACGTGGCGAAGGTGACTGCGGAGAGCAGGGCGAGGCCGAGACCGAGCCCGGCGGCGGGTGGTTGACGCATCGATCCACTCCCACTGTCATTGGTAAACTGCCACTATGCTCATGACGCTAGGCGGGCGCCACGACAGGAGTCAAGTTGCTCTTCACCCATGACACGGAATGTTCCCTGACTGCCGTGGCCGCGCTGGTCAACACCGACGGCCGCGCCGGTGAGGGCCTGCCCGACGTCGCCGCCCTGGACGCGTTCTTCGTCGCCCACACCTACAGCGGGCGGCACGAGCACAGCGAGGACGAACTGCGGGCGGTACGCGACCTCCGACCCCGGCTGCGCCGCCTCTGGTACGCCGACACCGAGGGGATCGTCGCCATCGTCAACGGGCTGCTGCGCGAAAACGACGCGCTGCCCCAGCTCATCACGCACGACGACGAGCCGTACCACATCCACGCCGTGCCGCGGGACGCGCCGCTGGCGACCCGGATGGCCGTCGAGGCGGCGATGGCGCTGGCGGATCTCGTACGCACCGGCGAGCTGCGCCGGCTGCGGATCTGCGACCACCCGGACTGCGAGAACGTGCTGGTCGACCTGTCCAAGAACCGGTCCCGACGGTTCTGCGACGCGGGCTGCGGCAACCGCGCCGCCGTCACCGCCTACCGCGCCCGCAAGGCCGCGGACGGGCGCTGAACCGAAAGCGGGGACTCGTCAGCGACATCGACGACATGGTCGCCGCCGCGCTCAAGTGGGAGGGCGGCTACGGCACGGCCCGGGACCGGCTGCCCCGACCTGTGGAACTGATGTCGCAGACGACTCACGCTGGATCGACAACAGGCGCCGAGGGCGAGAGCACACCGGACGGCACCACACGTCGGCGACGCGAGGGCCGTGATGTCGTAGACGATTCAGCTCCAAAGGCTCGCGGCAGCATGCCCCGCTGGGCATCAAGGTCGCCGCCAGCTCGCCTCGGCCCGGCCCCGCCGGCATCGCCTTCCGCAGCGCCGCCGACGTGCCGAACCCCACCGGGCCGGACCAGCCGGCGGCACCGGGCGCGCGGTCAGGGGTGGGTCATCCGGAGCAGGTCGAGTGCCTCGTCGAGCTGGGTCTCGCTCAGCCTGCCCGAGTCGACGTGCCCCCGGGAGACGACCACCTCGCGGATCGATACCTGCTTCGCCAGTGCCTCCTTGGCGATGGAGGCGGCCTCGTCGTACCCGAGGTAGCGGTTGAGCGGGGTGACGATCGACGGCGAGCCCTCCGCGTACGCCAGGCAGACCTCGGCGTCCGCGACCAGGCCGACCACCAGTCGGTCGGCGAAGAGCCGGCTCGACGCGGCGAGCAGGCGGACCGACTCCAGCAGGTTGCGGCCCATCACGGGGAGCATGACGTTCAGCTCGAAGTCGCCCTGGGAGCCGGCGAACCCGACGGCGGCGTCGTTGCCGATGACCTGGGCGCAGACCTGCCGCACCGCCTCGGCGACCACCGGGTTGACCTTGCCCGGCATGATCGACGAGCCGGGCTGGAGGTCGGGGATGCGCAGCTCGCGCAGGCCGGCGCGGGGGCCGGAGCCCATCCAGCGGATGTCGTTGGCGATCTTGTAGAGACCGACGGCGACCGTACGCAGCTGCCCGGAGGTCTCCACCAGCGCGTCCCGGGCGCCCTGCGCCTCGAAGTGGTTGCGCGCCTCGGTCAGCGGCAGCCCGGTCGAGCCACGCAGCTTCTCGATGACCTTCGCGGCGAAGCCGAGCGGGGTGTTGATGCCGGTGCCCACCGCCGTGCCGCCCAGCGGCAGCTCGGCCAGCCGGGGCAGTGCCCCCTCCAACCGCTCGATGCCGTAGCGGACCTGGGCGGCGTACCCGCCGAACTCCTGCCCGAGGGTGACCGGGGTGGCGTCCATCAGGTGCGTACGCCCGGCCTTCACCACGGTCTCGAACTCCGCCGCCTTGCCCTCCAGCGCCTCCGCCAGGTGGGCCAGCGCGGGCAGCAGGTCCCGCGCGACGGCCTCGGTGGCGGCCAGGTGGATCGAGGACGGGAAGACGTCGTTGCTGGACTGCGAGGCGTTCACATCGTCGTTCGGGTGCACGTCCCGGCCCAGCTCCCGGCTGGCCAGCGTGGCGATGACCTCGTTGGTGTTCATGTTCGACGACGTGCCGGAACCGGTCTGGAACACGTCGATCGGGAACTGGTCGTCGTAGCCGCCGTCGGCCACGTGCGCGGCGGCGGCGGCGATGGCCGCGGCCACGTTCGCGTCGATCACGCCCAACTCGCCGTTGACCTCGGCCGCCGCCCCCTTGATCTGGGCCAGCGCCCGGATCTGGGCCGGCTCGATGCCCCGGCCGGAGATCGGGAAGTTCTGCACCGCGCGCTGGGTCTGCGCCCGCCACAGCGCCTCGGCGGGCACCTCCACCTCGCCCATCGAGTCGCGTTCGATCCGGTAACCCGTCGCCTCTGGAGTCGTCACGCGTACCATCCTGCCGCGCCGCGCGCCGACGTGCAGATGATCGCGGCGAGCCGGGTCAGCGCAGCTCGGCCAGCATCCGGGAAACCTCGTGCCGCTCCGGCGCCTCCATCTGCCGGAACAGCGCGAGCGCCCGGGTCCAGTGGGACCGGGCCGCAGCCGGGTCGTCCGCCCGCAGGCAGCGGGCGATCCCGTCCAACGCCCGGGCCTGCTCGTACCGGGCGCTTGAAAGTGGAGCGTGTTCCGCGTGGTCACACACCTAGGATCGTGGGATCGACTCCACTCCCATCGGAGGGCCTTTCACCTTGCACGAAGAACGGGGTTCCACCGGCGTGCCCGCCGTACGCCGCAAGCGCGCTCCGCGCCGGCTCCTGGCCACCGGCCTCGCCGCCCTGCTCACCGCCACCAGCGTCCTGGTCGTGACGGCCGCGCCGGCAACCGCCGGGCCGAGCCGGTTCATCCTGCCGACCAGCGGCAGTTGGACCGACGCCCACCAGCCGTCGACCGCCACTGTGGAGACCGACGGCACCGTGCCGGTCGGCACCTGGAAGTCCGGCGACGACAAACACACCTCGCGGGCCTACTTCACCTACAACCTTGCTCCGTTCCAGGGCAAGCACATCATCCGTGCCCTCGGTGTCACCGAGGAGACGGCGGTCAACGACTGCTCGAAGCCACGCGAGATCGAGCTGTGGCGGACCGACGTACCGACCAGCGCACCGACCTGGGAGACGTCACCGGCCGTTCGAGAGAAGGTCGCTGACATCGCGCCGAGCGCTCCTTGTCAGGGCCAGCTGGAAGTGCTGCTCACCGAGGCGGTACGGCAGGCGGTCGAGGCCGGACAGACCTCGATCACCTTCATGACACGGATCGCCGGCCACCACGAGAGCAAGCTGCCCTACGGCCGCTGGATCAGGGAACTCGGCATCTCCATCGAGGCGAACACGCCGCCGGACGTACCGACCGAGCTGGGAATCAACGGGTACCCGTACGCCTGCGAGTTACAGATCGGCACGACCACGCCGTACCTGGCGGCGAAGGTCACCGACCCGGACGCGGCACCGTCGAACACCGAGCCGGTGACCGCCACCTTTGCCTGGTGGCCGGTGGACGACCCCACCATGCGGACCGAGTGGACATCCCCGGCCAAGGCCGCCGGGTCGATCTTCCGGTACGACGTTCCGGCCGGTCAGATGGCCGACGGGAGGTACGCCTTCGCCGTCCGCGCCACGGACGGGGTCGGCAACGCCTCCGCCTGGTCGGCGGAGTGCCGGTTCACCGTCGACACCACCAGCCCCACCCCGCCGACGGTCAGCTCCACGGACTACCCGGCCGACGACGGCTGGTACGGCGGTCCCGGCATCCCGGGCCAGTTCACCTTCTCGGCCGGCGGCGACACCGACACGGTGAAGTTCCGCTACAGCCTGTCCGGGCAGCCGACGACCGAGGTGGCGGCCGACGCGCCGGGCGGCTCGGCGGCCGTCACCATCGCCCCGGACCGGGACGGACCCAGGACGCTCACCGTCGAGGCGATGGACCTCGCGGGCAACCGCTCCCCCGCCACGAGCTACGTGTTCCGGGTGCGCACCACCAGCCCGACGATCACCGACGCCAACCCGACGGCCGGGTACGGCCAGCCGCGCACCCTGACGTTCGCGCCCCGCATGGAGGACGTCGTCGAGTACACGTACCGGCTCGACGACGGGCCGGAGCAGACCGTGCCGGCGGCCGCCGACGGCACGGCCACGGTCACGATCACGCCGGCGAAGCCGGGCTACACCACCGTGTACGTGCGCAGCCGGACGGCCGGTGACCTGCCGTCCGGCGAGGGCAGCTACCGGTTCCACCTGGCGACCAAGCCCACGGTCAGCTCGGTCGAGTACCCGATCAACAAGTTCCAGGGGGCGGTCGCCGGCACGCCGGGAACGTTCGTCTTCGAGGCCGGCATGCCCGGGGTGACGGAGTTCGTCTACTCCCTCGACGGCCGCCCGGCCGAGACGGTCGCGGCGGGCGCCGACGGGTCGGCGTCGGTGGCTTACACCCCCATGACCGCCGGAATCCGCCGGGTCACCGTCTACACGCGGACCGGCGACGGGACCGTGTCGGAGACCTTCAGCGGCACGTTCTACGTCAGCCGGGCGAGCTGACGTAGGAAGACGACGAGGGGCGCCGGGCCACTGCCCGGCGCCCCTTCGCGTACGCGTGGATCAGCGGCGACCGACGGTCAGCACCGGCTTGGTGACCTCGGCGAAGAAGTCGTTGCCCTTGTCGTCGACCACGATGAAGGCCGGGAAGTCCTCGACCTCGATCTTCCAGACCGCCTCCATGCCCAGCTCCGCGTATTCCAGGACCTCGACGTGCTTGATGCAGTCCTGCGCGAGCCGGGCGGCCGGGCCGCCGATCGAGCCGAGGTAGAAGCCGCCGTGCTGCTGGCAGGAGCGGGTGACCTGGGCGGAACGGTTGCCCTTGGCGAGCATGACCTGCGAGCCGCCCGCGGCCTGGAACTTCTCCACGTACGCGTCCATCCGGCCGGCGGTGGTCGGACCGAACGAGCCGGACGCGTAGCCCTCCGGGGTCTTGGCGGGGCCGGCGTAGTAGACCGCGTGGTCGCGCAGGTACTGCGGCATCGGCTCACCGGCGTCCAGCCGCTCCGCGATCTTGGCGTGCGCGATGTCGCGGGCCACCACGAGCGGGCCGGTCAGCGACAGCCGGGTCTTCACCGGGTACTTCGACAGCTCGGCGCGGATCTCGTCCATCGGCCGGTTGAGGTCGACGCGGACCACCTCGGACGCGTCGAGCGTCTCGTCGGTGACGTCGGGCAGGAAGCGCGCCGGGTCGGTCTCGAGCCGCTCCAGCCACACGCCCGACGGGGTGATCTTGGCGACCGCCTGCCGGTCGGCCGAGCAGGAGACGGCGATCGCCACCGGGCAGGAGGCGCCGTGCCGGGGCAGCCGGACCACCCGCACGTCGTGGCAGAAGTAGCGCCCGCCGAACTGCGCGCCGATGCCGAAGTTGCGGGTCAGCTCCAGCACCTCCGCCTCCAGCTCCAGGTCGCGGAAGCCGTGCGCGGTCATCGAGCCGGAGGTGGGCAGCGCGTCGAGGTACTTGGCGCTGGCGTACTTGGCGGTCTTCAGGGCGTACTCGGCGGAGGTGCCGCCGATGACGATGGCGAGGTGGTAGGGCGGGCAGGCGGCGGTGCCGATCAGCCGCAGCTTCTCCTCCAGGAACTGCATCATCCGCGTGGGGTTCAGCAGCGCCTTGGTCTCCTGGTAGAGGTACGACTTGTTCGCCGAGCCGCCGCCCTTGGCCATGAAGAGGAACTTGTACGCGTCGGGCTGCCCGTCCGGGTCCTCCGCGTAGAGCTCGACCTGGGCCGGCAGGTTGCTGCCGGTGTTGCGCTCCTCCCACATGGTCAGCGGGGCGAGCTGCGAGTAGCGCAGGTTGAGCCGGGTGTAGGCCTGGTAGACGCCGCGCGAGACGGCCTCGGCGTCGCTGCCGTCGGTGAGCACGTGCCGGCCGCGCTTGCCCATCACGATGGCGGTGCCGGTGTCCTGGCACATCGGCAGCACGCCGCCAGCCGCGATGTTGGCGTTGCGCAGCAGGTCGAGCGCGACGAACCGGTCGTTCGGCGAGGCCGCCGGATCGTCGATGATCGCCCGCAGCTGGGCCAGGTGCGCGGGGCGCAGGTAGTGCGCGATGTCGTGCATCGCCTCGGCGGTCAGCGCGGTGAGCGCGGTCGGCTCCACGGTGAGGAACCGGCGACCCCCCGGCCCGTTGACGACGTCGACGCCCTCGTCGGTGACCAGGCGGTATTCCGTCTGGTCCGGGCCGGTCGGCAGCAAGGGAGCGTACGAGAACGCGGCGGCACTGCTCATGAGCGGAAAGCCTAGGGCAGAAGGGTCGATCAGTCCCACCCGCCGGGTGGGTCCTGGGACGTCGCTCTCACCCGGGGCACAGCTCCCGCTTCGGGCCGCAGCTGTCCTCCGGCCCGGGTACGCCCGCCGTGCCGCCGGGACCGGGTACGCCGCCGTCGCGCGGCGGGACGGGGGCGCCCCGCGCGCCGCCGAAGCGGACGTAGCCGATCTCCCGCCCCTCGCCGATGATCATGCCGCTCGGGCCGACCGCGAGGGCGTTCGCGGAGGTGCGCAGGCTCGCCAGTTCCCGCCCGGTACGCGGGTCCAGCGCCATCAGCCGGGACGGCTTCTCGTCGGCGATCACGGCCGCGTACGGGGTGAGCGCCGCGCCGGCCTTCGGCCCGGTCGGGCGGGTCCACCGGACGCGCCCGGCGCCCAGCTCCCGGCCGACCACCGCGCGCTTGTCGGCCGGCCGGACCAGGGCGTACCGGTCGTCGACCGCGAGCAGCTTCTCCCCGGCGGAGGTGACCAGCAGCAGCCGCCCGTCGTAGCCGTCGAGGACCGCCTCGCGGGCGTCCGGGGCCACCCCGATCAGCACGTTGCGCGCGCCGTGCGGGTCCTCCCGCTGCACGCAGCCGGCGTTGTCGGCGGTTCGCAGGTTGATCCCGGCCCGCTGCCACGTCTCCTGGCCGGTCGCCGCGTCCCGCCCCGAGATGGCGAAGTAGCAGGTGCCGTCCTGGGAGCGGGCGGTGATCCGCAACAGCCGGCCGCCGACCACGGACAGCCGTTCGTCGCGGCCGGGCTCGACGTCCTGGAGCACCCGCCCGGTGGCGGTGTCGAGGACGTGCACCCGGCCGTCGATGGGGAAGCCGAGCAGCGGCGGTACGGGCTCCGGGCCGGCCACCTCGTCGTCGATGCGGACGGCGTCGAGCCGGCGGGTGTCGAGCAGCCCCGGGTTGTCGCCGAGCAGCCCGCTGCGCACCCCGGGCACGAAGGCAGTCCAGAGCGGGGCGGTGCCGCGCGCGTCCCAGGCGCTCACCGTGCAGTCGGTGGCCTCGACGCAGCGGGCGTCGAGCAGCATGTTGCGGTACGTCCAGACGGCCACCGCGTCGCCGTTGCGCCGCCGGGTGGCGCCGGTCGTCGGGTCCAGCACCTCGTAGCCCTTGACCAGCAGCTTGCCCACGACGACGACGGAGTCCCGGTCGCCGCCGGCCACCGCGGCCCAGTCGGCCTTGCGCTCCCACAACTGGGCGCCGGTGGCCAGGCTGCGCGCCTCCACGCGGGTACGCTGCTCGACCACGACTGTCTCGCCGGCGATGGTCACGCTGCGCGGGGTGCCGCCGACGCGCTGCTGCCAGACCACGTCCGGCTCGGAGATGGGCTGGCTCCGGTTCACCCAGTCCCACATCCCGGGGAACGGGTTCCACACTCCGGTCGCGGCGAGCGCGACGACGAGGACGAGCGCGAGCAGCAGCCCGCCACGCCACCCCCCGAGGCCGCCCGCCTTCGCCACACGGACACGGTAGCGACGACCGCCGCGCCGCCGCCGTCCCGCGCCGCCGTGTCGCCGCCCTTTCTCGCGCGCCCCGGGTGCAAGGAAGGGCCCCTTCCTATCGCCTTCTGTAGACGAAGGGGCCCTTCATTGCACCCTCACCTGCTCAGCGCTGGGCGGCGGAGCGGACCAGGGGGAGGGTGCGGTAGGTGATCTGCTCGGCCAGGGCGATGATCGTCGAGGCGCGGCGGATGCCCTCGTACGAGACGATCTGGTCGATCACCCGCTGGAGGTCCGTGTTCGAGCGGGCCACGATCCGGCAGAGCAGGTCGCTGGAGCCGGTGATGGTGTGCGCCTCCAGCACCTCCGGGATCGCGGCCAGGTGCGCGGCGACCAGGTCGTGCCCGTCCCGCTGGCTGATCTCCAGGGTGACGAAGCTGGTCACCCCGAACCCGATCGCCGCCGGGGAGATCTCCGGCCCGAAGCCCGAGATGACGCCCCGCTCGACGAGCTTGTCCAGCCGGGCCTGCACGGTGCCCCGGGCGACCCCGAGGCGCCGTGAGCACTCCAGCACCCCGATCCGCGGTTCCTCGGCGAGCAGTTCGATCAACCGCGCGTCGAGGGCGTCGAGCTGTACACCCTGACCAGCACTCATGGCATATCACCCTACTGAATGCGCAACCTGACCAGGCATAGGCGCGACAGTTGCCCAGTGCGGCCCTTCCCCGCGATCCTCGCCACAGCACCACCGCACCACGCACATGACCGACGGCGGCGGCCACGGGGCCGACCGGAACTTGAGGGAGACCGCGATGACCCAGGCGATCGACCGACCCCAGGCGTCCGACGACGTCGACGTCGACGTGCTCGTCGGCGCCGTCGACCACGACATCAGCCGCGACCCGTTCCCGGTCAAGGGCCTCGACCACGTGCACTTCCTGGTGGGCAACGCCAAGCAGGCCGCGCACTACTACTCCACCGCGTTCGGCATGACCTGCGTGGCGTACCGGGGCCCCGAGCAGGGCTACCGGGACCACGCCCAGTACGTGCTGACCAGCGGCTCGGCGCGGTTCGTGCTGACCGGCGCGGTCCGCCCGGACGCCGAGGGCGCCGAGCACGTGACCAGGCACAGCGACGGCGTCTCCGACATCGCACTGGAGGTGCCGGACGTCGACGCCGCGTACGCGCACGCCACCGCGCAGGGCGCCACCGGCCTGACCGAGCCGCACGACGTCAGCGACGAGCACGGCACCGTCCGGATGGCCTCCATCGCCGCGTACGGCGACACCCGGCACACGCTCGTCGACCGCTCCCGCTACACCGGCCCGTTCCTGCCCGGCTTCGTGGCCCGCAAGCCGATCGTGGACCGGCAGCCGATGATCGACGCCGGCCTCCAGCCGAAGCGCTTCTTCCAGGCCGTCGACCACGTGGTCGGCAACGTCGAGCTCGGCCGGATGGACGAGTGGGTCGAGTTCTACAAGCGCGTCATGGGCTTCTCGAACATGGCCGAGTTCATCGGCGACGACATCGCCACCGACTACTCGGCGCTGATGAGCAAGGTCGTCGCGAACGGCACCCGCAAGGTGAAGTTCCCGCTCAACGAGCCGGCGATCGCCCGCAAGAAGTCGCAGATCGACGAGTACCTGGAGTTCTACCAGGGCCCGGGCGCCCAGCACATCGCCGTGGCCACCAACGACATCCTGGCCAGCGTCGACGCCATGCGCGCCGCCGGCGTCGAGTTCCTCGACACCCCGGACTCGTACTACGACGACCCGGAGCTGCGCGCCCGGATCGGCCAGGTGCGGGTGCCGATCGAGGAGCTGAAGGCCCGCAAGATCCTGGTGGACCGGGACGAGGACGGCTACCTGCTCCAGATCTTCACCAAGCCGGTGCAGGACCGCCCGACGGTCTTCTTCGAGCTGATCGAGCGGCACGGCTCGCTCGGCTTCGGCAAGGGCAACTTCAAGGCGCTCTTCGAGGCCATCGAGCGGGAGCAGGAAGCGCGCGGCAACCTGTAACACTGACGAGCGTGACGCAGCCTCCGACGTACCCGACGCCGCCGGCCGGTGGGCCTCCGCCCGCCGCCGGCGGCTTCGCGCCGCCTTCCGGTCCCTCCAGTCAGGGGTACGCGGTGCCACCGCAACACGCCCCGCCGCCCGGTCAGGTCCCGCCCCCGGGCTGGAGGCCGCCGCCCCCGGGCTGGGCTGGGCCGCCCCGTCCGGCCCCGGCGCTCGGGCCGGGCGGCCAGCCGCTCGCCAGCTTCGGAGACCGGCTGCTCGCCGCGCTGATCGACGTCGCGCTGAGCACGGCGGTGGCGATGGTCCTCTTCCTGCCGCCGTTCCTGATCCTGATCTGGAACATGATGGACGACCTGACCCGGACCAACCCGGACGGCACCCTCGCCGATCCCGACCCCGCGTCGTTCCTGACCGACTTCATGTTGCCGATCCTGCTGCTCGAACTGGGCCTGATGGTGGTCATGCTCGGGCTCTACTGGCTCTACCACGTGGAGTACATGAAGCGCACCGGGCAGACGTACGGCAAGCGGGTGATGAAGCTGCGGGTCGTGCCGCTCGACCCGGCCGCCACGCTGGACCGGCGGATCGCCGGCAAGCGGTACGCCGTGCAGTACGTCGCCGCCATGTTCCTGCCCGGCCTCAGCTACCTCGACGGGCTCTGGCAGTTGTGGGACAAGCCCTGGCAGCAGTGCCTTCACGACAAGTTCGCCGGCACCGTCGTCGTTAAGGTGTCTGCGTGAGCGAGCGCAGCGAGGCCAGGCCATGAGTGTCGGACCGGGATGGTACGTCGACCCGGCTGATCCGGAGACCCGACGTTACTGGGACGGCGAGGGCTGGATCGGCGCACCGATCCCCGTCGACGCCACCCCGCCCGAGGGGCCGCCGCCGGCCGAGCCGCCACCCGCACCCGAGCCGACGTCACCCGCGGCCCCGGTGCCCGCGTCGGGCGCCCCCGCCGGCGGGCAACCCCTCCCGGGTCAGCCACACCCCGGGCAGCCACACCCCGGGCAGCCGCAGCCTGGGCAGCCTTACCCCTGGCAGCCGCCGCAGGGGCCGGGCCACCCGCAGGGCCCTCCGCCCGGCTGGCCGCCCGGTGGCGGTCCGCCGCCCGGCTGGCCGCCCGGTGGCTGGCCCGGACGGCCGCCGGAGCCGCGCCCGCACGGGCTCCCGCTGGCCGGGTTCGGCGCCCGGCTGGTCGCCCGGCTGATCGACTTCACGGTCGTCTTCGCGCTGAACGCCGTGGTGAACGGCTGGTTCGTCTGGCGGCTGGTCGAGGAGGTCACGCCGTACTGGCGGGAGGTGTTCCGGCGGGCCATGGCGGGCGACAGCTCCACCGACAACCTGCCGCAGCCCAGCGAGCAGGCCGGCGGCCTCCAGGTCGTCATCCTGCTGATCGCCACCGCCCTCTGGCTCGCGTACGAGGTGCCGACGACGGCCTCGGGCGGGCAGACCTTCGGCAAGCGGCTGGTGGGCGTCAAGGTGCTGCCGGTGAGCGCGGACGAGCCGCTCGGCTTCGGCCGGGCGCTGCGCCGGTGGAACACCCTCGGCCTGCCCACCCTGCTCTGGTACTGCTGCGGCCTGGGCCTGCTGCTCCAACTCGTCGACGCGCTCTCCCCGCTCTTCGACCACCCGCTGCGCCAGGCGCTGCACGACAAGCGGGCGCAGACCGTGGTGGTCCAGCTCCCCCGCGGCAACCGCGGCACCACGGGCGAGCGCGGCACGCCGGACGACCGCACCAGCACGCGCGAGCCCACCACCACGGACGACCGCACCCCCGACGACCGCACCGACCCCTCGGGAGACACCCCATGACCGACCCCGGACGTCACCAGCCGGAGCTGCGGCTGACCCGCCCCGACCTGGACGCGCTGCCCAACTACGTGCCCGGCCGCAGCCCGGCCGACCTGGCCCGCGAGCTCGGCCTCCCCGAGGCGATCAAGCTGGCCAGCAACGAGGTGCCGTACGGGCCGCTGCCCGGCGTGGTGGAGGCCGTCGCCGGTGCCGCCGCCGGGGTGCACCGCTACCCGGACATGGGCGCGCTCGCGCTGCGCGAGGCGCTGTCCGAGCGGTACGGCGTGCACGTCGACCAGATCGCCACCGGCTGCGGGTCGGTGGCGCTGGCCGAGCACCTCGTCCGGGCCACCTGCCTGCCCGGCGACGAGTTCCTCTACGCGTGGCGCTCCTTCGAGGCGTACCCCATCATCGCGGCGACCAGCGGCGCGACCAGCGTGCGGGTGCCCAACGACGCCGCACACGGGCACGACCTGGCGGCGATGGCGGCGGCGGTGACCGACCGGACCCGGCTGATCGTGGTCTGCAACCCGAACAACCCCACCGGGACGTCGGTGCGCCGGGCGGAGCTGGACCGGTTCCTGGACACGGTCGGCGAGGACGTGCTGGTCGTGATCGACGAGGCGTACCGCGAGTTCGTCACCGACCCGGACGTGCCGGACGGCCTCACCTACCTCGACCGGCCGAACGTGGTCGTGCTGCGCACGCTCTCCAAGGCCTGGGGCCTGGCCGGCCTGCGGATCGGCTTCCTGGTCGCCCAGCCGGCGGTGGCGGCGTCGATCCGCAAGGTCGTGACGCCGTTCTCCAGCAACATGGCCGCGCAGGCGGGCGCGCTCGCCGCGCTGGCCCAGGAGGACGAGGTACGGCGGCGGTGCGCCCTCGTGGTGACCGAGCGCGACCGCGTGACGGAGGCGCTGCGCAAGCTCGTCCCGGACGTGCCGGACAGCCAGGCGAACTTCGTCTGGCTGCCGCTGGGCGACCGGGCGGTGGACTTCGGCAAGGCGTGCGAGGCGCGCGGCGTGATCGTCCGGCCGTTCGCGGGCGACGGGGTCCGGGTCACCATCGGCACCCCGGCCGAGAACGACGCCTTCCTGGCGGCAGCGGAGACCGCGCTGGCCTGAGGCGGGTGCCGGTCCGGTCCGCCATCCCCTTGCGGACCGGACCGGACTCTCAGGCGACCGCCACCGGCCCGGAGCCGCACCCGTCAGGCGGCGGGACGGGTGTCGGCATCTTGGTGGACGATGCCGACCGGGCCGGTCGGCGCGGCGTCGGCCGGCGAAGCGGTGACGAGGATGAGGATCGCGCCCAACAGGGCGGCCAAGAAACGCACAAATGAACTCTAAGTAACTTATGTCCGTTTTGTCGAGCAGCCGGGCCGGCGTTTCACGTCGCCGCGAAGACCATCGGCTCCGAGGTCAGGTAGTAACGCTGGTCGTCCGCCGCCGGGTCGACCGGCTTGCGGAGCCGCTCCACGGCCACGAACCCGCCGGCCGCGTACACCGCGCCGGGCACCCAGCCGACCCCGTCCGAGCCCACGTTGAGCGCGAAGAAGGACCGCTGCGCCCCCGTCGCCGGGTCCAGCGTCAGCAGGTCGTTCGTCTCCGTCAGCAGGTGCACCCGGTCGGGCTGGACGGCGAGCAGCCGCGCCTGCGACAGGCCGGGACGGCGCCACAGCTCCGCGCCCGTACGCGCCGAGCGGCCGACCGCCACCCCGTCCACGACCGCCACGGCCGTCCCGCCGACGAGTTCGGCGTCCGGCCGGTCCAGGGCCGGGGCGGCGACCGGTTCCCCGGCGCCGAGCAGCCAGCCCCGGCCCGCGTCGTCGCCCGGCCTCGCCGTCCGCAACCCGGTGCACCCCGTCCGGCCGGTGCCGCAGCCCACCAGGGTCGCCACCAGCTCGTCGCCGGCATCCGGCGGCCGCCAGCGCAGGCCCACCGCCCCGGTCGCAGCGTCGCGGAACTCCACCGTCGCCGGCCCCGCGCAGGAGTCGACGGTGATCAGGTGTCCCGACGCGGTCGTGCCGAGCGCGTCCCGGCACCCGGCGACCGTGTCGCCCGGCGGCAGCGTGACGGTGACGTGCGACCGCCACAGTTCGCGGCCGTCGGCCAGGTCCACGGCACGCGCCCACTCCGCCCCGGCCGCCACCACCACCTGCCGCCCGTCGGGCGCGGGGGCCACGAAGATCCCCTGCGGATCCCAGACCGTCGCCGCGCCGGTGCGCCGGACCGCCCGCTCCCCGACCGGCGCCGGCCCGTCCGCCCGCCAGGCGACCCGGCCCGTCCGCGCGTCCAGCGCCACGAGCCGCCCGTCGGACCAGCGGGTGACCACCGTCGTCCCGCTCGCCACGACCCCGTCGAGCGCCGCCGGCCAGCGGCGGTACGACCAGTACGGGGTCGTCCGGTGCCGGCCGTCGACCGGGCGGTCGGCGTAGACCTGACGGTGGGCCGCATAGACCCGCAGCCGGCCGTCGACGACGAGCGGGGCGACGGGCAGCCGGCCGATCACGCCGGCTGAGGGGGACGCGGCAGCCGGGTACCCGGCCCGCGCGGGCGTGCTGACCTCGGCGGGGGCGAGCACCCGGTAGACCGTCGCCGCAACGGCGACGGTGCCGAGCAGCGCCGCGACCGCCACCGCGATCCGCCGCCGGCCGTTCGGGAACCCCATGCCGCACCTCCGCCCGGCACCCTACCCAGCGGAGCCGGTCAGGGCCCTGTCAGGTCACCGGCGCCCGGGCGCTCCGGCAGCGCCCGCCACGTAAGCACCCCGGCGTGCGCCTCGGGCCGTCCGGCGTGCGCCTCCATGCCGTCCAACGTGTGCCTCGGACCGCCCCGGCGTGCGCCTCAGGCCGTCGGGCGTGCGCCTCTCGGACCGCCCCGGCGTGCGCCTCAGGCCGCCTCAGGCCGCCTCGGTCGCGTTGGTGGCCGCCGCGGCGGCCAGGTCGGCGAGGTCCTGCCGAAGCGCGCGCTCGACCGCCCGGGCCGCCAGCCCGCCGAGCAGCAGCGCGACCACCCGGCTGTACGGGGCGGTCGGCACCGCCTCCTGCTCGACCGTGACCGCGGTGCAGCCCCGGCGACGCCGCTCGACCGGGCGCAGCGCCCAGGTGATCCGGTAGTCCACGCCGGCGCCCCGGGAGCCGAGCACCAACCGTCGGGGCGGCTCGGCCTCGATGACGAGGAACTCCTCGACCAGCGCGGTGCCGTCCGGCTGGGAACGGGTCTCCCGCCACACGGTGCCGGGGCCGAACGGGCCGGGGGTGAGCACCTCCACCGGCCCGGTGAAGCGCCGGGTGCGGGTGGTCAGGTCGGTCAGCAGCCGCCAGAGGTCGACGTCGTGCGCCTCCACGAACTCCGTGACCGCCACCGTCGACATGCCACCTCCCGTGGCCTCGACGGTACGCCGGGTGAGCGCGGATCGGGGCCCCCGGAGCGGATTTTCCACCGCCGGGAGCCCCGATCCGGAGCGGTCGACCCGTCAGCGACCGAACTGGCCGGCCCGGATCGCGCCGACGAAGGCCGCCCACCCCGGCGGGCTGACCGCCAGCGTGGGGCCCGCCTGGTCCTTCGAGTCGCGTACGCCCACCACGCCGAGGGCGTCGACCAGGTTGTCCGCCACCTCCACGCAGAGCCCCTGGTCGTTGGAGCGGCTGCTGGTACGCCAGACCGCGCCCGGGAGATCGTTCATCGTCGTCACCTTCCTGTCGTCGGTACGCCAACCGGCGGCCGGGCCGGAACCGGAAGGGGGCGTCCGGCCCGGCCCCGGCGCGGCATGGCGACGGAATCCGCGACGATCAACGCGCAAGCAACGGTCCCCGGTCGCACCAACTGTGCGACCGGGGACCGTCGATGATCGGAAGGTGGGTCAGCGGGCGGCGAGGACCTTCCCGGTCACCTCGCCCAGGGCGATGGTGGTGCCGTCCGGGCCGGGCGCGGTGGCGGTGATCGTCACCGTGTCGCCGTCCTCCAGGAAGGTGCGGGTCCCGCCGTCGGCGAACTTCACCGGCTCGCTGCCGCCCCAGGTGAGTTCCAGGAACGAGCCGACCTGTCCCCGTTCCGGCCCGGAGACGGTGCCCGAGGCGTAGAGGTCGCCGGTGCGCAGCGAGGCGCCGTTGACCGTGAGGTGGGCCAACTGCTGGGCCGGCGTCCAGTACATGGTCGCGAACGGCGGCTCGCTGACCCGCTCGCCGTTCCACTCCACCGACAGGCGCAGGTCCAGCCCGAGGTGCGGCACGTCGCGCAGGTAGGCGGCGACCGGCGGGTCCTGGTCGGGGGCGGGGACGAAGGCGTCGCCCAGCGCGTCCAGCGGGGTCACCCAGGCCGCGACCGAGGTGGCGAAGGACTTGCCCAGGAACGGGCCGAGAGGCTGGTACTCCCAGGCCTGGATGTCGCGGGCCGACCAGTCGTTGACCAGCACGACACCGAAGACGTGGTCGGCGAAGTCGTCGACGGAGACCCGATCGCCCAGCGGGCTGGGCACGCCGACCACGAAGCCGACCTCGGCCTCGATGTCGAGGCGTACGGACGGGCCGGTGACCGGGCCCTGCGGGGTGGCCCGCTGCCCGCTCGGCCGCACCACCGGCGTGCCGGAGACGACCACCGTGCCGGCCCGACCGTGGTAGCCGATCGGCAGGTGCTTCCAGTTGGGCAGCAGCGGCGGCTGACCGGGGCGGAAGATCTGGCCGACGTTGGACGCGTGGTGGTCGGAGGAGTAGAAGTCGACGTAGTCGGCGACCTCGAACGGCAGCTGCATCCGCACCTCGGCCAGGGGCACCAGCAGCGGCTCCACCGCCGGCCGGTGGGCGGCGTCGGTGAGCAGCTCGGTCACCCGCTGCCGGACGGCCGTCCACTGTGGGCGACCGAGGGCCATGAAGTCGTTGAGGGTGGGCCGACCCAGCGTCCCGGCGGCCAGCACCAGGCCGGCCTCCTCCGCGCCGGCCAGGTCGAGCACGAAGTCACCGATGCGTACGCCGACGCGCGGCGCGCCCTCCGCGTGGCGGAACACCCCGTACGGGAGGTTGGCGACCCCGTACGACGAACCGTCGGCACCCGTCACCCAGGTCATGCTTGAAAGCCCCCGTTCACCAGCCCCAGCCGGATCAGATCGGTCAGTGGTTCCAGGATGCTGCACGAGCCGAAGCCGATCCACAGCGGGCGCGGGCCGTCCAGCCCGGCCTCGGCGTACTGCACCAGCGGGCGCGGGTCGGTCGCGGTGAGCAGCTCGGCGACCGACTCCACGGTGGCGCCCCCGGCGGCCGCCAGCGTCGCCGCCAGCACGTTGACGAAGCCGTGGTGGGTGAAGCCGGTCTCCGGGTCGAGGTGCCGGACCGCCTGGTGTAGCCCGGCGGTCAGCTTGAACGGCAGGTCCCGGTCCCGGCAGGCGCAGATCACGGCGGCCAGCTCCGCCGGGGTGGGGAACAGCTCGGCGGCCAGCCCGCCGGTGCGGAACTTCGCCGCGATCGGCACGCCGTCGGCGCGGGCGGCGGCGAGCGCGTCCAGCGCCCCCATCAGCCCGAACGTGAGCGGCAGCTCGGCGTAGACGGCGTCGAGGGTGGCCGGGCCGGCACCGGCGCGGCGGGCCAGCGTCACCAGCTCGGTCAGGCCGGGCAGCGGGTCCTCGCCGCGTTTGGCGACCGCTGCCTCCACCTGGCGCACGCGGATGCGCGGGTCGGCCGTGGCCCGCACCTCGTCGAGCCGGTCGAGGGGCACGTCGCCGATCACCCCGACCGCGATCCGCTCGTCGGCGCCGAGCAGGCCCGCCACCTCGGGCAGCCTCGTGGCCGGGACCAGGAGCGGGCCGACGAGGCCGGCGTACCAGGAGGTGCGGTGCCGCCGGTGCGCGGCGACGGCGTCGGGCAGCGGCGCGCTGCCGGGCGGGAAGACGGCGGCGTCGTCGACGAGGCCGTCGACGAGCGCGGGCACCTGCGTTGACACGAGACAAGAATGTACGGGACGCTACAAGGAACGGACAACAGCGTCCGATTATCGGACGCTGTTGGATCGGTGAACGGGACGAACCGGGAGGCGAGATGCCGTACTACCGCAGCGTCGGCGAGGTGCCGCGCAAGCGCCACACCCAGTTCCGCCAGCCCGACGGCAGCCTCTACGCCGAGGAGCTGATGGGCCAGGAGGGCTTCTCCTCCGACTCGTCCCTGCTCTACCACCGGCACGCGCCGACCGCGATCGTGGCGGCCGAGGAGTTCACCCCGCCGGCGTTCACCCGGGTGCCGAACCTTCCGCTCAAGCCCCGCCACCTGCGCACCCACAAGCTCGACGGCACCGGCGCCGACCCGGTGCTCGGCCGGCAGTACCTGCTCGCCAACGACGACGTGCGCATCGCGTACGTGCTGGCGGACCGGCCGTCCCCGCTGTTCCGCGACGCCACCGGCGACCACTGCCTCTACGTGGAGTCGGGCACCCTGCGGGTCGAGTCCACGTTCGGCGTGCTCGACGCGGTGCCCGGCGACTACGTCGTCATCCCCACCTCGACCATCCACCGGCTGGTGCCCACCGGCGACGCGCCGACCAGGCTGCTCGCCGTCGAGGCGGCGGGGCACATCGGCCCGCCCAAGCGCTACCTCTCCGTGCGGGGCCAGTTCCTGGAGCACTCGCCCTACTGCGAGCGCGACGTCCGGGGGCCGGACGCGCCGCTGCTGGTCGACGGCGAGGACGTGGAGGTGCTGGTCCGGCACCGCCGCGGCTGGACCCGCTACGTCTACGCCCACCACCCGTTCGACGTGGTCGGCTGGGACGGGCACATGTACCCGTGGGCGTTCTCCATCCACGACTTCGAGCCGATCACCGGCCGGATCCACCAGCCGCCGCCCGTGCACCAGACCTTCCAGGGCCCCAACTTCGTGATCTGCTCGTTCGTGCCCCGCAAGGTCGACTACCACCCGGACGCGATCCCGGTGCCGTACAACCACCACAACGTCGACTCCGACGAGATGCTCTTCTACACCGGCGGCAACTACGAGGCACGGCGCGGCTCCGGCATCGAACAGGGCTCGATCTCGCTGCACCCGTCCGGCTTCACCCACGGCCCGCAGCCGGGCGCCGCCGAGCGTTCCATCGGCGCCGACTTCTTCGACGAACTTGCCGTCATGGTCGACACCTTCCGGCCGCTGGACCTCTGCGACGCCGCGACCGCGTGCGAGGACGACGGCTACGCCTGGACCTGGGCCCGCCGCCCCTAGGCGGACGGTTCCGGGTGAGCGGTGCCGCGGTCCGGCAGGGGCGGACTGCGGCACCTTCGTGCGCGCGGGGGCGGGCGGGCGTCGACCGCGCTCCGGCAGCCGCGTCCGCAGCGCCTCCGGCCTCCCGCGCATCAGCCGCGGGAGCGCACTTCCTTCTCATCGTCCGTCCACAGCCGTCGTACGGCCATCGGCGACTGGACGCTCGGACGAATAGTTCGTGGACGGAGCTGACTAACATCTTGCGCACTGTCCATCTTGTCATCGACAAGTGCGCTTGTTCGTCGACGACATCCCCCTGGAACCGGAGTACACGATGCGCGACATGACGGCCACGCTGGCCGACCTCGAAGACCTCAACCTGGCCGACCTGGAGGTGTCCGACCTGCTGGAGGTGCACGCAGTGCGCGACGCGGTGGCCCTGCCGGAGACCGGTGCCTCGGCGAGCACCTCCGCCGTCTGGCAGTGGCTGGGCTACTCGTCCTGCGCCGCCCAGCTTCCCCAGTAGTCGTACCGGACCGGGGCTGACCGGTGGGGCCGGGGACGCCGACACCGGCGTTTCGCGGCCTCACCGGCTCGGCCGGGGTCGGTGCCGACGACCGCGTACGGAGGACACCGTGACAACCACCCGCCAATCCCCTGCCCCGCCGGTGTCGCCGGCACCGGGCGGCCGAGTCGCGCCGGAGGTCCAGGTCGCCCCGTACGTGCTGATCCGCAGGACGGCGGTCGACCTGCCGGCTGCCGGTCCGGCCGGACGGCACCTGCGTCGCCTCCAGGACCAACTCGTCGATCGACTGGTCGAGTGCCGGGCCCTCGGCCCCGAACTCACCGAGGAGCTGTACCGGCTCGGCGGTCAGGCCCCGACGGCGTACCGCCGCTCGGTCCTGCTACCGCTGCGGCGGGACGTACACAACGACCGGTCGCCGGCCAGCGACCTGCGCGCCCGGCTCGGCGACCTGCCCGACCGACTGCCGGCGCTGGGGCGCTGGTTGCGGGCCCGGGCCGAGATCGACCGGCTCACCGGCGCCGTCGACGCCGGGTCGGCTGCGGCGCTGGCCGAGGAGCGCGTCGCACTCGCCGCCCTGTGCGGCAGCGAGCCGTTCGGCCGGGCGGTCGCGTTGACCAGCCCTGAGCTGTTGGCAGCGGTGCAGCGGACGGCGGCGCGCGGCGGCGAGCCGGACGCCCGGGGTCGCAAGTCCGAACCCACCGTGCTCCGTTACGCGTTGCGGGCCACCACCCGGACCAGCCCGCTCTCCTGGTTCACCATCGTCGGCTGGGCCCCCTGGCCGGATGCGGAAGCCGTCCCCGCCCCGCTGGCGTCCCCGCCCGACGGGGCGCTGCCGACCCACCTGGACCTCGCGGCGGGTCTGGACGTGACGGCGGCGGGGGAACCGCTGGCGGTGACCCGTCCTCCCGCCAGCCTGGTCGCCAGCCTCTTCCTGGCCGGGACCAGCCGCCCGGACCAGATGCTGCGCACCCCGCACCGGCTCGCGCCCGGCACCCGCGTGCAGGACGGGCACGTGGTCTTCTACCGCGAGCACCCGACGACCGGCGCCGACGGCATGCCGGTGATCCGGGAGGAACGGGTCCGGATGCCGCTGCGGCCCGCACTGGCCGCGATCATCCGGGTGCTCCGCGCCGCACCCGACGGACACCCGCCGGCGGCGCTCGTGGCGGCCCTCGGCCGAGGCGCCGCGCGCCCCGCCACGGACGCCGCCGAGGCCGAGCGGCTCGCGCGACGTCTCGTCACCCAGCTCTGCGACGAACGCCTGCTGATCCCGGTACCGCCGACCACCGAGCACGACCCGGCGGCGCTGGCGGCGATCGCCGACTGGCTCGGCGACACCGGTGCCCCCGCCCTCGCCGACCAGGTACGGCACCTCGACAGGGACATCCGGTCGCTGGCGGACGTCGACGCGGCGCGGCGCGGCCAGCTCGTACGTCGGATCGACGCCGGCTGGCACGAGGCCCTGCGGCAGCTCGGGGCCGCCGCACCGGCCCAGGCGCCCGTCACCGAGGATGTCGTGCTACCCGGGCCGGTACGCCTGACCCGCCGGCCCGCGGACACCGCCGACCTGACCGCGCTGACCAGCCTCGCGCTGCTGTTCGACGAGGACCAGGTGCTGCGCCGGCTCCTGCGACACCGGTTCGTCGAGCGCTACGGTCCCGGGGCCCGCTGTGCCGACCTCGGCCAGTTCTTCGCCGAGATCGGCGCCGGCTTCGACGACCTGCCGACGGTGACCCCGGAGGGGGCCCTGGCGGGCGGTCCGATCGCCCGGGTGCCCGAGCTGGCCCAGCTGGCCACGCTGCGGCAGGAGGTGGTCCGGGCGGTACGCGCCGACGGCGGGAACGACGGCGTGGAGACCGTCATCGGTGCCGACCTGGTGGCCGAGGTGGCCGCGGCACTGCCCCGCTGGCTGCGGGCCCGGCCGGTGTCGTACGCCTTCTTCGGTCAGCACGGCCCGGACGGGTCGCTGCACCTCAACCACGTCTACGGCGGCTGGGGCCGGTTCACCAGTCGCTTCCTGGACCTCTTCGGCGACAGCGGCATGCGCGCCGCGGTGGCCGCCCAGCTCCGCCGGGTGCTGCCCGGCCGGGTGGCCCAGTTCCGGCCGGTGCACGGTTTCAACGCCAACCTGCACCCGCTGCTGCTCGGCGAGGACATCGGCGACGACCAGCGGCTGGGCGGGCTCGACCTCGCCTCGGTCGAACTGGTGCACGACCTGGCCGGCGACCAGATCCGGCTGCGCGATCCGGCCACCGGTGACCTGCTCGACGTGCTGTACCTCGGGTTCCTATCGCCGCCGGCGCTGCCGGCCCGGGTGGCCGCGCTACTCGGCGACCTGGGCAGCGGCGAGGTGGGGCTCCGCCACCTGGCCGCGACCCGGACGGTGGCCGGTCCGGGCGGGCAGGCCGTCGTCTCCGACCGGCTCCGCTGTGGCCGCGTCGTCCTCGCCCGCCGGAGCTGGCGCTTCGACGACGGGGCCGAAGAGCACCTTCGCAAGCTCGGCTCGCCGTCGGTCGCCGCCGCCGCGGCGCTGCGGGCGGGCTGGGACCTGCCCGACCAGGTCTTCCTCAACCAGGGCAGCCGGCGCGACGGGCAGCCGCCCGCACCGGGCCACGCCGCGCAGCACCCCGGCGCCCAGGCCCGGCAGCCGTCGGAACGTCCGTCCGCCCCGCCGCCTCCCCCGGCGATCGCCGGGCTCTGGGAGGCGGTCGCCCGGCCCAAGCCGCAGTTCGTCGACCTGGCCAGCCCGCTGCACCTGCGCTGCGTGCCCCGATGGCTCGGGCGGATCACCGGCCGGCTGGTCGTCGAGGAGGCGCTGCCCCGCCCCGCCGGCCACGACCGGCCGCACCGGGTCACCGAGCTGGTCGTCGAGACCTACCTGCCGGCGGCCCCCCGGTGACCGGCCGGGCGCCGGCGTGCGACCGCACCACCGAGCCGAGTGGAGTCCAGCCATGACCGAGCCGAGGACGACCGGACTGACTCCGACCACCGACGTCGTGTGCCACTACCACGAGGAGGCCAAGGCATCGCTGCTGCGCGACGCCGTCCTGCCCGTCGCGGAGCGGTTGCGCGGTGCCGGGCTGGCCGTCCACCTGGAACGGCACTGGTTGCACGGCCCGCACGTGCGCCTGCGGCTACGCGGCCCCGAGGCGCAACGGGCCACGGCCGCCGCCGAGGCCGCCGAACGGTTGCGTGGTCACCTGGCGGTGGCGCCGTCCCGGGCCGGGCTCGACGAGGTGCTGCTGCTGCGCCGGTCCGAGGCGGCCGGCCGGGCGGAACTCGTACCGCCCCCGTACGACCCGATCCACCCGGACAACACGGTGCTGGTGACCGCCGGCGACCAGAGTGCGCTGGCCGCGCTGCTGGGCACGCCGGGCGCGGTCGAGTGCCGTGCCGACGTCCTCGCCGCCGGGCTGGCTCCGGTGCGGGTGTCGCTCGACCAGCTCGCCCTCGTCGGGGACGCCCAGGCCGCCCGGGTGGGCGTCGTGGTCACCGCCATGGCCGCGCACGCCGACACCTGGCCGGGACGGCTGCTGTCCGGCTACCACACCTTCCTGTCGCACCTGGAGGACTTCCTCTTCGGCGAGCGCAACGACCTCCTGCGCCCACGCTTCGCCGCCTTCGCCGACCGGGCCGGCGGGAGGTACCACGACCTGGTCCGCCAGGCGTCCACGCCGGACACCACCGAGCCGGTGGCGGCGGCGTGGCGGGCGTGGAGCGCGGCGGCGTGGCGGATCGCCGAGCGGGCGTACGACGCGGGCGCGCTCGACGGGGCGTTCTCCGCCGAGTTCCGGCGGCGCACCACCTCGTTCGACGACGCCACCGCGATCCGGTGGGACCTGAGCCGTCGCGGGGCGAGCGCCTACCACCAGGCGCTGGAGGCGTCGGGCTTCCAACGGATCGCCGCGAGCCGCGAGTTCCAGGTCTACCGGTTCTGCACGAACATGCTCTACCAACTGCTGACGCTCTGCGACGTCGCGCCGCTGGAGCGGTACCTCGGTGCCCACCTGCTCGCCGAGGCCACCCAGGAGATCCACGGCGTGACATGGCAGGACGCCCTCACCGCCCGCACCGGGTGACCCGGGTGGAGGCGACGTGGGTGAGGTGACCCTGCGACCGGGCACCCTGGTCCGGGCGGTCGAGGGCGGGCTCCTCGTGAGCGGCTGGCGGGCCAGCTCGGTGGTGACCTGCCCGCCGGTCGCCGGCGAGCTGTGGCAACGGCTGGAGCCCTCCCTCCGCCGGGGGCTCGACCCGGCGACCGCCACCCTGGGACTGCCCGACCGGACCGCCAGGGCGGTGGGCTGGCTGCTCGGTCTCCTCGCCGAGCACGACCTCCTGGTCGACGTCCGGGTGCCGCTGGACGGCCATCCGTTGGCGGCCTGGCTGGCGGGGCTCGCGCAGGATCCGACCGCCGCGTTGGACGCGGTGTCGTGGTGCACGGTCGCGGTCACCGGCGAGGGCGACCTTCCACCGGCCGTACGGGCGGCACTGACCGCCTCCGGGCTCTCCACCGCGCCTGGAGAGGCTCTCCGTGCCCTGCGGGAGGTGCCCGGGGACGGCGGCGGCGCGGACCTGGTCGTGTGGGTCCGGACGGAGGACCCCGGCGAGCGTCGGGAGCCGCCCGTTCCCCCGTGGCCGGGGGCGGCACCGCGACCGCCCGGCTCCCTGCGGCCCGCGGTGCTGCCGGTGACGATCCGTCCGGACGGCACGCTGATCGGCCCGCTGGACCCGGCCGGTCACCCCGCCGCCGCAGGCCAGGCCGTCGCAGGCCAGACCGCCCCAGGCCAGACCGCCGCAGCCACGGACGCCGGTCCGGCGGGGTCGGCGACCGACCACCGGCTGCTGCCGTTCCTCGTGGCACACGAGGTGGTACGCGTGCTGGCCGGGCTCGCCGACGGCACGGCGCTGTCACTGCGCGGCGGGGTCGTCCAGCGCGTCGGCGAGCCGACCGACCCACAGCCCTGGCCGCCGGCCGCGCTGACCGGGGCACCCGCCACGCGGACCGGGGCGCCCGCCACGCGGACCGGGGCACCCGCCACGCGGACCGGGGCGCTCGCCGGTGACGGGGCACCGGGCACCGGACCGACGGCGGGAGCGGTGCCGGCCCGCCCACCGGTCGGCCTCGACACCGCGTCCCTCGGTTCGGGCGCAGCGGAGGACGTTCCGGTGCGGGTCGTCGGGGACGACGACCGCCTGGTCCGGGCGATCGCCGTCAGCGCCTCGACCGTACGGCGGACGGATCGGCCCGTGGTGGTGGGCGTCGCGGCGGACTGGCCGGTGGCCCGGCACCTGGCCGAGCAGCGGGCCGCCCACGCGGCCGGCAGGGCGTACCTGCCGGTGCGGGCGCGCGGGACGGCGATCGAGGTCGGCCCGTTGAGCCGCCCCGGTGTCGGCGGCTGCCTGCGGTGCGCCAACACCCGGCAGGAGGCCGTCCTCGGCGCCGGCAGCACCGCCACACTGCTCGCCGGCGGCCGGTCGCTGCCGCTGCCGCCGTACTGGCACGGGCTGGTCGGCGAGCTGGTCGCCGGCCAACTCGCCGACCACGCCGACCCGCGCCTGGCCAGCGTGCTGGCGGTCCGCGACGGCGCGATCAGTCGGCACCTGATCCGAGCGGTGCCGGACTGTCCGGACTGCGGTGCCCTGCCACCCGACTCGGCCGGGGCCGCCACGATCGCCCTGCGCCCCCGCCGGCAGGCCGCACCCGACCGCCTGCGGGTCCGTCCCGGCCCGCCGGACCTGGCGGTGCTCCGCGCCGAACTGGTCGATCCCCGCTACGGGCCGGTGACGCACGTCCACACCGACCGGCAGGGCCCGCTCGCGCTGGCGGCGGCCGAGATGCCCGTCCCCGGCCGCTCCGGTCGGGTCGGTGGATACGGGCGCGCGGCGGACCAACCGACCGCGCAGGTGCTGGCCCTTCTGGAGGCGGTCGAACGGGAGGCCGGCCGCTGCCCGCAGGCCCGCCGGACGACCACGCTGGGCAGTTACCGGGAACTCGCCGCCGACGCCGTCGATCCCGCCCGGCTGGGCCTGCCGGAGCCCGAGGCGGTCCGCCACCCCGGGTACCGGCTGGCCCCCTTCACCCCGGACACGGTGACGTCCTGGGTGTGGGCGTACGACCTGGCGGGTGATCGGCCCGTCCTCGTGCCGGAGCACGCCGCCTACTACGGGGTGGACCGTGCCGGGGCCGCCCGGTTCCTCTACGAGTCCTCCAGCGGCTGCGCCGTCGGTGGTTGCCTGGAGGAGGCGATCCTGCACGCCTGCCTGGAGACGATCGAGCGGGACGCCTTCCTGCTCACCTGGTACGCCGGCCGTACGCCGCCGGCTCTGGCGCTGCCGCCCGACGTCGATCCGCTGACCCGGCACCTCGCGGACCGGATCGCGGCGGAGGGCTACCGGTTGCACCTGCTCGACATCACCAGCGACGTCGGGATACCGGCCGTCTGGGCCCTCGCCGTCAACGACCGACCCGACCGGGGCGCGACCTTCTCCGCCGCCGGGGCGCATCCCGATCCCCTCCGGGCCGCCGCGGCGGCGGTCCTGGAGGTCGGCGTGAACGTGACCGTCGCGCCGAAGGTGGCCCGCCCGCCGCGGGACCGACTGCTCGCCATGCTCGCCGATGCCGACCTGGTGGAAGGACTGGGGGACCACGCCGCGCTGCACCTGCTGCCGCAGGCCCTGCCCCGGTTCGACTTCGCGCTGCGGGAGGCCGCCGCCGGCCCGGCGCAACCGTTCGACGAGCACTTCGCCGGCTGGCGCGAGCGGTGGCTGCACCCCGACCTGACCGAGGTGCTGCGCAGGGTCGTCGACGCGATGGCCGCCGCCGGGACGCCGCCGCTGGTGGTGGACCAGACCGGGGCGGCCGAACGCCGCCTCGGCCTGGCCGCCGTGAAGATCCTCGCGCCCGGGGCCGTGCCGATGACCTTCGGGCACCTCAACCGGCGGGTCGACCTGCCCCGCCTGCGGCAGGCCCGGCTCGCCGCCCCCGACCACCTGATCCTGCCCCACCCGTTCCCCTGAAGGAGAGCCGAGCATGGCTCGCTGGTCCGCCCTGCACGTCCACCTGCACGCCGGCTCCGAGTGCACCGAGACGGTGCTGCGGGAGCACATCGTGCCGACCACGACGGACCTGCTCGCCCGGGGCGAGATCTCCTCCTGGTTCTTCGTCCGGTACTGGGAGGGCGGCCCGCACCTGCGCTGGCGGGTCGCCGACGCGACGCCGGAGACGGTACGGCGGATGCGCGCCGGGCTGGTCGAAGCGGTGGCCGCGCTGCCGCCACCGGCCCGGGAACTGCGCCCGGCGGACTGGTACGCCCAGTTCGGAGTGCACACCTCCGACCGGTCCGACGGGACCGACCGGCCCGGCGAGACCGACCAGTCCGACGACACCGACCAACCCGACGGGACCGACCGGCCCGACCGGCCGGGCGTGGGGCAAGAGACCGGCGTGGGACACGGGGCCGGCGTGGGACACGGGGCCGGCAGTGGGCCGGAGCTGGGCTGGCAGCCGCACGGCACCGTGGTCGAACAGCCGTACCGGCCGGAGGTCGACCGGTACGGCGGCCCGGACGCGATCGACGCGGCCGAGGAACTCTTCGCCGCGTCCAGCCGGGTCGCCGCGGCTGTGCTCGGCGCGCCACCCGCCCGCCGCCGGTCGACGGCCGTGGACCTGCTGTTCGGGTTCCTCACCGCCAGCGGCCTCACCGGGCACGAGGCGGTCCGGTTCCTGCGCGGCTACGCCAACGGGTGGACGCTGGTGCCCGAGGCGAACGGTCAGGACCTCGGCCTGGCCCTGATCGCGGCGGAACGCGACTTCCACGCCGACGCGTCCGTCTACCCGGCCCGGCAGCGGCTCATCGCCGACATCGTCACGCACGGCAGGGGCGCCGCCACCTCCGTGAACTACTGGGCGGACGAGGTCGCCGCCTACGTCGAGCGGCTACGGGCGCTCGACGGGCAGGGCCGGCTGCGCGGCACGGTGCCCGGCATCCTCGCGTCGCAGCTGCACATGCTGCACAACCGCCTCGGGCTGAGCATCCCGGCCGAGTGCCACCTCGCCTGGCTCGCGTCGCTGGCGTACGGCGCACCGGCCGCAACGCCGGACTTCCACGCCGACGGGATCGACGCCCCGGACCGCGCGTACCACCAGGGGTCGAAGTTCGTCCGTACGCGGTGGCCGAGCCAGCGTCCCCGTACCGTCGAGCCCGCACCGGGTCGCCCCCTCCCGTCCGACGCCGTGACCCTGGCACTGCCCGAGCCGACGCCGGGCGCGCTCGCCGACACCACGCTCGCCACGGTGTTGCTGGAGCGCCGCACCCGGTACGACTTCGGCCGAGCGGAGACCGGCGTGGCGGATCTGGGCCGGCTGCTGCGCTACGCGGCGGGCGACACCGCGCCGGCGGCCGACGGCCAGCGACGACTGGCGTACCCGACGCCGGGCGCCCTGGCGACCACCCGGCTGCTGGTGCTTCCCCGCCGGATCGCCTCGGTGCGGGCGGCACTCTACGAGTACCTGCCGGAGCGGCACGCCCTCCGGCGGGTGGCAGCCGATCCGGGCACCGACCGGCTGTCCCGGGTCGCCCCGCAGTTCGCGCCCACCGGTCCCGACGTCGTCCCCGGCGCCGACGGGCTCGACGTCGAGACGGTGCCGCTCTGGCTGTTCGTGGTCGCGGACCTGCGCCGGGCCCGGGCCCGGTACGGGCTGCGCGGCTACCGGTTCTCCGCCATGGAGACCGGCCACCTCGCCCAGAACCTGCTGCTCGCCGCGACGGCCCTCGGGCTCTCCGCCGCCCCGCTCGGCGGATTCTTCGACGACGAGCTCAACCACCTGCTGCTGCTCGACGGGCTGGACGCCAGCGCCCTCTACGCCCTCGCCCTCGGCTGAGGGCGGGTCCTGCGGGCCAGCCGACGGACCGGGCGGTCCCCGTCGGACCAGCCGGCGGATCGGGTGGTGCAGACGGGTCAGCCGACGGATCAGGTGGCCCCGACCGGCCAGCCGACGGATCGGGTGGTGCCGACCGGCCGGTGCCGGCTCACGCCGTGGTGCGGGACAGCACGGCGAGTTCGGCGGCGACCGCGGCGAGGATGGCGAGCACCAGCGGCCACGGGGTGCCGACCAGGGCGTAGAGCAGGATCAGGGCCGGGGCGGCGGCTGCCGCGTAGACGGCCAGGGCCAGCGTGCGGTCGGAGCGGAGCAGGCTCGGCAGGATGGTCCGGGACAGGCCGGGCAGCCGGGCGGCGAAGCGCCAGACCACCAGCGCCCCGCCGAGCGCCGCGAACGCCGCCGCGACGCGGGACAGCCCGGCGCTGCCCGGCGCCATACAGGCGATCAGCACGGCGGTGATCATCGTCCAGCCCGCGCCGTAGACCACGAGCTGGCGCAGGCCGAGCGAGATGGTCCGGCCGGAGTCGACCCGCCCGGGGCTCATCGACGCGGCCTCGGCGAGGTGTTCCAGCGCCTCGCTCCAGCGCCGCTGCTCCAGCCGGAGCACGCCGATGTCGTGGCGGGCCTCGGCGAGCTGCGGGTCCAGCCGCAACGCCTCCCGGTAGGCGCGCTCGGCCAGGTCGAACATCTGCATGTTCGCCGCCACCAGCCCGAGCACCAGGTGCGCCTGGGGATTCTCGGGTGCCAGCTCGATCCCGCGCCAGGCCGCGTTCAGCGCCGGCTGCCCGTTGCGCGAGCCGGCCAGGATCGCGGCGGCGCTGCTCTGCGCGTACGCGTCGTCGGGGCCCAGCGCCAGGATCCGGTCGGCGGTCCGGGCCGCCTCGGCGTACTCCTCCAGATCGCCGAGGGCGAGGGCGCGGGCGACCAGCGCCGGAACGCTGTCGGGGGCGGCGGCGACCGCGGCGTCGGCGGCGGTGCGCGCCTCCGTCGGCCGCCCGGCCGCGAGGTGGACCCGGGACAGCATGGTCAGCGCCCCGGCGTCGGCCGGGTCCAGGGCGACGGCGTAAGAGACCTCAGCCGCGGCCTCGTCGTAGCGACCGAGTTCGGCGAGGAGCTGGGCGCGTTGGAGGTAGCCGTCGGCGGCGGAGCGGTCTGAGGTGGCGTCGCTGGACATCGCGGCGAGCCTAGGCGGCCGGAGCCTCGTACACCAGGGCCACCGCGATGCCGGTGAGCCCCTCGCCGCGCCCGGGGAAGCCGAGGCCGTCGGTGGTGGCCGCGGAGACGGTCACCGGCGCGCCGACCGCCTCGGAGAGCACCCGCTGGGCCTCCTCACGGCGCGGGCCGATCTTGGGCCGGTTGCCGACCACCTGCACGGACACGTTGCCGATCGCGAAGCCGGCGGCCCGCACCCGGCGGGCGCTCTCGGTGAGCAGGGCGACGCCCGACGCGCCCGCCCACTCGGGCTGGCCCACGCCGAAGTTGGCGCCCAGGTCCCCGAGGCCGGCCGCCGAGAGCAGCGCGTTGCAGGCGGCGTGCGCGGCCACGTCGGCGTCCGAGTGCCCGGCCAGGCCGTCCTGGTCGGGCCAGTGCAGGCCGGCCACCCAGCACGGCCGGCCCGCCTCGAAGGCGTGCACGTCGGTGCCGATGGCCACCCGGGGAACGATCATGAGAAGAGGGTACGCGTCAGGCGCCCGTGGCGAGCAGATGCTCGGCCAGCGCCAGGTCGAACGGGCGGGTGACCTTCAGCGCGTACTCGGAGCCGGGGACGCAGGACACCGGGACGCCCTGCTTCTCGACCAGGCCGGCGTCGTCGGTGAGCGGGTCACCGGCGGCGGCGTGCGCGGCCGTCAGCACCGCCCGGCGGAAGCCCTGCGGGGTCTGCACCGCGCGCAGGGCGGAGCGGTCGACGGTGCCGAGGACGACCTCGTCGGCGCCGACCTCCTTGATCGTGTCGACGACGGGCAGCACCGGGATCACCGCGTCGTGTCCGGCGCGGACGGCCGCCGCGACGGATTCCACCAGGTCGGGCGGGGTCAGCGCCCGGGCGGCGTCGTGCACGAGGACGATCTCCGGGCCGGCGGGCACCGCCGCGAGGGCGGCGGCCACCGACGCCTGCCGCTCGGCGCCACCGGGCACCACGGTCACCGGGGCGACCGGGGCGAGCAGCTCACGTACCGCCGCCACCTCGGCGGCCGGGGCGGCCACGACGATGGTGTGCACCGACGGCGCGGCGGCGAGCCGGCGGACCGCGTGCACCAGCAGGGGTTCCCCACCGAGCAGGCGCAACGCCTTGGGGCGGCCGGGGCCGAGCCGTACGCCGGCACCGGCCGCAGGCACGAGGACCGCGACGTCACCGCACGGATTAAGCTGCGCGGTCACGTCGCGGTCCTCGGTGGTTTGTTCGCTACGCATCGGGTACGACGATGCTGCGGGGACTAGGCCTCGGTCAGGACCTTGTCGAGCAGCGTCTCCGCCTCGTCCTTGGTGCTCTTCTCGGCCAGCGCGACCTCGCCGACGAGAATGTCACGGGCCTTAGCGAGCATGCGCTTCTCACCCGCGGAGAGACCCCGCTCCCGCTCCCGACGCCACAGGTCGCGGACGACCTCGGCGACCTTCAGCGGGTTACCGGAGGCCAGCTTCTCCAGATTCGCCTTGTAACGCCGCGACCAGTTGGTCGGCTCCTCGGTGTGCGGTGCACGGAGCACGTCGAAGACCTTGCCGAGGCCCTCTTCGCCGACCACCTCGCGCACACCCACGATCTCGGCGTTCTCGGCGGGCACCCGGACCGTCAGGTCACCCTGCGCGACCTTCAAGACGAGGTATTGCTTAGGCTCGCCCTTGATCACCCGAGTCTCGATTGCCTCGATGAGTGCGGCCCCGTGGTGGGGGTAAACAACGGTCTCGCCGACACTGAAAACCATAGGTTCGAAACCCCTTTCGCTGTGTCTAGGGTAACACGCTCAGGCACCGATGTCTCACCGCTGTCCTGACCGTTGGCGCAGCTCAGGGGCCCTGTGAGAGGTCTTTCTTCAGCTTGACAGACCGCCAAACCAGTGGTTTGACCACGCTCCGTAACGCTCGGATGACGTCCCGGTACGAGTGACGCGAACGTCGAGATCAAGGGCTATGCGCTCCTCCCATGGTAGCCCGCCGGCCGGGTACGCGCCCAGGTGTAGCGGCAGCCCGCCCCGTGCGGGACGCTGGAGACCGAGCCGCTGTCCGCTCGCCGAGACGTCCTGGGGGTCCGATGGGCAAGCCCGACGCAGACGGCCCCGGACTGCCCGACCTGCCACCCGAGTGGGGCCGGGTGGTCGTGCCGGACGACGCCTCCGCGCTCGCCGCCGAGGCCGAACAGCTCCGCCGCGAGCTGGGTGGCACGCCCCGGCACGCCGTCCCGCCTCCGCCGGCCCGGTCCCCGTTCGCCCTCGCCCTGCTGGTGCTGCTGGTGGCGGTGCTGACCACCCTCGCCGGCCTCGCGGCGGTCACCTGGCCCCGGCCCGGCCGGTCCACCCCGGAGCCCACTCCCACCCCGTACGCGCCGCCGGCCGGGGCGGCCGGTCGACCGCTGCCCGCGCTGGACCTGGCCGACGCCGGCCAGTCACCGGTGCCCCTGCGCGGACTGGTGCCAGCGATGATCATCCTCGTGGACGGCTGTCCCTGCCCGGCCGACGTGGCCACCGCCGCCACCCTGGCACCGGCCGGCGTCACGGTGGTCACCGTCGCCGGCACCCGGCCCGTACGCGCCACGCCGCCCGCCGGGGCCACGGTGCGACCGCTCGCCGACCCGGCCGGCGGGCTGCGCTCGTTCCTGCACCTGCCGGCCCGCCCCGGCGCCGTCACCGCGCTGCTGGTGGACCGGACCGGCGTCCTCGTCAAGGTGGTCCCCGAGATCCATTCCGCCGAGGACTACCGCGCCGACCTGACCCGCCTCGCCGCCTGAGCCGCCCCGCCGGGGTGGTCAGGGCAGGGCGACCAGCTGCGCATCGACCCGCAGCGGCTCCGCGTTGGCGCTCGACAGCGAGACCTGGAACGGCCCGCCCCTGCCGGTGACCTCCGTCGACGTGACCGAGCCGTCGCAGGCGCTGGTGATCGGGTCGGCCGCCCAGGCCCCCTCGACCACGATCAGCAGCTCTCCCGGGCCGACACAGCGGTACTGGAGCAGGTGACGCGCCCCGCCCTCGGCGGAGGCCCTCTTGACGAGACCCTCCGCCGGACTGAGCACGGCCCGGGCGGTCCAGACCGTGTCGGGGAAGCTGGCCAGCCTGCCCCGACGCCCATCGCCCGCCTGGAGCGGGTCGTCCCCGGCGCGGCGCTGCTCCGGGTCCTCGACGTCCACCCGCACCGTCGTGCCCTCACGCGTCTCCGTCCGGACCGTCGCGCCGCCACGCGGATCCGTCCGCACCGTCGCGCCGCTGCGCGGGTCGACGAGCCAGAAGCTGGCGGGCCGTCCGGATCCCTCAGCGGGCACGACGAACCGGACGTGGGCGTCCGGCGGGGCGGCGAACCGGACCCGGTCCGCCGGTGCGACGTTCGACAGGTCCGGCACGGGGCCGGTGCGGGGCGCCTCGGCCTGCCACCACCAGCCGCCGCCGACCAGCGCGGCCAGCCCCGCCACGGCCAGTACGGCGCCGCGCAGCCGATCGTCGGCCCCGACGCCAGCCGTGTGCCCACCCGCGTCCGGCCCGGTCTCCGGCCGGTCTGCCGCATCGGCGTCCATCATCAGAGGGTAACCGTGCCGGGCGAACCGCTCACTCCTGTCCGTTCCAGCAACGCGGCGAAGAGGGTCAGGCCGGGGCCGAACGCCAGCATCACCACCCGCCGCGGCGGCGACGCGGCCCGGCGCAGCCGGTCCAGGATCAGCAACACCGTCGGCGACGAGCAGTTGCCGTGCTCGTCCAGGGTCGCCCGGGACGCCGCCAGGCCCTCCGGCGGCAGGGCCAGCTCCCGCTCGACCACGTTCAGGATGCGCGGGCCGCCCGGGTGCACCGCCCAGCCGTCCACCTCGGACAGCGTCGTGCCGTGCCGGGCCAGCAGCCCCTCGACCAGGCCCCGGACGTGCGTGGAGAGCACCTGCGGCACCTTCGGCGACAGCCCCATCCGGAAACCCGTGTCGGTGACGTCCCAGGTCATGTGGTCGGCCGTCGAGGTGTCCGTGACGGAGGTGACCTCGCGCAGCGCGTACCCCCGGCCGTCGGGAACGACCACGGCGGCGACCGCGGCGTCCGAGAAGAGCGCGTGGGAGACGATCTGCTGGGTGTCCACCCGGGCGCTGGAGGGCTGGATGTGCAGGCTGGTCAGCTCCGCGCAGAGCAGCAGCGCGGGCCGGCCCCGGGCGGTGACGAAGTCGCTCGCCGCGCCCAGGCCCGGCAGCGCGGCGTAGCAGCCCATGTGCCCGACGAACAGGCGCTGCGTGTCCGGGGCCATGCCCAGGTCCCGGGCGAGCAGGATGTCCAGCCCCGGGGTGGCGTACCCGGTGCACGAACAGACGACGAAGAGCCCGACGTCGCCGGCGGAGAGGCCGGCGGCCGTCAGCGCCCGGCCCACCGCCTCCTTGCCCAGCGGCAGCGCCTCGACCAGGTAGCGGCGCATCCGCCGCTCCGTGGGCCAGTCGGATACGTCCTCCAGCAACGGGTTCACGGCAGCCTGCCGGTGGGTGACCCCCGAGTGCGCGAAGATCCGCTGCGCCAGCGCCCGCGTGCTGCCGGAGAAGTGCTTCGAGAAGAAGCCCTCCCACAGGTCGTCCTGCGCGGCCGACGGCGGGTGTGCCGTCCCCAGCCCCGCGATCACCGGTACGGCCACCATGCCCACCTCTCGTCCGGCCTTGCGCACCGGGCGGTCGAACCCGCCCCTGGACGGGCCGTGCGCCCGCGCGTCCGCCGACCCGGCGGACCCCCCACGCTCACCAACGAGGCACCGTTCCGTCGCGGTCCGGGTCACCGCCCAGCGCGGCGACGCCCAGCCAGTCCGCGCAGACGTCCGACGTCGCCGGGTGCAGCGAGCCGCAGCGGGCGTCCCGGTAGAGCCGCTCCAGCGGATGTCCCCGCCGGGTCGCGGACGTGCCGGCCGCCTCCAGCACGGACGCGGCCACGTCGGCGGCGGTGGTGCCGGCGAGCAGCTTCGCCCGCCAGACCCAGCGGTTGGTCTCCGCGTCGCCCGGCGCCTCGTCCACCCGGCGGGCCGCCTCCGCGACCACCAACTGGGCCGCCGCCACCGCCGCGTCGGCCCGGCCCAGGCGGGACCGGACCGCCGGCAGGCCGGCGAGGTTGCGGGCGTTCAGGTGCTCGGCCGCCGCGTCGAGGGCCGCCCGGGCCACCCCCACGTAGACGGCGGCGTAGCTGGCCACCAGCCAGTGCGGCATGAGCTGGGCGACCACCAGGGCCAGCCCCTCCACGCCGCCGAGCAGCCGGTCGGCCGGCACGGTCACGTCCAGGTGCAGGTCGTGCGAGGAGGTCGCGCGCATGCCGAGCGAGTCCCACGTGGGCTCGACGGTCAGCCCGTCGCCGGCCGGCACCAGGAACTGGGAGACCACCGACTGGTCGACGGCGCTGCGGGCGGCCACCAGGTAACCGTCCGCGTGCCCGGCCCCGGAACAGAACGTCTTGCTGCCCTTGAGGTGCCAACCGCCGTCGGCCGGCTCGTAGACGGTGCTGAGCTGGGAGAGCCGGGCACCGGCGCCGCGCTCGCTCATCGCCACGGCGTACCAGGAGCCCTGGGCGGCGGCGGTGAGCAGCCGGTCCCGGGCGGCCAGCGCCTCGGCCGGGACGCCGAGCGCCTCGGCCAGTTCCTCGGTCACCGCGCCGAGCGCGCCGGTGACCGAGGCGTGCATGTTGAAGACCAGGGCCGTCGCGCCGTTGCCCCGGGCCAGCTCGGTGGCGACCGCCGCGTACTCGGCGAAGGTGGCGCCCATCCCGCCGAGTGCGGTGGGAACCATCAGGCCGAAGAGCCCGGCCTCGCGCAGGTCACGGAAGTCCTCGACCGGGAACGAGCCGTCCCGGTCGTGCTCGGCCGCCCGGGCGGCCAGCCTCGGTGCCAGGCGGCGAGCCGCCTCCAACGCGTGCTGCGTCATACAGCCCCCTTCTCGGCCCTCTCCCTACCCAGGGACGGGCACCGCTATCCGCTCCGCGTACCACGCCCCTGGTAGAGCACGGCCGTCGACCAGGTCGGCACGATCCGCGGCGGCGGGCCGGCGACCGTCGCGTGCGGACGGTCGGTCGGGACCGCATACGGGCGGCCGGTGGCGCGCATCCGGCGGACCAGCCAGCCGAGCAGGCCGGGCATCCCCGGCCGGATGCCCCGCAGGCGCAGGTCGACCCCGTGCCGGGCGCACTCCGCCACCAGCGCCCGGGAGTCCACGAACAACCGTGGATCGTGGATGCCCTTCGGCACCGTGGGCAGCCGCTCGGCGATCCGCACGGCCAGCAGGCGGCTCAGCGCCGTGTCGTTCAGCGTGTCCAGGACGAGCAGGCCGCCGGGCCGCAGCAGGCGGCACGCCTCGGCCACCGCGCGCCGCCAGTCCGGCACGTGCTCCAGCAACTCGCCCGCCGCGACCACGTCGGCGCAGCCGTCGACCAGCGGTACGGCGGTCACGTCGCCGTTGACGACGGTCGCCCCGTGCGCGGCGGCCTGCGCCAGGGCCGACCGGGTGAGGTCGACGCCCACGTGCCGGTAGCCCTTGCCGGCCAGGTGCGGGGCGAGCAGCCCGGCGCCGCAGCCGAGGTCGACGAGGAGGGCGCCGGGGCGGGACGCCGGCGGCACGAGCGCCGCGCGGGCCTCGGCCAGCCAGTGCAGCATCGCGAACGCGCCGTCCGGCCGCCACCACTCGCCGGCCAGGTCGTCGTACTGGCGCGGATCGTTGCGTGGCAGGGTGCGGCCCGCGTCTGGCATGGACCGAGCGTGGCACGACTGCCCGGTAACGACCAGACTTTCCTCATGTCGCCAACGGTGCTAGGGCTGGTCAGGGCGAGTCACCCGGAGCCGGCCGCCGCGGTCACCACGGTGGCCGGGCTGCTCGCGTGGGGCGTCGGGCACCGGCCGGGCGGGATCCTCGCCGTGGTGCTCACCGTGGCGGCCAGCCAGCTCGCCGTCGGCTGGGCCAACGACGCGCTCGACGCCGACCGGGACGCCACGGTGGGGCGTACCGACAAGCCGGTCGCCGCCGGCGCGGTCGGTCGGCGCGCCACGGCCGTGGCCGCGGCGGTGTCCGCGCTCGCCACCCCGGCGCTGGCGCTGGCCACCGGCCCGGCCGCCGCGCTCTGCGCCACCCTCGGGCTGGTCTCCGCGCTGCTCTACGACTGGCCGCTGAAGTCGACCCCGGTCTCGGTGCTGCCCTACGCGGTCTCCTTCGGCTCGCTGCCCGCCTTCGTCGTGCTGGCGCTGCCCGGAGCGGTGGTGCCGCCGGTCTGGCTGGTCGCCGCCGCGGCCTGCCTGGGCGCCGGGGCGCACTTCGCCAACGTCCTGCCCGACCTGGCCGACGACGCCCGGACGGGGGTGCGTGGGCTGCCGCACCGGCTCGGTCCGGCCGGCAGCCGGGCCGCCGCCGCGCTGCTGCTGCTCGCGGCGACCGCCACGCTGGTCCTCGGGCCGCCCGGGCCGCCGTCGGGGGTCGGCCTCGCCGCGGTCGTGGCCGCCGTCGTGGTGCCGCCGCTGAGCTGGTACGCGGGACGCGCCACCACCCGGGCCGGCGGCCGGCAGGTGGCCGCCTTCCGGGCCGTGATGCTGGTCGCCCTCATCGACGTCGTCCTGCTCGTCACGAGCGGCCGACTGGTGTGACGCGCGTCCCCCCGGGTGCCATCTCCGGGTCGGCGTGCGGGCGTGGATCAGGCCCAACTACCCTGGAGCGCGGTCTGCGCGGGCATGGCCACCATGCCCGGCGTGAGCACCGGGTGGGATCGTGACGAGGAGGACCGACGTGACGCGCTCGATCAGGGGTTCCCGGCGGGCGGCCCTGCTGCTGTCCGGGATGGCCGCGGCGACCGGGCTGCTGCTGTCCGGCTGCGGCGCCGGCCAGGTCTCCGAGACCGCCAACAAGGCGCCGTCGGTCCAGGGCGTCAACCTGTCGGCCGGCAACGGCGCCTACGCGGTCCGCGGCCTGCTGGTCGAGTTCCCCGGCACCGAGGGCTACAAGGCGGGTGCCAACGCCGTCCTGAGCGCCGTGATCTACAACGACTCGCCGAACCCGGTGACCGTGACCGTGACCACCGACAGCGCGCGCGAGGTGGTGATCACCGGCACCGGCGCCTCGGCCAGCCCGTCTGCGTCCCCGAGCGAGTCGGAGTCGCCCGCCCCCTCCGGGTCGCCCTCGCCGGCGGAGTCGGCCAGCCCGGGCGCCCCCGAGAGCCCGTCGGGATCGGCCAGCCCGGGCGCCTCCGAGAGCCCGTCGGAGTCGGTCAGCCCCGGTGCCCCGGAGAGCCCGGCCCCCGAGAGCCCGGCCGCGCCGGCCGGCGAGCCGGCCCGGATCGAGATTCCGCCGCTCAGCTACGTGCAGCTCAGCGCCCAGTCGAACCGGGTCTTCCAGCTCATCGGCCTGAACGAGGCGCTGCGCTCCGGCCAGAACGTCACCCTGACCTTCGATTTCGGCAACGGTGCCACGGTCACCGGCCCGGCCCCGGTCGCCGTGCCGCTCACCCCGGCCGCGCCCCCGTCGAAGATCGTCGAGCGCCTGGGCGGCTACGAGGAGAACGAGGGCGGCGGTCACTGACCCTCCGCCCCGCTGTTTCCGACGACACCGTCGGCGTGGTGACCGCCACGCCGGCGGTGTCTTCGTCATACCGGGGGACTAACGTCCCGGTGTGACCACCTCCCGATCGAGCTCCCCCCGCGCTGGCGGGGCCGGCGGGCGCGGCCGGGCCGCCGCTCGCGAGCCCCGGCCGGCCTACGAGTGCGACGCCTGCGGGCACCAGCCGCCGAAGTGGGTCGGGCGCTGCCCGGAGTGCGGCGAGTGGGGCTCGGTGGTCGAGTGCACGGTCACCGGCCCGACGGTCTCCGGAAAGGTGGTCAGCTCCCGGATGCCGGCCGAGCCGGCCCGGCCGATCGCCACCATCAGCGCCGCACCGGCAAGGGCCCGCCCCACCGGGGTCAGCGAGCTCGACCGCGTCCTCGGCGGCGGCCTGGTCCCCGGCGCGGTGGTGCTGCTCGCCGGGGAGCCGGGGGTCGGCAAGTCCACCCTGCTGCTCGACGTGGCCCAGCAGTGGGCCGCCGGCGCCGGCAGCCCCTCGCTGGTGGTCAGCGGCGAGGAGTCGGTCAGCCAGGTCCGGCTGCGCGCGGAGCGGATGGGCGCCCTGCACGACCAGCTCTACCTCGCGGCCGAGAGCGACCTCGCCGCGGTGCTCGGTCACCTCGACGCGGTCAAGCCGGGCCTGCTGGTGCTCGACTCGGTGCAGACCATCTCCACCAACAACGCCGAGGGCGTGTCGGGCGGGGTGACCCAGGTGCGGGCGGTCACCGCCGCCCTGGTCGCGGTGGCCAAGGAGCGGGGCATCGCCACCGTGCTGGTCGGCCACGTCACCAAGGACGGCCAGGTGGCCGGGCCCCGGGTGCTGGAGCACCTGGTCGACGTGGTGCTGCACTTCGAGGGCGACAAGCACTCCTCGTTGCGCATGGTGCGCGGCGTGAAGAACCGGTTCGGCGCCGCCGACGAGGTGGGTTGCTTCGAGATGCACGAGGGCGGCATCAGCAGCCTGGCCGACCCGTCCGGGCTCTTCCTGACCCGCTATTCGGAGCCGGTGCCCGGCACCTGCGTCACGGTGGCGATGGAGGGGCGCCGGGCACTCGTCACCGAGGTGCAGGCGCTGATCGGCGCGACCGTGGCCGGTTCGCCCCGGCGGACGGTCTCGGGGCTCGACTCGGCCCGGCTCGCGATGGTGCTGGCCGTGCTCCAGCGACGCACCGAACGCCTGACCCTGCACGACCGGGAGGTCTTCGCGGCCACCGTCGGCGGCATCCGGGTGGTGGAGCCGGCGGCCGACCTCGCCGTGGCCCTCGCCGTCGCCTCGGGCGGGCTCAACCTGGCCATCGCGCCGCACCTGGTGGCGATCGGCGAGGTCGGCCTGACGGGGGAGGTGCGCCGTGTCGGCGCCGTGCCGCGCCGGCTGGCCGAGGCGGCCCGGCTCGGCTTCCGGCTCGCGCTGGTGCCGACCGGCTGCGGCCCCGAGAGCACCGGCGTCACGCCGGAGCACATGCGGGTGATCGAGGTGACCGACGTACGCTCGGCGCTCCAGGCCGTCGCCCGGGCCTCCGCCGAGTGACCGCCGAGAATGGTCGGCGGAACGTCCGGTCCGATACCGGACAGCCCGGACGCCAGCCCACGGTCCGGGCGAGGTGGGGCATCGTGACACATCACAGTAACCACGACAGCACCCACCGCAGGGCAGTCCGTAGACTGTGTCCGTGCCGATCGACCGCGACACCGCCAAGCCTGCTGGCGCGACACCCCACGCCCGCACCGGCGCCGTGGGCTCCCCCGCCCGCGCGATCAGCGTGACCGTGACCGGCGGCGCCGGGGGCGTCGGTGACCCGTTGCGGGCGAACCTGGCCCTGATGGCCCCGGGCACCGCCCTGCGCGACGGCCTCGAGCGCATCCTGCGCGGCCGGACGGGCGCGTTGATCGTCCTCGGCTACGACAAGGTGGTCGAGGGTCTCTGCACCGGTGGGTTCCCGCTCGACGTCGAGTTCTCCGCCACCCGGGTGCGGGAGCTGTGCAAGATGGACGGCGCGGTCGTGCTCTCCAGCGACGGCACCCGCATCGTGCGGGCCGCCGTGCACCTGATGCCCGACCCCACCATCCCGACCGAGGAGTCCGGCACCCGGCACCGCACGGCGGAGCGGGTGGCCCGGCAGACGGGCTACCCGGTCATCTCGGTCAGCCAGTCGATGCGGATCATCAGCCTCTACGTCAACGGCCAGCGGCACGTGCTGGACGACTCGGCGGCGATCCTGTCCCGTGCCAACCAGGCGCTCGCCACGCTGGAGCGCTACAAGCTCCGGCTCGACGAGGTCTCCGGCACCCTCTCCGCCCTGGAGATCGAGGACCTGGTCACCGTACGGGACGCGGTCGCGGTGGTGCAGCGGCTGGAGATGGTCCGCCGGATCGCCGACGAGATCGCCGGCTACGTGGTGGAGTTGGGCACCGACGGTCGCCTGCTCGCCCTCCAGCTCGACGAGCTGATGGCCGGCGTCGACGCCGACCGCACCCTGGTGATCCGGGACTACCTGCCGGCCGGCCGGAAGTCCCGCACCCTCGACGAGGCCCTGGTGGAGCTGGATCTGCTCGGCGCCACCGAGCTGATCGACCTGGTCGCGGTCGCCAAGGCCATCGGCTACCCGGCCGCGTCCGACGCGCTCGACGCGGCGGTCAGCCCGCGCGGGTTCCGGCTGCTGGCCAAGGTGCCCCGGCTGCCGGTCGCCGTGGTCGACCGCCTCGTCGTGCACTTCGGCAGTCTCCAGCGGCTGCTGGGCGCCACGGTCGAGGATCTCCAGGCCGTCGAGGGGGTCGGCGACGCGCGCGCCCGGGGCGTCCGCGAGGGGCTGTCCCGCCTCGCCGAGGCGTCGATCCTCGAACGCTACGTCTGACCCGGCCGTACGCCGGCCCGGCCCACACGGTCACAGCTTCCGGGGCCACACCGCCACCGCCATCCGTCGGGCGGGCCCGGCCCGGCCGACCGACCGCGCGGCGGCCCGGTCTGTCCGGCAGCCCAGTGTCCGGCTGGCCGCCCGGCCCACGGGTGGTCAGTCGGTGACGGTGAGCTTGACCGGCTCGCTGAGCTTGGTGCCGACCCGGGCGTAGACCTGGTAGGTGCCGGCCGGCGGGTTGGGGCCCGCCGCCACCCCGTTGGCGCACTTGGTGGTGTCGCGGCCGTTCCAGCCCACCTGGTAGGCGCGCTCGAAGCCCGGGGTGAAGGACTGCACGTCGGAACCCTGGGCGGTGCCGCACGTGTCGGACGACCAGACCTTCTCGGCCCCCGACTTGATGAACAGCTCCTGCACGGAGGCGCCGACATCGCGGCTGCACGTCCGCTCGGAGCGATTCTTGATCTTGAGCCGGAGGTCCACCACGGCCCCCCGGACCACCGAGGCGGGCTGGGCCACCGGGGTCACCGTGATCTCGGCGTCCGTGCAGGCGCCGTCACCGGCGGCCGGCACGACGGGTGCCACCGGCGGCGAGTCGGTGGTGACCGGCTCGCCCGACGGATCTTCGGCGTCAGGGCCGTCCGCCGCACCCGGCGAGGGCCCCCCGGTCTGCGGGGCGAGCACCGAACCGGTGGGTTCCGGCGAGGCACCGGACGACGTCGCGCCCGGAGTGGGCTGCGCGTCACCGCCCTTCTTCGCGTTCCGGTCCGATCCGGTGCACGAATAGAGCAGGACAATCAGGAAGAGAAGCCCGGCTCCGAGTACGACGGCGCGACGCCGCCAGTACACGGCGGGGGACAGGGGGCCGACCGTCAGACGCATGATGTCCCCACCGTAGCGGCGCGGGGCACGCCAGCCCCGCACGACGCGCCGAGTCGCCCACCGCTCACCGCACCGACCCTCCACATGCGACGGCTCCGGCTGCCGACCGTGTCCCGCCGGCGACGCTGGGTCGCCGCGCCGCCGGCACTCAGAGGTACACCTTGCGCTGGTAGATGGCGTGGGCACCCGCGACCCGGTCCAGGAAGAGCAGGCCGGCGCAGTGGTCGATCTCGTGCTGGAGGGCCCGCGCCTCGAACCCGTCCGTCACCAGCCGTACGGGCCGGCCGGTGCCGGGCAGGACGCCCTCCACCACCAGCCGGCTTGCCCGCTTGACGTCCCCGGTCAGGTCGGGCACCGACATGCACCCCTCGCGCGCCACCTTCCACCGGCTCGCCTCGACGACCCGGGCGTTGCACAGCACGAAGGTGCCGTGCACGGTGAGCGCCTTCGGGTGGCCCGTCACGTCCACCGCGAAGACCTGCGCACCCACACCGACCTGCGGGGCGGCCAGCCCCACGCAGCCCGGGGACACCCGCATGGTGGCGATCAGGTCGGCGGCCAGCCGTACCGTCTCCGCCGCCGTCGGATCCACCTCGCTGCCGGAGCGGCTGAGCACCTGCTCCGGCGCGCACACCACCGGCCGCACCTCCCCCGGAACGGCCAGGGACTCCGGGGTCCAGTCGCCGAGGCCGACGTACGCCTCGATCTCCGGTCCGCGCCCCGCGCCGGTCACAGCAGGTCCGGATCGGCCGGCCGGAGGGTCACCCCGACGCCCAACTCCTCGGCCGTCGCCGCCAGCCGCCCGGCCAGCCCGTCGGCCGTGCCGGGCGGCAACTCCACCTCGGCGACCACCACGTACAGCGAGCCGGTGAGGCGGGTGCTCAGGTCGGTGACGTTGCCGCCGGCGTCGGCGAGCACCCGGGTCATGGCCGCCACGATGCCCATCCGGTCCGCGCCGTGCACCGCCAGCACGTACGGCTCGCCGGCGGGAGCCGTCTCGCCGTCGGGGGTGACCGCGCGTACGGTGGCCAGCAGTTGACCGTCGGCGGAGAGCGGCACCAGCGCGGCCTCGACGTCGGCGGCGGCCGGGCCGACGCAGATCAGGGTCATCGCGAAGTGCCCCCGCAGCCGGGTCATGGTGCTGTCGGTGAGGTTCGCGCCGAGCCGGGCGAGCAGCTCGGCGACGTCGGCCACGATGCCTGGCCGGTCCCGGCCGATGACGGTGATCGCGAGCTCGTTCATCCGGGCATTCTGCCCGATCCGTCCGCCGCCGCGGCAGCGCCCCGCCCGGACCGCCCAGCCAGCGGGACGGTAGTGGCGCCCCGTCGTGGCACCGTCGCCCGCACCGCCCCGGCGACGGGACGCGTGACATCATCGGCGACGCGATGTCTGAGCCCACTTTCGCCACCCTGGTCAGCCGGTGGTACGAGGAGAACGCCCGCGACCTGCCATGGCGCGGACCCGACGTGACCCCGTGGGCCATCCTGGTCAGCGAGGTCATGCTCCAGCAGACGCCTGTCGTACGCGTGCTCCCCGCCTGGGAGGCCTGGCTGGCGCGCTGGCCCGAACCGGCCGCGCTGGCGGCGGACAGCCCCGCCGAGGCGATCCGGATGTGGGGGCGGCTCGGCTATCCCCGTCGGGCGGTGCGGCTGCGCGACTGCGCGCTGGCGATCGTCGAGAGGCACGGCGGGCAGGTCCCCGACCGGCTGGACCAGTTGCTGGCGCTGCCGGGCGTCGGCACGTACACGGCCCGGGCGGTGGCCGCGTTCGCGTACGGTCAGCGGCACCCGGTGGTCGACACCAACGTGCGGCGGGTGGTCTGCCGGGCGATCGCCGGCGAACCGGACGCCGGCCCGGCGACCCGCCCGGCCGACCTGGTCGCCACCGAGGAACTGCTCCCCGTCGAACCGGCCGCCGCCGCCCTGGCCAGCGCGGCCTTCATGGAGCTGGGCGCGGTGGTCTGCGTCGCCAGGTCGCCCCGCTGCGGCGTCTGCCCCGTCGAATCGGTCTGCGCCTGGCGCGCGTCCGGCCGCGAGGCGCCCGCGGGTCCGACCCGCCGCCCCCAGCGGTACGCCGGCACCGACCGCCAGGTACGCGGGCTGCTGCTCGGCGTACTACGGGAGACGGCCGGGCCGGTGCCGCACCAGCGGCTCGACCAGGTGTGGGCCGACGACGTCCAGCGGTCCCGGGCGCTCGCCGGACTGGTGCGGGACGGTCTCGTGGAACCGGTCGGCGAATCCTCGTTCCGCCTCGTCGGCGACGGGCCACCCGTCCCGGTGGGCTGACCCGGCGCGGACGCTGGGCGGCGCCGGGTCGGCGTGGGCCAGCCCCTGGCGTGACGAAAGGGCCGGCCCCGTTGTGGGGGCCGGCCCTTGTCGTTGGGGTGTGGTGTGTCAGGCGGTGTAGCCGCGGGTGGCGATCCAGTCGGCGAGGTTGTCGACGCTCATGCGGTAGGAGGCCTGGTTGGGGTTGGCGGAGTCGGCGATGGTGACGGTGTTGCCGTTGTCGCGGTAGCCGACGACGCTGATGTAGTGCCCGCCTTCGAAGGAGTGGGTGGTGCCGTCGGTGTCGGTGGCGGTGCCGGCGATGTTGGCGACGATGGCGTGGCCTTCGTCGATGGCGGTGACGATGTCGCCGCGTAGCTTGTCGGTCTGCTTGTCGTCGGCCTTGGCG
>NZ_JBEYEU010000016.1:0-129214 GCF_040634035.1 Micromonospora sp. NPDC007220 | reverse complement strand
CTCGGTCAGGCGTTCACGTCACTGGTCAACCCGGGACGGCCGATACCTCAGCGGCCCTGGCTCTCACCGGGACTGACCAACGCCGTGCTCGCCGACGGACCGCCGCTTGAGCAGATCGCGCCGAGACTGATCGAGCTGGTCGAGGGCCGGTGGGTGTTGGGGCACAACATCAACGTGGACTGGCGGCTGCTGCGCAGGTACCTGCCCTCGCTTCGCCCGGCGGGCCTGCTCGACACGCTGCTGCTGGCGCGGACGCTGGACTTCCCCGAGTGTTCTCTGTCGACGCTGGTGGACAGCCTGCGGCTGCACGAAACGATGCAGGCGGCGGCCGGAGGCAGCCGGCCACACCGCGCTTATTGGGACACCGTCGCGACCGCGTACCTGCTGCCGAGGCTGATCTCCCGGCGGTGGCCGGTGAAGCCGCCGACTTTCGAGAGCCTTCGGCTTGCGGCCGGCGTTGCACTCCCTACGGGGACAGCCGAACAACCTGACTTGTTCGGCTAACCCACGCTGGAAGGAGTCCTGTGACTGCTGCCGACCCGCTGCACGCCAGCGTCCCCGAACAGTTCTACGTCCACAACCCGGATCGCGGAGAAACCCTGCACCGCTCCGCGGCCGAGGCCATCCACCGCGACGTGATCGCCTTGAATGTGTCCGAAGGCGACCACGTGCTGGAGATCGGCACCGGCACCGGTTACTCCGGTGCGCTCCTCGCCGCCCGAGCCGGCGCGACCGGGCGCGTGACGAGCATCGACATCAGCGACCACCTCGTCGATTGGGCGGACCGCCTGCACCGCCAACGGGGCATCACCACCATCACCTGCCACACCGCCGACGGCATGAACGGCTACCCGCCACGCGCCCCCTACCAGCGCATCGCCGCCTGGTGCACGCCCCCACGGCTACCCCGGGCATGGGTGAACCAACTCGCCCCGGACGGACGGATCGTGGCCTGCCTGCCCATCGCCGCGCAGCCGTCCACCACCCTGGTCACCACCATCACCCTGACCGCAGGACAACCCCACGTTGAGACAGTCACCTTCGGCGGCTACGCCCAAAGCACCGCCACCGCCGTCGACGACGCCCTGACGCTCCCCGGACGCTGGGTCGACCACCACACCGACCAACCCAAGCCGGCATGGATTTCCATTGGCTGGCGCGGCCACGACAACCCGCAACACACCGGCGCCCGCACCGCCCTCAACCTACTGCGGAACCCCGGCCACACCGAGACCTACCACCGCACACCCCTGAACTGGCCGTCATGGACGACCTACTCCGTCATCGCCGGCGGACCACACCGCAGCACCGCTGCCCTCGACGACGGCAAACGCGGCATCGGACACACCACCGCGACCACCGCCGCCGTAATCCTGACCGACGGCACCATCCTCGCCGACACCGCTGCTTCCCCCTCCCTGACCGCGCTGCGAACATGGCTGCACCAATGGGAACAAGCTGGACGCCCCAGCGCCGCATGGTTCGACACAAGCCTTGTGACCAACGAGGGAAACGACCTGCCCGGCTGGGACCTACGGATCACCGCCAGCCTCAGCCCAAGTTAGGACGGCGGACTTAGCGGGCCGGGTGGAGCGGCTGTGCCGATCGGCTCGGGATTGGCGAGCTGTCGAGCAGAGCGCCCAGTGCGACGGCGGACTCATCGGTCAGGCGGTAGAGGCCCTGGAGGCTGACGGAGCGTTCGAGACGGCCGTCGACGACGTACTTCAGGGTGCGTTGGTCACCGCGCCGGTTGCGCCAGGTCAGTGTGCCGAGCAGGTCGCCGGGAACGGTGACGTCGAAGCGGATCGGGGTGGCCTCGACATGCACCGGGACCGCTCCACACCCGTCCGCACCGAGCATCGCCCAGGCGTCGTGGCCCGGATGGGCCGGATCCCGCCAGGTCACCGGGGCGCTGCCGCAGCAGTCGCGCCGCTGCTTGTCGACGACGCGGAGGCGGCTCACCACGTGCAGCACGCAACGGTTGACGTGCAGCGCGAAGACGGAGTCGCCGACCCCGACGCTGGTCCAACTGGGCAGGGACTGGTGCACCCCGCTGAACGCCACCGGAGGCCGCTCGCCGACCCGGTGACGACGCAGCTCCCGGCAGACGTCCTGGGTCCACAGCGCGGTGAAGGCAGCCGACATGGCCGTGATCGTAGGAGCCCCGACCGACAGTTCCGGCCGTGACGCCATCGGCCGCAAGCGGACCACGGCGCCCGCCCTGCACTGTGGACGGAATTGTCACCATCGCCTGCTACCTTCGCACCTCCCCGACGCGGAAGGGGTTGCCGCAGTGGAACGCACCACGGCCTACACCGACTCCTGGTACCGACAGCCCGACCCGGTCTAGCGGGAGGATGGCCGCCGGCTGACGAACCAGCACTGGGTACGCCTGGCGGCGGTGTGGCTGCTGGCGGCGTGGTCGCCGGAGCAGGCTGCCGGCTGGTCGTCGACCGTGGTGTCCGGCCGGACCAGGTCCCGCCGGGATCAGCAGTGGCCGGAGCCGCCGCCGTTGACGGAGATCGCGGACGCCGCCGACCTTCCGGAGGTCACCGGCGCGACCGTGCTGACCAGTCGGGTGTCGGTCGGGCCGGGACGGCCGTACGAGCCGGTGCGCACCGACGAGGAGGTGGCAACCGAACTCGTCGGGCTGATCTCGGCCGTGGTGGGGGCACCCGACCGGCGCGCGGAAGTGCTGGTGCGGTTCCTCGCCGACGAGCTGGCAGGCCCGTACGCCGATCTGCTCCCTGAGCGAGCTGTTCGACGGCAGCTGGGACGGGATCGACGAGTTCCCGGAGCTTCCGGCCGACCACCTCGCGACGTTCCTGGGCGACGACCTGACCGATCTCGTCCTGGCCCGGATGGGTGCCGACGTCCACATCGGATACGCCGGCCTGCTGCCGACGACCTGGCCACCCGACGACGAGGACTTCGAGGAGGATCCACAGACCACCGTGCTGCTGGTCGACGGGCACGAGGTCGCGGTCCTGGAGATCGACATGACCTGCTGAACCGGTCACGCGGGCGAGCCGGACGCCGAGCGGGTCGACGGGGCTGCCGCCCGGGAGCCGCGACCGGAGTACGGGGTCCGGTCGCGGCTGCCGGGCGACAGCGTCAGCGCTGCGGCAGTGGCCTGACCAGGGTCGGTGCGCCCGGCGCCGGGACGACCGCAGGCACCCGGGCGGCGGTGGCGGTCCGCGCCGCGACGGCGCTCTCACCGACCAGTGCCGTGTTCAGGAACCTGCCGACCGCCTCACCGATCGGGTCCGGCGTGCCGGGCAGCGCGTAGTGCGTCACGTTCTGGGCGAGGCTCACCTGCCGCCGACCGTCCGGAGTGTGCAGCGAGATGGCGCTGTGCCCGAAGACCAGGCCGTCGTGCCCCCAGACGTCGCCGGTGGGCCAGGTCATCCGGTAGAGGCCGAGCCCGTAGCCGGCGGCCTCCGGCTGGGCCGGGTCGAACGGCACGGTGGTCTTCATCGCGGCCAGTTGGGCCGGGCGGAGCAGCCGGCCACCGAGCAGCGCCCGGAAGAAGGTGTTCAGGTCGGCCATGGTCGAGACGAGCGCCCCGGCCGTCCATGCCCAGGACATGTTGCTGACGCTGAAATCGCGCAGCTCGCCCTCGTACCACGGGACGTAGCCCCTGCTGTGCGGGCCGGCGATCCGGGGACGCACGCCGGGGAAGTACGTGTGCCGCAGCCCGAGCGGCCGGAGGATCCGCCGGTGCACCTCGTCGGTGGCGGACCGGCGGGTGACCCGCTCGATGATCAGCCCGGCCAGGATGTAGTTGGTGTTCGAGTAGGAGAAGGCCGCGCCCGGTGCCCCGGTCGACGGCTGACCGAGGCCGGCCTGGACGAGTTGACGCGGCGTGAACGTGGTGGACCGGTGCCGCTCGATGTCCTCTGGGGTGGCGAAGATGACGTGGTCGTAGTCGCTGATCCCGCTGGTGTGGTCGAGCAGCATCCGGACGGTCACCCCGGCGACCGCGAACTCCGGAAGGTACCGGCCGATCGGGGCGTCCAGCGCGATCCGGCGCTCGCCGACCAGTTGCAGCAGCGTCGCGGCCACGAAGGTCTTGGTGATGCTGCCGACCCGGTGCTGGAACCCGGGCAGCACCGGTCGACCGGTCGTCACGTCGGCCACCCCGCTGGCGCCCCGCCACCGGTCCCGTCCGTCCCGCGCCTCGGCGAACACACCGGGCATGCCGGCCTCGGTGATCGCGCGCAGGTCGGCGGTGAGCGCCGCGTCCGGCAGCGACCCGGCGGACGGCCGGCCGGCCGCGACTGCCGGGCCGGCACCGGCCAGCAGGGGCGTCGCGAGCGCCGTACCGGTGGTGGCCAGCAGGAAACTGCGGCGTGACAGGTGCATGTCGCCTCCCGTGTGACGTGACTGCTGCCCATCGTGCCCTGGGCCGACAACCGGAAACGTCAGTCTGCGGACCCACATCGGCCTCCCCACCGGGAATGACCCGGGCTCCGACCCACGCGGGAGAATCCGTCCGACCAGCGACGGAGTGCACCGACGCCGATGCCCGACACGGTGCCGGTCCGTGCGACCGCCGAAGCTGTCCGTCGACAGAGCGTCCTGCTGAAGGCACAGTCGAAGTACATTCGTCCATAACCATCGATAGGATGACGCGGTGACCGTGCGACGACTGCTACTACACACGACGGCGGCCTGCCTCGCCGCGACCGCACTGACGGCCCTCGTGCCGGCCGGGACGGCGCAGGCGGCCTGCACGACGAGCAGCTTCACCGTCGTCTGGGACTACGCGGGCATGTACACCGCCCCCAACGAGTCGACCCTGTACGGCACCCGCCGCTACGGACAGGTCGTCACCGGCCCCACCGGCAACACCGCCAACGGCTGGACACTCACCTACGACTACTGGAACGGCCTGGCACTCTGGGCCTACATGAAGGACGCCGCGTTGCAGTACCGCGGCTGCGCCTGAAGCGGAACCGACGGGCCGGTCAGCACAGGCCCGCAGACGGCTCGCTCGCGAGCCGGGCATCACACCCTGCGCTCAGTGTGGCGAAGAACGTTTCGGCCCTGGCGTTGTGCAGGATGACACGCCACCCACCGAGGGGTCGCCCAGGGGCGGACCCCGGCCGGGCAGGCAGCAGCGCCACCGAGCGTGGGTAAGTAGTGATGTCGGCAAAACTACTGACGACGCCCCGCACCGGCCGCCGGAAGAATCTCTGCCATCCCGGCGTGCCCGGGCCTCATCCCACCTCGAAGGGAGGTGACCACATGCCGATCGAACGAGAAGACGACGAGTTCGAGCTCGACGATCTCGACCTCAGCGGCCTGACCGTGACGGTCATGCGCGACACCGTTGCGATCCCCGAGACCGGGGCGTCTCGGATCAGCGCGTGCCTGGCGTCCTGCTCCTGCTCCATCAGTCCGGACGAGCCGATGCTGTAGCCGCCGCGGAGCGCGAACCGCGCTGCCTGAGTGACGAGGCGACTGTCGCCGGGCCCGGCGACAGTCGCCCTTCCAACCCCGGACTCCTTCCGACGACCCCAGCCGTTCCCCAACCGGTGAGGCGCGCAGATGTCGACCAGTTCCTGGCAACTCCGCCCCACCGTGCAGGCGACCCGGATCGACGGCGGGCTGCACCTGCGGTCCTGGGACACCAGCCTCACCCTGGACGGCGCGCCACAGCTGTGGCGGCTCTGGCAACTGCTCACCCGGCGCCTCGCGTCCGGCCGGACCACAGCCGACCTGCGCGACCTGTCGCCACGCCCGCCCGTCGCCCTCGCCCTGTACCGGCTGGCCGACCTGCTCCGGGAACACGACCTGCTGGTCCGGGTGCCGGAGCACTGGGCCGGCACCGGGCACGCCCATGCCCCCGCCGCCGCCTGCGGACCGGCCCCGGTGCCGCCACCCGCCGTCGCCACCTGGCTGGCCTCGGTCGCCACCGACCCCGCCGCGTCCTGGACCGGCATCGGCCGGCAATCGGTGACCGTCACGGGAGCGGGCCCCGCTGCCACCGCCGCGATCGAGGCGTTGACCGCCGCCGGAGCCCGGGTCCGGCGGGCCGCGACCCGCATCGACCCACCGCGCGACGCCGGACGCGTCACCCTCGCCGCCAGCGACGGGCGTGCCGTGGTGACCGGGGCCAGCGCCACGGTCGGCTACGTCACCCCCGTCGGCCCGGGCAGGCAACTGCGGGCCCAGTCCGGCCTGATCGCCGAGCGGCTCGGACTTGACGGCGCGGCGACGGCCCCTGGCGACCCGGTTTCCGTGGTGGCCGGCGCCTGCGCCGCGCACCGGCTCCTCGGCGCGCTCGCCGAGCTGACCGACCCGACCGCGCCGACGGCGCTCGTCGTGCGGAGCGACCCGCTGCGCGCCACCGCCCACCCGTGGCCGCCCGGCGTACGGTCACCGGCGGTCGACGCCCCCGACCGGCGGGACGACGCCGTCCACGTGGGTCTACCCACCTCCCTCACGGACCCGGAACTCGGTGTGTTGCCGCCGGTGGAGCTCGACGATCTGCCACAACTGCCGGTGGGACTGGCCCGGTGCCGGGTCGGCGGTGTTCTCGGCCCGGCCGGTGGGACGCTCGTCACCGGGCACGGTCCGGACACCTCCACGGCGCGATTGCACGCCACGCTGGCAGCGGTGGAGCTGCTCAGCGTGTCCATCGGAGGGGCCGCCGTGCTGGCCTGCGGGGTGGACCGCAGCCATGCCGAGGGAGTGCTGCTGCGCCGCCTCGCCCGCCGGTCGGTGGCCTCGGCCGGCGTCACGTCAGGCGGGGCTGTCCCCCCGTCGGTGTTCGACGCGCCAGCAGCCCGCCGCTGGTGGCGTACGCTGACCCGCCGCCTCGGCGTCCCGGCGACCGTTCACGTCCGCCGGCTCGCCCCCGGGGCGCAGCTGGCCGTCGTGTGCGGCCCGGACACGACGGACCCCGATGGGTGGATGGAACTCGGCTGGGCGATCGAGGCTACGGCCCACGACGCGGTCGCCTTCGCCGCTCTCACCGCGGTCGCCACGGTCCGCTGGCGTGCACACCGGCCCGGTCCGCCGTACTCGCACGGCCCCTGCGGAGCGTCGCCACGGGTGAGCCGCTCGGCCGCGCCCATGCCCGACGGGTCCGAACGGGAGGCCGCCCTCCGGCGGTCACTGCGGACCCTCGTCGGCGCCCCCGCGGAGCCGATCGTGGTGACGCCGCCAGCTCCGCTGGCCGCCGCCCTGCGTACGGTCGGGCTCATCGTCCTGCGGGCCGGCGATGACCGGTGACCCTCGGTTGCCCGGGGACGATCGGGACGGTCCCCGGCAGCCGGACCCCGACCTGGCCGGCCAGCTCGCCGAGGCGCTGAGGAGGGCGGGGTCGCCGTATCCGGTGCTGGCCGAGGACGACGGGTGGGCCGGCTCCGGCCCGGCGGTGGTGGTGTCGACCCGGTGGAGTCCGGCGCTGCTGAGCCGGCTGACCGACCGGGGCACCGGGGCCGGCGGCAGCGTCCTGCCCGTCCGGTTCGACGGCGGTACGGCGCTGGTGGGTCCGCTGGTCGGCCCCGACAGTGCCACCTGCCTGCGCTGCCTGGAGGCCGCCAGGCTGGCGGCGCCGGGCGGCCGGACGCCGCACGGTGATGCCGAGCTGCGGCTCGGCGGTCGGCCGGCGCCGGCCCTGCTGCCCGTGCTCGCCGCGGTGGTCCGGTCGGCGTTGGCCGAGCCGCAGTCCGCCGCCGCGCGGCTCTGGGTCGTCCCGCCCGACGGGAGCGTGTCCGCCCATCCGGTGGCGCCGGTGGGGGTCCGCTGCGAAGGATGCCTCAGCCGGCAGCCCGCCGCTCCACCTGGGACGCCGCTCACCGGCAGCGGTCAGCCGCCGGCCGACCCGTTGCGACTGCGCCGGCCGAACCCGGCGACCGACCTGGCGGGACTTCGCCGGGCACTGCTGGAGCCACGGCTGGGCCACGTCGTCCAGCTGCACCGGCACGAGGGGTACGGGCTGCCGGTCACCAGGGCGGTGGTCGCCGGTCCGGCGGTCACCGTGGCGGGCTTCGGCCGGGCGACGACCGCCGCGGAGGCTGACCGGTTGGCGCTCTTCGAAGCGGTGGAACGACTGGCCGGGTACGCCCCCCACGGGCCCGCAGCCCGGCAGTGGGCGTCCTTCGCGGAGCTGGGACCGGAGCACGCCGTCGATCCCGCGGCCCTCGGTCTGCCCGACCTGCCCAGCGCCCACCACATCCCGTACGCCCCCGACGTGCCGACGTGGTGGGTGCCGGGGTGGTCGCCCAGCCGGGCGACGCCCGTGGCGGTGCCGGAGCACGCGGCGTACTGGGGTGACCTCGGGCAACGCCCGTCGGCGACCTTCCTGTCGGAGTCCTCCAACGGCTGCGGTCTCGGCAACAGCCTGGAGGAGGCGGCCCTGCACGGCCTGTTCGAGGTGATCGAACGGGACGCCTTCCTGATGGCCTGGTACGCCCGTACCCCGCTGGTGGAGGTCGCGCTCCCCGACGAACTCGACCTGGTCGGGCACCTCGCCGACAATCTGGACCTGCTCGACTACGACCTACGGTTGTTCGACGCCACCACCGACCTGGCCGTGCCGGCGGTCGTCGCGCTGGCGCACCACCGGATGCCCGCCGTGGGGGCGCCGACGGCCTTCTTCGCGGCCGGCGCCCACCTGGATCCCCTCTCGGCGATCCACTCGGCCGTGGTGGAGCTGGTCGTCAACCTCCACGAGGTGCGCGACACGTGGCAGGGGGACTCAGCGCGGGCGGACCGCGACCGGCTGCTGCCGATGCTCGACGATGCCGCGTTGGTTCGTCAGATGGACGACCACATGATGCTGCACTGCCTGCCGGAGGCACGGCCGCGCTACGAGTTCCTGCTCGGGGCCGGGCGGACCCGGGCCTGGCGGGAGGTGTGGCCGGGACTGCCCCGTCCCGTCGAGGACCTCGCGGCCCTGTTCGGCGCGCTCTGCGCGGACCTGCACCACCGGGCCGGGGTGGAACCGGTCGTCGTCGACCAGAGCATCCCCGAGCTGCGGCAGGCCCTCGGGTTGCACGCTGCCAAGGTCGTCGTCCCCGGCACCCTGCCGATGACGTTCGGTCACCTGAACCGGCGGACGCGGGGGCTGCCCCGGCTGCTGACTGTGCCGGCGGTGCTGGGCCGCCTGCCCGGGCGGCCCCGCTACGAGGACCTGGCACTGCACCCGCATCCCTTCCCGTGACCGTCCCCTCCCGGGCCCGGCCAGGGGGTCGGGCCCGACGTGCGGGCCCGACCGCCAGGGGTCACCCGGCGGGCCGGCCGACCGGAAGCAGGTAGGCGAGAACCTCGTCGACGCCGTCGAGGAGGAGCAGTTCGTGGGCGATGTCGTCGTAGAACCCACCGACCATGCCCAGCCCGAGTCCCGTCGCCGCTGCCGTGAGGGCCAGGTTCTGGGCCAGGTGACCGGCCTCGAGCATGCCGAAGCGCAGCGCCCGGAGGCCGTAGGTGGCCCGCAGCACGGGCAGGTCGACGTAGACCCCGAGCAGCGCCGGTAGCGCCGACAGATCGATCCGTTCCTGGCTGGCCGGGGTGTCCTCCGACTGCGTCGCCGGTCCGGCCCTGAACCACATCGACGCGGTGGCCAGCTCGGCGTCGGTGGGCACCGGGCCGGTGGGCAGCAGGAGCCGGGACTCGGCGTCCACGTCGTACTGGTGGGCCGGGACGCCGGCCACGTCCCGGGCCAGCACGCGCAGCCGGACCGCGTACTTGGCGCCGGCGCTCGGGTAGGGTCGGCGGGCCCCGGGCCTGTCGGCCCGATCACTCGCCCCGCTGGCGGTCCACAGCAGAGTGGCCAGGTGCGCGGCGTCCATCGGGCCGCAGAGCGTGCCGCGTCCGCTGGCCCGCGCGGTGAGCGCGTCGCCGAGCGCGGCCGTCACGGGTGCGGCGGGGGGAAGGGCCAGGGGCGGACCGGAGCGTCGCCGGTCGCCGTGCCGCGTCCGGCCCGACGTCCGCGGCCGCTGCCACTCGATCCGGCCCGGGGCGTAGCTGCTGGCCGCCAGGTACCGCCGGTCGGGGCTGGCGGTGCCGTCGGCGAAGAAGTCGGTGGGGCCGTCCGGCGCCAGCAACGCGGCGGCGAGGAAGTGGTAGAGGGAGCGCTCCTCGTCGGGCAGGATGCCCAACCGGTTGAGCAGCATGTGCAGTTGGGACGCCCACACCCCGGCCCACCGGTCGACGCCGCCGGCAGAGCTCTCCAGCTGGGCGCGGGCGGCGCGCACCTGGGCGGCCCACCGGTCCCGGATCCGGGAGCCGTCCGCCGCGGAGGCGGTGATCTCGTGCCAGCGCCGTACCACCGAGCGGGCCTGCGTGGTGGCTGCGGCGAGCGCCGGCCCCTGCACAGTGCCCGCGGTCAGCGTGGTGCTCTCCGGGTGCCACCGCCAGGCGGTCGCGCTGCGGCGCAGCCATCGGGCCGCGGCGAGCATGTCCAGGTCGAGGGCGATCAGGGTGGCGAGGACCAGGTCGGTGGCCGCCACCATCCGCTGGCCGGGTCCCGGGGTACGCGCGACCACCTCGGCGGCGATCCGGCTGGAGGTGCCGAACACCGCCTCCGCCACCGGCAGCGCGGCCGGGCCGCCGTACCGCTCGGTCTCCGGCTCGTAGTCGACCTGCCGGGCCTGTGCGTGCCCCGGCCACCCCGGACGGCTGGCGGTGCCGAGGTCGAGCAGCGGATGGTCGGCGGCCCGGGCCGCGGCCACCAACTGTTCCTGCCACCGGCGGTGCTCGTGCGCCTCGGCGCCCCGCGCCCGCACCCTCAGGTGTGGACCGTCGTCGAAGTAGCGGATGAAGAACCAGTCGGCGATCGTCCCGTTCCGACGCAGTCCCTCCATGAGCGGTGTGAGTGTGCCGGTGATGAAGTCGTCGACGTGTTCCGCACTCCAGTGCAGATAGCAGTGCAGGCTGTGGAAGGAGCCCCGCCCGGGGTGGACGGGGGCGGCGGTCACGGGCATGGGAACTCCTCCGGACAGGTCGGAAGCCGGCGCGGCAGGACGACGTCGGCGGCGGCCGTCGACCGGGGCTCACCCATCGGTGCCCGTACGGTACAGCTCGATCACGACCTCCGTCGCCGGCTGCCCGGGACGGGGAGCGGGCAGTGCCTCCTCCAGGACGACGCCGTCCGGGTAGCGGGCCAGGGTCCGGGACAGGCAACGCAGGTGCAGCGGGCTTGCGAGGTCGACGTACTGGGAACGGGGCTGTTCCAGGTAGGACATGAACGCCGTCAACCCCTTCGCGCCCCCGACGGCGGCGGCGCTGACGAAGACGTGCTCGGGCAGGCCGAGCAGGTGTCGCCAGCGCACGGCGGTGCGTCCCACCTCAGCGGGCCGGGCGTCCAGCTCGGCCCGCCAGGCGGCGACGATGTCCGCGGAGAGCCGCCAGTCCGCCCGGGAGAGGACCACCTCCCGGTACCGCAGCCGGGGCCGGCACCAGACCGGGCCGACCGGGGTGCGGCGGAGCTGTCGGCCCGCCATGGCCCCGCCCAGTCCGACCGATCCCGTGCCCACGTCGGTGAGCATGCTGGTCAGGCGCTCCGGCAGCATCACCGGCACCAGGAACCCGAGATAGACCACGTCCAACGGTTCACCGGTGGCGGTGACCACCAGGCGGACCTGATCGGTGGCGACGTCGTGGACCAGGTGCAGGTCGTCCGGGACCAGGGTTCCGTGGCGGCGGTCGTCGGCGATCTCGTCGCCGACGAGCAGCGGATGCAGGTTGCCGTTGAACCCGTTGACCGGGCGGAGCTGCGCCACCCGTGCGCCGAGGTGGCGCCGGAGCTGGGCGGCGACGGCCGTTTCGGCCTCCGGGGGGAGCTGCCGCAGGAAGCGGCTGGTGAACCGGCCCCAGCCGCCGTACACGTGATTGACACAGAACGACGCGCCGTCGTGGCAGGACTGTCCGAAGACCGCGTACGAGCCGGGTCGGCTGGTGAGCCAACGGGGCAGCCTGGGGGCGACGTCGTCGGGCAGCTCGTCGGGGACGGTCAGGTTCCCGTCGTCGTCGGTCGTGACGGCGGCCACCAGGTCGGCCCGGAGCCGGGCCAGTTCGCGCAGCTCGTCACCGGGGGCGAGGTCGAGCGTCGGGTCCAGGGTGCCGTCGACGCCGACCAGGTGCGTCGCCTGCCAGACCGCGGCGTACTCCTCGGCGAACTCCGTCGGCGACGCGCAGCGGCCGCCCACGCCGTAGCGGGCGACGAAGCGGTCCCGGGCCAGGCGGCGGACCACCGCGTGCTGGTCGAATAGTTCGAAGAGCGGGGTCAGCGCGGCGAGGGTGCCCCGGTGGTCCCGGCCGTGGGCCCGGCCGAGGCCCACCGGGCGGACCAGGGTCACGTCCTCGGTGAGGGGTTGCGGACGACCCGTGCGGTCCGCGCCGAGCAGGGCGAAGGCCGCGTCCCAGCGGGAGCGTAGCCCGGCCAGGGCCGCCGGCCGTTCGGTCGCGTCGAGACCGGCGAACGCGGTGGTCCTGGCATCGATCTCCCGCAGCGACACGGCCACGTCGGCCAGGCCGATCCCGGCCAGCCAGTCGGCGACGGCGGCGAGGCCGTCGACGGCCTGCGGGTCCACCGGGTACGCGGGGCGGAGGACGCCCTGTTCGACGAGCGCGTGCAGGTACGCCCGAGCCGCCGCGGACGCCTGCGGCGCCGGACGGGGCAGCCGGGTGGCCAGTTCCGTCGCGAGCTGGTGCGGCGTCGCCACCCTGCCGGGCTCCAGCAGATCCAGCAGGTGCCGCAGCGCCCGGGTCAGCGGCAGCGTCAGCGCCTCCTCCCGTTGCACCCCGGGTGGCGCGTCGGGGGCCTGAGTCTGGCGACGCAGCCGGATCACCGCCCCGTCCACCCACAGGCCGGGCGCCAGCGTGTGGGGCAGATCGCCGCGACGGTCGGGGTGCCGGAGCACGGCGTGGACGAGGGCGGACAGAGTGGCCCGGTCGGCGTTGGCGACAGCCACCACCTCCGGGGAGCCGGTCGGGTCCGGCACCGGCCCGTCCCAGCGGCCCCAGCCCACCCGGGTGAACCAGGACAGCGGCACGGTCCTGGTGGCCGCCCGCATCGCGTACCGGAGCACGGTGGCCTCCGACTTGCGTGCCCGGTCGTCGGGTGCCGGGCCCTGCTCGGCCGCCCGGCGCAGCGCCCGCAGCAGGTCCACGCTGGTCAGCGCGACGGCCCGGGACAACTCCTCGGTGCGGCACAGCTCGGCCAGGGCGACCCGGTCGGCGGCGAGCGCCGGCGCGAGAAGGGCGTCGAGTTCCGCGGTGTGCCGGTCGATGTCGTCGCGGAGGCCGAGCCAGGACGCCAGGCCGGGCAGGTGGTCGGTCCAGCCGGCCAGCCGGGTACGCGACGCCACCGACGGGCTGCGCCCGTTGTGCACGTCGCGGCGCAGGGCCAGCAGCACCCGACGCTGGTCGGAAGAGGCCCGGACGACCTGCTCGTGCAGCACGTCGGCGAGCGCCGCGGCCATTCGCTCGGCGCGTGCGGTCAGCTCCAGCAGGCGGGCGGCGACACCCCGGAACTCCTCGGTCACGGCCGACGGCTCCGGGAGGGTGACACCGGCGACCCGCACCACCGCGTACGGCGCCACGGTGACCTCGGGCGCTTGGGTGACAGGCCCGACCCGGCGTACGCCCGGCGCCGGCGTCCCGCCGACCGTGGTCCCGATCATCCTGTCTCCTCTCCCCCGTGACCGCTTCCTGGTGGAGGACGGTGACGGCGTGTCCGCCGACACTCGCAGCCGTGGCCGTGGGAGGCGTCCGCACAACTACGGATCCGGTTACGTACTCGGTGGCAGGTGCCGGCTGCGTACTTCTCCGGATGGTGTCCGAGCTGACCGTCGTCAACGTGCACGATTCGGGAGCCCTGCCGGAGCCCTGTGGACTGCCGCCTGGGACCGCGGCTCTACCAGCCTCGACCAGCTCCGGACGGCGGCGGGCACGCTTGTCGCCCGGCTGAAAATCAACTGCCCGCCGCCTTTCTACCCCAGCCCTAGATCGACGGCAATCCTTCCTCCGCCGGGAAACTACACCTGGACCGATCAACTCGAGATCTGGCCGGATCGAAGAGTGCGGTGAGCTGTTGACTACGAAGCGTCCGCCTTGTGTACTCGACATCCCCAAAGAGGATCTTCCCCCTAAGGATCCCTAATGCCAGGTAAACGGCCTTATCTGATCACACTGGGGTTGCGGTCGCGCACCCGCAGCCACAGCCAGCGGCCGTCCCGCGACATCGTCCGATGACGCCCAGCCCGGCCGACCGGCTCGTAAGAACTCGACGGAAATCCGGTCGGACGACCGGTCACCCGCTGCCCCGGACGGAATTCGCCGCACTCCGTCGTCAGCTCGACGACCTGCACGCGGGAACCGGCGCAGCCGTCGCCCTCGCCGGAGAACCGGGAATCGGCAAGACCACTTTGATCTCCGCCCTCGCGGCGCAGGGCAGGGCGCACACCCTCACGGTGGTCGCCGCCACCGGCCGGACGGGCACCGGTCCGCCGGTCGTGGTGGGAACGGAACCCACCCTTGTCCTGCTCGACGACGTGCACCTGCTCGACACGGCGCACCGGGACCAGATGCAGCTGCTGATCGAACTGACCACCACCGCGCCGGTGCTGCTGGTCCTCGCCTACCGGGACCGACAACTGTCCCGTGGGGCGGCGGCGGTGCTGTCCCGGGCGGCCGCACGCGGCCAGCTCACCCAGCACCGACTAGGTCCACTGGACCTCGGCCAGACCCGCGAGCTGCTCGGTGACCGGCCGGACCTGACCCGGCTGCACGCCGAGGGTGACGGCAACCCCCTCTACCTGCAACTGCTGGCCGCCGCAGACACGGAGGCCATGACCGACGCGCACCTGATCCTGCTCGGCGAGCTGGCCGAACTCGCCGACCGCGAACTGCGGGTCGCCCAGGCAGCCGCCGTGCTGCGTACCCCCGGTTCGGCGGAACTGCTCGCCGCGGTCGCCGAACTGGACGTCACGGAGACACTGTCCGCCCTGGACACCCTCACCGAGCTGGACCTGATGCGCCCGGTGCAGTTGCTGCCGCGCTTCGCGTTCCGGCACGACGTCGTCCGTCGGTTCGTCTACGCGCAGATCGGCCCCAGCCAACGCCTCGCCGCCCACCGGCGCGTGGAGACCGAACTGCTGGCTCGCGGCGCTCCGGTCATCCAGCGCGCCCACCACATCGCCCGGGCCCTCGACACGGGCCGTCCCGAGCAGTTGCCCGTTCTGATCGACGCGGCGCGGAGCACCATGCACGACGCACCGGCCGATGCCCTGGAGTGGTTGGAGTCCGCGCTACAAGTGCTGCCCGAGGGCGACGACCGCTGGTACGAAGCGCAGGTGCTGGCCCTGCGGGCCCAGTTGCTGCGCGGCGGTCGATGCGACGTGCAGCAACTGGTGCACACCTTCCTACCCCGGGCGGTCCGCATACCGGGTGGGGACTTCTCCTCGACCATGGCAGTCGCCGTCCGGGTACGCCGGATCCAGGGCCGGCACGCCGAGGCGTCGGTTCTGATCCGGGAGGGGCTGGCCGCGCTGCGGGGCACCCATCCCTCCGCTCCCTCCACGGCCGTGGCCATGCACACGGAACTGGCGGCACTCGCCCTCGACCGGCTCGATCAGGAAGCCGCCCGCCTGAACGCCCGCGAGGCCGCCACCATCGCCCGGCAGCACGGGGACCGGCTCGGGGAGGCGGCCGCCGTCGCCCAGATGGCGATGGCGCACCTGCTCGCCGCGGACAGCGACGCCGCGGACCGGGCCGCCGACATCGCGGCCGATCTGGTGGACACCACGCCGGACAGCAGCGTCGTCACCAACCTGCCGGCCCTCTACCTGGTGGGCGCGACGGAGGACGCCCTGCACCGGTTCACCGAGGCACAACGGCACCTGTCCCGGGGCGCCGACGAGGCCCGCCGAACCGGACAACGTTTCATCCTTCCCGCCATCCTGACCTCGCTGGGGGCGGTGGAGTTGCAACGTGGACTGCTCGACCGGGCCGGCCGCACCCTGGAGGAGGCTGCGGAACTGCTCGAACCGGAAGGCACGTCGACGGCCCGGGCTTCGGTCGCCGCGCTTCTCGCGCTCGTACGGTACTGGCAGGACTCCGACCGAGAGGCCGCCGCGGTGATCGCCCTGGGCGATCAGGCCCTCGCCCTGGTCCGGGACCAGGGGCCGGCCGAGGATGCGATCGTGCCCTGTCTCCTGGCGGACCTGCTGATCAAGGTGGCGGAGCCGGAACGCGGGCGTCGGCTGATACTCGACGCTCTCGGCGGCCCGGAGATGCCACGGATCGCCCCGCCGAACCGGTCCCGGTGGTACGAGGCGCTGTCCACGGCCGCGCTGCGGATGGGTGACACGCGTGACGCGAGCCGGTGGGTCGACCTGGCCGAGGCCTCGGTGCGCAACCTCTCCGTCAGCCGTCAGGGCTTCCTGATGCGCGCCCGCATGCGGCTGTACGCCGCACGCGGGGAAACCAGCCCGGCGCTGGCCGACGCGGAGCAGGCAGTCGAATGCTTCGCCGGTCGGGGACTGGACCTGGACCTGTGCCGGACGATGGCGGCGGCGGGAACCGTGCTGGTCGACGCCGGCCGCACCGACGATGCCCGCGCCTGGCTCGGACGGGCCGCCGCGCTCGCCGAACAGTGCGGTTCGGCCCGTCTGGTCGATCGGGTTCGCCGACAGCAGAGCCGTCTCGTCCCCGACACGTCAACCAGGGGTGGCGACCCGCTGGCCGTGCTGACCGAGCGTGAACGGCAGATCGCCGATCTGGTGAGCCGCGGTATGACAAGCGTGGAGGTCGCACACGGGCTCTTCCTGAGCGTCCGTACGGTCGACACCCACCTGGGCCGGATCTACCGCAAGCTCGGCGTGTCGAACCGGGCGAGCCTGGCCCGGGCGATGCTCCGGTCGCACACGACGACGCCGGCCGGGGAACCTCGGTGAGGTGAGCGGAGCGTCGGCCGTCAGCGTCGCCCGGCGTACGCCTGGCAAGGGTGACGGACGCCCCCGAGGTCGGCGCCCTCAAAGGTCGACGAGCGCAGGCTCCGGTGGCCTCAGACGACCCGGATGGCCCCGGCCGGGCAGAGATCGGCGGCGCGACGGACCCGCTCGCCGCTCCCCGCCGGCGGCGTGGCGGCCCGCAGCAGCACCAGCCCGTCGGAGTCGTCCTGCGCGAAGACCTCCGGCGCGGCGAGCACGCAGTTGCCCGACCCGCAGCAGGCGTCCCGGTCGACCTCCACCCGCACCGTCGCCTCCTCGCCGACGGGCCGGCCGCCGGCGGTCACCAGGTCACCGGCAGAGCGTCGAGTCCGAAGACGACCGAGCTGTCCCGGGTGCTCAACTCCTCGGGCGCGGCCGTCACCTGAAGGCCGGGAAAGCGGCGAGCCAGCGCCACCAGCGCGATCCGTAGCTCGGCCCGGGCGAGAGGCTGCCCGATGCACTGGTGCACCCCGAACCCGAAGGCCACCTGCTGGTGCGCCTGCCGGTACGGATCGAACCGGTCGGGCTCGTCGAAGACGTCGGCGTCCCGGTTGGCCAGGGAGATCACCACGACCGCGCCCTCACCGGCCCGGATCAGCCGACCACCGATCGTGACGTCCTCGGTGGCCACCCGGAGCAGGCCGGACCGCACGATGCTCAGGTAGCGCAGCAACTCCTCCACCAGCTCCGCCGCCCGGTCGGGCTCGTCACGCAGGATCGCGTACTGCCCCGGGTCCCGGGTCAGCCGCAGGACACTCAGCCCGATCATGTTGGCGGTGGTCTCGTGGCCGGCGATGAGCAGCAGCAGCGCCATCCCGACCAGTTCGTCCACATCGAGCTCCCCCGGCTCGACCCGTTCCCGGATCAGCCGGCTGAGCAGGTCGTCCGCCCCTTCGGGCCGGGCCCGCTTGGCGTCGACGAGCGCCCGGATGTAGTCACGCAGCTCCTCGAAGTCGCGCTGGACCCGCGCCGGCGGCATCTCACGGTCGAGCAGGGTGCGGCTGCGGGTCTGGAAGAAGTCGTGGTCGGCATAGGGGACGCCGAGCAGGTGACAGATCACCATGGACGGCAGCGGCAGGGCGAAGGACGACACCAGGTCGGCCGGAGGCCCGGCGGCAGCCAGGACGTCGAGCGCCTCGTCGACGGTGCGCTGGATCAGCGGCTCGATCCGGCGGACGTTTTTGATCATGAATTCGGCGGTGAGCATCCTCCGCAGGCGGGAGTGTTCGCCGCCGTCCATCTGGATGAACGAGCCCCTGCCGTCCTCGGCCGCCTGCGGCGGCAGCGGGCGCAGCAACGGAAAGCCGGAGCGGCGGAAGTCGGAGCTGAAGGCGGGGTGGCGCAGCAGTTGGCGGACGTCGGCGTGCCGGGTGACCAGCCAGGCGGGAGCCCCGGTGGGCAGCCGCACCCGCCTGACCGGGCCGACGTAGCGGTCTCGTTCGGTTTCGTCCAACGGGGTGAACGGACCTCGGGTGGGATTTACCGGCGGCCAGAGGGGCAGTTCCGCCTCCACGGCACGTGTCACATGGACCACCTCCGACGACAGCAGTGGGTAGCCATATCGATGCGCTACGTTACCTATCGGTGAAGGTCGACACAATCCCCGTCGCCCCGACCGGTGCGGCGCCCACGACCGCCCCACCGGGCCGGCGACCCGGGCTCGGGCGACCGGCCGCCGGCGCCGCGACCGCCAGCCTCAGCAACCGGCGGTACGAACCAAGTACAGGATCGCGTCCACGATGTCTCGCCGCGGGTGCTTCTCCCGCCGGCCATCGGTGCTCGGCTCCCGCAGCAGCGGCTCGCTCAGCGCCCACTGGGCATCCGTCAGGTCCGAGGGGTAGCCACGACGCGCAGACATCCGCGCCACACTGCCTAGCACTCCGACGTCACTTGGCTTCGGCGTTCGCCCTGGCGTGGGCATGAGGATGGCCACCGCGTTGATCATCGATGGTTTGTGAGGACAGCCGAAGATCGTGCGGTGACCGCGGGCCACAGCGTGGACCCTGCCCGTTGGCGGGTCATCCTGGACGAGGCTTCCTGACCGTCCTCGCCGCCACCGCGCAGCAGCCCGACGCGGCCCCGGAGATCATCGCGTCGACCGGTCGCCGAGATCTCTGCGGCAGGCAGTCGCAGCCGCATAGCCGCGTAAGTCGTGCGAGGAACCGCGCCCAGGCGCGGCGTCAGACCATCCTCAGCGACAGCGAGCCACATGCGGCCTTCTCAAACACGCTCAAAGAGAAATGTCGGCCACCGCCGCAGCGCATCCCACCGGCTCAGCGATATGGCAACGGCGGCAACAGTCGAAAGAATTGTTGCCGCGTCCGGCCGGGAGCTCAGCTTCGGTGAGTCACGCATCGGTTGCCAGCGGACATGCCGAATAATGCGCGGGTGACCACCTTGTCGGGCCCGCACCTGTTCTCACCCCTCTCGGCTGCGCTCGGCCACCATGGTTCGCCACCGCTGCTGGACTACTACCTGCTCTACGCCGTGCCCGTGAGCGGCGGTAAGCCGGCGGAGCTCGAAGGCATCCTCGCCGAGGAGTTCCTGCTCGCCGAGGATCACTCGGCCGTGGGACTCGTCAGCACCGGGTGGACTGTGTTGGACCGTCGGTGGTGTGACGCCTCGGTCACCAGTCAACGCATTCGCGCCGATGCCGGCCTGCGACGACGGGTCATGCCGGTCGACCGGGCCACCGCAGCCGCGATCTACCGGGAAACCTGCGGGGACGAACTGCCGTCCGAGGCCACCCTTCGCGCCCACTTCATCGACCGGCCAGCGGCCAGAATGCCAGGCGCGCTGCGGCTGAGTACGCCCGAGGCCAGGCCCGGCTTTCACGAGACGCGCGTCTATCGCATCCTGTTCGCCAACGAATTGTCCCCGGACGGCCTGGCGGCCCTGTGCGCGTCCTGGCAGATGTCGGCGACGGGCGACGTCACCGATCCGGGCACCCGGGTCGTCGGAACCGCCGGACACCGCACTCGCGGCGACGTCTTCACCTGGGATCTGCGCCGCATCGGCGCCGGCAGCGCCTGGTGCCTCGATGTGACCTGCGAGCTGGCCGGAAGCCGGGACGAGACGGTCGGGTTCCTGCTACGAGGGCTGACCACACATATGCGCGCGCAGGGACTGATACCGGTCACCGTCGACCGTTTCTGCTGATCAACCGGTCGGGGTGCGGCGCCGCGTTCGCGCGGTCCGCGCCGACCACCGGGTGCCACCGCGATGAACGACCGGTGCATCCGCAAGAAGCGATGCGAGTGAGCTGGTCCAACTGGATGGCGCCAAGCCGGAGTCAGGAATAGCCGTGCTGGACATCCACCTCGGAGAGAAGGACTACTGGGGCAGGGGATTCGCCACCGACACGGTGCGGACAGCGTGCCGGTACGGGTTCGCGAAGATGCGACTTCACAAGGTCACACTGACCGTCGTAGCCGACAACGAGGCCGCCTATCGCGTCTACGAGAAGGTGGGTTTTGTCGAGGAGGGCAGGCTACGTCAGACCTTCCGTCGCGACGGCCGGTGGCACGACACATACACAATGGGCCTACTGGAAGGCGAGCTTCGCTGACGGCGTCGACACGCCAGCCGTCAATCCCAGGCGGAAGAAGCCCTACGGACACCGTCCCGGACAAACTGCCCCGCTCTGCCGCTGACGGAGTGGCCAGGCAGTTCGTCGCCTACCAGACACTGCGCAAACGGCTCCAAACCTCGATTTCCCCATCAAGGAAGCCCGCAGCGCAGCCCTACGTCAGCTCGTCCTGCAAGCACCGGCCCCGGTCGTCGCCGACGCCCTCGGCTTCCACCCGACAACCGCACCCGGCAGGTCACCAACGCCGGCGGCACCTGGAGTCGGTACGCGGCCGACGACCTGCCTGACCTCGCCGCGTCGTTGCACAACCTCGGAGCGCGTGTCCGGGCTGGGACGCCGGGACGAAACCTTGGCCTCGACCGAGAAAACAACGGATATCTACCGACAGTCAGCCGCAGCGAACCGAACTGCCTACCTGTCCGGCCACTGTCATGGATCAATGGCCCCCTGAGGCGCACGGGGATCGGACGCGGACGCCGGCCGACCGGACCGGCACGACGATGAGCATCGTCGATGTTGCCGGAGCGGTGCGGGTCGTGTTGCAATGGCTCACATCGCCGCAGCGCGGGGGCAACCGCGCTGGGAACGGCAGCACGGGAGCAGCAGCGCCGGTAGCGCGCCGGTCTCACCGGCCCTCGCGCGCCGCCTCGTCGGGCCGTCTCCACGTACGACGGGCACACCCCTGGGCAACCGTCCCCGCCGTACGTGTCCCACCACAGCCGACGCCGGAGATCCGACCGGCCGGAGGCATCCGGGCCGTCTGCCAGGGCACCGGAAACGGCGACCAGACAAGAGGTGAGCATGTTCTCCCGGCAGAGTTTCGCGGGATGGTACCGAAATCGATTCGTGTGGGTGGCAGCGATCCTGACCTTGACGGCCGGCGCGGTCGTACTGACCAACTCGGCCGGATCGGAAGCCGAGCCGACGGATCTGCGGACACGGATCATGGCCCGAATGCGGAGCACGCTCGAACAGGTGGACCCGGGGCAACACCACCACGCTGGACATGACGCACCGGCCGCCACCGAGGGCCGGGCGAAACCGGCGGTGATCTGCGGAGTCCGCGTCTACGGTCACGAGCCGGCGGAAGCCACCGCCCTCGCCGACGTGCGAACGGTCTACGGCTTCCGCCTCTGCGGGATCGCCGAGCAGAAGCGTCCGTGGGACTGGGCCGTCAAGCTCGTCAGTCCAGTGATCATGGACATGTCCATCGAGCCCCCCGGCATTCGGACGGTCGAGGCGAGCGCCGATGTCGCGTTCGTCGACCGGTTGCGCGAGATGTTCCCGCAGAAGTACGTGGAGCAGGCGCGCGAGGAGGCGCTGACCGGGCCGGAAATGGCAGACCTGCGTCGCCGGTATGACGCCGCGGCCGGGCTCTGACCGCGTCAGGAGGACCGGAACCGGCGGCCGGGCCCGGCGAGCGATCCCGGCCGGCGGGTGTCTGCGCACGGGCCGGGTAGAGCGACGGCATCGCGTGACCGGCGTCGCGCAGGCCGTCGGGCAGCTTGCGCAGGTCACCCATCGCCGGGCTGGTGTTCAGGTCCCCGGCGAGCAGCACCGGATGGGGGTTGGACCCCACGTCACGGGCCAGCGCCCGCCACTGCGGTTCCCGCTGGGCGTGCTGCTCGCGCAGCACCCGGTAGAAGTCTCCGTCGAACGGGCCGTGCTCGGGCGAGAGCTGCACGGGCAGATGCAGGTTGTACGCCGACAGCACGCGGCCGCCGCCGAGGTCCAGGTCGGTGCGGAGGGTCTTGTAGCGCCACTGGTCGCCGGCTCCCGCCACCGCCGGCGGCAGGCCGGCCGGCTCCAGCGGCACCTGCCGCAGCACCGGCAGGCGGGAGACGGGTGACCAGCTCGCCGGCGACCACGACCTGGAAGCCGGGGAACTCGGCGCGCAGCCGGTCGAGCGTGGCCGGCGTCGGTCCGGCGCTCTTCTCGTACCAGTATTCCTGCAACAGGTAGACGTCGGCGTCCGCGTCGCGCAGCGACCGGTACAGCGCCTCGGTCTCGCCTCCCCTCGTCCCAGTAATTCCAGACGAACACGCGCAGGGCGTCGGGCGGGGCCGGGCCGTCCCCGCCCTGCCACCGGCGGACGTTGACGCCGCTCTGCCCCGCGCCGAGCAGCAACGCGGCGGCGGCGAGCAGCGCCACCGTGCGGCGCCGCCGCCGGACCGCCGCCGCGCCGGCCCCCAGCGCCAGGGGCGCCAGGAGAAAGAAGAGCGGCGGCACGGCGTCCACCGCGAGCCAGAGCCACCAGCGCCCACTGAGCGCCAGGTGCGCGACGGTGAACGCGAGCCAGAGCGCGCCGGTGCCAGCCAGGACCGGCACCAGACCCAGTGGTGGTGCCAGGAGACCGGCGAACGAACACGCCCGTCGTCGCGCAGGCCAGCGGGCCGCGCAGCTCGTCTCCGGCGCGGGCGCAGCGGGCCGCGACGACGATCCCGGCCACCGCTGTCAGCGCCGCCACCGGCAGCCAGACGGCACGCACGTCGGCGAGGCGCGCCAGCGCGCCCGCCCGGTAGGCCGCGAGGTCGCCCCAGAACCGGCCGGTCGCCCGGTACACGACGACCGCGCCGGCGGCCACCAGCACCGGGAGCAGCAGCAGGGCGGTGGCCGGGAGCGCCGGGCCGGGGTGACGTCGCGGCCGAGGGCCGGGGTCTGGTGCCGACGAAAGGGTCGTCACCGATCTCCCCTTCAAGCGTCGGCGGGAGAACGGTAGCAATCGATCGCTGAACGCATCCTGTAACTGGTCTGGATTACCCACCGTCCACAGCGGCCGGATCGACACCGGCCGTCGCGCCGGACAGAGTCACATCGGAGACCCGGCTATCGCCTACCGCTGAGGGGCCGATAGCCGTCTCGCGACAGCGACGACTGCGGCTGGTCCTCAGGGGCAGTGCCGCCAGGCGGTGGTGAACAGGTCCGGTTCGCCGAAATTCCCCGACTTGAGCAACAGGGCGAGCGTGGGGCTGCCCTCGGCAACCATCCACGGCAGGCCCGGGCCGGCCGTCGGTCCCACCCGCAGTGTGCCGAGCTTGAGTGCCCGGACCACCGCTCCCGACGTCTCGCCGCCGGCCACCAGCAGGCGGCGGACCCCGAGGGTGTCCACCGCGTGACGGGCTATCTGTGCGGTCGCCGCCTCCAGTAGTGCGGCGGCTCGTCCCGGGCCGAGCCGGGATTCGTACCGCGCGACGTGCTCTGGACCAGACGAGGAGGTGACCAGAACGGGTCCGCTCGTGTTCCGGTATGCCCCGGCCACCGCAGCGGCCACGGCGTCAACCGTCTCGGCGAAGCCGATGTCAAGGTCGACTGGGGACAGCGTCAGCCGAGGCCCAGGGAACTCATCCACCTGTTCACGGGTCCGCTCAGAACAGCTGCCAGAGAGGATCAGCTGCCGGCCCTCCGGCACCACCGGTACAGTCCGCGCGGGGATGATGACGCCGCTCCGACAGGCTCCGGCCGTCGAAGTCCGCGTCGCTGTGCCGGATGTCCGTGCCAGCGCAGCCGCCAACCCAGCGGCACCGCCCGTCAGCACGCCGTTCGGCATTGCCAGCAGAGCGATGGCCAGCGTGTCCAGATCCCGGTCGGCGAGGGCGTCGACGATCACGTGTCGGGCGCCGTTACAGCGAGCGGCCTCAACCGCTGCGGTGACGGCGGCCGGGCCAGCGGCGACCGTAGTCTGGTCGACGAGCGCAACCTCACCCTCGGCCTGGCGGGAGAGCACCCGCACGAGGTCGGGGTCGCGCATCGGGGTGAGCGGGTGGTCCCGCAGCGGCGACTCGGAGAGCAGTCGCCGGCCGACGAAGAGGTGCCCCTGGTAGACCGTGCGGCCCACCCGAGGCGTGGCCGGCGTGCCCACCGCGACGGCGTCGCCGATGAGGTCGACCAGGGCGTCCGCCACCGGGCCGATGTTGCCCGCGTCGGTGGAGTCGAACGTCGAGCAGTACTTCTGGTAGAGGGTGGTGCAGCCGGCGTCGAGCAGCCACCGCGCCGCGGCGAGTGACTCCGCGACGGCCTGGTCACGCGGGGCGGTCCGGGACTTCAGCGCCACGACCACGCAGTCGCTGGCGGGCGGCGGCACCGTGGGGCGGCCCACCACCACGACCGCCGACCCACCCGCCTCGCTCACCGCGTCCGCGAGGTCGCAGGCCCCCGTGAAATCGTCGGCCACGGCACCGAGCCAGGGCCCGGTCACGGTCCGGCCACCCGGGTGGCGCTCGCCGCCGGCCAGGACGCCGGGACGGCCGTCCCGGCGTCCAGCGGCGCGACCACCACCTCCCGGCAGGTCGCCCGCAGCAGCGCGAGCTGGTCGGCATCCGTCCCCGCGTCGACGACGACCGTGTCGACCGCCGCCAGGTCCAGGAACCGCATCGGGGCGTGCGCCGCCAGCTTGCCGTGGTCGAGCAGCAGGACCACCCGGCGGGCGATGCGGGCCATCGCCCGCTTGATCTCGGCGTCCGCGGCGTTGGCGGAGTAGACCCCCGTCGGCCCGGCGGCCGTCGCGGAGAGCACGGCCACGTCCACCGCCAGGTCCTCCAGGCCGGCACGGGTGATCGGCCCGGTGAAGGAGCGGGTCGCGCGGTGGTGGGCGCCGCCGAGGGAGATCAACTCGAGGTCCTCGCGCCCGGTGCACGCCAGGATCACCGGTATCGAGTGGGTGACGACGGTGAGGCCACCGGGCAGCCGGGCGGCGAGGGCCGCGACCGTGGTGCCGGCGTCGAGGGCCACCACCGCGCCCGCCGGTACGAGCGGCACGGCGGCCCGGCCGACCGCTTCCTTCTCCGCCGTCGCGGCATCCCTGCGCTGCTCGAACGGGACGCCGTACGCCGGCACGGGGGCGCTCGCGCCACCGGCGACCCGGTTCACCAGTCCCTGGGCGGCCAGCTGCCGCAGGTCACGGCGGATGGTCATCTCCGACACGCCCAGCTCGGCTGCGGCGTCGGTCGAGGAGACGTAGCCGGCCTCGGCCGCCCGGCGCAGGAGTTCGCGGCGCCGCTCGGGAGCCTGCGTGTAGCGCACCGGTCCATCCAAGTGCGACCACACCCGTTTGTCAATCGCCGAACATCGACCTTGACCCGTTCGTTCGAAACCGAACAGAATGGCCCCGTGAATGGCGCCACGCGTCCCACCGACGCGGTCGAGGCCGACCCGCCGGAGGCGCCGCGTGGCGGCCCCTCGGACGGGGCCTGCCTGAGCGTGGGCATCGACGTGGGAACCACCAACACCAAGGTGGCCCTCGTGGCGATCGACGGTTCCGCGGTCCGGGTACGCGCCGTCGCCACCGCCCCCACTCCCCCGCCCGACTCCGTGCGGCGCGTGCTGGTCGGCCTGCTCCGCCAGGTGCTGCACGGGTCGCCGGCGCCGGACGCCGTGGGCATCGCCTCGATGGCCGAGACCGGCGTGCCGCTCGACGCGACCGGAACGCCACTCGGTGCCTGGCTGCGCTGGGACGGCCACCGGGCCGGGGCCGAGGCCGCCGAGCTGTCCCGCCGCCTCGGCTGGGCGCACCTCGTCGCGGCGACGGGGGTACGACCCAGCGCCAAGGTCCCGCTGGCCACCTGGGCGTGGCTGCGGGCCAACCGGCCGGACACGTGGCGGGCCATGGCGTCCTGGGCGGGCGCGGCGGACCTCGTCTGCCTGCTGCTCACCGGCCACCTGACGACCGACCACACGCTGGCCGGGCGGACCATGGCGTATCGGTTGCCCCGCCCCGGCCAGCCGATGCCGGAGGCCTTCGACACCGACCTGCTGGCCGAGGTGGGCCTGCGACCGGAGCAGCTGCCGACCGTCGTGCCGCCGGGCACGTCCGCCGCCACCGTCCGGGACCCGGCCTTCGTGGACGCCGGGCTGCGGGCCGGGACACCGGTGGTGGTGGCGGGCCACGACCACGCCGTCGGCGCGTACGCCTGCGGGGTGCGGGAGCCGGGCGACGTCGCGAACTCGCTCGGTACGGCCGAGGCGGTGCTCTCCGTCGTCGCCGGCTGTCCCGACCCGGTGGCCGTGGCCCGGGCCGGCATGAGCACGGTCGTACCGGTGGCCGGCCGGCACCGGGCGATCCTCGCCGGCTCGTCGAGCGCCGGAGCCACCATCGCCTGGTGGCTGGCCCACGAGTCGGGCGGCGTCCCGGCTGCCGAGCTGTCCGCCCAGGTGCTCAGCCGCGGCGACCGGCCCACCGACGTGATCGTCCTGCCGTACCTGTCCGGGCGGCAGGCCCCGGCGCCCGACCCGCGGGCCCGGCTGCGGATCCTCGGGCGGCGCCCCACGCACACACCGGCCGAGCTGGCCCGCGCGATGTTCGAAGGACTGTGCCTGCAGACCCGGTGGATGCTGCACGAGCAGGCCCGGCTCGCCGGCGGGCCCGCCGATGCGGCGGTGACCCTGTTGGGTGGGGCCGGCGCGGCCAGCCCCGCCTGGGTCCGGGTCAAGGCCCACGTCCTCCCCGCCGAGCTGCGGGTGGTGCCGGCGGCGCAGCCGGTGGCCGCGGGCGCGGCGATCGTCGCCGCCGTTCGGGCGCACCGGACCGGGCCGGGGGCCCCCGCGCTGGCCTGGCAGCCAGGACCGGCGGTCGCGGGCGCCGGGCGGGACTACGACGAGCCGTTCGCCAGGTTCGTGACGGCCGCGACCGATGCCGAGGCGGCTGACGACGATTCGCGAGGAGAAGAGTTCAGATGACGGGATCGGGAAGCGCGGAGCCCACCCTGGACGCCATTGCGCGGCCGGCGGGCGGGTTCGCGATGGTGGCGATGGACCAGCGGGAGAGCCTGCGCACGATGTTCGCCGAGGCGGGCGCCGGCCGGCCGGACCACGACGGGATGGTCGCCTTCAAGACCGCGGTGGCCCGCGCGCTCGGCCCGCTGGCCTCCGGCTTCCTCATCGACCGGACGACCGGCCTCGATCAGATCCGCCGCGACGGGCTGCTGCCCGCCGGGTGCGGGCTGATCCTCGCCGCCGACGCCCTCGACCAGGAGCCCGGCCAACCGGTCGAGGACACCCGGCTCGACGAGGTGGTCGCCGCGCCGGAGTTCGACCTCACCGGCGTACGGGCGATCAAGCTGTTGCTGCTCTGGCGCCGCGACGCGCACCGCGAGCGACGCGTCGAACTGGGCCGGCGGTTCATCGGCCTGGCGGCGGAGCGCGACGTGCTCTCGGTGCTGGAGCCGGTGGTCCGGGCCACCCCCGAGGAACTGTCCGCCGGCCGGTGGGACCAGGACGCGGCGATCCTCGAGGCGGCCCGGGAACTCTCCCCGCTGCGTCCCAGCCTCTACAAGGCGCAGGTGCCGCGGCAGGGCCGGGGCACGACGGACGAGCTCCGGCGGGCGTGCGAGGACCTCGGCTCCGCCGTCACCGGCCCCTGGGTGGTGCTGTCGCAGGGCGTTCACCGCGACGACTTCCTCGACGCGGTAAGGGCCGCCTGCCAGGGCGGTGCCAGCGGCTTCCTCGCCGGCCGTGCGCTGTGGAGCGACGTGGTGGGCCGCCCCGACGTGGACCGGGCACTGGCCGAGATCTCCGTGCCCCGCCTCGAACGGCTCGTCGAGGTGGTCGACCGGGAGGCGACGCCGTGGCGGAAGGCATGACCGCCGACCCGGGCACGGTCGGCCTGTTGCACACCGTTCCCGCGCTGGCCGCGACGTTCGACGACCTGCTGCGCGCCTCGATCGCGACGCCCCGCCGGATCCACGTCGCCGACGCCTGGCTGCTGGACACCGCACGCCGCGAGGGCGTCACGCCGGCCGTCCGGGACACCGTGCTCGCGCACCTGCGCCACCTGGAGTCGGTCGGGGTCGACGCCGTCCTGGTCACCTGCTCCTCCATCGGCGAGGCGGCGGAGGCGGCGGCCGGGCGGGTGCGCGTTCCGGTCGTACGGGTGGACGCGGCGATGGCCGACGAGGCGGTCGCCGTCGCCGCCGCCCCCGGGGCACGGGGACGCATCCGCGTGCTCGCCACCCTCCCGTCCACGCTCGGGCCGACCGGACGGCTCGTCGAGCGGGCGGCCCGCGGCGCCGGCCGGCCTGTGGAGGTGACCGCGGAGTTGGTGGCGGACGCCGCCGAGGCGCAGGACCGCGGCGACCGGGAACGCGTGGACAGCCTCGTCGCGGCGGCCGTCGTCCACGCCGCGGCAGGCGCGGACGTGGTCGTGCTGGCCCAGGCATCCATGGCCCGCGCCGCCGCGCTGGCCGACGTCGCGGTACCGGTGCTCAGCTCGCCGCACGGCGGCGTGGCGGCGCTGTTGCGTGTCCTGTCCGACCGGCCGGCCTGATCCGGCAGCACCTTCGAGGAAGTGACCGATGACGACACACCGCTTCCCGCCCGGCTTCCTCTGGGGCGCGGCGACCTCCGCGTACCAGATCGAGGGCAGCCTCGACGCCGACGGGCGGGGGCCCTCGGTGTGGGACACCTTCGCCGCGCGCCCGGGCACCATCGAGGGCGGCGGCGACGGCTCGCGGGCCTGCGACTCGTACCGGCGGTGGGACCGCGACGTGGAGCTGGTCGCCGGGCTCGGCCTGGGCGCGTACCGGTTCTCGGTCTCCTGGTCCCGGATCCTGCCGCAGGGTCGCGGCCGGGTCGAGCCACGCGGCCTGGACCACTACGAGCGGTTCGTCGACGCGCTGCTCGCCCGCGACGTGACGCCGGTCCTCACGCTCAACCACTGGGACATGCCGGAGGCGCTGCTGGCCGACGGCGGCTGGGTGGGCCGCTCCAGTGTGGACGCGTTCACCGAGTTCGCGGCGGCGGTGGCCGACCGGCTCGGCGACCGGGTGCACTGGTGGATCACTCAGAACGAGCCGTGGATCATCGCGCTGCTGGGCTACCAGCTCGGCCTGCACGCCCCCGGCGTCCGGGACCTGCGCGCGTCGGTCGCGGCCGGTCACCACGTCCTGCTCGGGCACGGCGCGGGCGCCGACGTGATCCACGCCCGCGCGCCACAGGCGCGGGTCGGCTGCGCGCTGAGTCTGTTCCCGTGCGACCCGGCCAGCGACGACCCGGCCGACCTCGCCGCCGCCCGGGGCTCGGACGGCTACGTGAACCGGTGGTACCTCGACCCGCTGCTCGGCGACGGCTACCCGGCGGACATGTGGGCGCACTACGAACGGGCCCTGGGCGGCCTCGACGACATCATCCGGCCCGGCGACGCCGAGCTGATCGGTGGCCGCAGCGACTTCCTGGGCGTCAACTACTACACCCGCCGGGTCATGGCCGCGGCGCAGCCGGGCCCCGGGCGTCCCTTCCCGTGGCGGGTGGTGGGGCCCTCCGGTGACGTGACCCGCACCGACGAGGGCTGGGAGGTGGCCCCGGACAGCCTGCGCGACCTGCTGATCCGGTTGCACCACGACCACCCCGGGGTCCCGCTGATGATCACAGAGAACGGAGCGGTGTACGGCGACACCCCCACCCACGACGGGCTGGTGCACGACCAGCGGCGCATCGACTTCCTGCTCGGCCACCTGCGGGCGGTGCACCAGGCCGTCGACGCGGGCGCGGACGTGGTGGGCTACCTGCACTGGTCGCTGCTGGACAACTTCGAGTGGGCGCTGGGCTACCGCCCCCGGTTCGGCCTGGTGCACGTGGACTACCCCTCCGGCCGGCTGACCGTGAAGGACTCCGGCAGGGTGTACGCCCGCATCGCCGCCACCGGCCAGCTTCCCGACACCCGCCCCACCGTGCCGCCGTTCGGCTGACATCGAAGGAGAACTCCCATCAAGCTCACCTCTGGGCCCGGCACCCACACCGTCACGGCTGCCGGCTACGTGTTGCAGGTACGCGCGCCGCAGCGGCTCGCCGTCCTGGCCGACGCGGACGGCCGGATCTGGTCCCGGCTGAGCCTGCTGGCCTCGGTGGACCGGGTCGACCTGGCGGACGAGTCGTACGACTTCGACGAGCCGGTGGTGTCCGCCGGGCGGTACGACGGCGAGGACGTCGTCGAGGTGGAACTGGCCTGCCGGAGCACCGCGTGGACGGCCAAGTCGGTCCGGCTCCGCTGCTTCGCCGACCGGATCGAGGCGTCGGTCGGCGTCACCGGCTCCGGCACGCTCGGCGACGTCCGGTTGCTGGGCGGCCGGGCGGTCCTGCCGAGCGGGGCGTGCGGCACCTTCCGTTCCTCGACCGACTTCGCCTCGGTGTTCAACCCCACCCCCACCGAGCCGGTCCAGGTGGTGCGGCCGGCCTCCACCGCCGCCGCCCTCGGGGTCGTCGGCGACGCCTCGGCCGGACGGCTGCACGCCGTCTTCTCCCCGCCGCCGCTGTTGCTGGCGTTCGGGCGGGAGACCGCCCGGCACGCCACCCACGTCCCCGACGGTGGCTGGCTCACCGCGGGAGTGCTGGGCCACGTCGCCGACCTGCGCTTCACCGAGTTGCGGTACGTCCCGCTGGACGGCGGCTTCCTGCTGGAGCTCGACTACGACGGGCACACGCGCGTCGACGGGTCGTTCGAGAGCCCCACCGTCGTGCTCCGGCCGGCGGCCGACCCGTGGCAGGGCCTCGCGACGTACCGGGCGGACCTGGTGGAGCGCGGCTTCGCGCCCGCCGCCGCGGCCACGCCCCGCGCCGGCTGGTGGACCGAGCCGATCTTCTGCGGCTGGGGCGCGCAGTGCGCCGCCGCGCCCATCCCGGGCCAGCCCATGTCGTACCCGTACCACCTGTCGGAGCTCGGGCCGGCGCTGGTGCCCGACGGCCTGCCGGTCGCCTTCGACCTGGCCCGCCAGGACCGCTACGACGGCTGGCTCGGCCGGCTCGCGGAACACGGCGTCGTCCCGGGCACGGTGGTGATCGACGACCGCTGGCAGCTGGCGTACGGCACCGCCGAGCCGGACCCGGCCCGCTGGCCCGACCTGCGGTCCTGGATCGACCAGCGGCACGCCGCCGGCCAGCGGGTGCTGCTCTGGTGGAAGGCGTGGGACCCGACCGGCCTGCCGGCGGCGGAGTGCGTGACCGACCCGGGCGGGCGGCCGGTCGCCGTCGACCCCGGCAGCCCCGCGTACCTCGACCGGCTGGCCCGGATCGTGACCGGGTTGCTCGGTCCGGACGGCCTGGACGCGGACGGCTTCAAGATCGACTTCACCCAGCGCGCGCCGACCGGTCGGGGGCTGCGGCGACCGGGAGCCCCGGCCGACGCCCCGTGGGGGATCGCCGCGCTGCACCGGATGCTGGAGACGCTGTACCGGGCAGCGAAGGCGGTCAAGCCGGACGCTCTCGTCGTCACCCACACGCCGCATCCCGGCTTCGGCGACGTCTGCGACATGATCCGGCTCAACGACATCCTCGAACGCGATCCGGACGGCGGGGTCGTCCCGGCCGTCGACCAGCTCGCCTTCCGGCACGCCGTGGTCGCGGCGACGATGCCCGACCATCTCGTCGACACCGACCAGTGGCCGATCGCGGACCGGGCGGAGTGGCGCGCGTACGTCGAGGCGCAGCGCCGGCTCGGCGTGCCGGCGCTCTACTACGCCGAACGCGTCGACCGCTCCGCCGAGGAGCTGACCGGGGACGACCTCGCCCTGGTGGCCCGCACCTGGCGGGACTACCGGGCCGGGCGGCAGACGACCGGCGAGGCTCCGGCGGCGACCGCGCGCCGACCGCTGGGGGTCGGATGAGCACGCCGGCCGAGGTGGTCGTGTACGCCGCCACCTCGGCCGGCGTGTGCGCGGCCGTCGCGGCCGCGGACGCGGGCGCCGACGTCCTGCTCCTCGAACCGGGCCGACACGTCGGCGGGATGACCTCCGGCGGACTCGGCTACACGGACGTCGGTGACGTGCGGGTGCTGGGCGGCCCGGCCGCCCGGTTCCGGCGGGAGGTCGCGGAGCACTACGGCGTGTCGGTGGGCCACTACGCGGGCCCCGAGCCGCGGGTCGCCGAGGCGATCTTCCAGCGCTGGCTCGACCACCCGAGGATCCGGCTGGTCACCGACAGCGCGGTGCGCTCGGCGCGGCTGCGGGACGGTCGGATCGTCGAGGTGGCCACCGGCGACGGCCGCACGTTCGCGGGCGGAGTCTTCGTCGACGCGAGCTACGAGGGAGACCTCCTCGCGCTCGCCGGGATCCCGTACGCCGTGGGCCGGGAGGACCGCGCGTCGTACGGGGAGCGCTGGGCGGGACGCCAGGAACTGCTGCCCGGCCGGCACACCATGCCCCCGTTCATCTCCCCCTTCTCCGACGATCCGGCGGGCCACCGCGAGGGCCCCGTGCTGCCGCAGCTGCGTACCGGCCCGCTGGCCCCGGTCGGCACGGGCGACGGCGGCGTCATGGCGTACGGCTACCGGGTCTGCCTCACCACCGACGCCGACCGGATCCCGTTCTCCCGCCGCGACGGCTACGACGAGGCCCACTGGGAACTCGGCCGCCGCCTGTTCCACCACTGGCGCCGACAGGGCTTCGAGCCGACGGCCGGGGCACTGCTCGGGCTGGAGGCCAACCTGCCCAACGGCAAGTGCGACGCCAACTCGCTCGGCCCGTTCTCGCTCAACGTCCTCGACGGCTCGGCCTGGGAGTATCCCGACGCCGACCCCGTGCGCCGGGAGGAACTGCGGCTGCGCCACCTGCACCACACCCAGGACCTGCTCTGGTTCCTGGCCAACGACCCGGCCGTTCCGGCGAACGTACGGCGGGAGCTGCGGCGCTGGGGCCTGCCGGCCGACGAGTTCCCCGACACCGGGCACCTGCCGCACCAGCTCTACGTCCGCGAGGCGCGCCGGATGCGCGGCGAGTACGTCCTCACCGAGCACGACCTGCTCGGCGCCCGGCCGCAGCACGACGTCGTCGCCCTGGGCTCGTACCACCTGGACGTGCGGGAGGTGCAGCGGACCTGGCGGTGGGTGCCCGAGCATCCCCGGCCGGTGGCCATGGTGTTCACCGAGGGCTACCTGTCGGTGCCCGCGCCGCCGTACCCGATCCCGTACCGCGCGCTGGTGCCCCGCTACGCCGACTGCCTGAACCTCATCGTCCCGGTCTGCGTCTCCGCCTCGCACGTGGCGTTCTCGTCGATCCGGATGGAGGTGCAGTACCAGATGCTGGGGCACGTCGCCGGGTTGGCCGCCACGCTGGCGCTGCGCGACGGCCGTCCCGTGCAGTCGGTGGACACCCCGCTGCTACAGCGACACCTCCGGGACGCGGGGCAGATCCTCGGGCTGTGACGTCCCGCGCTGCCGGTGGGCAGCCGGCCCCGGCCGCTCCCCCGCGGCGGACGCGGAACGGCCCGGGGCCGCGCAGGCATCCAGCGCGGCCACGACCAGCGCCCTCCCCTCGGCGGTCATCAGCCACGGCGCCAGGCCGTCCGCGCCCAGGAACACGCCGACCCGCGGCGCGGGTGCGACGGTCCCGTCCGCCAGCCGGGCGCCCCGGGGGTAGCGGAACAGGGCCGGGCGGTTCTCGTCCACGACCAGCGCCACGATCTGCGCGTCCGGCCCGACCTCGGCAACCGTCAGCTTGGCCGGTCCCCGGTAGACCGTGACCACGTCGTCGAGCCCGGCGGCGGCGGGGTCGGCCGGGTCCACGATCCGCACCCGGTCCCGGGCGAGCAGCACCTCGCTGTGCCGGGCGAGCCCGAGCGGGGCGAGGCCGTGCCAGGCCAGCAGCGGTGCGCCGGCGTGGGCGACCGCCTCGATCGCCGGTCCGTCGGCGCCCCGGGTGACGACGACGAGCGACGCCGCCGCGACCTCGTCGGGGCCCGGCGCGTGCCGCCGGCACACCGCGTACCCCCGCTCGCCGAGCAGCGCGGCGACGGCCTCGTCCCCGGCCGTGCGGCGCTCGCCGGTGACCAGCAGTGCCACCGGCCGACCGTCGGCGCGAGCGGGGCGGCCGGCCGCGTCCCGCTCCGCCTGTCCTGCCGGCCCCGGGTCCGCCTGAACGGTGCGGTCCAACACCTCCCGCACGAACGGCGGGACGACCGCGCGCAGGACGTCGGCGTAGTGGTTCTCGGCCCGCGCGAGGGCCCGCCGGGTGTCCTCGACCGCGTCGGCGGTCGCGGTGTCCAGCAGGCGGACGGCCGCCAGTCCCGCCGCCGCCATGTCGGCGCCCGCGACGAGCCACGGGCGCAGGGCCGCCACCAGGAGCTCCGGCTCGGCCGCCGCGCGGCACGCCCGGGCCAGCCCGGTGAGGCGCCCGGTCAGCACCCCGGCGGCGTCCGGCCGCCCGGCGAGGGTGTCGGCCACCGCGCGGATCAGTTCGGCGTCCGGTTCGGCGCTCGGCGGCCAGGAGCCACACACCCCGACCAGCGGCGCCAGGTGCTCCGCTCCGGCCCCGGCCACCGCGTCCAGCGCCCGCCGGCCGGACGCCGCCGGGTCGTAACGATCCGGCTCGCGGGCCCAGTCGGCCACCGACATCAACGGGATCCGGGACGGCACGGCCTGGATCATCGGATTGGCGAGCACCCCGACCAGCGGCGAGCCGGCCAGCTCGGTGGTGCGCCCGGTGAGCGGACCGAGGAAGAGCCGGCTCGGCTCGAAGTCGTTGACCGGGAAGTTGTCCCACAGCATCAGGCGGCGCTGGTAGCTGGCGGAGGCCTTGTCGATGTCCGACCGGCTCACCTCGCCCACCACGATGTCGTGCCCGGTCCAGGCCACCACGACGTCCGGCGGGGCGGTCGCGGCGAACCGCCGGCGGTAGGCGGTCTCCTCGACCCCGGCGTAGTCCGTGGGGCAGACCAGCAGCGGTTCCCGGATGCCACGGGGCGCGAGGAACTCCGCCACGAACCGGGTGCACGTCTCGCCGTGCGCGGCGCCGGCCGCCCCGGCGCCGGGCCACCGGTCGACCTCCTCGGGCCGGGTCAGTTCGGCCGGTACGTCGTCGAAGAACAGGGCGAACGAGTCCACCCCGACGTCGTGCAACTGGGCGGCCTTCGCGGCGAGCGCCTGGTAGTCCACCTCCTCGGCGAAGCGCATCGACAGGCCGGGGCTGATCGCGTACGTGAAGCGGACGCCCAGCGTTCGGGCGGTCTCCGCCAGCTCGGCGAGCCGGGCGAGGTCGGGTGCCGGGTAGCGGTGCCGCCAGCGGGCCCGGTGGTAGGGGTCGTTCTTCGGGGCGTAGACGTACGCGTTCAGGCCGACGCGGGCGGAGAACTCCAGGTGCGCCATGCGCTCGGCGTGCGACCAGGGCGGGCCGTAGAAGCCCTCGACGGTGCCGCGGGTGGACAGGGCGGGGGGTGGTTGACCAGCCGGGGAGGGGATGAGAGCCGCCATTCTGGGAACGTTATCAGCAGGTCCTTCCCTTATGAACCAACGCTTGTCCTGGTGCGAATACTGAATCTTCCCCGAAGGCTATGGGATCGATACCATCCCGGGCATGACCGAGTCGCGTGTAACGGAGATTGCGCCCGGCATCTTCCGGGTAAGGGACACCTGCAACGTCTATGTGGTGCGCTCGCCGGAAGGGTCCGAGGGACCGGACGGCGTGACCGGCCGGGACGGCACCTCGGCCGCGCGCACCGCCTTCGCCATCGACTTCGGCTCCGGTCTCGCGCTCGATCACCTGGCCGAGATGGGGATCGACCGGATCACCGACGTCCTGATGACCCACCATCACCGCGACCAGGGGCAGGGCCTGCCCCTGGCGGTGGCCGCGGGCATCCGGATCCACGTGCCGCCGGTCGAGCGGGACCTGTTCGCCGACGTGGAGGGGATGTGGCAGGCGCGCACCCTCCACAACGACTACAACCTGCGGCAGGACAGGTTCTCGCTACTGGAGTCGGTACCGGTGCACGACGTGGTGCCCGAGTACCGGCGCCGCACGTACGCGGGAACCACCGTCGAGGTGGTGCCCACGCCCGGCCACACCACCGGGTCGGTGACCTACCTCGTCGAGCGCGGCGGCCGTCGCCTCGCGTTCACCGGTGACCTGGTCTACGCCCCCGGAAAGGTCTGGTCGCTGGCCGCCACGCAGTGGTCGTACACCGACAACGAGGGTCCGGCGATGACCGTGCTGAGCTGCTACCAGCTCATGGAGCGCGACCTCGACCTGCTGCTGCCCTCGCACGGCGAGCCGATGGACGAGCCGCGGGCGGCCCTGGGCCTGCTCGCCACCCGGATGGGCCAGTACGTCGACTCGCGCCGCCCGTACCCCTGGGACCTGCGGGACCGGCTGGACAACCCGTTCACCGCGCTCACCGAGCACCTGCTGCTGAACCGGACCAGCAACTCGTGCAGCTACGTCCTGCTGTCGGAGACGGGCGCGGCGCTCGTGATCGACTACGGCTACGACATGACCACCGGCCTGCCCTCGGGCACCGACCGGGCGTCGCGCCGCCCCTGGCTGGCCTCCCTGCCGGCGCTGCGGCGCAACCACGGCGTCACGTCGATCGAGGTGGCCCTGCCGACCCACTACCACGACGACCACGTCGCCGGCATGAACCTGCTGCGGGACGTGGCGGGCACCGAGATCTGGGCGCCGGAGAACGTGGCCGGGATCCTCGAGGCGCCCATGGTCGAGGACCTGCCGTGCACCTGGTACGACCCGATCCCGGTGGACCGGCGGCTTCCCCTGGGCGAGAGCTTCACCTGGCACGAGTACGAGATCATGGTCCACGAACTGCCCGGCCACACCCTCTACGCGGCGGCGTACGAGTTCGCGGTGGACGGGGTGACCGTGCTGGTCACCAGCGACCAACAGGTCGGCTCGGGAGTGCGGGGCGGCCCCCGCGAGGTCCTGAACTACCAGTACCGCAACCGCTTCCGCATCGGCGACTACCGGGCGAGCGCCGAGCTGTACCGCCGGGTCGGCCCGGGGCTGATGGTCTCGGGGCACTGGGCGCCGCGCTGGGTCACCGACGACTACCTGGAGCTGTTGACCGAGGCGGGCGACGAACTCGTCCGGGTCCACCAGGACCTGCTGCCGCTGGACGAGGGCGAGGTCGTCGCGGACGGCGTACTCGCCCGAATTGCGCCGTACTACTCGCGGGCGCAGACTGGCACGGTCGCCCGCTTCGTCGTCAGCGTGAGCAACCCACGACCCTCCGTCGAGAAAGCCGTGGTATGTCTTGTGCTGCCGGTAGGCTGGGTCGCTGTGCCGGACGTCGCGGCGATCTCGTTGCCCCCGCTCGGGCGGGGGGAGATAGAGGTCGAGGTGACGCTGACAGGGCCGGCGCGACGACGGGCCCGGATGGCCGTCGATGTGAGCATCGGCGATCTCCACCTGGGTCAGCACGCGGAGGCACTGGTGGACGTGACAGAAGCTGGGTCGACGTGACGGAAGCGGGACGGGTGGCCGAATGAAGAGTGGGCTGACGGTGCCCGACGGGTTCCCTCCGGCACGTCGGCCTACCATCAGGGAGGTCGCCGAGACGGCAGGGGTGTCCCGGTCGACCGCCTCCCGGGCGTTGACCGGTCGCGGGTACGTCGCACCGGCGGTGCGCGACCGGGTCCGGGAGGTCGCGCGCAGCCTCGGCTACGTGCCCGACGCGACCGCCCGGCACCTGCGGCAGCAGGCCAGCCAGTCGATCGGCGTGCTGGTGTCCGACCTGAACAACCCGTTCTACGCCGGGCTCGCGGCCGGCATCAGCCAGCAGGCCCGCAAGCGGCAGTACACGATGATGCTGGCCGACGACGGCGGTTCCCCGGAGGTCGAGGCGGAGGCGGCCGAGGCGTTCGTGGCCCTGCGGGTGGCCGGGGTCATCGTCACCCCTGTGTCGGCGGAGATCAGCACCTACCTGGCGCGGCAGCGGATCCCGGTGGTGGAGGTGGACCGCCAGTTCTCGCTGGGCGCCTGCGACGCCGTGATGGTCGACAACAGCAGTGCCGCCCGGCAGGTCACCTCGCAGCTGCTGGACCTCGGCCACCGGCGCATCGCGATGGTGATCGACGAGATGCACTGGACCACCGGCCGGGACCGGCTCGCCGGCTACCGGGCGGCGTTCGCGGCGGCCGGCGTGCCCTTCGACGACTCGCTGGTGGTCAGCGCCGGCTGGGACGTCGACGCCGCCCGGATCGAGGCACACAAGCTGCTCAGCCGGCCGGAGCCGCCGACCGCCGTGTTCGCCGCCAACAACGTCCTGGCCGAGGCCGTGTGGCGGGCCGCGACCGAACTCAACCTCACCATCCCCGATCAGCTCAGCCTGGTGTCGTTCGACGACGTCTCGTGGATGAGCCTGGTCCAGCCCGGCGTGACCGCCGTGGCGCAGGATCCGGTGGCCCTCGGCGAGGCGGCCATCTCCCAGCTCTTCGAGCGCATCCAGTCGCCGCACGCGCCGGTGCGGACCGTGCTGCTCTCGGCCACGGTCACCTCCCGCGGCTCGACGGCCCCGCCCCGGACGCGCTGACCGGGGCGGCGACGCGCCGGCCCGACCGCACCGGCGCGCACGCGCCGGCTCCGTCACCCGGCACTGCTGACGAACACGTGCCGCCGCATCCCGCCCACGCGCCGTAGCACCACCCGGCTGCCCTCGCTTGACGATGTCCGGGCTCACTCCTAGGCTCTGTCTGGGATCGATCCCATAGACGCCGGCCTTCCGACGGCCGCCCCGGGAGACCCCGCAGGCATCCCGCTGCACCACCCCCCGGGGCCGACCGAGAGGACTCCCATGACCGACCCTGACCCGTTCGCCCTGCCGCCCGCCGGCAGCCCGGGCCCGGTTCTGGCCCTCGACATCGGCGGCACGAAGCTGGCCGTGGGCGTGGTGACGGCCGACGGCTCCAGCCACGGCCTGGTGGTGGAGCCCACCCGCCGGGAGGACGGCTGGCGCGTCGTGACACGGCGGCTCTTCGAGATGGGCCGCCGCGCCGTCGAACTCGCCGGCGTCGGCCCCGTCCGGGCGGTGGGCATCGCCTGCGGCGGACCGTTGGACGCGCCGTCCGGCAGGCTGCTGTCGCCACCGCACCTGCCCGGCTGGACGGACGTGCCCATCGGGCCGCTCGCGGCGGACGCGTTCGGGGTGCCGTTCGCGCTGCAGAACGACGCAACCGTCGGCGCCATCGCCGAATACCGGTTCGGCGCCGGCCGGGGCACCACCACCATGCTCTACCTGACCGTCTCGACCGGAGTCGGCGGCGGCGCCGTCATCAACGGCACCCCGCACCGCGGCGCCGCCGGCAACGGCGGGGAGTTCGGGCACCTGACCGTGCACCGGGGCGGCCGGCGATGCGGCTGCGGACGGCGAGGCTGCGTCGAGGCGTACGCCTCCGGCACGTCGATCGCCCAGCGCGCCCGCGAGGCCCTGGCCGGTGGCGCGGCCTCGTCGATGTCGGCGCTGCCCAGGCTGACCGCCGCGGACGTCTCGGCGGCGGCCGCCGCCGGCGACCCGCTCGCCGTGCGGGTGTGGACCGAGACCGTCGACCTGCTCGGCGCGGCGGTCACCGACCTCGTGAACGCGTTCGAACCCGACATGGTGGTGCTGGGCGGCGGCGTCACCCGGGCCGGAGCCATGCTGATCGACCCGGTCCGCGCCCTCGTGGCGCGGGAGGCCATGGCGCCGGCCGCCCGCGTCGCCCGCGTCGTCCCGGCCGAACTCGGCGACCTGGTCTGCGTGGTGGGCGCCGGAGCCATCGGCCACGACCTGCTCGCCGAGGCCGATCCGGCCGGCGGGCTGACCCGGAACCTGCGAGTGGAGCGAGCACATGTCTGACTGGTTGAAGACCCAACTGGACGACCACGTGGCCGTCGCCGAGGCGACCACCACGCTGGCCGACGACATCCGGACGGTGGGCGAGCTCGTCTGCGACCGGCTCGCCCGCGGCGGCGTCGTCTACACCCTCGGCAACGGTGGCAGCGCCGCGGACGCGCAGCACCTCGCCGGCGAGCTCATCGGCCACTACAAGCGCGACCGCAGGCCGCTGCCCGCGGTGACCCTGAGCACCGACGCCAGCGTGATGACCTGCATCGCCAACGACTACTCGTACGAGGACGTCTTCTCCCGCCAGGTGCGCGCGCTCGCCCGCCCGGACGACGTGGTCATCGCCTTCACCACCTCGGGGCGGTCCCCCAACGTCGTGGCGGCCCTCGCCGCCGGGCAGGCCGGCGGCGCGACGACGGTGCTGTTCGCCGGCGGCGACGGCGGTCCGGCCCGCATCCACGCCGACCACGCCCTGCTCGTGCCCAGCAAGAGCACCCAGCGGATCCAGGAGATGCACACCCTGATGTTGCACGTGATCAGCGAGATGGTCGACGCGTGGGCCGCCGGCGAGGAGCCCACGGCGTGACCGAGCCCGACCACCGCGACGGCACCGGCACCACGCCGATGGAACCGCCTTCGGGCCCGACGGCGGAGCCGCCCCGGCAGCGGACGGCGGCGGAGGCCACCACCGGACGCCCGACGGCGCCGGTCGCCAACGCCCCCTCCGGCGACCAGCCGCCCGGCCTGCACCCCGCGCGCCGCCCGGCGGCGACGCCGCAACGCACCCTGCACATGATCGGCAACGCCCACCTCGATCCGGTCTGGCTGTGGCCGTGGCAGGAGGGCTACCAGGAGACCCGGGCCACCTTCTGGTCGGCGATCCACCGGATGGAGGAGTATCCGGACTTCGTGTTCACCTGCAACCAGGTGGTGCTGCTGAGCTGGGTGGAGGAGTCCGACCCCGAACTGTTCGCCCGGATCCGGGAACGGGTCGCCGAGGGCCGCTGGCAGATGGTCGGCGGCTGGTGGGTGGAGCCGGACTGCAACATGCCCTCGGGCGAGTCGTTCGTCCGGCAGGGGCTGCACGGCCAGCGCTATCTCAAGGAGAAGTTCGGGGTCACCGCCACGGTCGGCATGAACGTCGACCCGTTCGGGCACCACGGCATGCTGCCGCAGATCCTGCGCGGCCAGGGCATGCACGCGTACTGCTTCCTGCGGCCCGGCCCGCACGAGTCCCACCTGACCGGCACCGCCTTCTGGTGGGAGTCGCCCGACGGTTCCCGCGTGCTCGCCTACCGGATCCCGTTCGAGTACTGCAGCCCGCCGGGTGACGTGGCGGGGCAGACCGACAAGTCGCTCGGCGTGCTCGACCACGGCCTGGGCGACATGATGATCTACTTCGGCGTCGGGAACCACGGCGGCGGGCCCACCCGGGCCAACATCGAGTCCATCCACCGCTACGACCGGATGGGCTCGTTCGGCCGGATGGTCATCTCCTCGCCGGCCCGCTACTTCGACGAGTTCGCCAAGAACCAGGGCGAGGAGGGGCTGGCGAAGCTGCCGGTCTGGCGGGACGACCTGCAGATGCACGCCCCGGGCTGCTACTCGGCGCATTCCGGGATCAAGCTCTGGCAGCGCCGCGCGCAGGCCGCGATCCTGTCCGCGGAGCGGTGGGCGGTGCTCGGCTCGACGCTGTTCGGGCTGGACTACCCCACCGACGACCTCGGCCGGGCCTGGCGGCAGATCCTGTTCAACCAGTTCCACGACGTACTGCCCGGCTCCGCGATCGAGAGCGCGTACGACGACGCCCGCGACCAGCTCGGCGAGGCGGTGGCGGTCGCCAAGCGGATCATCACGCGTACGCACAACGTGATCGCCCGGCACGTCGACATCCCGCTGGCCGAGGGCACCCAGCCCGTCCTGGTCTTCAATCCCCACCCGTGGCCGGTGACGGCGCAGGTGGAACTCCAGTACGGCACCCAGCCCACCGGGGTGCACGTGGTGGACGCCGACGACCGCCTGACGCTCGCCCAGCGGACCCAGTCGGTGGCCACCACCGACGACAAGGGACGCGGGGCGACGGTGTTCGAGGCGGTACTGCCGCCGCTGGGCTACCGGCTCTACCGGCTGCGGTCCGGTGCCGCGCCGGCGGACACGCAGGCCGGTGAGCGGCAGGCGGGCAACCTGCGGGCCACCGACACGGTCCTGGAGAACGACCTGCTCCGGGTGGAGATCGACCCGGAGACGGGATGGCTGCGCGGGCTGCTCGACAAGCGGACCGGGGTGGACCTGGTGGCCGGCGCCCGGGGCGAGCACACCCAGATCTGCCAGGACCCGACGGACACCTGGGGCCACCGGGTCGTCTCGTACCGGTGGCCCGGGGCTCCCATGCGGACCAGCCGCGTCACCCTGCGCGAGGCGGGGCCGCTGCGCGCCCGGCTGCGGGTGGAGCGGGCATGGAACCGTTCCACGATGGTGGAGGAGTTCATCCTCGGGCACCGCGACGACCACGTCGAGGTCCGGGTGACCCTCGACTGGCGGGAGCAGGCCCACCTGCTCAAGCTCTGCTTCCCGACGGCTGTGAGCGACCCGGTCGCCACCTACGAGATCCCGTTCGGGTCCATCGGGCAGCCGGTCGACGGCGGGGAGAACCCCGCCCAGTCGTGGGTGGACGTCAGCGGCACGGTGGACGGCCGGCCCGCCGGGCTCGCGGTGGTCAACAACGCCAAGCACGGGTACGACGTCTCGCCCGGCGATCCCGACGGGGACACCCCGAGCATCGGCATCACGGCCGTCCGCAGCCCCGTCTACTCCTGGCACGATCCGCGCCAGCTCGATCCGGACGGCTTCTACTCGTACCAGGATCAGGGGATCCAGTCCTTCCGCTACCTGCTCGTGCCGCACGGGGGCGACTGGCGGCAGGCCGGCCTGTTCCGGCGGGCGGCCGAGCTGGGCGCGCCGGTCCGGGCCATGTTGGAGAGCTTCCACCGGGGTCCGCTGCCCGCCCAGCAGAGCTACCTGTCCGACGGCGGTGACCAGGTGATGGTGACCGCCGTGAAGGGCCACGAGGACGGCGGATCCGCCCCGGACCTGGTCGTCCGGGCGGTGGAGACCACCGGCCGGCCGGGCCGGGTCCGCATCGACCTGCCGGTGCTCGGGCGGGCCATCGAGGCCGACTTCGGTCCCAGCCAGCTGCGCACCTTCCGGGTGCCGGTCGACGGGGGCGCCGTCCGGGAGGTCGACCTCATCGAGTGGGACCTCGCCGAGGCGTCGCCCGGGTCGGTCACGGAGTCGGCGATCCCGGCGGCGCCGGGCGGGCGGCGCAACACCGAGCCCGACCGCGAGTCCTCCGACGCGACGATGCCGGCCGAGCGGCTGGCCCCGAACCAACGCCGCCGTGAGGGCGGCTGAGCCCCGGCGCTCGGGACCGCTCCCCCGCTGACCCCTCCCCCGCGCTCCGCGTCCGGGCCGGGGTCAGCGGGGCGGGACCAGGAGGGTGGGGTCGGCCAGTGCCTGCTCGCAGCCGAGCAGCAGCACCCCCACGCTCCACGCGTGCGACAGCGTCAGCAGCATGCCCTTCGGCTGGAAGCAGGCGGTCTGGTAGTACCGCTCGCTCACCATCCCCCGGTACGCGTTGAAGTCGCCGTCGAAGCGCGCGACGAACTGGCGGAAGCAGGCCAGCGCCTCGCGCGCACGCTCGACGTAGTGCGGGTCGCCGCAGGCGGCGGAGAGTTCCGCGAACTCGGCCGTGCAGATCAGCCCGTACGCGTGCAGGTGCTGGTTGGAGGGCGAGGCGTTGTCGGCCCCCCGGGTCGCGAAGCGGTAGGTGTGCAGCAGGGTGCCGGCCGGGAACGTGGTGTTGTACGTGTACCGGAAGGTCAGCGTCCAGTCGGCGGCGCGGCGGGCGAGGTCCAGCCAGCGCCGCTCGCCGGTGCGGCGGTGCAGCGCCAGGTACGCCATCACGGCGACGTAGCCGTCCTCCGAGGTGGGGGCCAGGTCCACGTCCTCCGGCGCGCCGTGCAGGAACTCGCTCTCGACGAACGGCGCGTAGTACTCCCCGGCCCGGACGGCGGCGGCCAGGTACCCGCCCCCGGCGCCGTCCGGCCCGTCCCAGCGGGCGGCCTCGGCCAGCGCGCCCACCCAGGCCAGTCCCGCGCAGCCGGCCCAGGAGAGCACCTCACCGGTCAGCGCGTGGTGGGTCGAGCCGAGGTTGCCGTCCGGCCGCTGCCGGGCGACGACCGCGTCGAGGTTGGACCGGACCGCGTGGACCCACGCCGGCCGCGAGCCCTCCGGGTCGCCGTCGAGCTCCAGGGCCCGGACGAGGAACTGCGTCGCCTCGGCGAGGGTGCGCGAGTGCAGCGTGTGCGGCACCGGTGACCAGCTCTGCGACCAGCCCCGGTGGCGGTACCAGACGCCCCAGAAGGTGCCGGACGGAGACAGCTCGGCGCAGCAGAAGTCGATGACCCGTTCCGCGGCCGCGACGTCGGCTGTCGCGCCGACCCGCCGTCCGTGGGCCAGCAGGGCGTACGCCCACGGAATGCCGCTGACCCAGCCCACGTGCATGGCCTGCCGGTCCACGGGCAGCCCGTCCTGGCCGCTGATGCCCCGGTCGAACGCAACCGTCTCCAGCAGGACGCCGGGCTCGGCGTAGTGCCACCGGCGCAACCCCTCGGCGGCCAGCACGGCGGCCTGCGTGACGTCGACCCAGGGCCGCAGCGGGGCGTCGGCGGCCTGGCGGGCGTGCTCCTCGCGCAGCACGGCCGCGTAGCCGTGCCGGTCCCGGTCCAGCGCGTAGACGGCGAGGTCCAGTTCCACCCGCTCGCCCGGGCGCCAGGCGTACGTGCTGACCTCGGCCGGCCCCGGTGCCGCGGATCCGTCGTAGCTGACCGGCGCCTCCCGGAACGGAAACGTCAGGTGCAGGTGTCCGCAGCCGCGCCCGGCGTCGTGCCCGAACCCCAGCCCGGTCATGCCGAGGGCGGTGGTCTCGTCGGCGACCAGGGCGACGCCGCCCTCGCCGGTCCAGCCGAACACCGCCGGGGTGGCCGCCCGGTCGGCCCGGAACTCCCAGTGGTCGCTCACCATGCCGGCGTGGTCGGTGCCGTCGACCGCGAACCGGGGATACACCCGCAGGCAGTCCGCCGGCCGGTTCTCGCCGTAGAACGCGCCGGGCAGCAACCACCACGGCGGTTCGGGGTCGGCGGAGAGGTCGACCCGGTACCGGATTCCCGCGTCCACCACCGCGTCGCCCCGGTACTCGACGGTCAGCCGGACGTCGCGCCGCCCGGTGGCCGACGGCGGCGCCCAGTCGAGGGTGGCCGTGAACGGCCCGTCGGCGGCCGGTTCGGTCCGACCGTCGGCCCAGAGGACGTCGACCGTTCCGGGCGCCGAGCCGACCGTCTGACCGGCCGCGTTGCGCAGTGGCGTGGGGGCTGCGACCGCAGCGGGCAGGGAGCCGGTCACCGTGACGTGCACATCCTTCGCGCTCTGGGATCGATACCACTATTGAGCCGCCAAGATAGCGGAAGTACCCCTACAGGGCCAGGTATCGGCCGGACAGAACGCATTGACACAAGCAAAAAGCGTGTGGTTGCGTCTGTGGATTCGTTCCCACAAGCGGCCCGGCCGCTCACTCCCCCGGGAGCTTCCCGATGCATCGCTCTCTGTCCAACCTGACCCAACGGATCGACCGGGTTCTGCTCGAACGCTTGATCCCCGCGATCCACCGCGACGTCGAGCCCGTGACCGTCGAGGCGGCCCACCTGCCCGGCGAGCCGGTGCCCGCCGACGTCGGGCTGGCGCTGCCCTACGCGCCGTTCGCCGTGGGCCAGTTCTGGGGTCCCGCCTGGAGCACCACCTGGTTCCGGTTCACCGGCGAGGTGCCCGAGCGGATGCGCGGCGGGCGGGTCGAACTGATCGTCGATCTCGGCTTCGAACGGGCCGGGCCCGGCTTCCGCTCGGAGGGCCTCGCGTACACGGCGGACGGCACTCCGATCAAGGGCATCGAGCCGCGCACGGCGTACGTTCCGGTGGCGCGGGAGGCGGGCGGCGGCGAGCGCGTCGAGGTGTACGTCGAGGCCGCGGCGAACCCCCGCTTCGACGGCACCGTCACGCAGCTCGGTGACCGGGAGACCGCCCCCGACACGCCGCTCTACCGGCTCGACCGGGCGGAACTGGCGCTGCGGGACGAGGAGGTGTACGCGCTCGTCCTGGACGTACAGGTGCTGCACCAGCTCGCCCTGGAGCTGGCCGTGACCGACCCGCGGCACCACGAGATCCGTCGCGCCCTGGAGCTGATGCTCGACGAGCTGGACCTCGGCGACCTCACCGGCAGCGCGCCCGCCGCCCGCAAGCGGCTGGCCGGCGTCCTCGCCTCCCCGGCAGCGCCGAGCGCCCACCGGGTCACCGCCGTCGGCCACGCGCACATCGACTCGGCCTGGCTCTGGCCGGTACGCGAGACGATCCGCAAGTGCTCGCGCACCTTCTCGAACGTCGTGGCGCTCGCCGACGAGTACCCCGAACTCGTCTTCGCCTGCTCCTCCGCCCAGCAGTACGCCTGGCTGCGCGAGCACCACCCGCAGGTGTACCGCCGCGTGGCGGAGAAGGTGGCCAGCGGGCAGTTCCTGCCGGTCGGCGGCATGTGGGTGGAGTCCGACACCAACATGCCGGGCGGCGAGGCCCTGGTGCGCCAGTTCACCCAGGGCAAGCGGTTCTTCGCCGCCGAGTTCGGCATCGAACCACGCGAGGTCTGGCTGCCGGACTCGTTCGGCTACTCCGGGTCCCTGCCGCAGCTCGCCCGCCTCGCCGGCTTCCGCTGGTTCCTCAGCCAGAAGATGTCCTGGAACCAGACCAACCGCTTCCCGCACCACACCTTCTGGTGGGAGGGCATCGACGGGAGCCGGGTCTTCACCCACTTCCCGCCGGCCGAGACGTACAGCTCGGAGCTGAGCGGGCGCGAGCTGGCGTTCGGGGTGGCCAACTTCACCGAGCACGGGCGCTCCACCGTGTCGCTGCTGCCGTTCGGCTACGGCAACGGCGGCGGCGGGCCCACCCGGGAGATGCTGGAGATCGCCCGCCGGGTCGCCGACCTCGAAGGCTCGCCCCGGCTGGCCATCCGCACCCCGGCCGAGTTCTTCGCCGAGGCGGAGCACGAGTATCCGGACGCGCCCGTGTGGAACGGCGAGATGTACCTCGAATACCACCGGGGCACGTACACCAGCCAGTCGGCGATGAAGCGCGGCAACCGGCACACCGAGCACCTGCTGCGCGAGGCCGAGCTGTGGTGCGCCACCGCCGCGTCGCGGACCGGCCACGAGTACCCGTACGACGAGTTGGACGCCGTCTGGCAGGAGACCCTGCTGCTCCAGTTCCACGACATCCTGCCGGGCAGCTCGATCGCCTGGGTGCACCGCGAGGCCCGGCAGACGTACGCGAGACTGGCCGACCGGCTGGAGACGCTGATCGACGCGGCGCTCGCGGCGCTCACCGGCCCGGGGTCGGTGCCGCTGGTCGCCAACGCCGCGCCGCACACGCGGCCCGGCGTGCCGGCGCTCGGAATCGCGACGACCCCCGCGGACGGCACCGGGCCCGACGCCGGCGCCTCGGCGGTGTCGGTGCGGACGGGCCCGGACGGCACCGTGCTGGACAACGGCCTGCTCCGGGTGCGCATCGCCACCGACGGGACCGTCGCGGCCATCCGCGACCTGGTGGCCGACCGGGAGGTGCTGCCGGCCGGCACCTCGGCCAACGTCCTGCAACTGCACCCGGACCTGCCGAACAAGTTCGACGCCTGGGACGTCGACGAGTTCTACCGCAACCGGCGCCACGACCTCACCGAGGTCACCGAGCTGACGGTGCAGGCCGACGATCCCCGGTGCGTGCGCGTCCGGATCAGCCGCAACGACCGGAACTCCGCGTACGTGCAGACGGTGTCCCTCGCCGCCGGGGAGCGCGTGCTGCGGTTCGAGACCGAGGTGGACTGGCACGAGCGGGAGACCTTCCTCAAGGTGGCCTTCCCCGTCGACGTCCAGGCCACGCACTCCAGCTCGGAGATCCAGTTCGGCCACCTCCAGCGGCCCACCCACACCAACACCTCGTGGGACGCGGCGCGCTTCGAGATCTGCGCGCACCGGTGGCTGCACGTCGGCGAACCGGGATACGGCGTGGCGCTAATCAACGACGGCACGTACGGCTACGACGTGACGCGCCGGCCGCCCGGCGACGCGCAGGGCGCGCAGCCGACCACCGTACGGCTGTCCCTGCTCCGCGGCCCCCGCTACCCCGACCCGGACACCGACCGGGGCGCGCACCGCTTCGGCTACGCGCTGGTCTGCGGGGCGGAGATCGAGGACGCGGTACGCGAGGGCTACCGGGCCAACCTGCCGGTCCGCCGCCGCACCGGTGGGCACGCGGTGGACCCGCTGATCGAGGTCAGCGACCCGGCCGTCGTGGTGGAGGCGGTGAAGCTGGCCGACGACCGCTCCGGCGACGTGATCGTCCGGGTGTACGAGTCGCTCGGCGGACGCGCCCGTGCCCGCCTGAGCGCCTCGTTCGGCCTCGCCGGGGCCCGGGTGGTCGACCTGCTGGAGCGGGCGGACGAATCGGTCGCCGCGCTGGCCCCGGTCACGGTCGAGGGCGACGCCGTCGACCTCGCCCTGACGCCGTTCCAGGTGGTGACGCTCCGGCTGACGCCAGCGCGGGACTGAGAGAGCGTGGTGACACCCGGGCGTGGTCTTCGCTTGGTCCGTCAGCGAAGACCACGCCCGGGTCGCCGGGGTCAGGACGGCGGGTCGGCGCGGCGCAGCGTCACGTCGGCGATCCCGTGGCCGGCGACGGTCACCGGACCGCCGCCGGTCACCCCCGGGCCGGCCCACTCGACGGTGGCCGCCACCGGTTCGGCGCCGATGTTGCGCAGCCGTACCCGCACCGCCTGATCGCCGGCCGGCCGGACCTCGGCGAGCAGGCGGTCCGCCGGTTCCACCCGGAGCCCGCTGCCGCCCGTCACGCCGACCGGCCCCGCGTACCGCCGCGCCTGCAACGGTTCCAGCAGGTTCCGGCCGTACACCCGGACCTGCTCGCGGGTCACCGGGCCGGAGCGCGCGGCGAACCGGTACCGGTACCGCCGGGTGCCGTCCTGGCTCGCCTGGAAGTTGGTGAAGTGCAGGTTGTTCATCAGCCAGCTGTTCACCTGTCCACCGGCCACCGCGAGGGTCCGCGCCCACCGCCCGGTGTGGAAGCCGCCCACCTGCACGAGCGGCGCGTCGAAGCTGCCCCACAGGATGCCGTGGTCACGGTTGGTCACACCGACCGCGTGCTGGACCGAATGCCAGTCCCTGCTGGTGTCCGGGAGCTGTTCCGTCCCGGCCGCGTACACCGCGCCGGCGGTTTCCAGCAGGAACTCCGGGTCGGGCACCGCGAACGGGAACGCCACGAAGATGCTCTCCGGTTCCAGCCGCGCGGGCTTGACCAGGTGCACGTCGAGGTCCACGACGTCGGCGTCGCGGTAGAGCGTGAGCGCCACGGTGGCCGCCGGGAGATCCGCCGGGGTGACCCGCCACGTGATGGTGGCCAGCTCGGCCGACTCGGTGATCGCCGGTTCGTCCTCGCCCCGGGCGACCAGCCGCTCGAAGTCCGGTCCCGGGAAGTCCGGATGGAAGTCCTTGGGCGAGCGCACCACCATCGGATGGTCGCAGCCGGTGGGGATCCTCTCGACCACCACCGCGCCCAGCCCGTGCGGCACGGCGGGGTCCACCAGCTCCCGGCCGTCGCGCCGGTCGACCAGGGACACCACGCCGCCGCGCGCCGGATCGACCACCACCCGGTACGGCCCCTTGGCGATCTCCCGGCCGGTCCGCGCCGTCGACGCTCCGGGCGTCGGCAGCAGTGCCACACCGAAGGCCGGCGCCCGGGCGACCAGCCGCGCCCGGCGGGTGGTGTCCAGCTCGACCTCGACGGGCTCGGTCCGGTCCCGCTCGGTCGGGTTGACCACGAGGATCCCGTCGCCCGCGGCCGGCACGGGCGCCGCGCCGGCCGGGTCCGTGCCGCTCGCCGCGAGCCGGAACATCCCCTCGACGGCCAGGTCACGCGCGAGGTCGTACGCCTGGTACGCGAATCCGGCCTTGGCGTTCCAGTGCGAGTGGCTGAAGGTGGAGTGCGGCTTGGAGTACGTCTCCCAGGAGCCCCAGGTGTGCTCGCCGAACAGCAGCAGGTCCTCGTCCACCCTGGCCAGGTCGGCAACCACCTCGTGTTCGTCGCGCAGCCGGGTCGGCCCGCGCCGGTAGCCGAGCACGTGGGCGAGCGCCGGTTCGCCGTCCCCCCGGAGCAGGGTCAGCCCGAGACTCGTCTGGGCCGCCCGGGCGAACGACCGGGCCTCCCGGTAGACGGCCACCTCCCGGGCCGTGGACCCGTGACCGTGCGACCACCAGTCCGACCACTCGCCGCGGACGACCGGCACGTCCGCCCGGCTGGCCTGCGGCTCCAGCAGGTCGAGGGCCTCGTCGATGGTCGCCGTGCGCATCGGCGGGTTGCCCGGCACGGTGTTCCAGTGCCGCACCACGTCGAGGAACAGCGGCGTCGGCCAGCGGTTGTCGTTCGCCGCGTGGACCACCGCGACGTCGTACGGGTAGTCCGGGCGCGCCGCCAGCCGCTCGACGAAGGCCGCGATGTGGCGTTGGGCGGCGACCACGTCACCGTCGACGATCCCCCACTGCTCGCCGAAGCCGTAGTGCGTGGAGAGCCACACGAACACCCGCTGGCCGCTGGCCCCCTCCCACCAGAACCCGGTCGGCTGCTCGTACGGCGCCCGGCCGTGGTCGGGGTTGAGCGCCATCACGAGCCGGGACATCCCCGCCCGGCGCATCGCCTCGACGGTGCCCCAGGCGATCCCGTTGACGTCGCCGTGCTGCTGGGTACGCACCGGCAGCCCGGCGGCCCGGAACACCTGGAGCGCGTCGTACGCCGCCCCGAACTCCGCATCGGACGGCAGCTGGGTCATGTTGAGGTAGCCACCCGTCACGGCGACCCGGCCCTCGTGCACGAGCCGCCGCAGCTGCGCCGCCCCGGCTTCGCCGGTCTCGGCGAGGTGGCGCAGCACCGGCCGGGCCACCTCGAACGTCCAGCGGAACTGGGCCGGGCCGGGTTCCGGATCCGCCTCGCAGAGCCGCAGCACCTCGGCGACGACGCGCCGGTGCTGGTCGTCCAGCAGGCGCGGGCTGTTGGTATAGCCCACGTCGTGGTGGGTATGTCCGACGAGCAGGATCTGGCTGATGGTCGGCACTCTGGCCCCCGATTGTGGCATCGTTGTCACACCGGATCCAACTCCACTTTGGCCCTCGTGGCAACCCCAGTTTTGCCTCTGACCTGGGCCGACACCAAATGGAAACATTCCCCACTTGTGTCCGGTGTCACGTTCGGATACGGTCCCGCCTGGTACGGATTCCATGCTGACTTCAGCCTCTTGAGGGCCGGTCCCGCCGGCCCCGCACGCCGTCGAAGGGACCCAGATGAGGAAAAGGCGAGCTGCCTTCATAGCCGCAGGCGTCGCCGCCGCACTCGTCGCGACTGCCGCCTGTGGATCGTCCGAAGGCGACAGCGGCGGCGAGGCCGCGAACTTCGACGCCAAGCCCACCGGGACCTTGAGCGCCTGGGGGTTCAACAACGCCGACGACGTCGGCAAGGCCCGGATCGAGTACGCGGCCAAGCAGCTCGACGGCGTCAAGATCGAGATGGACCAGACCGGCTTCGACGCGCAGAAGTTCACCACCCGCCAGGCCAGCGGCAACGTCCCCGACGTGGTGCAGATGGACCGTGAGCTGGTCCTCACCTACGCCGCCCAGGGCCTCATCCAGCCGCTCGACAAGTGCCTGGAGGTCAACAAGGTCACCAAGGACCGCTGGTACCCGGCGGTGGCCAACGACGTCACGTACAAGGGTCAGATGTGGGCGGTGCCGCAGTTCTACCAGCCGGCGGCGATCATCCTGAACAAGAAGGCCATGGACGCGGCGGGCGTGCAGGACGCCGACATCGACACGTCGAACCCCGACAAGCTGCTCACCGCCGTCGCGAAGATGTACAAGGCCAACGGCGGCGTGCCGACGACGCTCGGGTTCAACCCGCAGGCGACCGGCCAGATCAACCTCTGGCTCGTCGGCATGGGCGGCAAGCTCGCCGACGCCGACGGCAAGCCCGCCCTGGACGACCCGAACAACGTCGCCGCGCTCGAACTGCTCAAGAAGATCGTGGACGCGCAGGGCGGGTTCGCCAAGTACAAGAGCTTCACCGACTCGTTCGACATGTTCGGCGAGAAGAACCAGTTCGTCCAGAACCAGGTCGGGGCGGAGGTGGACGCCCAGTGGTACCCCAACGTCCTCTCGCCGTACAAGGACAAGATCAAGCTGGGCGCCGTGCCGTTCAAGGGCAAGGACGGCAACCCGGTCACCCAGGCCGGCGGCACCTCGTTCGTGATCCCCGCCCAGGCAAAGAACCCCTCGGCCGCCTGCAAGTGGGCGCTCGCGCTGACCGAGGAGGGCTCCTGGAACGCCGCCGCCGAGGCTCGGGCCAAGACGGTGGAGGAGAAGAAGTCCATCAACACCGGCCTGTTCACCGGGTCGCCGGTGTCCGACAAGGCCATCCGGGAGAAGTACGTCAAGCCCAGCGGTGACGCCGGCTTCGACCAGGTGATCAGCACGTACTACGAGGTCGCGGACGCCGGCAAGAGCGTGGGAGCCTCGCCGGCCGGCCAGCAGATCAAGCAGGAACTGCTGAACGCCGTCACCGCGGCGCTGCTCGGCAGCAAGCCCGCCCAGCAGGCGCTCGCCGACGCCCAGACGGCGTCGATGAACGCGTACAAGACCGTTACCGGCGGCTGACCGCCAGCAACGTACCTCGTGGGCGTGGCGGGTCCTCGCATGGCGCGGGAGCCCGCCACGCCGCATTGTGGAGATCTTGCGATCCACCCCGGGAATCTCCGGCACCCGGCACACCATGGAGGCGTTGGATGACAAGTACCACCGTCGCACCCTCCGGCGACGGCACTCGCGACAGCAGCAGGAAACGGCCGGGCCGGGGAAGGAAGTACAACCGCCGGGAGGCGCTGGCCGGCTACCTCTTCATCTCGCCGTGGATCATCGGCTTCCTCGTCTTCACCGCCGGATCGATGATCTACAGCCTGGTCATCTCGTTCAGCAAGTACAACCTGGCGACCAACGTCATCCGGCCGACCGGGACCAGCAACTACGAGGCGCTGCTGGAGAACCCGAAGGTCGCCAAGTCGCTGGCGAACACCCTGTTCTACGCCGTGCTGGCCGTACCCCTGGAGATCTGCTTCGCGCTGCTGCTGGCGGTGCTGCTCAACCGGGTGGGCCGCGGCGCCGGGTTCTTCCGCACGGTCTACTACCTGCCGAAGATGACCCCGGCGGTGGCCACGGCGTCGATCTTCTTCCTGCTGCTGAACGGCAACACCGGCGCCATCAACCAGGGCCTGCGCTTCATCGGCATCGAGGGCCCGCAGTGGCTGGTGGACCCGACGTGGGTCAAGCCGTCGATCGTGCTCATGGCCCTCTGGACGGTCAGCGGCACGATGGTCATCTTCCTGGCCGCGCTCAAGAACGTGCCGCGTGACCTGTACGAGGTCGCCTCGCTCGACGGGGCGGGCCCCGTCCGCCAGTTCTTCTCCATCACCCTGCCGATGATCTCCGGGGCGCTGTTCTTCAACGTCATCATCCTGACCATCGCGGCGTTCCAGATCTTCGACCAGGCTTACCTGCTGTTCTGGCGGGACCAGAACAACCCGGCGCCGGAGGCGTCGCTGTTCTACGCGGTCTACCTGTTCCAGGAGGCGTTCCGGCAGTTCAACTTCGGCTTCGCGGCGGCGATGGCCTGGCTGCTCTTCGTCATCCTGATGATCCTGACCTTCATCCAGGTCAAGGTCGGCAACCGCTTCGTGTACTACGAGGGAGAGCGGTCGTGACGACAATCGGCCCCAGCACGGCACCCACCGCAGCCCCCGTCCTGGCCCAGGCCGTGGACGCCGCGCCCTCCGGAGGGATACGGGAGCCCGGGCGCCGGCCGACGAGATGGACCGTCGGGCGGGTACTGCTCACCCTCCTGCTCGTCGGCTTCGCCGCGTTGTTCCTGTATCCCCTGGTCTGGCTGATCGCGGCCAGCCTCAAGCCGGCCAGCCAGGTGTTCGACAACTCGTTGATCCCGAAGACCTGGCGGTGGGACAACTACGTCCAGGTCTGGAGCGAGCTGCCGCTGCTGCACTGGGTGTTCAACAGCGTGTCGATCGCACTGCTCGCCGCGATAACGGTCGCCATCTCCAGCTCGATGGTGGCCTTCGGGTTCGCGTACTTCCGCTTCCCCGGCCGCAACCTGCTGTTCGGGCTGGTCCTGGGCACGATGATGCTGCCCGGCGCGGTCACGATGATCCCGATGTACCTGATCTGGAAGGAGACGGGTCTCCTCGGCACCTGGGTGCCGCTGTTCGGCGCCAACCTGTTCGGCTCGGCGTTCTACATCTTCCTGCAACGGCAGTTCTACCTGAGCCTGCCCCGGGAGCTGTTCGAGGCGGCCCGCATCGACGGGTCCAACTACTGGCAGCTGTTCTGGAAGATCGCCATGCCGCTGTCCATCCCGTCGTTCGTCATCGTCTTCCTGTTCGAGTTCCAGGCGGCGTGGAACAACTTCCAGGGCGCGCTGATCTATCTCAACGGGGAGTCGATGGAGGACTTCACCGCTCCCCTCGGCATCGCGTACGCCATGACGAAGTACAGCCCCACCGCCGGCGGGCAGGGCGACTACCAGTACGTCATGGTCGCCTCGCTGCTCGTCACGCTGCCCATGCTGCTGCTGTTCAGCTTCGGCCAGCGGTACTTCATCGAAGGCGTCGCTACCCAGGGCCGTAAGGGCTGACCTCCGAAACGCGGCTTTGGGCTCGGCGTGAAACCGGGCCCAGAGCCGCGCCTCCCCGCCGGGGTTAGATCGCCGCGAGCCGCTGAAGCAGAAGAAGCCCGAGGCGGCCCAGATCCTGGCGTGCCTTCGCGGCGTCTTGCTCGGGCCGCAGCAGTCGATCACCGATGCGGGAACGGCGCTCAGCGCCGACTTGCAGGCTCGCCGGTCCCCAGCTACGCGCCGTCTAGACTCGCCCGGTTGCGGGCCGCCGCGCGCCACCACGACGATCCGCTGGTCGCCGAGGCGGCGGATCGCCTGTCGGACGTACGCCTCCTCGCGTGGATGCCCGATCGAGAGGCTTCATCGACCTCGTGACGGTCGACGCTGCGATGCCATCGCCAAGAGGCGGACTTGGGACGTCAGCATGGGCCTCAAGCCGATACGGTCGGCGAAATGACCTTTGTGGACGCCAGCGAGGGACTGCCCACGCTCGGCAAGCTCGAACTGCTCGACGTGCGGCAAGTCTGGAAGCACGAGGCGCACACCTTCACGCCGTGGTTGCTGGCGAACGCGGACGTGCTCGGCGAACTGCTCGGCATGGACCTGATGCTGTCGTCAGCCGAGCACCCCGCTTCGAGGCACCGCCACCTGGATCGGCGGTGGTTGCGGTGGCTGCGGATGCGATCGGCCAGGTGATTCAAGGTCCGGCTGGACAACGAGATCGTGGAGGGGTAGGACAGCACAGGCGAGACTCCCGATCGGGGCATCGGGTTTTGGTCGATTTGCTGTCTTACCTGGAGCCTCGCCCTCATCGATCTACGGCCCCCGTGTACCAGCCTGACCAGCAACATCAGGTTGAAAAAGGGCTCAGTGATGCTCAGGGGTACATGAGCGGACGCTGTCGTTGGTAGCGTTCGCGGACATGGAGTCGCGGTTGATTCACACAGGCGCCGCGGCGTTGCACGTGGGCGTGACGGGCCACGGCCCTGACGTCGTCGTCCTGAGCGGTGGTCCCGGTTGTGTGCAGTATTTGGAGCGAGACGAAATCGCGCCTCGTAGCCACCGTGCCTGGTACCCCGAACCGCGTGGCGTTGGTCGCTCGGGCGGCGGCCCGCACACCATGGAACAGGCAATCACCGATCTTGAAGGCATCCGTGAAGCGGTCGGTGTAACCACCTGGACCGTGGTGGGACATTCCTGGGGTTGTGATCTCGCCGTACGCTATGCGGTTGAATGTCCGGAGGCGGTGGCCGCGGTGGTCGGAATCGCTGGTAGGGGCTTCCAGCGTGACCGCACGTGGTCCGAGGCGTACAAAGCCGGTAAGGCCACAGAGGCCGTTGTCGACATCGACTGGGTGCCCGAGGTACATACGGCTCTCAGCGATTCGTTCACCGACTGGATCCATCGACCCCATCTATGGAGCGGACTCGCCGCCTGCGACGTACCGATGCATCTCATCGCCGCCGGCGACGACATCCGCCCGCCATGGCCCCTGGCGCAGATCGCCGCACTCGTTCCACGTGGGAGGTTCTCCACCGTGCCTGGCGTACCGCATGACTTCTGGTTCACCCACCCCGAGGTGTGGACCCAGACCATCACGAACGCTTGCGCCGCTTCGTGACGTCCACCCTTCTGCACGCTCACATCGGCATGGTCAAGTGGGCGCAGTGCGGCTGATCCTGATGCCTGGCGTGCCCCACCACCCGCGCGTGCGGTCTGACCGGCGCGCTCAGATGCTGTGTGCTGCGGCGTAGAGCACGTACCACAGCGCCGCGCTCAGGGCACCGCTGGGAACGGCTGCGGTAAGCAGAACATGCCAGGTGCGCCAGAGGCGGTGCGCCTTGGCCAGCCCGGCCAGGACGACGATCGGAAGCACGATCTTGATGAGTTCCCCGATCACCACGCCTCGGAAGAACTCTGCTTGGTACGGATCGGACACGGTCAACAGTTGCCAGGGCGGTGCCAACATCACGGCCTGCCAGCCTTCGCCGGAGAGAAGACCGCATACCGCCCCCGCGGCCAGTGCCGAGGTCGAGGCTTTGCCGACCCGCACGATATGGCCGAGCTTGCCGAGAATCGGTCCCGCGATGAGGGAGCCGGCCAGCCATAGCGCCGTCATGATGGCAACCGAGCGCAGCCCCAGCAGGTCGGCCGACGTGCCGTCCTCCAGGGTCCCCCCACTCCATCGGCGGCTCACCACCAATACAAGCAGGTAATAGAGCAGCGTGGCCAGCACCAGCAGCGCAGTTGCACCGCCAACCGCTCGTTTCGCCGTGGCAGCCGAACGGCCGGCCAGGAACGCCGCCAAGCCCCAGGCGAAGCCGCTGCTGGTCAACGCTTTCAGGATCTGACCTGCAACGCCCGCGACGGAGTCCGCCACGAACGCGAGCAGGCCGAGCGCGACGGCGGCAGTTGCGACCGCCGATGCATGGGTACGACGGGATCCCCCAACAGCAACGCCGGTTACGCCGACCTCCACCGAAGGGGCGCCGACCCTATCAAGATCCGGCATTGCCGCGGATCCTCCCGGAACCGGAGATAAAGCACCCTCATCCAGGCTACTTGTTCGTTCGATGGTGTGTGCCTCCCGCCCTCGGGCGGGAGGCGCATCTCAGGAGCTCGCCGGAGGTGATGCTGCGGGAAGGCAACCTGCGTGGGTACGGTCATCGGGTGGCGTACGACGCCTTGGCCGAGAGTATGCGGCTGATCGCCGACGGGCTGCCGGATCAACCGGTGCGGCTGAGCCGTCGCCGTCGGTTCGCGCCGGTCGCGGTCGACGTGGACGGGGACGTCGCCGCCACGCGCTTCCTGCGCCGCGGCACCGGCTGTTTCTGGGACGAGATCCACCTACTGGTCCAGAACGGCAACGGTGGCTGGCGGAGGCTGGGCGGCGGCGGGTCATCGCGCGGCTACGAGGACCGCACCGCAGAGTCGTTCGAACGGGCCCGGGACGACCTCGCGTCGCACCAGGTGTTGGTGAACGGCGGCACCGCCGTCTGGCGCGACTCCGACCGTCTACTGCCCCGGACTGAGCGCTGGGTGCGCGCCGCGGCGGTGCTTGTCGGCGGTGGGATCGCACAGCTCGTCGTCGGTGGCCGCCGCCTGCCCATCCGATATCACGGTCACCTGGTCGTGGTCTGGGGCTCCCCCCGGCCGCCCTCGATGACCGCGCGCGACGCCGCCGGCCGCACGGTCGTCACGGCAACTCTTCCGGATGATCGGTAGGGAAACGGGCACGGTTCCGGAATGCGCACCCTGGGCACGAGCGTGCTGCGGGAACGTCACTCGAGCTGTTTGAGCGCGTCAAGGATGAGTTGCGCGTCCGGGAAGGCCGGGTTCGGGCCGTTGAGCAGGTGTCCCCGGTGGGGTAGGCGCAGGTCGAAGAACGCGAGCGGTACGCCTGCTGGATCCGCACCGCCCGGGCCGCGTCGAGGGTGCCGATCCAGCCGGCGAGGTCCTCGTCGCTCATCCCGATGGTCCTCGCCAGTTGCGGGATCAGCCACTGGTGTCGCAGTACGACGAGTGGGCCGCGCCATCGGCCTACGACGCGGATTTCGGCCGTGGGTCAGCCCCCATGCCGGCTCAGGGGACCCCTGAGCCGGCGTGTCGTCCGGTACCTGAACCGCATCGTTGCGGCGGTCATCGGCGAGCGAGGCGATGACGTACCGGACGCGCCCGGCTGGCTCGGGACCGTTTCCGGCGCGCAGTGCCGGTCAGCCCCACCAGGTGAGCATGAGTCGCATTGGCTGCTGCCGGGACCAGTAGAAGACGTAGGGGTACCGAGTGCCGGTGAACCTGTTCGGCAGGGCCACGGCATCCCCGCAGCTGGGGTCGAGTCCGGCGGCGTCGGTGCCGGAATCGTGACCAGCGATGCCTGTCGGCTACAACGTGCGGGGCATTCTCGGCAGCGGTGGGGCCACGGTCTCCGTCGGCTCCCGCGCCGTCACCCGGCGGCGAGTTCGGCGAACCAGCGCCGGCCCGCCGTGAACATGTCCCGAACCATCAGCCCGGACGCTCCGGCGGCGACGTGCACGGCGACGGTGTCCAGTCGCGCCCACCGGAACGTCCCGCTGCGCCGCAGTTCGCCGTCGGGTGAGCGGGACCCCACCCGGGCGTACCCGCACCAGAGGCCGGGGCCGGGAGGTTCGAGTTCGACGACGACGGTCCCTTGGGCATGGACCAACTCCCGGCACCGGGCGAGCAGCGCGACCGGATCGCCGCCGATGCCGATGTTGCCGTCCATCAGCAGGACGTGAGCCCACCGTCCCTCGGCGGGCAGGGGCGTGAAGACGTCCCGGCGGACGGCGACCGCCCCACGTGCCCGGGTGAGCCGTACCGCGCGCGCGGAGACGTCGACGCCGACCGCGGCGTGCCCGGCCCGGGTAAGCGCGAGGGTGAGCCGGCCGGGTCCGCAGCCGACGTCCAGCGCCGGGCCGGCGCACCGGGCGACGACGTCCGCCAGTGCCGGCTCGGCCGGGCCCTGCCAACGGTGCACGGGCAGCGGATCGCACCGGCCGTCGCTGTGCTCGAGCCAGTGCCCGCCGGGCCGCGCCGCGAGGGCGGTGGAGAAGACGTCGCCGCCGGTTGCGGCGCCCTCGTCCCGGCGGTGCCCCGGCCCGTCGGCCGAACCGGTACCTCCTTCCAGGTCGCACGGCCCAGCCGCCTGCCCGGCAGCGCGCACCGTCACGGGTGGCCACCGGGAACAAGGGTGCGGCGGAGTGCCGCGACCTGTCGGGAGAACCGGCTTCCCGTGGCCTCGGCGGCCACCGCCAGGGCATCCGTCCAGACGTCGACGTCGCGCAGGACGGGCAGGGGCGCGACCCGCAGCCCCCGCCCGACGAGCGCCGCCCAGGTGTGTCGCGCGGTCTCCGGGGTGGACATCGGCACGTCGCGGAGGGCAACGGCGTGCCGGGGGTCGTGAAGCCCGAGCGCCCACCAACCGCCGTCGACGGCGCGGCCGAGAACCGCGTCGGTCGACGCGAGCCGGCGGATCGCGGCGCGCAGCCGCGCCGGGGTCAGCTGCGGGGTGTCCATGCCGACCTGCACCACCTCATGCCCCGGAAAGGACTCCGCGACGTCCGCGTACGCGTTGGCGAGCCGCTCGCCGAGCCCGCCGCCCCGCTGCGGCAGGACGGACCAGCCGACCAGGGCGGCCGAAAGCTCGTCGCCGGCCTCGGCATCCTCGATGCGGCCCGACAACGCCAGCACGGCCGTCACGCCGGGCGTCGCGCGCGCGGCGTCGATGGTGTCCAGCAGGGCAGCGGCGGCGAGCCGCGCCGCCTGCCCCGGGGTGGCCGGTGGACCGAGCCGGGTCTTCACCGCGCCCGGCACCGGCGCCTTGGCCATCACCAGCAGCACAGTCATCGCGACCGTCCCACGCCGCGCAGCACCCCGGCGAAGTCGCGGGTGGCGCGCAGGGTCCCGCGGACCGAGCCGGACACCTTGGAGCGGGTGCCGACGGCCCGCGGGGCGTAGCTGACGTCCAGCTCGTGGATCCGCCAGCCGGCGGCGGCGGCCCGGATCAACAGTTCGAGCGGGTAGCCGAAGGCCCGGTCGGTGACGCCGAGCGCGAGCAGCGCGTCGCGGCGGGCCACCCGGATCGGGCTGAGGTCGCGCAGCGGCACGCCCCGCTGCCGCAGCAACGCCGCGATCAGGGCGGTACCGGCGCGGGCGTGCCACGGCCACACCCCGGCGGCGACCGGCCGCCGCCGCCCCACGGTCAGGTCGGCGGCGCCGTCGGCCACCAGGGCGACCAGGGCGGGCAGTTCGGCGGGGTCGAAGGAGCCGTCGGCATCCAGCACGCACACCAGGTCCGCCTCGGCCGCCTCCAGCCCGGTGTGCACGGCGGCACCGTAGCCGCGGCGCGGCTCGTGCACCACCCGGGCTCCGTACCGGGCGGCCACCTCGGGCGAGCCGTCCCGGGAGCCGTTGTCCACCACGATCGCCCGGTATCCGGGCGGCAGCGCGGTGAGCACACCCGGCAGGGCCCCGGCCTCGTCCAGGCACGGCAGCACCACGTCGATCAGCGTCGGCATACCGTCGACGCTAGGACGCCGCCCGGGCCCAGGTAGGCGGATCGGGCCATACTCGTTTTTTGGCACCCAGTCGGTCGTTAACGGACAGTTACCTTCGGCTGTTCGGCTGACACCTGGCGGCCTCAGGCCGTACCGTCCGGTCGACATGGGAACGACCACCGCGCCGCCGGACACCCCCGGTCGGACGTCAACCCGCCGGCGGCACCTCGACCTGGCCGTGCTGGGCGTCGAGGTGGCCCTGGTCGCCGTCGCCACGACGGTCGGCGCGGTCCTCAATGCCCGCGGTGTGGGTCTGCACGCGGACGCCGCCCCGCTGTACGCCACCTGGCAACCGCACGCCGGCTGGGGCACACCCGCGGCCGTGCTGGTGGCGGCCGGCGTGATCGGTCTCGGCGTGCGCTGGGCCCGGACCGCCCGCTGGGTCCCGCTGCTCGGCGCGGCCTGGCTCGCGTCGACGGCGTGGACGCTGTCGCTGGCGCTGGTGGACGGCTGGTCGGCCGGGCTCACCGAACGGCTCACCCCGCAGGCGGAGTACCTGCACGAGGTGCCCGGGACCACCGACATCCCGGCGATGCTGGCCGGCTTCACCGGCCGGATCCTCGACTTCCAGCCCGACTCGTGGTCCACCCACACCGCAGGTCACCCGCCCGGGGCGCTGCTGGTCTTCGTCGGACTGGACCGGATCGGGCTGGGCGGCGGCACCGCCGCCGCGCTGGCGTGCGTACTGGTCGGCGCGACCGTCACCGTCTCGGTGCCGGTGGCGCTGCGGGCGCTCGGCGCCAGCGGGGCCGCCCACGCCGTCCTGCCGTTCCTGGTGCTGCTGCCGGGCGCGGTCTGGGTGGGCGCCTCCGCAGACGGCATCTTCGCCGGCGTGGTCGCCGCCGGTCTGGCCCTGCTGGCGGTACGCGGTCGGGTGGCGCCCGCCGTCGGCGGGCTGCTGCTGGGCTTCGCGCTGCACCTGTCGTACGGCTTCGTCCTGGTCGGCCTGCTGGCGTTGGCCGTGCTGGTCCTGCGGCCGGCGGACCGGATCGCCGCGCTGTGCGCCGGCCTCGCGGGCGTCGCGGCGGTGGTGGCCGCGTTCGGGCTCGCCGGCTTCTGGTGGTGGGACGGCTATCAGCGGGTGGTGGAACGTTACTACCAGGGCTGGGCGGCCGACCGCCCGTACGGCTACTGGGTGTGGGCGAACCTGGCGGCGCTGGTGCTCTCCGCCGGCCCGGTGCTCGGGCCGGCGCTGTGCCGCGCGGTGGCGGCCGCGGGGGCGGCGGCACGGTCCGTGCCGACCGTCCCGCGCGGGCCGGCCCGCCGCCGGTTCGCCGTGCCGGCCGTGGCCGGGCGGGTCGGCGGGCCCACGGTGCTGCTGCCGGTGGCCGCGGCAGTGGTGGTGCTCGCGGCAGACCTGTCCGGGCTGAGCAAGGCGGAAGTGGAACGGATCTGGCTGCCGTTCGTCGGCTGGCTGCTGATCGCCGCCGCCCACCTGCCCCCGGCCACGCGCCGTTGGTGGCTGGCCGGGCAGGCCGCGACCGCGCTCGCGGTCAGCCACCTCGTCTGGACGGTCTCCTGAAGCGCACTGGCGATCGCTCAGGCCGGCAGCGCCGCCGGCTCACGCAGCGGATCGGTCGCGAAGGCCGCGACCCCCTGGGCGAACGTGACCCGCGCGGTGTAGCCGAGCAACTCGGCCGCCCGGGCGGGGTCGGCGACCACGTGCCGCACGTCGGCCGACCGGGCGCCGCCGACGACCAGCGGCGCCGGCCCGCCCATCGCCGTGGCGAGGGTGGCAGCAAGCTCGCCGACGGTACGCGGCTCACCGGAACAGATGTTGACCGGCACCAAATCCCCCGGCGGGGACGTGCCCAGCGCGAGCAGGTTGGCCCGCGCCACGTCGGTGACGTGCACGAAGTCCCGGCGCTGCCGGCCGTCCTCCAGCACCCTGGGCGGCCGGCCGTCGGCCAGCGCGGACCGGAAGATCGAGGCCACCCCGGCGTACGGGGTGTCGCGGGGCATCCGGGGACCGTAGACGTTGTGGTAGCGCAACGCCCACACACCACCACCGGTCTGCCGCGCCCAGGCACCGGCCAGGTGCTCCTGGGCCAGTTTGCTGGCGGCGTACGTGCTGCGTGGTTCCAGCGGGGCGTCCTCCGGGACCAGCATCGGGGTGAGGACGGCGGCGCAGCGCGGGCACGTCGGGTCGTACCGGCCGGCTGCCAGGTCGGCGGGACGGCGGGCGGCGGGACGGACGACCCCGTGCCGGGCGCACTCGTAGCGCCCCTCTCCGTAGACGACCATCGAGCTGGCCAGCACCAGGTGGGTCACGCCGGCCCGGTGCATGGCGGCGAGCAGCACCGCCGTGCCGTAGTCGTTGTGACTGGCGTACGCCGGAGCGTCCGACGGGTCCAGCCCGTGGCCGACCATCGCCGCCTGGTGGCAGACCGCGTCGACCCCGCGAAGGAGCCGGTCGAGCAGCTCGGGGTCGCGGACGTCACCGACAACGGGATGGTGCCGCCGGGACCATTCGGGCAGTTCTCCCCCGTGTGCCTGGGGCAACAGCGCGTCCAGCGCCACCACCTCGTGCCCCTCGGCGGCGAGCAGGTCGACGACCTGCGACCCGATGAAGCCGGCGGCGCCGGTGACCAGTACCCGCATGCCGGTCAGCGTAGGTCGGCGGACGGCGGTGGCGGGTCAGGTCACGGCGGACGTAAGAAGCTTGAAACATCACCCCACCCGGAGTAACCCCGGGGTTCATGAACTGCCGGAATCCCGCAACCGCACCCCTGCGCCCCGCACCGCCTCTACCCTGCGGTCAGTGGGCCCGCGCGGGTGTCACCGGCGCCGCGGCCCGCCATGCCTGGCGCGGGCGGCTCCGCCGACCTGACGTCTTCCCGCGGCTTCCAGAGGGACCGCGGCCGGGAGGAGATCCCGTCGACAGCCGTTGAGGAGGATCGGTGGGCACCGACAGCACCGCCCCCGACAGGAACCCTTCCGGCCGGCCGACGCGGGCCGGGACCGCACCGCGTCCGGCGCCCGGCTTCCCCCGGCGGTGGTGGCGCTTCCTGGCAGCGCATCCCCCGCCCGGCGTCGCAAGGATCGCCGGCCGGTGGCGCAGTCCGCTGCGCGGCCCCTGGCTCACCGCCGTCTTCGGGATGGTCCTGCTCGCCACGCTGCCGCTGGTGATCATCACCGGGTTGCTCGACTACCTCGCCTACGGCCCGCAGTTCGGCCAGGCGTTGCCTCGCGACGTCGGGTGGCTGCGGCTGCCGCAGTTCGACTGGCCGACCCGCCCGCCCTGGCTGTTCCGCCTCACCCAGGGGCTGCACGTGACGCTCGGGATCGTGCTGATCCCGGTGGTGCTGGCGAAACTCTGGTCGGTGATCCCGAAGCTGTTCGACTGGCCGCCGGCCCGCTCGGTGGCGCAGGTGTTGGAGCGGCTGTCCCTGCTCCTGCTGGTCGGCGGCATCCTGTTCCAGATCGCCACGGGGCTGCTGGACATCCAGTACGCCTACCTGTTCGGGTTCGACTTCTACACCGCCCACTACTTCGGCGCCTGGGTGTTCACCGCCGCCCTGGTCGCGCATGTGGCGCTCAAGCTGCCCCGGATGCTCTCCGCGCTGCGGTCGGGCCCCCCGCGCGCCGTGCTGACCGCCCCGCGCGCCGCCACCCGACCCGAGCCGCCGGACCCGGACGGCCTGGTGGCCAGCCACCCCGGGCCGGCTACCGTCAGCCGACGCGGGGCTCTCGCCCTGGTCGGCGGCCTGTCCCTGCTGCTGGGAGCGCTCACCGTCGGGCAGAGCCTCGACGGGGTGTGGCGGCGTACCGCTCTGCTGCTGCCCCGGGGCCGGCAGCCGGGCGAGGGACCGAACGGTTTCCCGGTCAACCGCACCGCCGCCGCGGCCGGCGTCGGGGCCGCCGACACCGGGCCGGGCTGGCGGGTGACGCTACGCGCCGGCGAGCGGGTGGTCGCCCTCGACCGCGCCGCGTTGCTCGCCATGGCCCAGCACACCGCCCGGCTGCCGATCGCCTGCGTCGAGGGGTGGTCGACGTTGCAGACCTGGACCGGCGTACGGCTGAGCGACCTCGCCGCCCTCGTCGGGGCGGGCACACCCGACTCCGCCCACGTCCGCTCCCTGGAGAATGCGGGACTCTTCAACCAGGCGACCCTGCAGGCCAACCAGGTGCTCGACCCCGACTCCCTGCTCGCCCTGGGCGTCAACGGCGCCGACCTCTCCCTCGACCACGGCTACCCGGCCCGGATCATCGTGCCCGCCCTGCCCGGTGTGCACTGCACGAAGTGGGTCGGCGAGATCGAGTTCCGGACGCGTACCGATGGCTGAGGTGCGGGCCCGGTTCCGGGCCGCGTACGGCGCCGGTGCGCGGCACCTGCTCCTGCTCGCCGGTTGCTTCGCCGTCACCGGATGGGTGGTCCTCCGGGTCGCCGGCGAGCCGGGGTCCGGTCCTCTGCTCCTCTGGTTCGTAAGCGCGGTGATCGCCCACGACCTGGTCCTGTTCCCGGTCTACGCGCTGGCCGACCGAGGCCTGCGGAGCCGGTCGGCGATGCCAGCGTCCGGGCCGTCGCTGCTGAACCACCTCCGTGTGCCGGCCCTGGCCGCCGGGCTGTTGTTCCTCGTCTACCTCCCCGGCATCCTCAGGCAGGGCCGGGAGACCTATGCCGCCGCGACCGGTCAGGACCAGCAGCCCTTCCTGGCCCGCTGGCTGCTGCTCAGCGCCACCCTGTTCCTGGCCAGCGGCATCCTCTACGCGCTCCGGCGGGCGGCGCGGTCGCGTGCCGCGCCGGGAAGCGGGGAGCGGCCACTGCCCATCGCCGATTGATCGGCTTGGCCTGTGGCTCGACGGAATCACGCTGCCCGCCATGCGGCACCTGGTACGCAAGATGGCGAGGCCATCTGCTTACACCCACCTGACACACAGTGCCCGTGCCACCGAAGAGTTGCCTCTGCAACTCGGCGACGCCGGCATGTTCCACGCCCACGCTGGAGCTGAGCGAGACACCGCCACCACCAGCGAGGTTGACGCGGAAGTGGAAGACGACCCGTGGACGGGCTCAGTCACATAACAGTTCTGTCACGCCATGCTGGGCCGTGCCGATAAATGCAGAATTCGGGGCAGCTCGACAGTGGACGCACCGCGATACCGGCCCGCGCGGGATCGCTCCCTCCCTTGGCGTCAAGCATGTGACCAGCGTCGTGACCACAATCCGTCAAGTGCCCAGGCTGCCGCTCAATGCCTACAGAACACCTGGCCTATTGACATTAATCAACATCACGAAAGACGCGTTGATGCCCTGTAATCACAATCGCAGAGGGCATGAGGAAGGGCCGGCTACCCCCATCCGTGTTCAAAGCGCACGTCCCCTGACGCAGCCCTGCCGGCTCGGTCTGGCGATCGTGGACGGTCCCCACACGCACGGGCCCCTTTCCAGCTCCCACCGGTGTCGAAGCACGCCCCGTGGCCGGTGCCCCACCGCGTCGTTACACCATCAGGCGACCAGACAGCAGGACGGCGCCCGGACGGCACGCCCATCCGATGGCCTCGGCCGAGTTGTCGGCGGCACCGTCCGCCTCGACGGCCATGTCGACGGCGACTGTGGCGCTGCGTACGCGCGACTCGGGGCCGGCGGGGAGTGGGACCAGCGAGTGGGACATACGCACTACGGTGGGCGACACCTTCCAATGCAGCGTGAATTTCTTGTGTCCGTACTGTTCGTCAATCAGGCTCGCGGCACAGCGCAGGGCGTCCTCGGTGGGCGGGCCTTCCTCACCGTCCGGCGAGAGAAACCGCACCGCGAAGTGCCGGTCGCCTTTGTGCGACAGCACGACAACCCCCGCGAGCCAGAGTCGCCCGGCTCCCCGGAGCGCCTCCCGGGCTACCCGATTCCAGTCCACCGTGCTCGGGTTTTCGGCGGCGTTGGCGACCAGGAAGCAGGAGATGGTACCCGAAACGAGGCTTATGACCAACGCCTGGGTTGTGGAACGCCCGTCGGTCTTTCCGATTTGCCCGGTCGGTTCTCTGTCCGAGTTGACAGCGTCGTCGACCGCCACAAGATGAGGTGCGATCATCGTCACGCCTGCCGGATCGCGGTTTCCAGAATGGACAACCCCTGTTCGAGGTGCTCCTCCTCGATGGTCAACGGGGGCATGAGTTTGATGACCTCGTCGCCACGCCCGCAAAGCTCGACGATCAAGCCTTCGGTGAAACACCGCTGTTGAATTTTCTCCGCACGGTCGGCCCCACCGGAACGATTTACGTCGATGCCGAGGATCATCCCCCTCCCCCGCGTGACGATGTACGGGTCGATGCCACGCAGCCTTTCGGCGAAGGCGGATATTCGCGCTGACAGGCCCCCCAGGCGCTGCAGGAAGGACGAGTCCTGCCAGACCGCGAGGGCTGCGGCACCGGCGACGAAAGCCAGTTGGTTGCCACGAAAGGTCCCAGTATGTTCGCCTGACTTCCAGACGTCGAGATCCGGCTTGATGAGGTTCAACGACATGGGTAAGCCGGCGCCCCCGATGGATTTCGACAGCGTCACCATGTCCGGCTCGACGCCGGCGTGTTCGAATCCGAAGAACGTCCCCGTACGGCCGCAGCCAGTCTGGATCTCGTCGCACACCAGCAGGACACCACGCTCCTGAGTGAAGCGACGAAGGGCACGCAACCAGTCAGCCGTCGCCGGATACACGCCAGACTCGATCTGCGTGGACTCCACGATGACCGCAGCAGGCAGATCCGCTCCAGACGACGGGTCGTCGAGCAGGCGTTCGAGATAGGCGATCGAGTCGAATCGACCTCCGGGCCCGTCTTCGTACGGCACGAAGATCACGTCCTGGAGGCGAACAGACGCGGCAGCCCGGGCCCGGCGGTTGCCCGTGACTGCGAGCGATCCGCAGGACATTCCGTGGAACCCACCGGTGAACGACACAACGAGCTGCCTGCCGGTCGCCTTCCGGGCGAGCTTCAGGGCCGCCTCCACCGCATCCGTGCCCGTCGGGCCGCAGAACTGGAGCCGGTACGTCAGGCTTCGGGGCCGCAGGATGGTCCGGTTGAAGGTCTCGATGAAGGTGCGCTTGGCGCTCGTGTACATGTCCAGCCCGTGCAAGATTCCGTCGTCGCGCAGATAGGACTGCATCGCGTCCAGGACCCAGTCCGGGTTGTGACCGTAGTTCAGGGCGCCGGCCCCGCAGAAGAAGTCCAGGTATTGCCGGCCGTCCTCGCTGGTCAGCCACGCTCCCTTGCCCCGGGTGAACACGGCTGGGAATTTCCGGCAGTACAGCCGCACCTCCGACTCGTGCTCATCGAATGCCAATACGTCGTTCGGGAAAACCGTCACTCTGCGCCTCCAGTCGCGATGCCAACATGTCGGTACCGGCACGACCAGGGCGCCAGCACGGACGGTGCACGTCAGGCCAGGACTCTCATTCGGTCATTCAGCGGTTTCGCCAAGGACGTCGCCAGACGAAAAAAGCCACTCCATGACGGCCATCGCGCTGGAGAGCTTCATCCGTGCCTGTGTCCATGCGATCGATCTCGGTCCGTCGAGCACCGACGACTCCACCTCCTCGCCCCGATGGGCAGGAAGGTCGTGCATGAAGACGCTGGATGGCCAGCGTCGCAGCAGTGCCGCGTCGACGTGGAACGGGCGGAATGCCTCCCGCCAGTGCGGATCCTGTTTGGCGGTGCCCGTGGTTTGCCACCGAGTGGTGTATACGACGTCGAAGTCACCCGTGACGTCGGCCAGGTCGTGAACCTCCTCGACACGCGCTCCGATCGTCCATCCGCGCCGGCGAGCGGCTTCCAGATATCCGGGCGGCAGGCCGTACCCGGCGGGCGTGGCGAACGTGGTCCTGCTACCGGGTAGCCTGGCCAGGGCAAGGGCCAGGGCGGTTGCGGTGTTGTTGCCCTCTCCCACGTACAGCAGCCGCAGCCCGTCGAGCCTCCTGCCGGGGCCAGCGAGGAGCGCGAGCGTGGCGACGTCGCAGATGGCCTGGGTCGGATGTTCCTCCACAGCCATGGCGTTGACGACGCCGAGGGTTCCTACGCGGGACAGCTCGCGGAGCTGCGCCATGGGCCCGGCGGTGCGCGCCACCAGGCCGTCGAGCATGCCGCCCAGGACGCGACCGGTGTCGGCAACTGACTCCCCGGTCGCGAGTTGCAGGTCGTTCGGGCCGTAGCTGATGACATGCCCGCCGAGTCGCAGGACCGCGGTCGTGAAGGCCGTCCTGGTGCGCGTCGACGTCTTGGTGAAGAGAGTGCCCACGATGGCACCGCTCAACGGTGACCGGTGATCGGACGGATCGCTAAACAGCTCGTACGACCGGCGGACCAGCCTGTGGTACGTGTCGTCGCTCAGGTCGTCGAGCGAGAACAGGCCGTGTGCGCGACGGCCCTGCGGGGCCGGGACGTTCGTCAGCCTCGGGTTTGCGGCGATGTCGGTCATGTTCGCCTCATCCGTGTCGTCGAAGGTCGTGGAAGAAGCCAGGGACGGGTTCGATCTCGCCTGCAGCGGCGAGTTCGTCATAGACGAACTTGGCCACCGCGAGGTCGAGGATGCCCATGCCGAACGGCGAGACGATGGTGGTCCGGTCGGTGCTCGGGGCCAGTCTGCCGGCGGCCACGTCGTCGATCGTTCCGTGGACGAAGCTGCGGTTTCCCACCCTGGTCTCCGTCAGGTGCAAGGATGTCTGAGCGGTAAGGCAGTGGTCGACGTCGTCGACGACGTTCGTCGCGTCGAGGACGATCTCCGGGGCCAGATCCCGAAGCGAGATGTGCAGCACCAGGGGCCGGTGCGCGAACCACGAGACGTCGTGGATGTGCGGCGCGGGCGCCACCGTCGCGAACACCACGATGTCAGAGGTCTCGATGAGGGAGCGCGCGTTGTCGTGTACCACGACCGACTGCGACGGATCGGCTTCACACAAGAACGCCCCGAAGCTCTTGGCGTTCGCGGTGGACAGGTCGAACAGGTTCACCTCGGTGAACGTGAACCCTGCCGCGGCCAGGTACTGGTGGATGTAACGGGCGATCAGACCGGTGCCGACGAACCCGACGGAAGTCGCCTTGGCCCGGCGCAGGAGCGTCGCCGCCAGCGCGGCGGACGCCGCCGTGCGCGTCGCACTGATGATCGAGCTCTCCAGACATGCGAAGGGGTAACCGGTCCGTTGATCGTTGAGGATCAGTACCGCCGACGCACGCGGAATGCCGTGCTCGATGTTCGCGGGGACACTGGCGATCCACTTGATGCCGTCCACGCCTACCGGGCCGCCGATGGACGCGGGCAGCGCGATGATTCGCGCGCCGGGACGGTCCGCGAACGTGAGGAAGGACGACCGTGGATTGACTGTCCGACCTGCGGAGTGTGCCGAATAGGCGTTCCCGACGAGCTGCATCACCTGCCGTTCCCGATTTTTCAATACGTCCGCCACTTGAGCGCCAGAAATGACGCTGAAGCCGGGAATGGGACCTGGTTCCGCCATTGCGGACCCCCTTCGTGAGCCAGGTTCGCGAATCCCGCGTCGCGCGCGGGAGGTGGTGGCCGTGCCGGTCAGACTGCTGCGTAGTGCACCGGCTTCGCTGCCGCCAGCCGGACGGTTAGGGGCGGGTCGGTCTAGCCCCAGCGCGGCCCCTGCCCACCCAGCAGCGAGGTCTCGGCATCCGGGGGCGGTGGCGCGAGCGGGAGGTCAGCCAGTCGACTGCCGTAGGAGCTGCGCAGCCAGTCGGGGTCATAGACCGTGTCGGCGTAGTTGCCGCCCAGGTCCGGGGCGATGGCGACCGCGGCGGTCGGTGCCGGACCACGGTGCTGCCGCAGCCAGGCGACCGCTCCGTGCACCACGGTTCCCGTGGAACCGCCGAAGAGGAAACCGCTGCGGCCCAACCGGTGGCAGGTGGCGATGGCCTCAGGCTCGCTGACGTGGACGATGTCGTTGACGTACGACTCGTCGAGAATGCTGGGCCGGACGCTCGTGCCCAGGCCCGGTAGCAGACGTTCGCCCGGCGGCCCACCGAAGGAGACCGACCCCGCCGCGTCGACTGCCACCACCGTGACCTCGGGCCGGAATTTCTTGAAGTATCGGGCGCAACCCATCAACGTACCGGTGGTGCCGGCACCGACGAACAGCACGTCGAGGTCCGGAAAGGCACGCGCGATATCCGGTCCGGTCTTGCGGTAGTGGGCGTTCCAGTTGGCCGAGTTCGCGTACTGGTTGAGCCAGACGAAGTTGTCGTTACTTTCGCACAGGCGGCGCACCAGTGCCAGACGCGTGCTGAGGAACCCCTGCTGCTCGTCGCGGTCCGTGACCACGTGCACCACGGCACCGAGAGCGGCCATGAGGCGGCGGGCGGCGAGCGTGCAGCGGACATCTGTCACACAGACAAAGCGGTAACCTTTTCGCGCGGCCACCATGCTCAGCGCCACACCCATGTTTCCCGACGACGACTCGATCAGAGTGTCCTCGGGAGAAAGTCCACCCTCGCGTTCCATCGACTCGACCATCTCGATAGCGGCCTTCAGCTTGACAGATCCCGCGAAGTTGAAGCCCTCGCATTTGAGGTACAGATTCCAGCCGAACAACTCCCGCAGGTCGACGTACAGCTCATCGATGTTGAAGTCGAGTGGATCGGTGACTATGGTCGCCATCTTCGCTCCCGGTCAGATCTTCTGGACTTGCTCGTTGCCCACCCCGGTCGCGGATGATTCCGCAGGGGACCCCGCACTGATGGCGGCTCGCCCGGGCTGAGTGACCATGTGGCTGTTCGCGCCCGACACGACGGCCACCGCCGTCGCGCCCGGTTCGATACCCACGCTCAGCGCGCCAGCGACGGCGAGTGCGCCGGTCACCTCGCACGGCAAACCGGCCGTGGCAAGTTGAGTCATGGCCGCGAACACCTGCGCGTCGGTGACCGTGACCATCCGGTGCACGGTGTCCCGGACGCACGCGAAGGAGAGGCGTCCCGGCGTCTGCGCCCGTACGCCGTCGCAGGCGGTGCTCACCCGGTCCAGCCGTACGGGACGCCCGACGCGTAGGGAACGCGTGTACCGGTCGGCTCCGACGGGTTCGACACCGATCACCCGCACCCCGGTGGCGCCGGCGACCAGGCAGGTCCCCGCGAGCAGGCCGCCGCCCCCGACCGGGACGAAGATGTGCGTGACCTCGGGAGCCTGCTGGAGAACTTCCATGGCCACCGTGCCCTGGCCGGCGATCACGGCGGCATCGTCGTGGGAGGAGACGAACATGGCTCCCGTTCGCGCGGCGTGCTCTCGGGCCGCCTGATCACGCTGGTCGTTGCCGTGGTCGCACAGGACGACCTCGGCGCCCTCGCGCCTGATCCGCTCACGTTTCCACATCGACGACGACCGGGTCATGAACACTGTCGCCTTGATGCCGCGGGCGGCGGCGGCGTGCGCCAGCGCGATACCGTGGTTTCCTGACGAACCGGCCACGACGTGCGCGACGCCGGATGCCGCCGCAGCGGCAACCGCGGCGACCGCGCCACGGAGCTTGAAGGAGCCGGTGACCTGCTGCGATTCGCACTTGAGCAGTAGGCCCGTGCCGGCCAGTGCCGTCAGCGGCGTTGCCCTCGCGATGCCGTTGACAACGTCTGCGGCAGCGAGGACGTCGTCCGCGTTGGGGACCTCCCGCATCGCTCAGCCCGTCTCGACGCCCGCGCCGGACCGCTGGCCGGCCGGACCGAACAGGGCGCGCATGCGGGCGGCGTGCGCGTCGGCCAGCACCTCTGCCACCCCGGCGACGGTCGGTGAGTTCAGAAAGTCCAGCACAGTCAGTTCGAGCTTGAACGCGCGCTTGAGCCGCGACACCACGCGGGTGGCGAGCAGGGAGTGACCGCCGAGAGCGAAGAACTCGTCGTGCACCCCCACCCGCTCAAGCCCGAGCAGCTCGCACCAGATCGCGGCGACCTTCCGCTCCACGCCGTTGCGCGGCGGCACGTGGTGTTCGGCGTCCGGCCGCTCCGGCACCCCGTCCGGCAGCGCCCGATAGTCGATCTTCCCGCTGACGGTCGTGGGGAGGGGGTCGAGTACCGCGAATGCTGCGGGGATCATGTGGTCGGGCAGGTGCACGGCAAGGTGGGTCCGCAGGGCGGTGCTGGTGGGGGGCGCCCCGCCGGTCGCGGGCTCGACGTACGCGACGAGTACCGCATCGACGTCGCCGCACAGCCGTACGCCCGCGCGGGCGACGCTCGGGTGGCTGGCCAGGACCGCCTCGATCTCGCCCGGCTCGACGCGGTTTCCGCGTATCTTGAGCTGCCGGTCGATCCGCCCGAGGAACTCCAGTTCACCATCGCCGAGAAGACGGACCTGGTCTCCTGTCCGGTACATCCGGTCACCCGGCGCCCCGTACGGGTTCGGTATGAACCGGCCGGCCGTCTCGCCCGGGCGTCCCAGGTATCCCCGGGCCAGGCCGGCTCCGGCGATGTACAGCTCCCCGGGAACGCTGAGTGGTACCGGGTGCAGGCGACCGTCCAGGACGAGGACGTGGGCGTTCGGAATTGGCCTTCCCACCACGTCGCTCGGGCCGTCGCAGCGGCGAACGGTGGTGGTCATCGTGCACTCGGTGGGGCCGTACTGGTTGAGCACCGCCAGGGCCCCGTCCTGCGGCCACGCCCCCGCCAGACGCATGCTCTCGCCGCTGCTCACCACCAGCCGCAGGCTCCGCGGCCGCCGATTGCCGAGCAGTTCGAACTCCCGCAGCATCGAGGGCACGGTGCTCAGCAGCGCCGTGACGCCATGCTTGTCGATGGCTTCCCGGACGGTCTCGGGCGTCTTCGGCACGTCGAACGGCAGCAGGACCACGCGCGCGCCGGCGGCCAGCGGAGCGAGAATGTCCCGCAGGGAGGCGTCGTACGCCAGCGAGGGCAGTTGCAGGACGACATCCCGCTGCGTCAGGTCGTACGCGCCCCGCGTGTAGTGCAGGTAGTTGGCCAGGCCCCCGTGCGTGCCCATGACACCCTTGGGCCGGCCGGTGCTGCCGGAGGTGAAGACCAGGTACGCGACGTTGCCGGGCGTCGGTCCGGCGGAGTACGGCGGCGGTGCCGGGGGCAGGTGGTCGAGTCTCACCAGCGGCGCCAGAGGTGGGGCACTCTCGTCGCCGACCAGTACGCTGAGCTGCGCGTCGGCCGCCATGCCGGAGATCCGCGCGGCGGGCAGGTCTTCGTCGAACGGGACGTACGTGGCGCCGGATTTCAGGATGCCCAAGAGGCCCACGACCGTATCGACGCCGCGGCGCATCCAGAGACCCACGCGGTCCTCCGGTTGTACGCCGCGTTCCCACAGGACGTGGCAGAGTTCCGTGGACCGGCGCTGCAGTTCGCCGTAGGTCAGCCGCGCGTCGCCGCATTCCACAGCTACCGCGTCAGGCAGGCGCGCCGCGACGGCCTCGACCATCTGGTGCGCACACACCGTCGGGCCGGCCGACGAGGTACCGGCATACTCGGCGATCTGCCTGGCCTCGGAGCTGGTCAACATGTCCAGGTCGGCGACAGTCACGCCGGGACTGGCGACGACCGATTCCGCCAGCCGGAGGAAGTTCTCGGCCATGCGACGCACGGTCGAGACGTCGAACAGGTCGCGGGCGTAGACGAACCGCAACCTCATCCCGGCGTCTACCTCATCGGCGTACAGCGTGAGGTCGAAGCGGGCTGCTTCCTCCGCCAGCGGGTGTTCCTCGCCCCGGACCGCGCCGAGTTTCCAGGAGGGAGCCGGCGCGTTCTGCACCACGAGCATGATCTGGAAGATCGGATGCCGGGACGGGTCCCGCGGCGGGGCGACGCGCTCGACGACCCGTTCCAAAGGCACGTCCTGGTAGGCGAAGGCGCCCAGCGCCGTCTCCCGTACCTGGGCGAGCAGGTCGGGGAAGGTGTCCCCGGCATGTACCTGGGAGCGCAGGGCGATCGTGTTGGTGAAGAACCCGATCAGGGCCTCGAACTCGGGACGGGGACGGTTGGCGACCGCGGTCCCCGTCACCACGTCCGACTGGCCGCTGTAGCGGGCCAGGAAGAGATGAAAGACAGCCATGACGACCATGAACATGGTGGCGTCGTGGTCGAGGCCGAGGCGACGCAGCCCGGCCACCAAGGCGGCGGGCATGCACACCTGGACCTCGCCCCCCTCGGAAGAGCGCAGGGGCGGCCGCGGGCGGTCAGTGGGCAGCGCGGACGGCGGCGCGCCGGCCAGATGATCCGCCCAGAAGCGGACGCCGGTCTCCAGCCGCTCGCCCGAGAGCCGGTCCCGCTGCCACGCGGCGAAGTCGGCGTACTGCACCGGTGGTGGCGGCACCATCGACGGCTCCCCCTCGGCGACGGCCCGATACTCGACGGCGAGTTCTCCGGCCAGCACGGCCAGGGACCAGGCGTCGGCCGCTATGTGGTGCATGGCCAGCAGTAGGAGGTGGTCGTCGTCGGCCAACCGCACCAGTTCGGTCCGGATCATCGGCGGCGCGCCGAGGTCGAACGGCGTGCCGGCCTGCCGCCGGGCGAGCGCGCGCGCCTCGGCGAGCGCTTCCCCGCCAAGGTGGCGCAGGTCCGTGCAGGCGATTTCCGGTACGGCCCCCGCGGGCGCGATGACCTGGCGCGGTTCGCCGTCGACCTCCACGATCCCCGTACGCAGCGCCTCGTGCCGGGCGAGGACCGCGCGCAGTGCGGCCCCCAGCGCGGTGGGGTCGAGTGCGCCGCGCAGCCGTAGCGCCAACGGCAGCACGTACTCCCGACTGTCGGGGTTCGCCTGGTCCAGGTACCACAGGCGTTCCTGCCCGAACGACGGGAGCATCGGCAACTCCCGGTCCACGACGGGGACTGGATCAGGCTGGGGCCGGGCGGCACCGCTCCGGCGGACCACCTCGCGGATCGTGCCACCGCGCAGCAGCACGCCCGCGGCATGGTCGACACCCAGTCGCCGGCGCAGTCGCGCGGCCACGCGCATGGCGAGGAGGGAGTCGCCACCGATCTCGTAGAAGCCGTCCTCCGGGCCCACGGACGGCACGCCCAGGAGTTCGCCGACCACCTCGGCGACCTCCCGTTCGAGGGCGCTGTCGAAGGTCACCGCCGAGCCGCTGGAAAGGTCCGGCGCGGGCAGAGCGGCGCGGTCCACCTTCTGGTTCGAGGTCAGCGGCAGCGCGTCCATCATCATGACGAGTGGCACCATGTAGCTCGGTAGCTGCTTCGCCACGGCCCGCCGCAGCGAGGCAGGGGTGAGGTCGGCCACCGGGTCGGCGACCACGTACGCGACGAGTTGTTTACGCCCGGGCTGCTCCTCCCTGACCACGACGACCACCTCGCGCACGCCCGGATGTCCGCCCACGACGGTCTCGATCTCGCCGAGTTCGATGCGAAAGCCGCGGAGCTTGACCTGGTTGTCTCTGCGACCCACGAAGTCGATGGACCTGTCGGGCAACCGTCGGGCGAGGTCGCCGGTGCGGTAGAGGCGCGCCCCCGGCGGGCCGAAGGGATCGGGGATGAACCGCTCGGCCGTCAGCGCGGGCTGGCGCAGGTAGCCTCGGGCGAGCCCGCCGCCGCCGACGTGGAGTTCGCCGACCTCTCCCTCGGGCACCTCCCGCAGGTCCGGCCCCAGGATGTGCACGGTCTTGTCCGCCATCGCCGAGCCGATGGGCACCGCACGGTCCGGCGACTGGTCCGAGGTGACCTGTTGGATCGTGCTGAGGACGGTCGCCTCGGTGGGCCCGTAGCCGTTGTAGACCACGGCCTGTGGAGCTACCTCCCGGGCGCGCAAGACCGCCGCCGTGGACGCCCGGTCACCGGCGGTCCAGAGCAGCCGGGTGTTCCGCAGGATCTCCGCGTGCTCGGCGACGACGACGTTGAACAGGCCGGTCGTCAACAGGACGGTGGTGACCTGATGCTCGGCGATGACCCGGCCGAGATCGGCCGGCTCGAGGATGCCCGGGGGCGCGACCACCAGCGTGGTACCGCGGGTCAGGGCGACCCACTGCTCGGCCGTGGAGGCGTCGAAGTTGCAGGGGCAGTGGACGAGTACCCGAGCACAGGCCTCCTCGGTCCACCGCGGGTCGCCGGTCAGGCCCAGCACGTTGCGGTGGCTGATCACCACGCCCTTGGGCTTGCCGGTGGACCCCGAGGTGAAGATCACGTAGCAGGCCTGGTCCGGGCCGTGGAACGGTGGGGGCTCGAAGGAGGCGGAGCGCCGCTGACTGAGCACGGCGGGCACGTTGAGGGTGACGACCCCGGGCGCCCCCGACACCAGGTCGGCCGTCTGGTCGTCGACCAGCACCACCGGCGCGGCCACGTCTGCGAGAAGCAGCTCGATCCGGGCAGCGGGGTCGGCCGGCGACAGTGGCACGTAGGCCGCGCCGGCCTTCAGAATCGCGAGGGTCCCCACGACGTACTCCGCCGAACGATTCATCAGGATGCCGACGAACTGCTCCGGACCGACGCCCAGCCGCCGCAGTTCGGCGGCGATGACGTTCGCCTCGGCGTCGAGCTGCGAGTACGTCAGCTCGCGGCTGCTGTCAATGACGGCGATCGCCTCGGGTGCCCGCGCAGCGTGCGTTTCGACCGACGCCGACAGGCTGTCCGCCATCATCGTCCCATCCCTTCGTCGGGCCTCCCTTACGATTTGATGATGCTCGATTGGGCTGTCGTCTCCCTGTCCGGCCGCTTTCGCGTCGACATGATCCGTGGACGACACGAAAAGCCAGCCGCCCCCGGTGGGCGGCTGGCTTTTCGGTGAGTACCGCTAACCGTGCCCGATACGATCGCGCACGATCATGGGGCGATACCGCGACGAATGGCGGGACTGGCGGTTGCCAGCACGGCAAGAAGGACCATGGCCACGCTGATCGCGACAGCCGTCCACGTCGCGCCCGTCATCTCAATCACCCATCCCGCGACGAGCGAGCCGAGCGGAATGGCGCCGTAGCTGGCGAGCTTCGAGGCGGTGGTGACCCGTCCCTGCAACTCGTCCGGCGTTGCGGCCACCCTTGCCGCAACGACCGCGACGTTCCACACGGGGCCGACGAATGCCACGGCGGCGAACAAGAGGGCCACCAGCACCGGCTCGGTCAGGACAGCGAAGACGGGCAGCATCACCGCCCAGACCCAGTGCGTCAACAGGATCACCGCCGGCAGTGACAGCGCGCGGCGGATGCGCGGCGCGGCCGCCGCCCCCAGCACCCCCCCGACACCGGCGCCGGCCAGGATCACACCCACCATGAAGGGCGAGGCACCCTGTTGGGTGGCCCGGACGATCAGGACGAGGGTCAACGCCTGGAAGAGGAAATTGCTCCCGGCAACCAGCAGGCTGGCGTTGCGGAAGAACGGGCGCCTCCACAACCAGGTGAGGCCCCGCAGGATCTCCGAGCGGAAGGGCGGGCGCCTCGGGACCCGCTCGCGCGGTTCCTGCATCGGCTTTCTGATCAGCAGCAGCGCGACCAGGGACGCGAGGTAGGACAACGCGTCGAAGACGAAGGGAACCGCCCGTCCCACGGCGAACAGCGCTCCGCCCACCGGTTGTCCCGCCAACATGGCGGCCCGATCCCGCGCCTCCTGCTGCGCCAGCGCGTTCGGGAACTGGTCGGGATGGACGAGGTGGCGGACCGCTGCGGGCTCGGCAGCGCCAGAGAGGACCGTGAGCGCGCCTTCCACGAACGCCGCGAGGACCAGCCAGGGCAGGCTCACCCAGTCCAGGACCACCGCCGCCGCCACCGCCGCGAGCACGAGGCCGCGGGACGCGTCCGCGACCAGCAGCACCCTTCGACGGTCCGACCGGTCGGCCAGGGCGCCGAACGGCAACTGCAACAACAGGTACGGCAGGGTCGCCGCGAAGCCGACGATTCCCGCGTCGGCCGCGGAACCGGTCAGTGCCAGGACCAGCAAGGGATAGGCGATGCTGGACGCCCGGGACCCGAAGGCGGAAATCGCGGAGCCGATCCAGAAGAGCTGGAAGTCGCGGTTACGCCGGAGCGGGGGCGGTGATGGCCGATGCCCCTCGCTCCGCTCGGCCGTCAGTGATTCTTCGGTCGGCACCACTTGGTCCTCTCCAGTGGGATCACGTCAGGTGTCCGCCCCTCATGAGAGCGTCGGCCAACCTCTTCACGTGGGGCGGGCGGAGGACGCCGAAGTGATCCCCGGGGACGCGGACAATAGTAAGGTCCCCCTCGGTGAGGTGCGACCAGCGCTCGACGTAGGCGGCCAACGGCTTGCCGCTGAGCACCTCGTGCTGCTCCGCCGCCGCCTCGTCGCCGAGAATCAGCTGCGCGGGTCCAGGAAGAACGGGGAAGCGGTACGCGATGCTCGCCTCCAACATCTGCCGCCACACCCGCACCCGCCGGTGCCATTCGGCGCTGACCTCGCTCGCCACGATGGGCCGCCCCCGGTCGTCGTCCACGATCTGCCGCATCAGCTCGACGACCTCCCCGGTGAGCGCCGGGTCACGATCGGCCGGTGGCCGGGGAACGAGGTGCGCGAGCAGTTCCTCGCACCGGCGCAGACTCGTCAGCTCGGCGTCGAAGTTGTCGGCGATCCACAGGTCCACCACCGGGTCGAGCAGCGAGAACGTCACGTCCTCGCCCGCCTCGCGCAGCCGGTGGACCATCGCCCAGGCCACCGGCGACCCCCCGCACCAGCCCAGCAGCCGGTACGGGCCCTGCGGATACCTCGACCTGAGCTCCTCCAGGTAGCAGCTGGCCATGACGTCGACCGAGGTCAGCGGAAGGTCGACGCCGTTGAGCCCCGGCCACTCGAAGGCCGCGACCGGCTGCCGCTCCCCCAGCGCGCGGGCGAGTGGTTCGTACCAGTGTCCGCTGCCGCCGCCCGGGTGCACACAGAACAGCGGTGGCTGATCCCCCTCGCTGCGGTACCAGATGGCGGCGGCGCTCCGGGGCGCCCCTTCGGGGCGGGCGGACAGGTGCCCGCTCAGTCGCGCCACCGTGGGGTTCGTCACCAGATCCCGCAGGGCGACGTCCAGGCCGTGCTCCCGGCGCAACGCCCCCACCACCCGCAGCGCGAGCAGGGAGTGCCCGCCGAGATCCAGGAAGTTGTCGTTCACGCCGACCCTGTCGACGCCGAGGACTTGCGCCCAGACCGCCGCGATCGCCTGCGCGGTCGCGGTCTGCGGCGCGACGAAGGACTCGGCGAGCTTCCGCCTGCCGTCCGGGGCGGGAAGGGCGCGCCGGTCCACCTTGCCGCTGGCGTTCACCGGCAGTTCGCCGAGCTCGACCCACCATGACGGGACCATGTATTCGGGCAGCCGCTCGGCCACGAACGCCCGCAGGGACGCCGGGTCGGGCATGCCGTCGCGGGGTACGACGTACGCGGCGAGACCCGCTGTCGCTCCGGTGCCGTGTGCCGCCGCCACCGCCGCGCGTACTCCCGGATGGGCCGCCACGGCCGCGCCGACCTCCTCCAGCTCGATCCGGAACCCACGGATCTTGACCTGGTGATCGATCCGGCCGAGGATGTCGACTCCCGCGTCGCCGACGACCGCCAGGTCACCTGTCCGGTACATCCGCGCGCCCGGGCTGGTGGCGAAGGGATCGGGGACAAAGCGCTCGGCGGTCAGGCCGGGGCGCCCGAGGTAGCCGCGGGCGAGTCCGGCTCCGCCGATGTGGATCTCTCCCGGAACTCCGTCATGGACGGGTCGGAGATGACTGTCGAGGAAGTGGACGGCGGTGTTGGCCAGCGGGTGCCAGTCCCCCGGCCTGGTTGTCACGTCGGCGCGCATGGACCAGACGGTGGTTTCCGTCGGGCCGTACATGTCCCAGACCGTGGCGCCGGCTGCGGCGAGCGCGTCAGCGAGACCGGGCGGCATCTTCTCGCCGCCACACAGGACCGAGAAGCCGTTGCCCGGCACCCAATCGGCGTCCAGCAGCATCTGCCAGGTCACCGGGGTCGCCTGCATCATGGTGGCCCCGACCTCGTCGAGCAGGGCCGTCAGCGCCTGCGCGTCCGACACCTGCCGACTGTCGGCCACCACCACCGTCCCACCGACCGTCAGGGGCGCGAACAGTTCGAGCACGGCGATGTCGAACGCGACGGTGGTGACCGCCAGAAGCGCGGTGCGGCTGGTCATGCCGGGGGTGTCGGTCACGTCGAGCAGGAGGTTCGCCAACCCTTCCCGGGTGACGGCGACGCCCTTGGGCATGCCGGTCGAGCCTGACGTGTAGATGACGTAGGCCAGGTCGGCGGGGCGAGCGGGCATTACGGGCGGGGTGTCGGGCAGGTCGCCGAGAGGCAGGTGGTTGAGGAGTACGACGTCCGCGCCGACGTCCGGGATACGTTCCTGGAGACCGGATTCGCTCAGCACCACCTCGGTGCCCGCGTCTGCCAGCTGGTACGCGAGCCGCTGCCTCGGGTGTCCCGGGTCGAGCGGGACGTATGCGCCACCGGACTTCAGGACGCCGAGCAGGGTGGTGACGAGGTCCACGCTCCTGTTCAGCAGCACCCCGACCCGGATGTCCGGACCGACCCCCATCTGCTGTAGGTGACGGGCGATCCGGTTGGACCGCCGTTGCAGTTCGCCGTACGTGAGGCGGCGGTCGCCGCACACGACTGCGGTGGCGTCCGAGGGCTGGGCCGCGATCCGGTCGAGAACCCCGACGTCCGCCCGGCCGGTCATGGTGTCGTTCCACCGCGCCAGCCGTCGAGCCTGCGCGGCCGGCACAAACGAGGCGGCGCAGTTGCCGTCGGGGTTGTCGGCCATGGCAGCGAGGACGCGCCGGTACACCCGACCCAGGTGACGCAGCCGGTCCGGCGCCAACCGGGCGGCGTGTGCGGTGAGCACGAGCGCGCCCGGCTCCGTGGAGACGTGCAGGGCGGCCTCGTTGGGGCTCTGGTCGATCGCCTGAGAGTGGTCGAGGGTGACATCGTCCACCTCCGCGAAGTCGAGGTAGTTGAAGATGACGTCCGGAGCCGGGGCCTGCTCGGGCCAGAGCTGCTTCATGACGGGTAGCGGGAACCGCCGGTGCGGCAGGAGCCGGACCTCCGTCTCCAGTACGGCACGCACAAGGTCGACCCAGGACGCCGGAGTGAGATCGGCGACGATCGGCACGGTGTTGAGGAACATGCCCCGTACCTCGTCGCCGCCGTCGCGCTCCAGCCGACCGTTGCAGACCAGGCCCGTACGGAAGCGGCGCTGCCCGCTCATCTCGCCGAGCGCGACGAGGTTCGCCGCCAGCAACACGCTCTTCAGCGGGGTGCCGGCGCGGCGGGCCACCTCGCGCAGTCCGGTCAGCAGATCGGCGAAGGGGACCATGACATCGACGTGGTCGTCTCCGTTGCCGGCCCAGGCGGCGGGGATCGCGAGAGGCTCCGCGGAGGCCAGCGTCGCGTTCCAGAAGTCACGCTGCTCGGCCGAGTCGATCGCGGCCCGCTCGACGGCGATGAAGTCGGCGTAGCGGGTGACCGTACGGCGTGGGGGGCACGCCGGCCCGGCACCGCGGCGCAGAGCGCGGTACTCGGCCATGAGGTCCCCGATGAGGGAGTGATGGCTCCATCCGTCGAGGATGGCGTGGCACTCGGTGATCGACAGCCAGAAGGCGTCGTCGGCGGTACGGTGCACGTCGAGTTGCAGCAGGGGCGCCACGTTCAGGTCCAGCGGCGAGGACCGCCGGTAGGCGGCGAACCGCTCGACGGTCGCGCGATGCTCCGACTCGTCGCGGCCGCGCAGGTCGTAGACCCGGATCTTGAGCTGGGCGGTCGGCCAGACCAGTTGCACCGGCTCGGCCCAGGTGTCCAGGTCGAAGGTGGTGCGCAGAACCTCGTGGCGGGCGACCAGCAGGTCCGCCGCAGCCTGGAGGAGGTGCTGGTCGAAGGGTGCGTCGTCCTGAAGGAAGAGGCTGGTGACGTTGTGGTAAAGGTTCAGGTTCCGGTCCGCCAGCATCTGGTAGAGCATGCCCGCCTGTACGGCCGAAACCGGGTAGGCGTCCTCGACCCCGGCCGGCAGCGAGCATCGAATTTCGGGGTCGAGCAGCGCGAACGGCGCCACGGCTACGCCAGCGGCGGCGTCGGGACGCGTCGTCACGGCACCGAGCGCCGCCACGGTCTGGTGGCCGAAGACGTCGGCCACGGTGACCCCGATGCCCGCTGCGGCGAGGCGCCCGGCGACCCGGACGGCCTTGATGGAGTCGCCGCCTAGCTCGAAGAAGTTGTCGTCGACCCCGACCCGGTGCACGCCGAGAACGTCACTCCAGACCCGCGTAATCTTGTCCTCGATGTCGGACCTCGGCGCGACGTAGGCGTGGCCGAGCCGGGGGCGTTCGCCGTCGGGGGCGGGCAGGGCGCGGCGGTCGATCTTGCCGGTGCTCGTGGCCGGCAGCGTGGGCAGTTGCACCCACCATGCCGGGATCATGTACTGCGGCACGCGCTCGGCCATGAAGGCCCGCAGGTCCGCCACGTCCGGCGTGGAGCCGTGGGCGGGTACCACGTAGCCGACCAGGCCGCGCTGTGCCCCTTCTCCGTGCACGGCCGCGGCGGCGACGCTCACGCCGGGGTGGCTGCCGAGAACGGCCTCGACCTCGCCCAGCTCGATGCGGAAGCCACGGATCTTCACCTGCTGGTCGATCCGGCCGAGATACTCCAGATCGTACGGGCCGGTGCGCCGCGCCAGGTCGCCGGAGCGGTACAGGCGCCCGCCGGGAACCTGTGAGAACGGATCCGGTACGAACCGCTCCGCTGTCAGCGCGGGACGCCCTAGGTAGCCGCGGGCGAGGCCGGGCCCGCCGACGTGGATCTCCCCCGGCACGTTCGTCCCGGCGGGGTTACCTGTGGCGTCAAGGACCCGTAGCGACAGGTCCGGCAGCGGTACGCCGATCGGCGACCGGACGTTGCCGACGTCCCCTGGACCGATCTCGCGGTAGGTGACGTGCACCGTCGTCTCGGTGATGCCGTACATGTTCACGAAGGTCGGCGTGCCGTTGCCGACGCGGTCGAACCAGGGTGCGAGCGAGGCCGGAGCCAGCTCCTCCCCGCCGAAGACCACCGTTCGCAGCGCTGCCGGCGGTTCCACGCCGTTGGCGACCAGTTCGGTGAGCCCGGCGAAGGCCGACGGGGTCTGGCAGAGGCGGGTCACGGCGTGCGTGCGCAGGATTTCCAGCAGGTCTCGCGGGGAGCGTGCGACATGCCCGTCGACGATGACGCAGCGCCCGCCGTGCAGCAGCGGACCCCATGTCTCGAAGACGGAGAAGTCGAAGGCGTACGAGTGGGTGCACGACCAGACGTCGTCCGGAGCGAACGCGAAGCTCGGCTCAAGGGTGGCGAACAGGCGGACGACGTTGGCGTGGGTGACCGCCACGCCCTTGGGACGCCCGGTGGAGCCGGAGGTGTAGATGACGTAGGCGAGGTTGTCCGGGTCGACCCGCACGCCCGGTGGCCTGTCGGGGCATCCGTCGGCGTCGGCGAGCGACACCACCCGCGCCGCGGACTCCGGCAGCCCGTCCACGCGGTCGGTGATCAGGATCCGCGCCGCGGTGTCGGCGAGCACGTAGGCGAGGCGTTGCGGCGGGTGGGCGGGGTCCAGCGGGACGTACGCGGCACCCGCCTTCAGCACCGCCACCATCGCCACCACGGCGTCCGGGCCACGCTCCATGAGCACGGCGACCAACGACTCCGGCCCCACGCCGAGGTCGACGAGATGGTGCGCCATCCGGTTGGCTCTGCGGTCCAGCTCGGCATAGGTGAGCCGGGTGTCCCCGTGGGCCAGGGCGACGGCGTCGGAATGGTCGGCCACGACCGCCGCGAACGCGGCGGGAATCGCCTCCTTCACCGGGCTGGTCGCCACCGGTCCGGCGTGGACCAGGGCCCGCTCGTCCTCGGTGAGCATGTCCAGCGTGCCCACTGGCGTCTGCGGGGCCTGGGCCACGACGTCGAGCAGTCGCAGGTAGTGCTCGGTCATCCGCTCGATCGTGGCCGGCTCGAACAGCGCGGTGGCGAACTGCGCGTCGAGGCTGTACGAGCCGTCGGCCCGTTCCTCAAGGGTCCAGGTGAGGTCGAACTTGGCGGTGTCGTTCTCCACACGGAGCAACTCGCCGTCGAGGTCGCCGACGGAGAAGGCCGCCCCGGTGGTCTGCAGCGCGAACATGACCTGGAACAGCGAGTTGCGGGCCAGTTCCCGCTCCGGCGACAGCGCGCCGACCAGCAGTCCGAACGGCACTTCCTGGTGGCTGAAGGCATCCAGCGTCGACTCGCGGACCCGCGCGACGAGTTCGGTGAAAGGTCGGTCCCCGGCGATCTGGGTCCGCAGCACGACCGTGTTGACGAAGAAGCCGACCAGGTCTTCGACCTCGGGCCGGCTACGGCCTGCCACGGGCGTGCCGACCACCACGTCGGCAGTGCCGGCGTACCTGGCGAGCAGGACCTTGAACGTGGCAAGGAAGACCATGAAGGGGGTCGCCCGCGTCGCCCTCCCGAGCTCGACGACGGCCTGCGCCAGCTCTGCGGGCACCAGGACGCTGACGGTGGCCCCGGCGACGTCCCAGCGCGCCGGGCGCGGCTTGTCGGTGGGCAGCTCGGTGGCCGTCGCCCCGTCGAGGTACCGGCGCCAGTGCTCCAGTTCCCTGTCCAGGCGAGGGCCTGACATCCGCTCCCGCTGCCAGGCCGCGTAGTCGCCGTACTGCAGTTCGGGCTCCGGCAGCGCGCGTAGGCGGCCCGCACGGATCGCCTCGTAGGCGGTCCCGAGTTGCCGGACGAGCACGTCGGTGGACCAGCCGTCGAACACCACGTGGTGCAGGACGATCAGCAGCACGTGATCGGTCGGCCCCAGCCGCAGCAGATGGGCACGGAAGGGACGGTCGGCGCCCAGGTCGAACGGTCGCGAGGTCTCCTCCCGGCCGAAGGCCAACACGCCCGCGAGACCAGCCGCCGACATGTCGATCGGGTCCAGCAGCACCGGGCCGGGGTCGTCGACCACCTGTTCCGGTTCGCCGTTCACCGACACGATCCGCGAGCGGAGGATCTCGTGCCGGTCGACGACCACGCGGAGAGCGTTCGCCAGCGCCGCGGGGTCCAGCTGCCCGGTCAGCCGGAGGGCGACCGGAAGTACGTACTCGGACGACTCCTGGCGCAGGCGCTGCAGGATCCACAGCTGCTCCTGCGCGAAGGACAGCGGCCGTTCGCCGGCACGGGGGATCCTCTGCACGGCCGGCGCGTCGTCTCTGCGGCCGCGGAGTCGACGTCGCAGCAGCGTGGCGCGGAGTTCGGCTTCGTCGAGTGCTTGCCTGTTCTTCACCTGTGCTCCCCGTTCCGCTCCACTGCCGACTCAAGTTCATCGATGCTCAGCCGGTCGATCTCCGCGCTGACGGCGTCCTCGACCGCGACAGCGAGCCTGGCCACCGTGTCCGCGTCGAAGACGACCCGCAGCGGAAGTTCGAGGTCGAACTCACCGTTGATCCGTGCCAACAGCCGGGCCGCCAGGAGCGAGTGCCCGCCGAGATCGAAGAAGCGGTCGTGGACACCCACGCGCTCCAGATCCAACACCTGCGCCCAGATGTCGGCGATCGCCGTTTCGACCTCGCTGCGGGGCGCGACGTAGTGCTGTCCGAGGGAGGGACGAGCGCCGGCGGTGACTGGGGGAAGCGCCTTGCGGTCCACCTTTCCGCTGCTGGTCAACGGAAGTCCGGTGAGGTCGACCCACCAGGTCGGCACCATGTAGTCCGGTAGCCTAGCGGCGACGAAGGCGCGCAACTCCTCGATGTCGGCGCTCACCTCGGAGCGCACCAGATAGGCCGCGAGGCCACGGCCGGCACCGTCGCCGTGCGCCTTCACGGCCGCCGCCCGGACTGCCGGGTGCGCCGCCAACGCCGCCTCGACCTCACCGAGCTCGATGCGGAAGCCCCGCACCTTCACCTGCTGGTCCAGCCGCCCCAGGAACAGCAGCGCCCCGTCGGCACGCTGGCGGACCAGATCACCGGTGCGGTACAGGCGGCTGCCCGGCAGGGACGAGAACGGGTCGGGAACCCACCGATCCGCCGTCACGGCCGGCCTGCCCGCGTAGCCGCGACCGAGCCGTGGTCCACCGACGACCAGTTCCCCCGGTACCCCCGGCGGAACGATGTCCATGGCCGGGTTCACGACGTACGCGCGGGTACCGGCGACCGGGAATCCGATGGGGACGGTCGAGGCGGGATGCGCCTGCGCGGCCTCCTCTGCGGCTACCGGATAGAGCGTGCAGGTAACGGTGGTCTCGGTCGGGCCGTAGTTGCACAGGAACGCGTCGGGCATGCCCCTGTCTGTCCAGAGCCGGGCGTCCTGGTAGGTCACGACGTCACTGCCGACGTTCATCACCCGCACGTGGCGCAGACGCGGGTCGTCATGCCGTACGTCGCGCATGACCTCCCGGTAGTGCGCCGGCGTGATCTCGATCGTCGTCACGCCGTACTGGTGCACCCGGTCGACGAGGCCGTCCGGCCCCCACTCGGCGGCGTGCCCCATGACGATGGTCGCGCCGAACGCCAGGGTGGCGCCCATCTGGTCCATCGCGACGTCGAAGGTGAGCGCGGACAGCAGCAGGATCCGGGACCCGGGCTCGATCCGGTAGGGCTCTCTGATCATCTCGCAGTGGTGCGCGTAGGCGGCGTGACTGATCGCCGCGCCCTTCGGCGTACCGGTGGATCCGGAGGTGTAGATGACGTACGCCAGGTTGGCGGGATCGACGCGGTCCTCCGGCGGCGTGTCCGGGTAGGCGTCGAGCCGCAACCCGTCGGTCTCGACGACCGTGGCGGAGGTCTGCGGCAGCCGGTCGCGTACCGAGTCGTCGGTGACGACGACGGCCGGTGACGTGTCACCGAGGAGGTACGACAGGCGCTGCACCGGGTGCTGCGGGTCGAGCGGCACGTAGACGCCGCCCGCCCGTAGCACGGCCAGGAGGGTGACCACCACCTCGACGCGCCTGGGCAACGCGACCGCCACCCGCACCTCCGGACCCACGCCCAGGCTCCGCAGATGGTGCGCAAGCCGATTCACCCACCGGTCCAGCTCGCCGTACGACACCTCACGGTCGCCATCGACGACTGCCACCGCGTGGGGTGCCGCCGCAGCCGCTGCGGCGACGCGTTGGTGCACCAGGTGTCCGGTGGAGGGCATACCCGGCCCACGGGCCTGTGTCGCGGGACACGCCTCGGCGGTGGCCAGCATCGCCGCACGCTCGTCGGATGAAACCAGATCCAGCCACAGCACCGGTGTGGTGGGGCGAGCCACGATGGATCGCAGCAGCTGAAGGTAGTGCGCCGTCATACGGACGACCGTGTCGCGGTCGAACAGCGCGGACGAGTACTGCACGTCGAGCCGGTATCCACCGGCCGCCTCGGCGGTCAGCGACCACATCTGGTCGAACTTCGCCGTGCCATTGTCGACGGGCAGCATCTCGGCGGTGAGATCACCGACCGGCACGCTTCGGCCTGCCGCCTGCTCGTCCAGGACGAACATGACCTGGAACAGGGGGTTGCGTGACAGGTCCCGTTCGGGGGCCAGAGCCTCGACGACACGCTCGAACGGCACCTCCTGGTGCAGGAAGGCGTCGATCGCGACGTCCCGCACCCGGTCAAGGAAGACGTCGAATCCTGGGTTGCCCTCGACCGTCGAGCGAAGGACGACTGTATTCACAAACAGCCCGACGATGTCCTCGAACTCCGCGCGGGTCCGTCCCGAGACGGGGGTTCCCACCGCGATATCCTCCGCGCCGCTGTAGTGGGCCAGGAGAACCTGGAACGCGGCGAGGAACGACATGAACGGGGTAGCGCCGCGGTCGCTTCCGATCCGTACGACGGCGGCAGCGAGATCTGCGGGAACCCTGACGGAGATGTCGCCACCGATCGGCTCCCATTCCGGCGGGCGCGGCCGGTCCGCGGGCAGCTCCAGAGGGCTGACGCCGGCGAGCTGCCCGCGCCAGTAGTCGAGATCTTCCGACGAACGCGGGCTGTCCACCCACTCCCGCTGCCACCCGGCATAGTCGCCGTACCGGACCTCCGGCTCGGCGAGCGACGCCGGCTGCCCCGCCGCCGCCGACCGGTAGGCCGCGTCGAGATCGCGCAGGAGCACGGCAACCGACGCCCCGTCGAAGACGAGGTGGTGCAGCACCAGCAACAGCACGTGGGATTCGGCGGACTCGCGTACCAGGGTCGCGCGTACAAGGGCGTCGGTGCGCAGGTCGAACGGACGAGTCGCCTCCGCCTGGCACATCTCGGCCAGGTCGCCGTCAACGACCGCCAGCGGCACCTGTTCGCCTGGCGCGAACCGTTGCACGGCGCTGCCGTCGACCACGTCGACCGTCGCACGGAGCACCTCGTGCCGCCCGTACACGGCCGTCAGCGCCTGCCGCAGCGCCTGGGCGTCCAGGACCCCGGTCAGCCGCAGCGCCATCGGCAGCACGTACTCCGCCGTACCCGGGCGGAGCTGTTCCAGGAACCAGAACCGTTCCTGGGCGAAGGACAACGGGGCGTGGTCGTCGGTCTGCCTACGCGGGATCCGGTCGGCCGCCTCCTGTGGAGCGCTGTTCTCGCCGAGTGCCGCCAGGACGGCCCGGGGCGTGCGCGCGGCGAACAACACCCGGAGCAGGTCGGGACCGGCCGCAATCCCGAGGTCCTGCAGGCGGGCCAGCAGCCGGATCGCGAGCAGCGAGTTCCCGCCGAGCTGGAAGAAGTCGTCGTTTAGGCCGACCCGGTCGATGCCGAGCACCTGCGCCCAGACCTCCGTGAGCCCCTCCTCCCGGTCGTCGCGGGGGGCGACGTAGGCGCCCTGCGCCGCACCGCGTGTCCGGTCCGGGGTGGGAAGGGCACGCCGGTCGAGCTTGCCGCTCGGGGTGCGGGGCAACTCGTCGAGCACCGTCCACCAGGAGGGCACCATGTGTTCGGGCAGGAGCTGCTCGGTGAAGCACCGCAGCTCCGCCGGGTCGACGGCGGCGGTGTCCGCGGGCACGACGTAGGCGACGAGGCCGCGCTCCTCGCCGTCGCCATGGACGCCGACGGCGGCGGACCGTACGCCCGGATGGGCCAGGAGCACCGCTTCGATCTCGCGCGGTTCGATGCGGAAGCCGCGGACCTTGACCTGGTCGTCGATGCGTCCCAAGAACACCAGCGCACCGTCGACGGTTCGCCGAACCCGATCGCCGGTACGGTATAGCCGCTGTCCGGGTGTGGCGGAGAACGGGTCGGGCACGAAGGACGCGGCGGTCAGGCCGGGACGGCAGGCGTAACCACGTCCGACCTGTACGCCGCCCACGCACAGCTCGCCGGGGGCACCCTGCGGAACCAGCCTCAGGTTCACGTCCACCACGTACAGCTGCGTGTTGATGAGGGGGCGACCGATCGGCACGACGTGGGTGTCGGCCGGCGAGTACCGCCATGCGGAGACGTCGATGGCGCATTCGGTCGGCCCGTACGTGTTGATCAGCTCCACCCCGGGCAGCGCGGCCCGCAGGCGTTCGGCCAGATCGGGGCGCAGCACCTCACCGGCGGAGAACACGCGCCGCAGGCTCTGGCACCTGGCGAGGTCGGGCACCGCCAGCAGTGCCTCCAGCAGCGACGGTACGACCTGGAGGATCGTCACCTCGTGCGTGACGACCCGCTGCAACAGTCCAGCCACGTCGCGGTGCACCTCCGGCGGGGCGATCACCACCTGGCCGCCGCTGACCAGCGGGGCGAAGATCTCCCACCCTGCGGCGTCGAAGGCCAGCGAACTACGGTGGAGCATCCGGTCCTCGCTGGTCATGCCGTGCTCGTGCACCGCCCAGGCGACCCGGTTGGCGATTCCTGCGTGGGTGACCGCCGCTCCCTTCGGCACTCCGGTCGATCCGGAGGTGTAGAGGACGTACGCCAACTGCTGCCCCGAAGCGTCGGCCGGCCCCGGCTCGGGCGCTGGCGGTGAGCTGTCGGCGGTGACGTCGAGCAGCGCCCGGACGTCTACGGCCGGACGCCCCGCAGCGTTGAGGCTGGCTGCGGTCTCGGCGTCGGTGACGACCAGGACCGGGTCGACGTCGTTGAGGATCTGGTCGACGCGGTTGCGTGGATACTGCGGGTCGAGCGGGACGTAGGCGCCACCCGCCTTGAGGACGCCGAGGATGGCTGCGACAGCCTCCGGGCTGCGGGGCAGAAGGATCGCGACGGGTGTCTCCGCTGCGACACCCGCCTGCCCGATCCGGTACGCCAGCCAGTCGGACAAGCGATCCAACTCGGCGTAGGTGAGCTGCCGTTCGTCCTGCAGAACGGCGATCGATTCGGAGCAGCTGCGGGCAGTCCGCCGGAACATCTCGTGCACCCGGCCGGGAACGTCGACGTGCTCGCCCTGGTCGGCGACGAGCGCCGAATGTTGCGCCTGGTCGAGGACGTCCAGGTCCCGGATCGGCTTGTCGGGATCACGGGCGATGGAGCGGAGAAGCGTCTGGTAGTGCTCCGTGATCCGGACGACGGTTTCCCGGTCGAAGAGAGCCTCCGCGTAGTCGGACTCGAGGGCGTAGGAGCCGTCCGGCCGCTCCTGCAGCGTCCAGTGCAGGTCGAACTGTGCGGTGACCTTGCCCGCGCGGAAGTACTGGCCGGTGAGGTCACCGACCGGGAAGGTGTGGTCGGTGGCTCCGGTGTTCTGCATGACGAGCATGACCTGGAAGAACGGGTTCTCGGCCAGGTCCCGGGTCGGAGAGAGGTCCTCGACCAGCGCCTCGAAGGGAAGTTCCTGGTGGGCGAGCGCGCCGAGCACGGTGTCCCGGACCTGCGCCAGCAGCTGCGCGAAACTCTCGGCGTCGTCGAGCCGTGCGCGCAGCGCGAGGGTGTTGACGAAGAAGCCGATCATGTCTTCCGTCTCCACCTGGGTACGCGCCGCGACCGAGGTGCCCACCGTCACGTCGTGGCTCCCGGTGAAGCGGGAGAGCAGGATCTGGAACGCCGCGAGGAAGACCGTGAAGGGGGATGCGGAGTGCTTCTGCCCGATGCGCACCACGGCCTGGGCGACCTCGGCGGGCACGACGACCGACAGGCTGCCGCCGCGTGGGTCCCAGTGGAGCGGACGGGGCCGGTCGGTCGGCAGGTACGTCGGAACGAAGTCCGCCAGCCGCCCGCGCCAGTACTGGAGGCTCCGCTCCAGCCGCGGGCCGGACATCCATTCCCGCTGCCACGCCGCGAAGTCGCCGTATTGAAGACGCGGGGCGGGGATGTCCAGGGCAAGCCCGGCGGCGAGGGCCGTATACGCCGCGTCGAGTTCACGAGCCAGCACCCGCAGCGACCAGTTGTCGCAGATGGCATGGTGCATGAGAAGAGCCAGGATGTACCCGTCCGGGGCGTGGATCAGCATCGGGCGGATCAGCCGGTCGGTGCCGAGCGCGAAGGGACGGGCCGACTCGGCTCGGACGATCTCCACCGCGTCCCCGACCATCAGCGGAAGCTCGACGGGGGCAGGGGCGTCGACCACCTGCACGGGCTCGTCAGCGATCGAGACGATCCTGGACCGCAGCACCTCGTGCCGCTCGATGACCGCGGTGAGCGCCCGCGCGAGCACTTCCCGGTCCACCGGTCCGGCAAGCCGCATCGCGACCGGCATGACGTACTCGGAGCTACCCGGGCGCAACTGCTCCTGCAGCCACAGGCGGCGTTGGCCGAAGGAGGTCGGCAACGGCGCGTCCCGAAGGCGTCTCGGGATGACGTCGTGGTCGGCGGGGTCGAGTTCGCCTGGCTCGTCGTCGAACGCGCTCGCCATCCTCCGCCGCAGAAGGTCCACCAGATCGGCCACGCTGCCGGCCGCGGTGACGGCCCCGACTTCCAGGTCCACGTGAAACTCAGCCCGGATGTCCGCCACGACCTGCGCTGCGTCCTGACGGCTGATCCGGCCTAGTATCGAGCCGTCCTCTTCCACCGCGAGTGCACCCAGCGCGCGGCGCAGGATGAGCGACAAGGCGCTTGTGGCGGGTAACATCACCGACGTGTCAGCGGGACGCAACGGTTTCTCCTTCCATGCCTGGGCTAGCGTGCGGCAGCGCGGTCAGTTGTTTGCCTGATCCATTCGGCGACGCAGGCTCAGCGGTCGCATGTCAGTCCAGACCTTATCGATATAGCTGAGGCACTGCTCTCGCGTGCCGACAGTTCCCTCGACTCGCCAACCCGCCGGAACATCTCTTCCTTCGAGCCAGATGGAATACTGCTCCTCGTCATTCAGAACAACCTGGTATAGCTCGTTTTCCATCGATCAACTACCTCTCTTGCGACCCCAGTATCCTCACCCCATCATGGCAATGCCCGGTATCACCCAGCTTTCGCTCCGCTTTCACGAACCAGCGGCCCGCAGCGTCACCGCCGCCGCACCCGATGAAGCACGGCCCAGAGCAGGAAAAACATCCGCCCTGCACCGGTCTCGCGCCGGACACAGCTAGCTTCCATGTTGACTCCACCTCACGACGCACAGTAAGATGACATTCATCACGGTCGTTTTATCGTGCGATCCCATCATCCTGGGAAGTCGACGGCAGGACGCCATTTGCATCACGGGGGAAAGCATATGAGAAAGCCATCAAGGCTATGGCGAGAGCTCAATGGCGCCTATTCCCAATTTAAGGGAGAGGCCCAGAAATGCCCTTGACAGACCAGGAGAAGTGTCCCGAAAACCACATCGAGGAGATACGCTTCCAACTTCTCGGTCCGCTTGAGATCACTGGATCGACAGGCCCTGTGCTGCTCACCTCCGCACGTCAGCGCACAGTGCTAGCCATGCTCCTAATCGAAGCACCCTGCCCGGTTACGATGGACAGACTAGTCGAGGCGGTATGGGAGGACGATCCGCCGAGCACAGCAAGGAACCAGATTCAAATCTGCATCTCCCGACTCCGGCAGACCTTTCGCCAGAACGGGTCGACTGACCTCATCGAGACCACCGCTTCGGGCTACTTGCTCCGCACCTCCGAATCGTCGATCGACGTCGGAGCGTTCCGGAGTTTCACGGAAGCAGCCCGTCGCGCAGAAAGCGCCGGGCAGCTGGCCGACTCCGTTCAACACATGCGGCGCGCGCTGACACTGTGGCGCGGGAAAGCACTTTCCGACATCGGCGGGAGCCTCGTCCGTTCAATCGCCGCACAGCTCGAGGAAAGCCGCCTGACGCTGATCGACGAACTCGTCAGCATGGAGCACCAAATCGGATGCTACGGCGACTCGATAGAACAGTTGACCCAGCTGGTAAAAGACTACCCGCTGCGGGAACGATTGTGGGCTCACTTCATGACTGCGTTACATCAAACAGGCCGGCGAGCCGACGCTCTGCTGGCCTATCGGGCAGCGCGCGATGTCCTCGTAGCCGAAGTGGGAATCGAGCCCGGCGAAGAACTCCGGCGAGTACACGGCCTTATTCTCGTCGACAGCTGACGGAACGTCCGCCAGTCCCGCTGGTGCAAGTTCACTCAACCGCGCGTCCTGCACCGCCCCCCTTCTGACTTTCTTGTGCTTAAGGAGGACGTCATGTCGAACTCACTGTTACCAGCCCTGATCGAGGTGGACGACGAGCCTGACATCGTAGCGGCCATAAAGAGGCGACGTGCCGAGCTCCGCCAGCGACTCACCCACCGGGGCGCCTTGCTGTTCCGGGGGTTCGATGTGGGCGGTGTCGACGGATTCGACTCCGTCGTACGGGCACTCGCGGGCCCTCCACTGACCTACTCCGAGCGGTCGTCCCCACGCAGCACAATCAAGGGGAAGGTCTACACGTCCACGGACTATCCACCATCCGAGGAGATATTCCTACACAACGAGAACTCATATCAGGCAACGTGGCCCAGATTGCTATTCTTTTACTGCCTTCAGCCAGCGGAAAGCCTCGGAGCCACGCCGTTGGCCGACACCCGGGCGATATATTCTGCCATTCATCCAGACGTCAGAGAAGAATTCAGGCGGCGGCGTTGGATGGTAGTGCGCAACTTCCACGAAAGCTTCGGTCAGAGTTGGCGACAGGTGTTCAACACCGACGAGCGCGCCATTGTAGAGGAGTACTGTCGCGGTCGCGGCATCGAGCTGGAATGGCGCGGCAACGGACTACGGACGAGGGCCGTCCGGAACGCGGTGCACACGCACCCGGATTCTGGTGAGGCCGTGTGGTTCAACCACGCGACGTTCTTCCACGTGACCACGCTGGCGGCCGAGGTTCAGTCGGGGCTTCGTGCGATCTTCGGCGACGAGGACCTACCCACCAACACCTACTTCGGAGACGGCGCCTCCATTCCGGACGAGACGCTTGACCATCTACGCTCGTGCTACCGGTCGGCCTCCACTCGCTTCGACTATGAGCTGAACGACGTGCTGGTGGTGGACAACATGTTGGTTGCGCACGGCCGAGAGTCGTTCACCGGCCCTCGTCGGGTTGCCGTGGCAATGGCCGAGCCATCCGTGTGATGCAGGAGCATCTAGCCCCTGCCAAGGCGCCTCAGAGGAGTCGAACGTCCATACACCCGACCGCGGCTTAAGAAAGGAACGAACCAATTTGGCCAATCCTGCCGGACCACGTGCAGGTGACCCGTTCGAGGAACCAGACGACTCGGGAATGGCTGACCTCCGTCAACTCGAAAACCGATTGCTGCATCTGCTGGCCAACACACATCCACTCCGAATCGGCATTGCGTTGCGCCGGGCGGAGGCCGAAGCGCTGCCCAGATATCCGCCTGACCAGGTTGCGGCCGCCCTGCGCTGGGCCATCGATACCATGCTGAAACACCACGAGACGGTTTGGTCAAGCCGGGCAAGATCACGGTCGACGAGTTCCTCGACGAATGGTTGACGACCGCCACCCGCGATGTCGAGAAGGCCACCGCCGCCAACTACCGTACCGCTCCTACCGGTCCGCGCCCGCCTCGGCAGCAAGCCGCTCCAAGACGTCACCGAGGCTGACATTGAGGCGCTGATCGACTGGATGCTGACAGAGGGACGACGACGCGGCGGCAAGCCGGGAACGGGACTGGGCGTCCGATCGGTGCGCCTGACGCTCGGCCGCCTCAGGACCGCGCTGAACGTGGCGGTTCGCCGCCAGCTCGTGGTGCACAACGTCGCAGCGTTCGTGACCATCCCAAGGGCTGCAGCGAAGGCCGACGCCGAGACGCGGACACAGCGCAAGCCCCGGGCCCAGGAGGAGGTCAAGACGTTCCTGACGGGGATCGCGGGCGAGCGCCTACACGCCCCCTGCCTGCTGTCGCTGATGGGCCTACGGCCGGCAGAGGTGTGTGGGTTGCGCTGGTCCGATGTCGACTTCGAGGCCGGCACGATCGCGGCCGGGGAGAACACGCGGACGCTCGTCGACGGCGAGATCGAGGAGAAGGAGGCCAAGTCGGCGGCCGGCAAACGCGGCCTACTGATGCCGGCGACGGCCGCGAAGGCGCTGAAGGCGTTCCAGACCCTGCAGAAGAAGGAGGGCCTGAAGGCGGGCGACGTCTACGTCGACAGCGGCTACGTCCTAGTCGACGAACTCGGCCAACCGCAACGTACCGACTGGTTCCGCCGCCGGGTCTACGAGCTGATGGCGAAGGTGGGGGTTCGCAAGGTCCGGCCGTACGACGCGCGGTACGCCTGCCTGACATACCTCGCCGGCGCCGGAGTGCCCGACGTCGTCCTGGCGGCCTGGGCCGGCCACGCGGACGGCGGCACCCTCGCCAAGCGGGTCTACGTCCACCCCGACAGCAGCCACCTGAAGGTGGCGGCCGAGCACCTCGAATCAGGGCTGTTCGGGTGACTCCAGCGCCGGAAATTCAGCAGCACGAGCGTACGTGATGAATTGTGAGGCGAGACAGCAAGAAGGCCCCGACTCACCGAAGTGAATCAAGGCCCTGACCTGCTGTTTTACTGTCGGGACGGCCGGATTCGAACCGACGACCCCTTGACCCCCAGTGAACTAGCAGGTCTACCGGCGGCTGCCGGACGATACCGCCTCCTGCCGAAATTGCAGGTCATCGGCCAGCCGGCAGTCCGAGGCAGGTCGGGCTCTACCGGGCCTTCCCGGGCCGTCCGTGAGACGGTTGTGAGATCTCACGGGCGGCCCGGCTGCGGAGAAGCGCTAGAGAACGGCACCAGCGCCTCTCCGCCACCGAACACTCGAGGCACAGACCTCTCAACAGCTTGTACGACTTCCTCCCGCGCCCCCTGCTCCGACGCACGTGACTGGCGTTGGCGTTAGCGACCAAGCTGTCGATTCAGCTCCTCGAGCAGGTCGGTTATCTCGAGCCGGCTGGCGGCGGCTGGCATGATCTGCGTGGTGCCGTAGGCGAGTTCCACCAACGCCGAGCGCGCGGCGGCAAGCTCGGCCGCAGTTGCGTCGAGCTGATGCCAGGATGCGTGGACTGCTGGGACGAGGTCGTCGCGCAGGCGGACGGCAAAGGCCCGGGCCACCTCGGCGTCGGTGCCCGTGCGAGTGTTCCACTCGTCGTCTCCGAGATCTCCTAGGGCGATGTCGATGACGTCCGCCAGCAGATGGAGCATCTGCGGGTCTCCGGCGAGCCGGACGTCGGACGCGGCAACCCGGAGAGCGGTACGAACAATTGGCACGTCGTCCAGGCCGGCGTGGCACTCGCCCAGCATGAACTGGATGTTCTGGCGTTGCCAGCCACGCGCAAGTTGCAGGGCCGTCATGTCGTCGGCGCTGACGGTGTCGATGGCGGCGCCGGCCAGCAGGAGGGTAGCGATGACCCGTCGTTCGTTGCGTTCGACTGCGTGCATCAACGCGGTTCGCCCTTGCCCGTCGCGGGCGTTCACGTCGGCGCCGGCCTCAAGGAGCACGTCGGCCGCGGCGTGATCGCCTCGACGCGCCGCCACCACGATCGCTGGTGTGGCATCGGAACGCTTTTGGTTGGCGTCCGCTCCGTAGGCCAGGAGAAGTCGTAGCACCGCCGGTGCGACGGGTCGCGTCACTGCGGTGATGAGTGGTGCTTCCTCGTTCGGGACGGGGGTCGCTCCCGCTTCCAGCAGCACCCGTAGCGTCGCAAGAGCTGTTGGTGTCGGGCGGAATGCGGTGTGGGACAGGGCCTGGGTCAGCACGCTCGGCCCGGTGGCGGGTTCCGTCGTGAGCGCCCCATGGGCGATAAGAAGCAGCACCACCTCCGTGTGCGCTTCGAGTACGGCGGCGCGCAACGGCGAGGCGGTGTAGGGATCGGCGGGGCCGATGCGCGCGCCGGCGTTCACCAGCATGCCCACGATCCCCCGCCGGCCGCTGCGCGATGCCTCGGCCAGCAACGATCCTCGGAAGCGGCCAACCGGGACGTTCGGGTCCGCGCCGGTGGCCAGCGCTTGCCCGACGGCCACCTCGTCCCCAGCCTGCACGGCGTCGATCAGGCGCTGATCGGCAGCCTCGTTCATCGATCATCACCCGTCATCTCCGTGAACGCTCGCAGATGCAGCCGTGCCGCAGGGTTGCTGGCGAACCAGGCGAAGAAGTCGTTGTCCGCATCAAGGCCGGCGCGAACGGCATCACACCAGTCTTGTCGATCAAGCACGGCCAGGTACTGCTGGACGAGGTGGTCTCGCTGTTCATTCGTGCATCCGGATTGCTGCGGAGTCTTGTCCGCGAGATGGTCGGCGATGATCGCGGCGTCGACGTACCTGCTCAGGGTCGGCGTCTGCCGGTCGAGGCGAGCCACGTGCGCGGCGAGGACATGAGGCGCCGGCGGATAGTGATCGAGGGGCATGCCCATGCCACCGCAGCCCGCCATTATCTTCAACAGTCGACCGGTGTGATCGACCAGGTCATCGTCGGTCTCAGTCCCGGTGATCGCTTCGTGCAGGTGAGCTGCAGTGGCGACGCGGCCGGCGAAGTAGCCGTTGAGGTAGTCGCCGTCGCAGGCGTGGCGCAGCAGCCATCGACGCGAGGCGTATGCCCCCTGCTGGCAGAGCGCCTCGATGACGTAGACCCGTCCCCAACCGGCAACACGCTGGGCCAGCCACAACAACGCTTGTTCGCCTCCTCGGCGACGTCGCAGCCCCTCGGCGGCCAACGGCCCGAACCAATGCGACAGCAGGCCGATAGTCTGGATCAGCGGGATGTCTTCCTCCGCCCAGTCCGTGGCGAGCAGTGCCAGCCCAACAGCGGCTGAGCATCGATCGGGGCTGTGCCGCACCAGCCACCGGCCAGTCTGCCGCACCCGCTGCCGGTCCGCGCGCAGCGCCGCTGCAGCGATGTGCTCGTTGTGATGGATCGGGACGTCAGCCAGGCAGAACGCGTCGGCGAGTTCGCTCGGTGGCGCATCGGCCTTGCCGAAGTGCATGTCGAGGATGGCGGCAACGTCGACGCCGCGGAGGCGCTGATCTTTCCGGGTCTGCGGGCGCTGCCGCTGATAGCGGTGGAGCTCGTCGTCCGGATACGGCTCGCCATCACGTGGCAGGGGCGAATCCGGATCTTGCTGATGCAGGCGCAGGGCGTGTTCGAACAGGGCGGTCTGGGGTCCGAGCGATCCTGGCTCGGTCGTCACGCTCACCGGCGGACGGAGGACTCGATTCTCTCGATCATGGCCGGGATGATGCCAGCCCGGGCCGACCACGGCAAGTGATTAGGCGCTACGCCGAAACCGTGAAGTGACTACCGAGCCATGCGCAGCAATCAGCCGGCTTTGTCTAGACCTGCACCCTGGGTGCTTGAGGCCCTGGACCCGCTCACGGATGGGGAGCACCTCGGCGAGCAGGTCGCGGGCGCCGGCCCGGGTCACCCGCCTTCCCGGTCCAGTACGCATGGTCGTTGCGGGTGTCCAGGGTGTCGGGGTGCTTGACACCCTGGACCCGCTCGCGGATGGGGAGCAGCTCGGCGAGCAGGTCGCGGGCGCTGGCCGGATCACCCGCCGCCCCGATCCAGCGCGCGAGGTTGTGGCGGGTGTTCAGGGTTTCGGGGTGCTCGGCGCCCAGGACCCGCTCACGGATGGGGAGCACCTCGGCGAACAGGTCTCGGGCGCCGGCCGGATCACCCGCCGCCCCGATCCAGTACGCGAGGTCGTAGCGAGTAGTCACGGTGTCGGGGTGCTCGGCGCCCAGGACCCGCTCACGGATGGGGAGCACCTCGGCGAACAGGTCTCGGGCGCCGGCCGGATCACCTGCAACCCCGATCCAGTGCGCGAGGTTGTGGCGGGTGGCCAGGATTTCGGGGTGCTCGACACCCTGGACCTGCTCGTAGATGGGGAGCAGCTCGGCGAGCAGGTCGCGGGCGCCGGCCGGATCACCTGCCTTCCCGAGCCAGTACGCATGGTGGTTGCGGGTGTCCAGGGTGTCGGGGTGCTCGGCGCCCAGGACCTGCTCGTAGATGGGGAGCACCTCGGCGAACAGGTCTCGGGCGCCGGCCGGATCACCCGCCGCCCCGGTCCAGCGCGCGAGGTTGTGGCGGGTAGCCAGGATTTCGGGGTGCTCGACACCCTGGACCTGCTCGTAGATGGGGAGCAGCTCGGCGAACAGGTCTCGGGCGCTTTGGTGGAGGCCGGCTTCGCCGAGATAGCGGGCGGTTTTTTGTGTCAGGCCGCAGACGTCGATAAGTGTTTCGTCGCTGGTATCGGGGTGCGTGGTGGCTTGGCTGTGCAGGTCGGTGGTGTGCGGGGCGAGTGTCTGCCAGATGGGCCAGGTCGTGGGGTTGTCGGCGTCGAGATTGGTGGTGCTATTCAGCAGGAGGGTGATGGACACGGCGAGGTAGGTGGTGTGCCGCTGGGTGGTGTGCAGAGGTCGGCGGCTGGTGTCGCGGATGAGTGGATGCAGCCGCGCGAGGGTCACGGGTGTCGAGCGCTGGGTTTGTTCGAGGGTGACCAGTCCTACACCGGTCAGGGCTTGCAGGAGCGTGGCGAGGTGCTCACCGGTGAGATCAGGCAGGAGAGCGGTGGCGGCCAGGGTAGCCGGGTCGAGCAGGTGGGTGGGGATCGGGGCGTCGGCGAAGGTGGCCAGCAGCCGCAGCAGGGTGCGGGCCTGCGGCAGGCCTCGCCTGTCGAGTAGGTCCAGCGACAGTTCCCAGGTCCGGTCGATGGTGCGGCGCGCCTGCGCCTCGCTGAGTGCGCCCGCGGCCGGTGTCGGTGTTGGTGTTGATGTTGGTGTGTCGCCGGTGTCCAGTGCGGTGCGGTACCCGGCGAACGTCGCGGGTGAGCCGGCGACCCCGGTGCGGCGGACCTGGCTGATGGTCTGACCGGCGATACCCAGGCCAGAGGTAGCCCGCCGAGGCGTTCGGCCAGTGCGGTGGCCTGCTCGACAGTGCCTGCGGCGGCGCCGGCGTGGTCCAGGAGCACGGCTGCGCTGTCGGCCGGGGTGAGCATCCCCACCGGATGCAGTCGGTACCAGTCGCCACGGTCCCCGCCGTCGTGATACCGGGCGGCGGGCCAGGTGGCGGGATCGCCGTCGCGGGTGGTGAGCAGCAGCAAGCCGCGGCGGTGCGGGACGGGCCGGAGCCAGCCGCGCCCGGCAGTGACCGGTTCGTCGGGTGGGGTGAGCAGCCGGGTGTCGTCGGCGTTGTCGATGACCAGCAGCCAGCGCTGCGGCAACTGGTCCAGCATTCCCCAGACCAGGTCGGGGCCGCTGCCGGTGTCGGACCAGGCGTGCTCGATATCAGCGGCGGACGCGCCCAGCTCGGCGGCGAGCTGCCGCATCCCGGTATCCAGCTGGGTGGCCGTGGCGGCCGATACCCACCACACTCGTACCCCGGCGCGAGTCAGTCGGCCCGCGACCAGCTGCGCGACGGTGGTTTTACCCGCCCCGCCCATCCCGTGCAGAATGTTGACCCGCGGCCGGTGACGACCCCGCCAGCTGTATAGGGCGGTCATCTGGTCGACCAGCCGGTCACGTCCTCGGATGTCGCGGTCGGTCACTTGCGGCGGGCGAAGCGACGCAATCGCCGGGCGGGTAGCGCCGGCTCGCCGGGGGACGAATATGTGCCGCACCGTCGCACCGAGCCCCGGCGGGTTGTCCGTGCCAGCCATGCGCTGCTGGATCACCGCTAGCAGCATCAGCAGCAGAACGGACGTGGCCACCACCGACCAGATCACCGCCGGGCTGTGCGCCCACCGCCAGGCCGGCAGCATCCCAGTCCCGATGTTGGTCGCCGCACCCAACGCCGCGGTGAGCACGACCACCACGGCTGCCATCGCGGCCAGGACCGCACCACGGCCACGCTGGCCAGGGCCGCTCACGAGCGCCCCCGCAGGCCGATGTCGCGGCCGGCTCGTTTCTGCTCCACCGGCCGCAGCTGCCACCTCCACGCCGCACGCGGAATCGCCCCGAACACCCGCGCCCGCTCACCAGCCGGATCCAACTGCTCCCGGGCACGCGCGGCCCGATGCCGCAGCCACTCCAGCACCAGCACCCCGACGACCAGCAGCACGAGCGTGCTGAACACCACCGGCCGCCACCACGGCCGATCCACCTCGACCACGTTGGTCGCCAGATTCCCGACCAAGGCCAACGCAACCGCCAGCAAGGCCGCTGACACCGGTGAAGGCGCCCGCCACCGTTCACCCATAGATCAACTCCGACAGTCGAGGGCAACCCCACCGCCGTTGTACCAGCCCTATGCCATGAGCCACCGTGAGGACCGGCCGCCGAAGATATGCCAGTGGAATGGTCGTTCTGCGCCAACATGATCACCACCGGCCCTGACCGCCCCGACCAGCTCAAAGAACATCAGCGGACGCTCGTCGACGCTCTCACCGGCGCCTGTCCACAGATGACCGCGCTGGCCGGCTTCATCGGCTCGTTCGCCGCACTCCTCACGCCCGCCGCCGGCAACGACGACCGTCTCACCGCGTGGATCGCCGAGGCCAAGACCATCGACCTGCCCCACCTGCACACGTTCACCCGCGGCCTCGGCCTGGACCGTGACGCCGTGAACGCCGCCCTGACCTACCCCTTCCACAACGGTGGCACCGAAGGCGTCAACACCAAAACCAAACTGATCAAGCGACAGATGTACGGACGCGCGGGCTTCACTCTCCTGCGACACCGCATCCTGCTCGGCTAACCAGCACCCTCCGTCACCACCGAATGTGAGACAGAGCCGAATGTGAGACAGAGCCGTTAGATCCACACTCCCGGCATCCGCCCGTAGCGGACGCTCCGCAGTGAGCTTAACGAAGTCCTCGCTGGCACGGCGCTCCGTAACGCCGTAGACCGCCCGCTAAGGGCTCTCGCCATGGTTGTCCATCATGAACGACGTGTGGAGATTAAGCCGTGTGATGCGGGTGCCGGTGGTCACCGCCGCGCACCGCGCCGAGCACGGCAGGGTCTGGGTGTTCGACCCACAGGCCATCACCCACGAACAGCAGAGCTGGTGGTGGAACCCGCTGGAAGCCGTCGGCGGGATCGAGGACGCCCAACGACTGGCCGACCACTTCGTTCAACAGATCCGCAATGGCCGCGGCGGCGACGACTTCTGGATCCTCGGCGCCTTGGACCTGCTGACCTCCCTGATCCTGGCGGCCGCGCTCGACAGGGGCACGCTCACGTCGGTGCAACGGTGGCTGTCGGACTCCACTGCCCGGGAACCCGGCGAGATCCTCCAAACCCAGGGGCACGCCGCGTCCGCGCGGGCCCTGGCGGGCCGGCAGGCCGGCGCGCCAGAGACCCGCGAAGGCCTGTACGAGACGGCACGGACCGCAGCCGCCTGCTTGGCCAACCCACAGATCATGGCCTGGGTCACCCCGCCAAAGCATCGGGTGTTGCCGGTCCTCGACGTGCGGGCATTCCCCGGCAGCGCAGACACCATGTACCTGCTCAGCAAGGACGGCGCCGGTAACGCCGCCCCGCTCGTCGCCGGGCTGGCCGACCAACTACTCCGGGAGGCGGTGCGCACCGCCGAGGTGCGCGGCGGTCGACTTGACCCGCCCCTGGTCGCAGTGCTGGACGAGGCGGCAAACATCTGCAAAATCCGCGACCTTCCTGACCTGTACTCGCACCTGGGCAGCCGGGGGGTGATCCCACTGACGATCCTGCAGTCCTACCGGCAGGGCGCCCGAGTGTGGGGCGACAAGGGCATGGACACCCTCTGGTCGGCGGCCACAGCGAAACTCGTGGGCGCAGGAATCGACGACGCGAAGTTCGCCGAGGACCTGTCCCGGCTCGTCGGTGACCATGACATCGCCGTGGCCTCCCGCACCCGTGACGGTCGGGGCGGTACCTCCTGGCAGACGTCGGTACGGCGCCAGCGCATCCTCGACGCCGCCCAAATTCGCGCCATGCCCAAGGGCACCGCGCTACTGCTGGCCACCGGCATCCGGGCCGTCATGCTGGACCTGCGGCCCTGGTACACCGGGCCACTGGCCGCAGAGCTCGCTGCGGCGGCAACCGCCGCCGAGGCACGGATCACCACCAACGCCAACCGGAACCACCACGGGATGACGCGTCCTGAGGAGGCGACGACGTCGTGATGGCCTCCCCTGACCCAGTCCGAGCGGGCAATACCGACCGGGAGCACGATCCACGGCGACTCCTTGCCGCCAACGAAGCCGCGGTGGCCTGGTTCCGCGGCCAGCTCGCCGCCACCGAAGAGCCGCGCCGCTACCTGACCAGCCGCGCCCTGGGCACCCTGGTCGACAGGGAATGGCCCTGGCGGGTTGGCTACGCGCCACGGACCTGGTCGGCCTTGACCGATCACTTGAGGGGAATGGACTTCTCTCCCGAGGACCTCGTAGTCGCGGGGCTTTCCAAGCCCACCCGCGACAACCCGGACCGGTTGATCGATGTGTTCCGCGACCGGATCATCTTTCCCATCCGCGATCCCGACGGACACGTCGCGGCGTTCATCGGCCGTGCCAGCGACCGATCCCTCACCGCCGACCCGCAGCTGCCCAAGTACCTCAACACCCATGAGTCGCCCCTCTACCACAAGGACAAGCTGCTCTTCGGCGTGGCCGAGCAGCAGGACCGCATCCGGGCCGGCTGGCAGCCCGTACTCGTCGAGGGCCCGGCGGACACGATCGCCATCTGGCTCTCGTACTCCCGCTCCGGCCTTCCCGGGGCGGTCGCGGTCGCACCGTGTGGCACGGCCTTCGGCGCAGCCCAGGCGGCCATCCTCCGTTCGATGCCTGGATGCCGCGACGCGATCGTGGTGGCCTTCGACGCCGACCCGGCCGGACGCAGGGCCGCCGACACCGCGTTCGACCTGCTACGACAGCCGGGCGCGCAGGGCAGGCTGCTCGCCGCCGAGTTCGCGACCGGCGCCGACCCGGCCGACCTGCTCGCCCGGCCCAACGGTCGCGCCCAGCTGCGCGCCGCGCTGCGACACCAGACCCGGCCGCTGCTCTTCGCCGTCGTCGACCACCACCTCGACCGCCTGCTCGGCCGCAGCCCGCAGCTGCTCGACGACATCGGGGGCCGCTACGAGGCGGCGCGGATCCTCTCACCCCGGGTGCTCGACGCGGCAGGCCCTGGTGAGGCGTACCGGTTGGCGCAGCACATCGTCGAGAGGACCCGGATCGCCGAGCGGTCCCACGACGGTATCGGCACGGTGATGGCCTACGCCGCAGACGGTCTACTGCGCCAGATCGGTCATTTCCCCGCAGGACTCGACAGCGGCTCCGCCGACTCAAACGTTGGTCGCCCCCGCCCGAGCGCGGTTCCACCGCTGCGATCCGTACCCACCGCTCCTCGGGCACTTGCCGACCCCTCTCGGCCTGGGCCCGCGTATATCAGTCAGCGCGGCCCACGCCAGCAGCGCCGCATAGCATGAATGAGGACGATGCTCGATTCAGCACGAGGGCTCTGCTTGCGCTGCATCCGCAGTTGCCGAACCTGGCCCACCAGGACGCCCATGACTGGCCCCACGGAGATCCGATCTCAACGAGCCGAGTCATGTCGCGTAACGGGAGGAGCGACCGGCGCCGACCGCCTGAATGCCCGCTCATGCCGATGACAGGAAGTTCAGAAATCGACGACCATGCATTTGCATGCCCATTCGAACTCTGTTGGCTCTATGGGGCGCCGTTGGTGAGCAGGAGGTAGAAGACCTCACCTTGGTGGAAGAACGTTGCGGTGTCGGCCGACTCGCAGCCTTCGAAGTACGCGGGCTGGTACGGCTCGTCGGCGTGCTCGTCCATGCCCCGCAGGAAGTCCGGCCGTACGGTGCAGAACTCCCACGGTGTTTCGGTCCCCGACCGCCGGTCCGGCTCGACGGGACCAAGGCCGCCTCCGGAGTCGAACACGTGCCGGAGGAACTCCCCGGCCAGGTCTCGCGCGCGGTTCTCGTCGAGGTGGCGGCGGTAGGGGCTGCAGGCGCTGGTGAGCATCCATCGCAGGCGGGCGGCCATGCCGGCGCCGTCGAGTGGGCTGAGGGTCAGTCGGAACCCGTCGCGGACCAGCGACCCCGGGGCGCCCGCAGCCGGGATCGGCGCCGCTGCGGTCGGCTCATACGGCATTTCGTGGAACATCCACCAGCCGCGCGCCCGGTCCGCGGTGAGCATCATCTCGTGGAACAAAGGGGCGCGAAGGAAGTCGGACAGGATCGCTGCCCGGTTGCCCGGTTGTACCGGGACGTCGGCGCGGACCTTGAGCATAAGCGTATTGCTGTTCATGACCTCGTCCACGGCGTCGAGGAACGCCTCGATCGCCGGGTGGTTGAGGTCAGCGAGCAACGAATCCATGAAGCGAGCTTCCATGGTCTCGGCACCGTCTGTCACCCGGGTGAGACGGGCACAACGCCCATCCGCTGTTGCCGCGTACGGCGCTGCGCGGAGCGTGATGCCCTCGGATGCTGCAGTGCTCACCCGGCGTTCGGCCAGGTTCTAGGAACGGCGGGATAAGAGCCTGGTAAATAAGGGTTTCAGGTGTGTTGGTGGCGGGCGAGGCGGCGGGCCATGACGATGATCATGGCCCATTGGACCATCGCGGCGTGGTGGCCGGGTAGCCGTTCGTAGTCGCGGATGGTGCGTCGGCACCGGTTGATCCACGAGAAGGTGCGCTCGACCGCCCATCTGCGGTGTAGGACGACGAAGGTGGTCTGTCCGGCGAGTTTGGCGACGATCTGCACGGTCAGGGTGAGGTGGGTGGCGGCCCAGGTGACGAGTTTGCCGGCGTAGCCGCTGTCGGTCCAGGTCAGTCGGATGGTGGGGAAGCATGCGTGTAGCGCCCACAGCAGGGGTCCGGCGCCGTCACGCTCTTGGACGTTGCCGCCGGTGACCAGGACCGCAAGGAGCAGTCCGCAGGTGTCCACGGCGATGTGCCGTTTGCGGCCGTTGACCTTCTTCCCCGCGTCGTAGCCGCGGCTGGGGCGGCCGACGGTCTCTGCGGCGCGTACCGACTGGGAGTCGACCAGCGCGGCCGTCGGTTGCCGGTTACGTTCCTCGATCTGCTCACGTACCTGTTCTCGCAGGCTGTTGTGCATGCGGTGCAGCGTTCCGTCGGCGGTCCAGGTCTTGAGTATTGGTAGACGAGCTTGTGGTGGGGAAAGTCGGCCGGTAGCGCGTCCCACTGGCAGCTGGTGCGGTCGAGATAGCGGATGGCGTCCACGATGTCGCGGCGTGGGTAGATGATCGGCGGGCCACGTCCGGTGCCGGCCGGGACGTACGGGGCGAGGACGGCCCATTCGGCGTCGCTGGTGTCGGACGGGTAGTGCCGTGGCCGGGCGGTGGGCAGGTGAGCATCGAGGGTGGCCGGGGTGGTGGATGCGGCGACACCGGCGACAAGGTATACAGACAGGGTTGGGCCTTCGGTCGTGCCGGTTTGTCGCCTTTGCTCGTACCGGAGGCCTTTCCCTATGTCACGCAGCCACGCCGACGCCGTCACGGTTGTCGATCTGCACCGACCCCGCCGGCCTCCCGAAACCCTTATTTACCAGGCTCTTACTCCCAGAACTCATTAGGACGGGCGCGGACCCGCTGTCCGCCACGCTCACCGAGGTGGGCGTCTGCGGATTTTCGCCGACCCGGCGTCCGGCAGATCGCTGCCCGCAGGTGACACAGGATTACACGGCCAAGTGGATTCCAGCCGGCGTGTTTGACGACACCGCGCTGGTGAAGGTCCGGTCACCGGCGAATCTTCCGAGGCGTGATCATGAGGGTCAGGCCGTCGAGTAGTCGTTCGAGGCCGAAGGCGAACAGTGACTCGAGATCGAGCTCCGTGCCCGGTTCCGTGATCTGGGCGATCAGCGGCCCCTCGATGGGGAGCCGGGTTTTGATCCACTGCTCGCTCGTCATCCCCGTGTCCAGCTCAGCACCAGCCTCGCTCTCGATGTTCACCGCCGTCCCTCGCACGTAGTTGACCATCGTGGCGTAGACGTGAAGCCGTGTGCGCGGGTCCAGGTCGAGGCCGTCAAGCGCGCGCAGGGTCCACAGTGCGTACGCCAGCAGGCCCGGCAGCGTGGCCGGCCGGGTGATGGACACGAGCCGTGGCAGCCAGCGATGGCGCTGGTAGGTCGCCCACTGCAGCTGAGCGGCCACCCGCAGGTGGGAACGCCATCCCGGCGGCGGCTCCGGATACTTGATCTCGGCGAATGCGGCGTCGGCAATCAATTGGGTGAGCTCGGCCTTGGCGTCGAGATACCGGTAGAGGGTCATGGTGGCGACCCCGAGCTTGGCCGCCACCGCCCGCATGGACAGGGCGGCCAAGCCGTCGGCGTCGGCGATCTCCATTGCCACGCGGACGACTCGGTCGCGTTCGAGACCGCCGGCCGAACGCGAGGGCAGTCTCCGGCGAGCGACCACGGCGCCGACCCGAGGCACGGACTCGATGGCGTCTGCCTGCTTGAGGGCGGCCAGCGCCTTGGTGGCCGTCGCCATTGCCACGCCCCACTCGCCCATGATCGCCCTGGTGGTGGGGATGGGATCGCCGGGCCGCAGCTCTCCATCGGCGATGCGCTGCTCGATGTCGGCGGCGATCTGGAGATACGGCGGTTGGAGATCGTTCACGACGTCATGCTGCCATGCCTCAGCGGTCAGGCAGCCAGTTGCCGTGCAGGCCGAGCGGCACCGGGACCGGGAGGTGGACGCGCGCGACGGGCTCGCCCGTGAAGTCCTGGGCCGCAAGGATCACCAGGTCGCTGGCGTTGCGAAGAGGATTGTGCACGTACGTGAGTAGGTACCCCTCGTCCTCCCCATGCCCCGCGGCGGCGAACACGGCCTCCCCGACCGCCTCGTCATTCCCGAACCCGTGTACCTCGGTCGTTCCCCGTTCCAGGTCATGCTTGACCAGGGCGTTGGTGAAGGCGTCGTCCGATGGCGAGCCCTGGGGTGTGAACGGGATTCCGTACAGGGCGGTCGCGGCCGAGTAACCGTATCGGTATGGGCGGGTTGTACGCGTCTCGTTCACGCGCGGGAAGTCCTGCGGCCGGTCGTCGATGTGCCGCTGGTGGATCGCCTCCGACGTGATCGTCCAACGGTCCAGTGTGGGCCGGATCGCCCCAGGGTCGGCGGGATCGAACGGCCCCTGGGCCGTGACCAGGTCGACCACGACCGAGTCGCCGTCGTCGTAGGCGTTGAGCGTGTGACTGACATGGATCGGGTCGATGTCCAGCCAGCGCACGTCACCTCCAGTCCGCGGCATGACGCCCACCCGCGTCGGGTGCTCCGCCAACCACCGGCAGTCAAACCCGTCGAAGCCCAGCGGCGTGTCCCACAACACCACGTGGTTCTCGGTGAGGGCGAAGTCGTGCATGAATGGCGTTCGCGTCATGGGGATGGTGGTGGTCTGGACGACGCTTCCCTCGGCGTCGGTCACGATGTACTGGACGACGTCGTGACCCGGCATGTACGACAGCGAATGGAGCCCGCCGGTGAGCGGGTCGTGCTTGGAGTGCGCTCCCGCCGTGAACCCTTCCGCGGTCCCTCCCAGGGCACAAACGCCCACGGTGTTCAGCTCCTCGTCCAGCTCGGCGGGCGGCAGGCCACCCTCCGCCATGGCGAAGGTTCGCTGGGCATGCTCGATCACGTGCACCATGGGCGCGAAGCCCGGGGTCCGCACGAAGCGATTGCGGTACCACTCGGCCCGGCCTTCACGCAGCCGCACCCCGTGCACCATGCCCTGGCCCATACCCCAGATGTGCACAACGGGATCTTCCACGCCCAGCGGGTTGGGCCCGTTGCGTAGGTAGCGGCCGTTGAGCTCGGCCGGGATCCGCCCGGTAACCGGGAGATCATATGCGGTGACCTCTTCAGTGACGGACGCGAAACGGCGTTCCAGATACCTCATGTGGACACCGTACGAAAAAAGACGCCTGAGCCCTCGCCTTTAAGGGGAAATGCCACGCTGTGCACTAGTGCAAAAGCATTAGCCCTCTGGATAAGCCCTCGTGGCATCGCAGTCCGGCTACCCGGCAGACCTAACGCCGACCGCTCGTGCCGATGACAGTGCAGTGCCGACCGTCAGAAGCTGACGACCTCATGCTGGTGTCGGGCCGATCTGATTGCGCCGGGGTCGGCCGCCGCTGCGCGCGGGGTGTCGATCGGGATCCGTGGGCGCTACCGCAGTTGGTTGCGGCGGCGTGTCAGGTAGGCGGTCTCGGCGGCGTTGCCTGCCAACTCGATGGCCTTGTCGTATGCCGCGCGCGACTGCTGACTTTGGCCCAGCCTGCGCAGAAGTTCGGCGCGGGTGGCGTGGTAGGGGTGGTAGCCGGACAGCTTGTCCTCAAGACGGTCGACGGCCGCCAGTGCCACGTCCGGGCCGTCGAGTTCGGCTACTGCGATTGCCCGGTTGAGGGCGATGACCGGGGAGGGGTCGAGGCGGATGAGTTGGTCGTAGAGGGCGAGGACCTGCGACCAGTCGGTGTCGCGCATATCGCGGGCGGAGGTGTGCACGGCGTTGATCGCGGCGAAGATCTGGTAGCGACCCGGAGCCACCCCGGCGGCGGCAGCGGCGAGGCGCTCGCGCACCAGCCGATGCCCCTCGGCGATCAGCGCGGCGTTCCAGGCCCCACGGTCCTGCTCGGCCAGGGAAACCAGTTCGCCGCTGGCCGAGACCCGGGCGGTGCGGCGGGCCTCGGTGAGCAGCATCAGCGCCAGCAGCCCGGCCACCTCACCGTCGTCGGGCATGAGGGCACGGATCAGGCGGGTGAGCCGGATCGCCTCGGCGGTCAGGTCGTGACGTAGGGGATCGGTGTCGGGGCCGGTGGCCAGGTAGCCCTCGTTGAACACCAGGAACAGGACGGCAAGCACGCCAGACACGCGTGCCGGGAGATCCTCCACGGACGGCACCCGATACGGGATGCGGGCCGCCTTGATCTTGGCCTCGCGCGGGTGATCCGCCGCTCCATGGCGGTCTCCTGCACCAGGTAGGCACGGGCGATCTCGGGCACGGTCAGACCGCCGACCATGCGCAGCGCCAGCGCTACGCGGGTCTGCATCGCCAGCGCCGGGTGACAGCAGGTGAAGATCAGCCGGAGCCGATCGTCGTCGATGGTGCCGACAGGCTCGGGCGGGTCGTCGTCGTACACCATCTGAGCCTCCTTGTGCTTGTCGTCGCGCTTGTTCTCGCGTCGGATCCGGTCGATGGCCTTGCGGTTGGCGGTGGTGGTTAACCAGGCGCCGGGATTGGGCGGTACGCCGTTGGCCGGCCACCGCTCGACGGCGGTCGCGAGCTCCGGCCGCCGCCTCCTCGGCGATGTCGAGGTCACCGAACCGCCTGGAGAGGGCGCGACCACCCGGGCCCACTCCCGCGTGTGCGCCTGGGTGATCGCATCCCGGACGTCGACCACAGGGCTCCTGACAGGAACGGCCGCACCTCGAGTTTCCGGTTGCAGGCCTTCGACCCCTCGGCGGCGAGCTTGAGCGCCACGTCCAGGTCGGGGGCCTCGATGCAGGGCCGTGAAGATGCGCTGGGGGTGTCTCGCTCATCCACCGCGTCGTACGAAGCCTGCCACCGAGGCCGGCAGTTCGTCCTGCGGCATGCCCTCGTAGCCAGGACGGGCGAAATCAAACAAGAGCACGACGCGGTCGCTGGAGCCGTAGTTCCACGCCTCATGCGTGACGGTGTCGTCGAAGACAAAGGTCTTACCTTCGCGCCACTGCCGGGTCTCGTCGCCCACTCGCAGTGCGCAGTCCTCCGGCACGACCAGCCCGAGATGCGCACGGTAAACGGTCGTAACCCACCCCTGATGTGGCTTGATCTGGGTGCCAGGAGCCATCCGAGAAAACCCAGCGGTCGTCAGGCGAGGAACCTTCGTCAACGCGGAGGCAGTGTTCGGGCAAGCTTCGAGCGCCTCCTCAATCCGTTCCCCGAAGGCGACAAGCCCGTACACGCTCCAGCCCTGGCCGTACATCTCGCGTTGCACCCACGGCTGATAGGTCTTCCGCGGCAGAGCAAGGCACTCATCCCGGATGGCCTCCCACCGTGCCCGAAGATCGGCCAGGAAGGGAAAATGCCGCTGATCCAGGAACATGAGAGACCATGATGCACCAACGACGGATGATGCGGGCTACGGCGCCGCCTCGTGACGATCGTGGCCCTCGTACGCACCTCCAGCGGTAGACGCACGCTCATGCCGCTGACGGTGCCGCAGTCTGTTCCAGGCCCAGGGCGCGTTGGACGTCTTGTCGCATCTGCAGCCGGTTAGCAGTTCGGCTAGGTTGGCCACGTGGATGTCCAGGTGCTGGAAGGTTCGTTCGTCGAGGTGCCGACTGCCGAGGGCGAGGGCGCGGGAATGGACCGCCGCGCATTCGGCGAGTTCGTCGGGCCTCGCGGCGAGTTGGCCTCGTACGCGTTCGGCTGGACCACGCGGTCGCAGCCCCACGTCGCCCGACTGTCGATCGGGATCGGTGCCGGCAATCCAGGTGGCGGCACGGTCCACGCCGTCGTGTTCCAGCACCAGGACGGTCATGCGTTCTCACTCATCGACGAGCCGTTCGAGCGGGTACCACAGGGCGGCCCGGATTTGACCGCAGATCAGGCTCGATCCCATGAGGATCTGCCGTTCGTGTGGTGGGTTGCGGACCACGTCATGCGGCATGATCGACGCGCGTGGTGGATGCGGCACTGGCTGGTGGGCACCACGTGCATCCAGACCATCGAGGTCTTCGAGCGTCGCGAACCTGTTCTGCTGGTGAGCAACGAGGTTGACGACGGGCTCTGGCAACTTATCGGCGCCACGGACGCGGACAGCAGCACCGGCAGGATCGGACACCTCCACCACGTCGTGGACGAAGATCCGACCTTGATCGACGTTCTCGACCTGCCGCCGGGAAGTAGCGCACAACGCGCCCGCCGCGGAGAACCTTGGACCGGCCACCCGACCACCCAGCCTGAGCCGATCGCGTAAGGGCTTCCCTGACCGGCGGCAGGCTCGGCGAGACGAATGCACACGCACTACTTTGCCGCGATCCGCGCGTCACGTAACGTGAGCACGGTCGGCACGCCGGCAGGCGCCCGGAACTGCCGATGAGGGGACGCTGGTGAGGTTGCTTTTCCGTAACTCGGTTGCGTGCTTGGCCCCCTTCCTGGAGGGATGGGCCGTGTGGTGACTGAGATTCGTCCTGTCGAGCGTCACGAGGTTGTCGAGTATTTGCGGGCGCTGCCGTTCGCAAACGGGCTACCGAGCTGGGAGCCGTACCCCGCAGCGTGGCACGGCGGCGCGGAGGCTTGGCCGTGTCCGCGTCCGCCAGCGACTCGCGAGCAGCTGGAGTCGTGGGCTGATGAGTTGATGAAGGACGAAACCTTCCGACCACAAGCGGCGATCGTGAACGGCAAGGTGGTGGGGGCCACGGCGATGCTGTCGCTCCAGGTGACAGCTCCAGGGCTGCGCGTGGTGCCCATGGGTGGCGTCACCGGCACCGGCGTCATCGCCACTCATCGGCGGCAAGGCCTGCTGCGGGGCATGATGCAGGCGATGTTCACCGATGCCCTTGAGCGTGGTGAGGCGATCGCCGAGCTCAGCGCGAGCGAGGGCAGCATCTATGGGCGGTTTGGGTTCTCCCCAGCGACGCTGCGCACCCGTTGGGAGATGGAACGCTCGGCCGCCCGGCTTGTCGACGCCGATCCTGACCTGGGAAGCCTGGAGTTGGTCGATGCAGCGACAGCGCGGGAGGTGTGGCCCGGGATCTTTGACAGGGTGCGACGGGCACGGGTCGGCGAGATCGCGGCACCCAAGGGCCGCTGGGCGGGCCTGTCCGATGAGGCCAATGGCACCGACGGGCCGCTGCGATTCCTTATCCACCGCGACGCGGCAGGGCAGGTGGATGGCATCGCGAACTATCGCCTGCCGTGGTCGACAAACCCCGATGGGGTCGGCGTGCTGGTGGTCGAAGCGCTGGAGGCGCTCACCGATGAGGCCTACCGAGCCATGTGGTCCCTGCTGCTTGACTTCGACCTCACGCGCAAAGTCGTCGCCCCGGCCCGACCGGCCGACGAGCCTCTGCGCTGGATGCTACGCAACCCGCGGGCCATGCGCGTCACGCGGCAGTCGGACAACCTCTGGGTACGAGTCCTCGACCTTCCCAAAGCCCTGACCAGCCGCGGCTACGACACCGACGGTTACCTCAGGATCACCGTCGAGAAAGACCCAGAGTGCCCCCACAACATCGGTACGTGGGAACTTGAGATCAGCAAAGGTGAAGCCGAATGTCGGCGCGTTGATGGCGCCACGGACCTGACCCTGGACATACAGGCACTCGGATCGCTCTACCTCGGGGGGATGTCCGCCGCCGCCCTGGCTCGCGCCGGCAAGATCCGCCCACAAGAAGCGGATGCCCTGGCCACCCTTTCACGACTCTTCCGCACCGATCCCGAGCCTTTCAACTCGATCGGATTCTGAACCGATGGTGCATCCGCTCATGCCGCTGACCGCGCGACTTTGCCGATGAAAGCGCGCCGTCGCGGATACTGACCCGGTGTTCACCTTGCCGCACCCCCCGTCAGGACTGACCAAGGCGACCTGGACCGACGCCGACTTCCCGGGCATGGGATGGCATGACTGCCGGGTCCATGCCGTGAGCATCCGCGAGTACGCGGATGGCACCCTTCCGCCCGCCAGGATGCTGCTGGACCTCGACTACATCGTGTGGTGGGTGCAACCTGCAGGACGAGACCGAAACTTCACCTTCTGGATCGCGCCCGCGACGCTCGTGTTCGAACGGGCGTGGAACATCGACGGCAGACTCGGCCCGCTTCACGAAGTCATGGAGATCGCCGACGTTCACCGGCTTGATTCCCCAGACAGCAACCCGGAACCGTTGTGGCACATCGAGGGTCAGAACTTCGAGTTCCGCCTCCGAGCGGTTGGCTACACCCAGTACCTGCGGTTGCCGCCGCAACACGTCCCCCGGCAGGCACTCACCTCCACCGAGCGCGCCGGGATGAGCTTCGCCGAGCAGTCCTTCGCATGACAACGGTGCACGGATCTGCCGCTGACCGTGCGTCACGGGTGGCAGCCGCCGTCCAAGGGTGGCGGGTGCGCGGTCGTGCCGATGACAGCGCACTGGGATCTGGTCGGAGTTCATAGTGGCGGCGGGCGGGCTTGGCGTGGTTCAGTGCTCGTCCTGGATCCACGCGCACACCGCGGCCCGCTCCGCCTCCGACAACTCCATCCGAGCGTTGACCGTCAGCCGCAGCACGTTACCGGCGAACTCCGAGGCGAGGTTCGCCGCGTCGTGTCGTGCGTCCCGCCAGTCGACCCCGCTGTACTTCAGGCCGATGAGCACGAAGTGGATCGCGCTCCTCGTGACCGTGTGTCCCCGCCGGCCGCACGCCTCACGGATCACCTCCTCCGCCTGCGCCTGTGGTAAGGCGGGGTTGGCACGGCCCTCTTCGACGATCGACCGGAACAGTGCCTGGTAGGCGTCTGTGCCGATCAGCGGTGCTCCGACGACCCGGCTCACTCGTTCGGCGATCTCCGGCGCGCTCGCGGGCTGGACCAGCTCATGCCTGGCCGGGTCGAGCAGCCAGCCGGGGTGGCGCGGCTCCAGCACCAGAGTGTCGCTCTGGATCGCCGCGACGAACTGCTTGAACCCGCCCGCCCCGGCCCAGTTTGTCGTCGCCTCCCGGCCCACGGTCTTGCGGACGTAGTGTGCTGCGGAGGCGAGGTCGACCGGTGTCGTCGACTGTGCCACAAGCTGCCGCACCGCCGCCTCGAGGCGGTTCCGCACGCTGTTGCTGTCACGGTCGATCGACGCAGCAGCAGTCGCGCGTGGCTGCGGCACGGGAGTGCGGACCTGGTCCACTCCGGCTTGCGACGGGCTCAGGCCCAAGGCTTCTTCGATGAACATGATGTCCGGAATCGCGAAGTCGCACACCGACTGCAGCGCGGCGGCGGTCGGCCCGCTCACCAGCATCGCCGAGGTCCTGTCGTGCTCCCGCAGCCGCATGAACACGGGGGTGAAGTCTGCGTCGGTCGACAGGACGACGAAGTCGTCGAACCGGGTCGGGTGGGTCAGGGTGTCGAGGATGTCGAGCACCATGTGGATGTCGGCACTGTTCTTGCCCATGCTCGTCAGCGACGGGCAGTCCACGACCCGGAACCCGGCCCGAGTGAAGTATGAACGGAACTTGCCGGAATGGCTCGGCTCCAGGTAGCAGATCCGGCGTAGCAGCACCCGCGGGACTTCGTCGTCGTCGACCCGGAATGGGCCGAGATCCTGCTCCATCCACCGCACCCAACGGCCAGGGTCAGTGGCGAACGCCGTAGCCGCGTCGGGGCTTGAGTTGCGCAAACCGATGTACACGTTTTCGAAGTCGACGAATAGCGCCGCACGGCGATACGAAGCGGGCTGGGCTTCGGCCATGGCGCTACCTCCGGGAACGTGGACTAATCGACGATAGACGGCCGAGGCCGTGCCCGGCGTCGACCGTTCGACCCCCAGTTCCGTGCCGCCAGGACGAATGTGGAGGAGCAGCGGGTAGAGGAAGGCCGCTGTGCCTACTTGGTATCCCACCAGTCCCACCACTGTTCCGGCGCTTGCTCGAAGGCAGCAACGGTAGGCGCCCTGTGTCGGGCAGTGCTGCCGTCGATGCCGGGGGCGCAGGAGCGGAATGGCCCGTCGGGGCCGAGCAGCATCGGCAGGTGGTGGTCCAGTTCGCGCAGCCAGCCGAGCATGCCGGTCATCTCGAGCCGGGCGTGTTCCCAGCCGTACCACAAGGCGGTCAGCCGGGTGATGGCTTCGTCGTGGCGCCACCACTGCTCGCACCAGTGCCACCGCACCAGCCCAACCTCGCCGACCGGTCGGGGAAATCCCGGCAGGAGGTAGTCGCGGACCCACTCCTCGACGGTCGCGTACACCGGTGGCTGCCCCTCCCCGTCGCTGGCCGCGCGGTCGGCGACAACCTGCTGAAGTTCGGCGACCTGCCTGGTCAACAGCGCCACCTGGGCTGCGAGGTCCTCTGTCGTCTCGTCCACCTCGCCGAAGGGACTTGAGGTTTCCACGCTGGTCATCGCGTCACCGCCCGGACCCGCTCCGGTACCACCGTCGCCGGCCGCTTGGCAGCCACGAGGGGGTCCACCCTTCCGCCGACGACCAGCGGAGCGAAGGTCTCGCCCAGGCGACGTTGCTGGGCTGTGGCTTCGTCGTGGCTCGCCGAGCCGTAGTGCTTGGCGGCCACGACGAGCCCCTCGGTGTGTTCGTCGGCTGCGGTGCGTGGGTAGTCCGGTGTCCCGGCGGCGGCGTGGGCCCGCGCCCGCTCCTCGTTCGCGCGTGCCAGCAAGTCGTGGTCGGTGGCATCGGCGACCACCGGCGTCAGTGCGCCTGCCTTGCGGGTCTGACTCACGTACTGGCGTGCCAGTCCGAGGCCGTCCGCCGCCGGCGCTCGGCCGCTGGAGCGCAGGTCACGCTGTAGCCGGTCCAGCGCCTCGGGGCTGACGTCGGCGAGCAGCCGGCCTGCTTCAGCGCGTACGGCGGCGTCCAGGTCGTTGAGCGCCTTCCCACCGGCGGGTAGCGCCTTCCCGTTTGCGCCGGCGCGCAGCTTCGGGCCCTCGGGGCCACCGTGCGCTCGCGCCGCCCTGCCGCTGGCACCGGCCCTCGCCGCTTCGCTCTCCCAGACCTCGTGGGCCGCGGCGCGGGCAGCGTCGGGAGCGGACCTTCCAGCCGCTCGCTGCCGGTCGTACGCGGCCCGCCACTGCGGGTGCAACTCGCCCAGGCGGTCCAGTGCGAGCCCCGCGAGCTTCTGAGCGACGGGGTCGCCGGCGGCGGCGTGCACCGTCGCGGTACGCCATACCTCGGCCACCTCGGTGAGGGTTGCGTCCTTCAGCCACGAGCCGTCGACTCGGCGGGCGAGTCGCTCCCGGTCGGCACGGACGGAGTCGCCGAGCCGGGCGGCGGCGCGGCTGGCCGCTTCGGCGGCCCGCTCCCGGCCGGCGGCGCGTTCCTCCTCGGCGGCCTTGCGCTGGATGCTCACTGCGGCGAAGCGGGCGACGGCTTCGCTGAGGGTAGAGACGACGCCGAAGAACTGCATCGCCTTTTGTCTGGCCTCGTCGACCGGGTCATCGTGCTGCGGTTGCATCATGCTGGGCTCCTTCCGTTACCGAGCCCGCGGGGGGTGGCGGGCACTGTCCACTGTCGGGCTGGGCGTTGCCGCCACCGTGAGCGGCGTCGTTACCGGCCGCTCCCCGCCGGCGGTGAGGGCTCGGAGTTGCTGGGCTGCGTCCCGGGCTGCCTTCGCTTGGTGCAGTCGCTGCTGAGCGGTGCGGAGGTGCTCCAGCGCGTCGGCAAGCCGGGCCATGTCGAGCACCAGCGCCATCGCGGCGACCGAGTCCTCGTCTGCGGCGATGCGGCCCATGAGCGCTACCAGCCGCGACATCGCCCTCAGTTCGTACGACAGGGACGTCGTGCGCGCGGCCCCTGCATACATGTGACGTGCGGCGCGGTCGAACACCTCCGCCGCCCGGTGCAACGGCCCACGCAGGCTGCCTTCTCTCGCGTACGCCAGGCTGGTGAGCACGTCGGCTGCGGCGGTAGCGGCGGCTTGGGCGGCTGCGGGATCCTCACGGGCGCTGCGACGGATCTCTTCCGCCGCCGCCTGGGTGACGCCAGCGGCGTCGCGTAGAGCTTGGGCGCGGGCCGTGACCCGACCTCCCGACGGCAGGCCGGCGGCCGGCGGCGGGTCGCCCCACCGGCGGCGCAGCTTCGGCAGGGTCAGATCGGGGGCGAGTCGCCCACCGGAGAACCACACTGGTTGCCCGTCACCGGTGCCCGCGCCAGGCAGCGCGACGGCGTAGCCGGTGATCTCATCGGCGTTGATGGTGCTGCGACGCACTCTGATCAGCACCCCTGCCTCCGCCAGCCGGTCGAGGAACTCCAGCTCGCTGCCGGCTGCGGCGACGGCGGTGCGGACCCGCCGTCGCAACTCGTCGCGAGGGGTGTCGCTCCAGCCCTTGCGGCGGGCCTTGTTGACCTCCACCGGGTGGGGCCTTCGGTGTGCGGTGCGGTCGGCCGGGGGTACCTGCCTGCGCAGGCCGTAGCGGCGGGCGACGTTGTAGGTGGCCTTCACGCACTTGCGGTAGTCGTTGCGGGCCCAGTTCGTACGGCCGTCTTCACGCACGAGAGTGGCGACGATGTGGACGTGGTCGTCGTTGTGCCGCACCACCACCCACCGCAGGCCCGGGTCATCCGCTTCCGTGGCGAGTCCCGCTTCGATGAGCATCTCCCGCGCCATGCGCCCCCAGGTGCCATCGGTGAGCACCCGATCGCGGTCCTCCGGCGCCAGCCGCATCGAGCAATGCCACACAGGTTTCGCCGGCGCACGGATCCCCGCGCGAACCGACTCCTCCAGGAGAGCGGTCAACCTCCGGAAGTCCCGCTTACCCGAGGCAGTGATCTCCGGCTCCAGATCGGTCAACTCCCCGGCACCGTCCCACGCCGCAACCAACCGCGGGTCGACGTGCTCCTCCTGCTTCCCCGGCCCGTACAGGTAGCGCAGCAACCCACCAACGCGGGCGCCGCGACGGTGGACACGCGCGATCACCGCAGCCGCCGGTCGATCAGTGCCGTCACCTGGTCGAGGCGGGCGACGGCGTACGCGCATAACTGCACCGCCTCGACGGCCCAGCCGGGCAGCTCCCCGGTCGAGTTCACGGCCGCAGCAGCCTGATTGACGTTGGAGCCGAACATGTTCACCGCACGGCGAGCGGCGAACAGTTCCCGCTGCAACTCCCGCAGATCACCGGTCAGGCCCGTGGCCGGCTCTTCTGCGCGCGCTGCGCCGACCACCACCTGCGCCGTGTATCCCGCTGGCGTCAGACCCGCTCGCCGGGCCGCCTCAACGACCAGCGCCCACTCCTCGTTCGAAAGCCGAGGGTAGATCCGGTGGGGGCGGCCGGGGCTGAGGTGCTCACGGTGCCGAGCCTGACCAGAAGCGCTGGCATTGCCTTCGGTGCTCACGGCAACGAGCCTTACGCTTGGCCGTTAACGCCCCGGTGAGCGGAACCGTTACCGGCACCGGCCAGCGCTTCAGCGACCACCGTCGGCGGGGGAAGTGACCTGACGTAACAGCGAGTGTGATCAAGTGCCGTACCGCGCGGTCAAAGGCATCGGTCGTGCCGTCGAGCATGATCGAGGGCCGGCACGCGGTACGGCGTTCGCTGACGATTCGCTGACTCTCAGATGATGCGCTGCGGGCGCGGCTAGCGCTCCGAACTCTGTCTCGCAAAGATCAAGCGCTCTGTCGGCCGGCGTCGCTCCTCACCGTTGACCTGCGTGAGCTGTTAACCGTCGTCGCCCGCTCACGACCGATGTTGGTCGGCCTGGCTGTACGGATGGCTGTACGGTTTGATCTATGACAGCAGCCGAGACAGGGATCGCGGGACGCTTCCGCGACCCAAAGTACTGGCTGCGTGGCTTGGCCGCTGGAGCGATCTTCGTCCGTTGCCCACGCTGTGCCGGGCGGGCTTCGGTCCTTCCTGATCCTGAGTCGGCCGCCGGCTCCCGGCATCATGTCTGGCTGCGTCGTCGGCTCAGTTGTCTCGGGTGCCCGTTTACTGGCGTCTGGGATGCTCCTCGCCGCGCAGGCGACAACGCGCGAACACTTCCTGACTTCTCAGGCCCGAATGACCCGTACTTCGGACTGCCGCTCTGGCTTTCGGTCGACTGCCGCGGGCGGGTGCTCTGGGCATACAACGCCGAGCATCTGGACCTGCTGGAGGCGTACGTGTCCGCTCGATTGCGGGAGCGCGGCCGAGACATGGGGAGCCAAACCCTTGTCGAGCGCTTACCCGCATGGATCAAGGAAGGCAAGCATCGCGCCGACGTGCTGGAAGGGATAGGCCGGCTTCGGGCGCTGCTGCCCTGACCGCCGACCAACGGCACCGCCACTTTGGAAGATCGTATCCGGCTGTCCCGGTCTGTCTGTTGTGCCTGGTCGGCGGCGGGGTAACGCTGACCGGTGCTGACCTCTAGTGACCGCCTACGGCACCGGCTTATGGCACGTGGCTGGCACGGCTCGCCCTGGGCGCGGTCGTCCGGCGTCGTACGGCTTTCCGCCCCGGCCTTCGGGCCGGGGCGGCTTGCAGTGGCGCCGGGTTGTCGCGCGCCTGAACCACGTACTTCGGTGGCAAACCGCGAAGCGGTGCGGCAGCGATTGCCGGGACCACGGCGGCGGACGACCACCTACGCAATCGGCACGGCCATTCTCGTGCTGCCTGCTGGTCTGAACCGGCTACCCTCCCAGACGTGCGTGATGATCTATTCGTTCTAACCTGGCAGCAGCGACGGCAGGCCCGCACCGATTGGCGTCGGGTGAGTGCCCAGCAGCGACGCGAGGCCGTACTGCGAGCGAAGGAGGGAAAGTCAGCGCCGGATCCCAAGGTATCCCTAGCCGCCCGCAAGTACGGGGAGTATCTGCTACATAAGAGCCGCTCGAACCGCCTACCGCGATGGCTACAGCCTGCGACGGGCGCGTTGGTAGCCGTCGTCGGAGTTCTTCTGGTCGCAGAAGTTGTCTCCTTCCCTGGCAGCCAGAAGGTCGGCGTGCTGTGGACCTTAGGAGGTCCCGTCGTCTTCCTTCTTGGACTGCTGAGCTGGTCCCAGCGCAAGTGGGGCCACCTACTCATTGCGGCGAACCCAGCGGAGTAGCGCGGCCGGGCAGTCTGGCCCGCTGAGCCGGCCGATGCCGGCCGGAGGCCGCCAGCAGGCCGAGCGCGGCGGGCGGAGTTCCGTGCGGTCCGGGACGAGCATTGGCGTAGACCTGAGTACTCTGCGAGCGCTCGGCAGAGTGCCGCCGTCCGGCAACGTTGCTGTCGACAGCCGTTCCTCTGGCGACCCCGGTTGACCCCGCTGGAGGGATGCGGTCTCAACCTACCGCCCGGTGTTGGGCCGTACCATGCTGGGTCGACAAGCACGCGTTGGTACGCATTGCTTGACGTCATGGACCAGACTCGACCGACGTTGGTGCTGCCCTCCTGCTGCCTCGCCGCTGCTTTACGTCCCCTGCAGGCGTTCCGAGGTCGGAAGGTCACCCCAGCACATCGGTGTCCGGCCGCACCGGCAGGGCTGCAGCGTCCACACTTGGCCTGCCGCCACCGTGCACGAGCGTGACCCGCCGGCCATCCTGGTTCCTGCGTTCGATCACGGTCAGGTACGGAAGTAGCATCGGTCCGTGACGTACGGGACAGCGACGCTCATCGGTTGCGGGGCTCTCGTCCTCGGCGGACCAATCGGCCTGAGCCTGGTCGCCAACCTGATCCGGCGGCAGCGAGAGTTTGGCAGGCGGTCCCTGCGGCGCTTCGTGGCCAGCGGCATGATCGTGTCCGGGGCAATCTTCCTCTTCGGCGGTCCTGCTTTCCACCGGCTGTTTCCTCCGCCGTACGACCCGATGCTCGCCAACGGCAATGGACTCGACCTGCGCGGCTTCCTGTTCTGGTGGGCCGCCTGGGCCGGCGCGGCGCTGACCTTCACCATCGCGCTCGCCTACGGCGTCGACCTGAGCCGGCTGAGGCGGTCGCGGCAGGCAGCGTGACACCGCTGAAGGGCGGGACAGCGGTCGCGGATCGGCGGTGACCTGGTGCCCACGGGCGGCCAGAACGGCTGCGACGCGATCCCGGCCACCGCCGGGTCGAAGTCGAGCAGCATCAGGTGATCGCGCTCCAGCCACGACTCGTACCCGACGTGAGCGCCGGTCGTCGACGACCACCACAAGCCCGGGAAGTTGCGCTGCCGCTTGTACGACGGGAAGCCGCGTACCGGCTTGACCAGCTCGAACAGCACCCCCGCCGAGTCGATCAAGGAGGTGCGGACCTCCGATCCCTCGGCGCCGACGTGGCCGACCTCGAACTCAGCCGTCAGCGGCCCACCCAGGCCCGGCACCGCGCGCAGCACCCCGGCACCGTACCGGACGTGCCACCTCAACCCGGACGCGTACTGGGTTCGGGGCGGAACGCGGGCAGACTTTAGAGTGGCGCCGTGAGCAACCAGCCGGTCCGCGACGCCTACTCGCACATGTCCGAGCAGTACATCGCCCTGTTCGATGGTGACTGGCAGGCCCACGTGGATGACACGGCCCTTGTCCGAGACCACCTCGTCGGCTTGGACGGCGCCGTGCTCGATCTCGGTTGCGGCCCCGGGCATTGGAGCGCCTACCTGCATTCGCTCGGCGCCAACGTGACCGGCGTCGACTTGGTACCTGAGTTCATCGGCTACGCCCGGACCCACTTTCCCGGGCCGGCGTTCCAGCTCGGATCAATGACGGACCTGGACCTTCCCGACCACTCGGTGGCCGGCATCCTCTCCTGGTACTCGACCATCCACCTACCGCCATCGGAGCTGGATGCGGTACTCGCCGAGTTCCGCCGGATGCTGCCTCCTTCCGGGAACCTGGTGATCGGCTTCTTCGACAGCGACGACGATGTGGCCGCGTTCGACCACAAGGTCCACACGGCATACCGCTGGCCCGTAGACACATTCTCTGCCCGCCTGGCAAAGGCTGGTTTCACCGAACTTCAGCGCTTGCAGCAGCAGTCCCCGGACCGCCCGGACCGCAAGTACGCGGCCATTGCCGCAACAGTCGCCGCGCCGTAGTGCCCGATCGGCACACAGCTGACTGCCGGTCGAGACCAAATACACGCACACTCATCGGGAAGCCTGTCAACTCGCCGAGAACCCTCAAACCTCGCTGAGACCGGACAGCACCGTACCGGACGTGCCACCTCAACCCGGACAGTGCCAACCTCGTGCCAAGTCATACCGGACGGTGCCAACTCAACGCGGACGGGACATGTGTGTCCGCAGCGGCCGGCGAACCGGAATTGCCCGCGACAGGGAGCAAGATATGGCCATGGGCCGCCATCTCGACCAGGCGCGGTCGAGGACACCCGGCGGGGTGGTGGTTGGCCCACGCGGAACTGGACGTGATAGGCGCCATCAAGCGCAGCGGCGAGGTCGAGGACACCGTCGAGCCGTCCGTCGCTGGCGCCGGGGACGCACAGCCGATACGCGAGGTGCGGGTCGAGCCGTTCCTGATCGCCCGGCACCCGCTGACAGTGGCGCTCCGGTATTGGCTGCCCGAGCACGAGGACCCGTACGCCGAGGCGGACACTTGCATGGCGCGGCTCGAAGACGACCTGCTCAAGCTGTTGTCGTTCCGGCTGCCCAGCGAGGCGCAGTGGGATACGAGGCTCGGGTCGGCACCACCACGCTGACCTTCCGCGGTGACGGGAACCCGGCGAGGACTATCTGCTCGACGACTTTGGCGACGAGGCGCGGACGGCCGCCGGGGAGAACGCGTTCGGGCTGGCGGCGGTGGAATCGACGAACGAGCTCTGCGCCGACGTGCGGATCCGCGGGTTGGCAAACGCGCGGCCACGTCCGTGGCGTCAACGGGCAGCGCTGAGGTTGATCGTGCCACGACAGCAGCGCTGGCTGACCGACCCCCTGTAGCAGAGGCTGCGCGGCCATGATTAGCGAGTCGGCGCCGTGGCGGCGGTCGCGATGCCGACGAGCCGAGGCGGCGCCAATGACCGACCGCCGTTGACGGCGTCCCGGTTGGCATCGGCAGCATCCCGCCTTTACCCGTTCGAGGCGCTACCCTCGACGCATGGGCGCCACTTCGACCCGTTCCGTCCGGCGGTATCTAGCCCGGCCGGGCCGTTCCGCCGTGGTCGTAGACGATCTTGCCGCCCTGCACGGACCGACCAGTGGTGTCGTGGAGCTGCCACACCGGCTGCTCTGGCGGCCAGACCGCAGCGTCAACCTGGACCAGGAGTGGGCGCGCAACGCCCTTTACGAGGTCGTGCTGACCGAAGCGGTGCGGGTTGATGAACTCTGCGCCTGGCTCGACGGTCCGACCCTGATCCGGGTATGGAACGATCTCTACCTGCCGCGGGGTGTGCGCCACGCATGGGAGGACCGGCATGCGGTGCTGCGCCAGATCTCGGCCGCAGCCTGATGCCTCACCCTGACCCAGAGCACGTCGAGGTCGCGCGGGTCGCGCTCTCCGTAGCCAAGCGGCACGGATTTGCCCTGGGCGGTGGACTGGCCTTGCTCCTGCACGGAGTCGTCGACCGGCCGACCGAGGACGTCGATGCCTTCACCGACCGCGCCGACGGAGTCGCCGCAGCGACCGAGGCCGTGGAGACGGCGTTGCTCGAAGCTGGTTTCCAGGTATCACGGGTCGCCGACGACAGCGAGCTGTCGGCAGTGATCTACGGCTTTGACGACCACATGACGGAATGGGAGATTCAACGGGGCAACAAGGTGGTCCGGCTGAGCCTGTCCTGTCAGGCGCGACTCCATGCTCCGGTGGTGATGGATGTCGGCCCGGTCATGGACCTGGCTGACCTGCTCGCCTGGAAAGTCACCGCGCTCGTGGGACGAGCCCGCGAGCGTGACTACGTCGATGTGGCCGCAGTGCTCGACCAGTACACACCGGCCCAGCTGCTGGCCATGGCCCGCCGCGTTGACCCCGGACTTGAGGCAGAGGACGTTCCAGTAGTGGGTCGGCGCCTGGACAGGATGCCCGACGAGGCATTCGTGCCGTACCAGCTCACTCGCGCCGACGTAGTGCAGCTACGGCAACGCTTCGCAACCTGGCCCCGCTGATCGATCGGGCGCACCGCGGGGCAGGAGTTCATTGGCGCTGTCCCAGCGCTCTGGACCGTAACGACTCACACGGCTGACCGACGGCACGCCGGCTCACACCGTGCGCGCCGTCGGTCCCTTGGCGTTGTCGGCGCACCAACCCGGTCGATCCCGGGCCGTGCAGCGACTCCCCGTCTCGGGCTCTCAGCCTGGCTGGCGGCAGGCCGGCTACTCGATAGCAAGCAGCTTGAGGATCGCCGGTACGGGCACGAGGTACCGCCGGCCGACGCGCAGAAGGCGTACCGGGAATTTGTTGGTCTTGGCCAGCTCGTAGGCCTTGGTGCGCCCGATTCCTAGGATCGCCCCGGCGGTCTCCACGTCGGTGCTGACGCCGAGCTCCCGCACCGCCTCGATCGTCCAGACCTGGTTTAGCGCCTGGCCCGGCTTGCGTCCGCCAGTTGTGGTCGTTGACATTGTCCGCCGCCCTCCCCTGAGGTCGTGAGTACGCCGATACCGGCGTCAGCCCTCACGATGCGATCATCCGGTTACTCGGCGCGTTGCCGAGTGAGAGCAACCGCCACGGGTAACGGCAACGGCCACAGCCGCTGGCTACCGTGCCGATGCCCGAGCTGGCGGTCGGACATCGGGCTCCCTCACCGGCAACCTCCGCAGCCAGAAGTACTGCGGTCGGGCGTGACCCAGCGTCTTCGGTCTAGCTATTCCGCGGCGACCAGGTCGCTGCGTCGCCGAGTACTGCCTCCATGAGCTCCGCGGCCTTCCGTTCGCTCTCCGGCAGTACGTGGGTGTAGACCTCACGCGTCGTCCGGCTGTCAGCGTGACCAAGCCGCCGCTGCATCACGTGCTCGGGAACACCGGCGTCAGCGCCGGTGGTAGCGGAGGTGTGCCGCGCGTCGTGCAACGCGATCACGGGCACCCCAGCATCCCCGCACGCCTTCGCCCACTGGTCGGTGAAGTACTTCGGGTAGTACGGCTCCCCGTCCTCGCGGCAGAACAGGTAACCACCGTCGTGATACAGGACGCCAGCGTCTGCCTTCTCCAGGACCTGGCGCTCCCGGTGGGCACGCAGCTCCGCAATCAGGGCCGGCCCGAGCGCTACCGCCCTCTTACTCTTGCCCTTGGGCGCCTTCTCCACCACCCCGTTGCTGGTCGTGGTGCGTTGCCAGTGCAACAGCAGCACGCCGCGATCAAGATCGACGCGCGGCCATTTGAGACCAGCCAGCTCCCCACGCCTGGCACCGACAACGATCGCCAGCACCCACGCGGCACGCAGCCGGTGGTCGGCGTGGTACTTGAGGAACTTCGCCGACTGCGCCGGCGTCCAGACGCCCTTGCGCCCCATCGTCTCCCGCTCGGCCTGCCGGGGCTGCCGCACGCCCTCGACGTTGACCCCGAGATCGGCCAGCGCCTTCATCATGATCCGGTGCACGATGCGGACGGTGGTCGGCGACAGCGGCCCGCCGTTCTTGCCGCCGCTCTTCAGCAGCTTCTTGTAGAGGTCATGAAGGACACGCTTGTCGAGCGCGTAGAGCTGCCGACCGCCAATGTGCGGGACTACGTAGCAGCGGATGACGTCCCGGTAGTTGCTGAGCGTCGTCTCCTGGACGTCCAGCTCGCGCTCGTTGAGCCAGCTCTCCAGCTCGGCGGCGACGCTGCCGTCCGCGCCGAGGTCCGCTCCGCCGTAGGCGGCGCGTGCGTCCTGCTCCGCCCTCAGGGCAGCGGCCTGATTGGGGAACCCTTGCCGCTTGTGCTGGCGACGACGACCATCCGCGTCAGGCGGGAGGTCGATGATGAAGAACCAGCGGGTCTGGCCGTTGGCGAGGCGGTAGCTGTAGACAGCCACGGGGCTGCACCCCCGCAGTAACGGGATCGGGGGATGCAGCCCACGTTAAGCGATCTCCGTCACCGCCAGCGTTACCGCAAGATCACATATGATCTTCTATATCCGCTGGTGAACACCAGTCGGGACGGCCGGATTCGAACCGACGACCCCTTGACCCCCAGGACGCTTCGCCACACGTCCACGCACGTCACCCACGCTATCCCCAAGATCAGGCCGTGCGGCCGACGTCGTGCCGCGCACCATCGCGCAGGCCGTGTGGTCCCCACTTGGTCCCCGGGACGGTGACACGCCCCAGCGACCGCAGCAGGCGGTTTAGGAAGTGTGGATACGGCCGGAACTCGCAGGGCAGCGACCTGGCTTGACCTGCCTCGCCACGCTGGCCGTCACGTCCAGGAGCTGACCGCCGTTGACCGTCGTCGTCCATCCCAACGGGCACGCAACGGGCACGGCGAGACCGGGCCAGTGGCGCTCGCACCGTCAGTTTGGAAGAGCGTGCTCAACGGGTCGTGATGCCCGAAACGCCTGGCGGCCGGCGGCAGAGCCGAATGCCGTTCGTGCCAGCTCATGACCGCTGCGCGCCGCGGTTACTGGCCCGTGGATGGCCCGTCACGGCCACCACGTCGCCGGTCACAAACGCTAACGAGACTTGACCCTCATAAGGGTCATGATCATCGCGAGCGCCACGAACAGCACTACCGACCCAGCTACCAAGGGATTGACGAAACCGGGCACCAAATCGGGGCCGCACGTGGTGTCATGCAGCGGCCACATGCTGTGCGATCCACCAGCCGGGGCACCATGGCGGTAGTCATAGCCCTCTGGCCGCTTCAGCGCGCACCGGTCGTCGGCGTCGGTCATCAACCCAAAGGTGGTCGCCGCCAGCCCATGACCGTAGGCGGCGATCGCCGTCAACGCCGCCCCAACGGTCAGCAACCCTCCCGCCCGCGTCAGCGCCCTTGACCTATCCCGCAGGAGCTGGTCGCCCCTGAGGGCGAGCACGGCAAGTATCACGAGCACAACGGCACCGACCGCCACCAGCGGCCAAGCCAGCGCTAGCAGCACAAGCGCGATGAAGATGAGAGCCATTGAAGTGCAACATACCCTCAGATCGTCCCGGCCTCGGTCACCCCGTCTGCTAGCAGCGGGTGGCCAGCAAGCGCTGATGACCTCATCAACCTGTCGCTCGGAGTTGGCCCCAAAGACGGTTTGGGTCGAGCCCCGCTTGACACTGAGGCGGATCTCCTCGTCGGGCAGTCGCCAGACCGTCCAGCCTCCCCGGACGGGGACAAGGTGGAGCGCCCTACCGGACGAGTCTCAATGACGGTTGTCAAGCGGGCCGTGCGGTGGGGCAGGGTCTCCTCGGTCGGGCAGGCATGTTCCTGCCCGGGGTTCTCGGTCGGGTCGAGGCTCGCCGAAGGCGACCGCGTAGCGGCTTGGCCTTGACCTGGCCGGGGTTCTCGGGCAGCCCCTTGGGGTGCCCGTGTCGGCTCCGCCTGAAAACTGGCTCTGGCACACATTTTGTGAGTCGTGCTCACTGAGGGTTCGGGTTGGGTGCCCGGGTGGAGATCATCGTGGCGTTGCTTCCGCATCTGGTTG
>NZ_JBEYEU010000015.1:114545-133746 GCF_040634035.1 Micromonospora sp. NPDC007220 | reverse complement strand
AGCCAAACCGAAGCCTGACCAGTCCGGGGTATAAATCATAATTGGCACTGGCTTATCAAGCACCCTGTTGAGTTCTCAAAGAACAACCACACACCGCCCAGAAACCCCACACCGTGGAGCACCCGACCCGGGGCATTTCGTTCACCGCGTCCGGCGCTTTCCGCGCCGGGCACTTTTACTACGTTACCCGGTAGTTTCCGCCGTGTCAAACCGCTTCGTAGCGATCCGCACCACTTCAACCTAATTTCCGGGCGCCACGCGGCATCGGCTTGCGCCGTTGTCGATCGTGACTTCCGGCAGGCCGGCCGCTGCGGTCTCCCGCGAGCTCGCCCGGTTCCCTACCGGCGATGAACCATACCCGGTCGGCTCCGCCTCGCCAAATCCGCCTCGCGGCGGATCCGGGGCACCGCCCGGTCACGGGCCGGTGAGTGCAACTCGCCGGACCCGAAAGCTCGTTGCCGCGCCCGGCCGCCGGTTACTTTGCCCCGGTTCGTCCGTTCCGCGCTGGCAGAGAGAAAGTTACGCCCCCGGCGGATCGATCGTCAAATCCACCGGGGGCGTCCCGCGTCACGTCGGGACCGTACGGCTAACCGCGCAGCTCGACCCCGGCGAACGACCGCTTGCCGCGACGCAGCACCAGGTACCGGCCGTGCAGCAGGTCACCGGGGCCGACGGTGGCGTCGGTCTCCGTGATCCGGGTGTTGTTCACGTAGGCGCCGCCCTCGGCGATCACCCGGCGCGCCTCCTTGAGGCTCGGCACCAGCCCGGAGTCCCGGAGCAGCCCGGCGACGTCGGGCAGCTCGTCGACGTGGACGAGGCCGGCCTCGGTCAGCGCGGCCCGCAGCGTCGCTGGCGCCAACCCGTCCAGGGAGCCGCGGCCGAAGAGCGCCTGGCTCGCGGCGACCACCTGTGCCATCTCCCGTTCCCCGTGCACCAGCGTGGTCAGCTCTTCGGCGAGCGCGCGCTGCGCCGCCCGGCCCGCCGGCCGTTCGGCGGTCTCCTTCTCCAGCGCCTCCAGCTCGTCGCGGGAGCGGAAGCTGAAGTACCGCAGGTAGCGGCCCACGTCCCGGTCGTCCACGTTGACCCAGAACTGGTAGAACGCGTACGGGCTGGTCATCTCGGGGTCGAGCCAGATCGCGCCGCCCTCGGTCTTGCCGAACTTCGTGCCGTCGGACTTCGTCACCAGCGGCGTGGTGAACGCCTGCACGGGCCCGGCACCGCGCCGGCGGACGTAGTCGACGCCGGCGGTGATGTTGCCCCACTGGTCCGAGCCGCCGAACTGGAGCCGGCAGCCGTGCCGGCGGTGCAGCTCGAAGAAGTCGTTGGCCTGGAGCAGCTGGTAGCTGAACTCGGTGAAGCTGATGCCGCTCTCCAGCCGCGCCTTGACGACCTCCCGGGCCAGCATCTTGTTGACCGGGAAGTGCTTGCCGACGTCGCGGAGGAACTCGACCACCGACATCTCGCCGGTCCAGTCCAGGTTGTTGACCAGTTGCGCCGCGTTCTCCCCCTCGTACGAGACGAAGGGGGCGAGCTGGTCGCGGATCCGCGCCACCCAGCCGGCGACCACCTCGGGCGGGTTGAGGCTCCGCTCGGCGCTCTCCTTCGGGTCGCCGATCTGGCCGGTGGCACCGCCGACGAGCAGCAGCGGCCGGTGCCCCGCAAGCTGGAGCCGACGTGCCGTGGCGACCTGCATGAGGTGGCCGACGTGCAGGCTCGGCGCCGTCGGGTCGAAGCCCACGTAGTAGGCGGCGGAGCTGCCGTCGAGCAGCGCACGCAGCTCGTCGAGGCCGGTGGAGTCCTGGATCAGGCCCCGCCACCGCAGGTCGTCGGTCAGGGAGTCCCGCCCGGGCGGCGGGGGGCTGCTGTCGGTCACGGTCACCGATTCTCCCCCATGACCGGGGACGGAGCGTACCGGGTTTGCCGGGTGGCCGGCGGCGTAGGCTGGCGGCGTCGTGATCAAGGAGGGAAGGCCGTGGACATGCCGGATCTGACGGGTGGCTTCGTCGCCCTGCTCGGCCTCAAGCTCGACGAGGTCGACGGCGACCGGGTGGTGATCCGTTGGCAGGTCCGCCCCGAGCTGCACCAACCGTTCGGCATCCAGCACGGCGGCGTGTACTGCTCGGTGGTCGAGACGGCCGCCAGCATCGGCGGGTCGCTGTGGCTCGGCGAGCGCGGACGCGTCGTGGGCGTGTCGAACCAGACGGACTTCCTGCGCGCGGTCCGCGACGGCGAACTGACCGCCGTGGGCACCCCCGTGCACCGGGGGCGCAGCCAGCAGCTCTGGCAGGTGGAGATCACCGACGCCGACGCCCGGCTCGTGGCCCGCGGCCAGGTCCGGCTGCAGAACCTCTACCCGGCCTGACCCGCCGAGGCGCGTGACGGCGCCGGCCGCAAGGCGGCAGCGGGGGCGCGTCAGCCCCGGGCCTCGTCCAGCACGGCCTCGGCCTCGTCGGGCGCCGGCTCGGCCCCCCGGCGCAGCCGGACCCCGACGATGGCGCGGTGGTCGATGCGGGTCACCTCCAGCTCCCAGCCGTCCACGACGACGCTCTCGCCCGCCACGGTGGGGATGTGGCCGAGGCAGGCGAGCAGGAGGCCCGCGATGGTGGTGTAGTCGCCGCCGGGCCGGCTGGGCAGCTCGACGCCCAGATCGACGAGGTCGTGCACGGGGAAGGTGCCGGGGAGCAGCAGGGCACCGTCGGGCTCGGTGCGCACGGAGCGCACGTCCCGGTCGGTCTCGTCGTAGATCTCCCCGACGATCTCCTCAAGGATGTCCTCCAGGGTGACGATCCCGTCGACCGCGCCCCGCTCGTCCACCACCAGGGCGATGTGCTGGCGTTCGGCCTTGAACTGTCGCAGCGCGTCCACCACCGGCAGGGAGTCCGGCAGCAGCATCGGCGGGCGGGCGCACTCGTCGACCGGCCGGTCCTCGGGGACGCCGACGAGGTCACGCAGGTGGATCACGCCGACCGCGTCGTCGAGGCCGCCGTGCCGGACCACCGGCGCCCGGGAGTGGCCGGTGGCGGCCAGCAGCAGCCGCGCGGCCTCCGCCGTGGTGCCGCTGTCGAGCGTGAAGACCTGCAACCGGGGTACGAGGACCGCCCGCAGCTGGCGGTCGGCGATCTCGACGGCGCCGGCGATGATGGTCCGCTGCTCCTTGGTGAAGCCGTGGTTGCCGGCGACGATGTCCCGCAGCTCGTCGGGGCCGATCTCGTCGGGCTCGTGCTTCGGGTTGAGCCCGACGAGGCGTACCACCAGGTCGCTCGTGGCGCCGAGGGCCCAGACGGCCGGCCGGGTCACGGAGGAGAGCAGGTCGAGCGGGCGGGCCACCAGCAGGGCCCACCGCTCGGCGGCCTGCATGGCGATCCGCTTCGGGGCCAGCTCGCCGAAGACCAGGGTGACGAAGGTCAGCGCCAGGGTGACCGCCACGATCGCGACGGTCTCGGCGGCGCCGCCGAGCGCGCTGAGGAGCGGTACGAGGGGCTTGGCCAGCGACACCGCCGCCGCGGCGGAGGCCAGGAAGCCGGCGAGGGTGATCCCGATCTGGATGGTGGCCAGGAAGCGGTTCGGGTCCTTGGCGAGCCGGGCCAGCACCCGTCCGGCCCGGCTGGTGCGTTCCAGCCGCTGGATCTGGCTGTCCCGCAGCGAGACCAGGGCCATCTCGCTGCCCGCGAAGACCGCGTTGAGGACGACCAGGACGCCGACCAGGGCCAGTTGGGTCCAGATGCTCTGCACGCCCGGCTCTCCTCACGCGGGACAGGTGCCCGCCGGCACGACGGGCACCGCCGGCCGAAGGCCCCGGCCGGCGTAGGGCACTCTGTGCCCACCGGACCGGCCGGCGAATCCTCGCCCCGGGCGGGATGTGATCAGATCCGCCCGGCGACCGGCGGGGCGGGCAGGTCGAGGGCGTACGAGCGGCCCTCGGGGCGGAAACCCAGCCGGTGGTAGTACGGGGCGACCATGCCGGGCGGGGTGATCACCCGACGGAAGCCGCGGTCGGTGAAGAGGCTGCTGCGCCGGTAGACGAACTCGCCCGGGGTGAAGTCCCGGAACCGCCGGGTCACGTAGTCGAGGTCGACCTGCGCCACGCCGTCGGCCTCGGCGTGCGACAGCACCACGCCGACCACCTCGTCGGCGCGTACGACCAGGAACGCCGAGCGTTCGGCGGCGGTGCCGGGCGGCCAGCGGAAGCCGGGGTTGAACCGGGCGATGTCGGCGGCGTGCACACTCAGCGTGTGGGCCAGGAACTGGTCGTCGACGCCGACCTCGACCACCTGGTAGGTGGCCTCGTCGTGGCGGGTGGCGAGCATGGTCCGCAGGTACCAGACGTTGATCACGGCGAGTACGACGTTCAGCCCGACCATGGGCCAGACCTGCACGGCGGCGTTGTAGCCGATCAGGATCAGACAGCCGACCAGGTTGAGGGCACGCAGCCGGAGGATGCGCGTCTGCAGCAGCGACCAGACCAGCAGCGCGGAGCCGGTCCAGCCGATCAGTTCCAGCCAGTTCACCCCGCGAGAGTAGTGCTCGCGCGGATGCGGTGACCCGGCGGGCGGCGGGCGGGTCAGTCGCCGGCCAGCTCCAGCACCCATTCCTCCACCTCGGTGCCCCGGCCGTTGGCGTACCCCCGGTCCTCGCCGATGACGACGAAGCCGCACTTGCGCAGCACGGCGAGCGAGGCGCGGTTGTCCTTGGCGGCGCGGGCGTGCACCGGCCGTTGGGGCAGCTCGCGCAGCAGCGCGGCGAGCGCCGCGGTGGCGTGGCCCCGGCCCCAGCGTCGCGGGTCGATCCAGTAGCTGACCTCGGTGCGCCCGTCGGCCGGGAACGCGACCACGTGGCCGACGACCTCGTCGCCGACGACCACGGTGCGCGGGACGTTGCGCTCGTCGGCGCGCACGCGGCGCCAGTGGGCGTCGAAGCGCTCCCGGTCGGCCGGGTCCTCCGGGCCGAAGGCGGCCATCCAGTTGGCCTCGGCGTCCTGCTCGTGGGCGAAGAAGTGGGGCAGGTCGTCGTCGCGGACGGGGCGCAGGCGCAGCTCGGCGGTCACGGGCCCGAGGATAGGGCCGACCACCGACAACCGGGCCGCTGGCCGCCCGGCCGGCCGGGACGCCCGGTGGCCCGGTGGCGCTGCCGGATCCGCGTCGCACCGGACCGCTGGCCGGGACGCCCGGTGGCGCTGCCGGATCGGTGTCGCACCCGCGCGCCGGCCGTGGGCGGCAGGGCCGTTGGTCCCGGGTCAGTCGGGCGGAACTCCCCTGGCCGGTGCCGTCCGGCGGGACGAGGGTGGGATCGGGACGGTGCGCCGCGACGGCGCCGGCAGGGCGGAGGGCGATGTGGGACGGTGCGGAGAACGGCGGCCACGGGGGCGTACCGGTGCCCGCTGACACGTCGACCAGGCCGGCGGCCGGGCTCAGCTCGGCGGAGGCCGCCGTCCGACTGCGCGCGGACGGGCCGAACGCGGCGGTCGCGCCGGCCCGGCGCCGTCTGGGCGGGCGCGTCCTGCACCAGCTCAGCGACCCGTTGGTGGCGCTGCTGCTGGCCGCCGCCGTGGTCACCACCGTGCTGCGCGACTACCCGGACACCGCGGTGATCGTGCTGGTGGTGCTGGTGAACACCGCCATCGGCGTGGTGCAGGAGGTCCGCGCCGACCGGGCGATCGCCGCGTTGGACCAGCTCGCCGCGCCCACCGCACGGGTCGTCCGGGACGGCCGGGACGTCGTCCTGCCCGCCGCCGACCTCGTCCGTGGTGACCTGGTGCGGGTCGAGGCCGGCGACGTGGTCCCGGCGGATCTGCTGCTCGCCGAGGCGGCCCGGCTGAGCGTCGACGAGTCGGCGCTGACCGGGGAGTCGGTGCCGGTGACCCGGGCCGTGGGCGAGGAGGCCAGCGCGGGGACCGTGGTCACCACCGGGCGGGCCACCGGCACGGTGGTACGCACGGGCGCCGCCAGCGCGCTCGGCCGGATCACCGCCCTGGTGGCGTCCACCCGGCCCGCCGCCACCCCGTTGCAGCGCCGCCTCTCCGCGCTCGGTCGGGTGCTCGGTTTCGCCGCGGTGGTGCTCTCGGGGCTGGTCTTCGTCATCGGCGTCGTCGGCGGGCGGCCGGTGGTCGACATGGCGGTCACCGCGGTGAGCCTCGTGGTGGCGGCCGTGCCCGAGTCGCTGCCGGCGGTCGTCACCCTCGCCCTCGCCCTCGGCGCCCGCCGGATGGCCGGGGCACGGGCCATCCCCCGCCGGCTGCACGCGGTCGAGACGCTCGGCTCCGTCACCGTCATCGCCTCCGACAAGACGGGCACGCTCACCGAGGGCCGGATGGCGGTGCAGCACGCCGTCACCGCCGTCGGCTCCCGCTACGGCGTCACCGGCAGCGGTTACGCGCCGCAGGGCGCGGTGCACCAGGGGGGCGCGCCGGTGGCCGTACCGGACGACCTGCGCAGCCTGGCGCGCGCCGGGCTGCTCTGCAACGACGCGACCCTGGCTACGCCCACCGACGAGCGGCCGGAGTGGGCCGCCGTCGGCGACCCGCTGGAGGCGGCCCTGGTCGCCTTCGCCGGCCGGTGCGGCCTCGACCCGGAGCTCACCCGGTCGGCGTGGCCGCGCGTCGCGGAGCACCCCTTCGACCAGGAGCTGCGCCGGATGACCACCGTGCACCGCTCCTGCGACCGGCGGTACCTGGTGGTATGCAAGGGCGCGCCGGAGAACGTGCTGGCCGCGCCGCTGGTCGACGCCTCCGCCGAGGAGATCGCCGAGCTGACCGCCGTCGCGCACCGGCTGGCCGCCGAGGGGCTGCGGGTGCTGGCCATCGCGTCCGCCGTGGTGGACGCCCCGCCGGCCGATCCCGCCCGGCCGGTCGGGCTGCGGCCCGTGGGGCTGGTCGCCGTCGGCGACCCGCTGCGCGCGGGCGCGGCCGACATCGCGGGCAGCTTCGACGACGCCGGGGTCCGGCTGGTGCTGATCACGGGCGACCACCCGGCCACCGCCGCGGCGATCGGCGGCCAACTGGGGCTCTGGCGCGAGGGCGACCCGGTGGTACGCGGGGACGACGGCGACCCGGCGCGGGCGCACCCGCAGGCCCGGGTGTTCGCGCGGACCCAGCCGGAGCAGAAGCTCGACATCATCGCGGGCCTCCAGTCGCGGGGGCACGTGGTGGCGATGACCGGCGACGGGGTGAACGACGCCCCCGCGCTGCGTCGCGCCGACATCGGGGTGGCGATGGGCGGTGGCACGGAGGTCGCCCGGCAGGCCGCCGACCTGGTGCTCGTCGACGACGACCTGTCCACGGTGGCCGCCGCGATCGGTGAGGGTCGCCGCATCTACGACAACATCCGGCGGTTCCTGCGCTACGCGCTCTCGGGCGGGGTCGCCGAGATCGCCGTGATGCTGCTCGGCCCGCTGTTCGGGCTGGCCGTACCGCTGCTGCCGGCGCAGATCCTCTGGGTGAACCTGCTCACCCACGGTGTGCCGGGGGTGGCGCTGGGCGCGGAGCCGGCGGAGCCCGGCACCCTGCGCCGGGCGCCGCGCTCCCCGTCGGAGTCGGTGCTCGGGGCCGGCCTGGGCCGCGACGTGCTGGTCACCGGCGGTCTGATCGCCGCCGTGGTGCTCGGTGCCGGCGTGCTCGCCGCGCACTGGGACCGGCCCTGGCAGTCGGTGGTCTTCGTGGTGCTCGGCCTGGCCCAGCTCGGGGTGGCGCTCGCGGTCCGCGCGCCGCGACCGCGCGGGGCCCGGCGCGGCAACCTGGCGCTGCCGGTCGCGGTGGCGGTCTCCGCGCTGCTCCAGGTCGCCGGGGTGCTGCTGCCGCCGCTGCGGGAGCTGCTCGGCACGCAGCCGCTCGGCGCGGCGGAGCTGCTGGCCTGCGCCGCCGTCAGCGTGCTGCCCGGGCTGGTGCTGCGGCTGGCCCGCCGCCCGGGTGGCGGCGACGGCCCGGCGGACGCGCCCCTGCGGGACGGGAGCACGCGGGGTCCGGACGCGGTGGCCGGTGTCGGTCGGCCCGCGCGGCGCGTGCCGGTGTCGGACGGCCCGGCCGGTGACCGCCAGCCTGCGATTCGGGACCAAGGTCCCGCTGGTCGGGACGACCGCCTCTGACGGGTAGCGTGCGGACGAAGCAGGCTGAAGGTGGACGAAGGAGGAGTCGATGACCATGAACACCGGTGCCCCCGTCGTGGTGGGTGTGGACGGCTCGGCCGCCGCGCTCGACGCGGTCCGGGTGGCGGCGCGGGAGGCGGCGGAGCGGCAGCGCCCGCTGCGGGTCGTGCACGCCTTCATCTGGCCCCTGACGCGCGCCCCGCTCGGTGCCGCCGAGGGCGCGCCGGCCGGCGCCGGTCTGCGCAACCAGGCCGAGCGGTACGTCGCCGAGGCGATCGCCGAGGCCACCAGGACCGCCCCGGACGTGCCGGTGACCGGCGTGGTGGTCGACGGCGCGGCGACCCCCGTCCTGCTCGGGGAGTCCCGGAACGCCGCGCTGCTGGTGCTGGGCCACCGGGGCCTGGGCGGTTTCGCCGGGCTGCTGCTCGGCTCCGTCACCGTGCAGGTCTCCGCCCACGCGCAGGTCCCCGTGCTCGTGGTGCGCGGCGAGCAGCGCGCCGACGGCCCGGTCGTGGTGGGCGTCGACGGCTCCGAGTGCTCCCTCGAGGCCGTCGCGTTCGCCTTCGAGGAGGCGAGCCGCCGGGGTGCCCCGCTGCTCGCCGTGCAGGCCTGGCTCTATCCCACGCCGGTCGGCCCCGGTGACGTCCTGCCCCTGGCGTACGACCTGGACGCCTACGCCGCGGACGAGGAACGCGCCCTCGCGGAGTCCGTCGCCGGCTTCGCCGAGCGCTACCCCGACGTGCCGGCGCAGCACCGGCTGGTCCGGGGCTCCCCGGGCGGCGTACTGGTGGAGGAGTCGAAGAAGGCCCAGCTGGTGGTCGTGGGGGCGCGCGGCCGGGGCGCGCTGGGCGGGCTGCTGCTCGGCTCGGTCAGCCACGCGGTGCTGCACCACGCGCACTGCCCGCTGGTGATCGTGCGGCACCCGAAGCGGGCCGACGCGTCCTGATCCGGTCACCGCACCGCGACGCCGTCGCGTCGGCCGCTCCCCCGGCCGGCGCGACGGCGTCGACGCAAATGCCGGCGGGTCGGCGGTGCCCCGTCGACAATGGCCTGATCGATCTCTGGAGGGCTCATGAACCGACCCGTGGTGGTGGGTGTGGACGGATCACCGGCGAGCCTGCTGGCGGCGGAGCACGCCGCCCGGGCCGCCGTGCTGCGGTCCCGCCCCCTGCACCTGGTGCACGGCTACCTGCATCCGCTCGGTTACGGCGTGCCGGTCAACCCGTACGACCTGGGGTTGCCGGCGCCGACCGAGGAGGCGCAGAAGATGTTGGAGACGACGGCCGCCGACCTCGCCGAGCGCTGCCCGGGGCTGACCGTCGAGGTACGCCAGGTGGCGGGCGGGCCGGGTGCGACGCTGGTCGAGGAGTCCCGGCGGGCCGAGCTGGTGGTGGTGGGCAGCCGGGGGCTGGGCGGCTTCGCCGGGCTGCTGCTCGGCTCGGTCGGCACGCAGGTGGCCGCCCACGCGCACTGCCCGGTGCTGGTGGTGCGCCCCGCCGAGGAGCCGATCCCCGTCGCCGGGCCGGTGCTGGTCGGGGTGGACGGGTCGGAGCCCGCCGAGCTGGCGGTCGGGTACGCGGCCGACGAGGCGGCCCGCCGGGGCGACGGGCTGGTGCTGTTGCACGTCCAGCCCCCGGACCGCGCGCCGGCGGACGGGGCAACGGACACGCACGCCGCCGAGCTGCTGGCCACCGCCGCGGCGGCCGTCCGGGGCAGCCACCCGGGGCTGGCCGTGGAGGAGCGGGTGCTCCGGGCGCCGAAGGCCGAGCAGGCACTCGTCGAGGCCAGCGGGGACGCGGCGCTGGTGGTGGTCGGCTCCCGGGGCCGGGGCGGGTTCGCCGGGCTGCTGCTCGGCTCGGTCAGCCAGGCCCTCGTGCAGCACGCGCACTGCCCGGTGCTGGTGGCCCGCCCGTACGGTCACGCCCGCTGACGTGCCCCGACCCGCCGGCCCCGGGCGGGGCCGGCGGGTCGGCGGCGATCAGTGGTCCCGACCGCCGAGCAGCTCGTCGAAGCTGGTGGTGAGGGCGAACGGGTCGGCGGGGCCGGTGGACGCCGGCTGCCGGTGGACCTGATCGGCCAGCTCGCCGCCGGCGCGGACGATCCGCGCCCGCAGCGCGCCGTCGGCGGACCCGGCGGACCAGTCCTCCGGGGCGGCGAAGACCGCGGTGGGGACCACGACGGACCGCAGGTGGGCGAACATCGGACGCAGCGCGTGCTCCAGCGCCAGCGAGTGCCGGGCCGTTCCACCGGTGGCGCCGACCAGCACCGGCCGGTCCGCGAGTGCGCCGGATTCGACCAGGTCGAAGAACGACTTGAACAGCCCGTTGTACGAGGCGTGGAAGATCGGCGTGACGGCGATCAGCCCGTCCGCGCCGGTGACCGTGTCGAGCACCTCCCGCAGCGCGGGCGACGGGAAGCCGGTCAGCAGGTGGTTGACGATGTCGTGGGCGTGCTCGCGCAGCTCGACGGGGCGGACGTCGACGTCGTCGCCGCGCCGGGCCAGCTCGTCGCGGGTGGCCGCGGCGAGCTGGTCGGCGAGCAGCCGGGTCGACGAGGGCCGCCCCAGCCCGGCCGACACCACGGCGAGGGTGCGGCGGGTCATCGGCCCGCTCCCGTCCCGGCACGATCCGCGGCGTCGCCGCTGGTGGCGGCGTCCCGCAGGGACGCGTGGGTGGGCGCGGCCGGCACGTGCGCCGGGCGCAGCGACTCGAACTCCTTGCGCAGCACGGGGACGACCTCCTCGCCGAGCAGGTCGAGCTGCTCCAGCACGGTCTTCAGGGGCAGGCCGGCGTGGTCCATCAGGAACAGCTGGCGCTGGTAGTCGCCGACGTAGTCGCGGAAGCCCAGCGTACGGTCGATGACCTGCTGCGGGCTGCCGACGGTCAGCGGGGTCTGCGCGGTGAACTCCTCCAGCGACGGGCCGTGCCCGTAGACGGGCGCATTGTCGAAGTACGGCCGGAACTCCCGCACCGCGTCCTGCGAGTTGCGCCGCATGAACACCTGCCCGCCGAGGCCCACGATGGCCTGGTCGGCGGAGCCGTGACCGTAGTGGGCGTAGCGCTGCCGGTAGAGCCCGACCATCCGCTGGGTGTGCTCCTTCGGCCAGAAGATGTGGTTGGCGAAGAAGCCGTCGCCGTAGTAGGCGGCCTGCTCGGCGATCTCGGGGCTGCGGATCGAGCCGTGCCAGACGAACGGCGGCACGCCGTCGAGCGGGCGCGGCGTCGACGTGAACGACTGCAACGGGGTGCGGAAGCGGCCCTTCCAGTCGACCACGTCCTCGCGCCAGAGCCGGTGCAGCAGGTCGTAGTTCTCGATGGCGAGGGGGATGCCGTTGCGGATGTCCTGGCCGAACCACGGGTAGACCGGCCCGGTGTTGCCGCGCCCCATCATCAGGTCCACCCGACCGTCGGCGAGGTGCTGGAGCATCGCGTAGTCCTCGGCGATCTTCACCGGGTCGTTGGTGGTGATCAGCGTGGTGGAGGTGGAGAGCAGCAGGCGCTCGGTGCGGGCGGCGATGAAGCCCAGCATGGTGGTGGGCGACGACGGCACGAACGGCGGGTTGTGGTGCTCGCCGGTGGCGAAGACGTCGAGGCCGACCTCCTCGGCCTTGAGCGCGATCGTGACCATCGCCTTGATCCGCTCATGCTCGGTCGGCTCGCGACCGGTGGTCGGGTCGACCGTGACGTCGCCGACGGTGAAGACTCCGAACTGCATGACCAGCTCCTCGCGTTGTCCCTGGCCGGGGCCGCTGCGGCGCCCGGACGCACCGCACAACATGTTTGACGAGTCAACTATTCCGCCACCGGAGGCACCGCCGGTGGCCGCCGCCACGCCTCCCACGCCCTGCACGTCGATCACGCGGCGGGCGTGCCCGGACAGGTCAGCGGCTACGCGGCACGTGCCGGCGGTAGGCGCTGACCGTCGGGTCGCCGGCGATCCAGAACCGCCACGGCACGTCGTGCGCGCCGGTGACGCCGACGCGCGGCCCGGCGGCGACCGCCTCGCCGGGCACCGGCACGTCGGCCGGGCGCAGGCGGACGGGACCGTCGCCGAGCAGCCAGCGGCCGTAGGCGCTCTTGTCGATGCCCAGGGCCGCGCAGAGCCGGGCGGGCCCGCGCGCGAGATCGACGTCCCGGCGTACGGCGGGGCGCCGGGCGCGGGCCGTCTCGACGCCGTCGACCACCTCGCCCGCGCGCAGCAGCACCGCCGAGGCCTCCCCGTCGGGCCCCGTGACGACGTTAATGCACCAGTGCATGCCGTAGGTGAAGTAGACGTAGGCGTGCCCCGCCGGCCCGAACATGACGGCGTTGCGCGGGGTGCGGCCCCGGTGCGCGTGCGAGGCCGGGTCGCCGGCCGTCCCGGCGTACGCCTCGACCTCGGTGATCCGGACGGTCACGTCGCCGGCGGTCAGCCGGCAGCCGAGCAGGCCCCGGGCGGCCGGCACCACCGGGCCGGCGAGCAGGTCGGCCAGCCCCGCGAGATCAGCGGGCCGGCGCTGGGAGTACGCCACCACGAGCACGACCCTATCCGCTGGCGCCACCCGACGCCGAGCAGCTATCAACATTCCGTTGACAACGTAACGTTGACGTGATGGAGTGCTCGCATGACTGACTCCTTCACCGGTCCCGACCCGAGCCGGGCCAGGGCACACCGCACCTACGAGGCGCTGCACCGGATCACCGAGCGGCACGCCGGCACCGAGACGCGGCGCCGCCGACACACCAACCCCTACGTACCGGACACCTACGAGGCGGTCGCGCTCGTCACCGCCCTCGCCGCCGGCGGGGCCGAGGTCGAGCCCGACGAGGAGCCCGTCGACGAGGCGGACCTCGTCGCGGCGCTCACCCTCGTCCCGCACCTGCGCGCCGAGGTCGACACGATGGAGGCGGGGCTGCTGACGCTGGCCCGCAGCCGCGGACTGACCTGGCAGCAGATCGCGTACGGGCTCGGGCTGGGCAGCGCGCAGGCCGCCAAGCAGCGCTTCGAACGGCTCTCCGCCCGCACCGCCACCACCGAATGACGCCGCCGATGGACGAGACTGGGCGCGGGATCGGTGTCGAGGAGGACGCGATGACGCGCGAGGAGATGCTGGCGTACTGCCTGGGGAAGCCGGGAGCCTGGCTCGACCGGCCGTGGGAGGGCGACGAGGTGGTGAAGGTCGGCAGCCGGATCTTCGCCTTCCTCGGCTCCGCCGGGGGCGACCAGCCGACCGTCGGGGTGAAGTGCGGCCCGAGCCGGGACGTGGCCGACGAGTGGCTGCACCGGCACCCGGGCGACGCGCGGCCGTCGCCGTACATCGGGCGCGCCGGCTGGAACACGCTGCGCCTGGCCGGCGGGATCGACGAGGAGGAGCTGATCGAGGCGGTCGACGCCTCGTACGACGCGGTGGTGGCGAAGCTGCCGAAGCGGGAGCGCCCCGCGGGCTGAACCCCGCGCGACGCCGACGGCGCCGCGCGGGGTCGGCGACTCAGCGGGGTACGACCCGCTCGGCGGCCCACTCCCGCCAGGTGGCGAGCTTGTCGGCGGCGGCGGCGAGCTGGTCGGCGACCGGCCCGGGACCGGTCGAGCCGGGCGTGATCCGGGCGGCGAGCGCCGAGCGGACGGAGAGCACGTCGCGCACCGACGGGTCGAGGTGCTCGCTGACCGCGGCGAGGTCGTCGTCGCTGACCTCGTCGAGGGCGCAGTCGCGGGCCACGCAGAGCGCCACCAACCTGCCGGTGATCTCGTGCGCGTCGCGGAACGGCACGTTGCGGCGCACCAGCCAGTCGGCGACCTCGGTGGCGAGGGAGAACCCGACCGGCGCGGCGGCGACGAGCCGGTCGGCGCGTACGGTCATCGTGGAGATCATCCCGGCGAGCGCCGGCAGCAGCAGCTCCAGGGTGTCGACCGCGTCGAAGGCCGGCTCCTTGTCCTCCTGCATGTCCCGGTCGTAGCTCATCGGCAGACCCTTGAGCATGGTGAGCACGCTCATCAGCCCGCCGACGAGCCGGCCGGACTTGCCCCGGGCCAGCTCGGCGATGTCCGCGTTCTTCTTCTGCGGCATGATCGACGAACCGGTGGCGAACGCGTCGTCCAGCTCCACCCAGCCGAACTCCTGCGACGTCCAGAGCACCACCTCCTCGCCGAGGCGGGACAGGTGCACCCCGATCAGCGCGGTGACGAACAGGAACTCGGCGACGAAGTCCCGGTCGGCGACCGCGTCCATCGAGTTGGCGAAGGACGTGCGGAAGCCCAGCTCCTTGGAGACGGCCACCGGGTCCAGCGGCAGGCCGGAGCCGGCGAGCGCGCCCGCGCCGAGCGGGCTGACCGCCGTGCGGTGGTCCCAGTCGCTCAGCCGCTCCAGGTCACGCAGCAGCGGCTGCACGTGGGCCAGCAGCCAGTGCCCGAACGTGACCGGCTGGGCGTGCTGCAGGTGCGTCATGCCGGGTGCGGCGGTCTCCACGTGCCGCTCGGCCTGCTCGACCAGGGCCTCGGCCAGCTCGACCAGCCGACCGGCCACGCCCCGGGCGTGGTCGCGCAGGTAGAGCCGCAGGTCGGTGGCGACCTGGTCGTTGCGGGACCGGCCGGCGCGCAGCTTGCCGCCGAGGCTGCCGAGCCGCTCCAGCAGGCCGCGTTCCAGGGCGGTGTGCACGTCCTCGTCGTCGACCGTGGGACGGAACTGCCCGGAGGCGCAGGCGGCCTCCAGGTCGTCCAGGGCGGCGAGGATCCGGCCCAGTTCGTCCGGGTCGAGCAGGCCGGCGCCCGCGAGCACCCGGGCGTGCGCCCGGGACGCCGCGATGTCGTACGGGGCCAGCCGCCAGTCGAACTGCACGCTCACCGACAGGCGGGCCAGGGCCTCGGCGGGGCCGCCGGCGAATCGGCCGCCCCACAGGCTCGTGCGGTTGGTGGCGGCGCTGTTCTCGGTCAGGCTCTTGTCGTCCACGGCGCCCATTCTGGTGGTCATGGTCAGCAGCCGCCCAACCGGGCGTCCCGTGCGGCGGCCATCTCGCTCGGCAGGCCCCAGAGCCGCACGAAGCCCTTCGCCAGGGACTGGTCGAAGGTGTCGCCGGTGTCGTAGGTGGCCATGCCGAAGTCGTAGAGGCTGGCCTCGGAGCGGCGTCCGGTGACGGTGGCCCGGCCGCCGTGCAGGGTCAGCCGTACCTCGCCGGTCACGTGCCGCTGCGCGTCGTCGATGAACGCGTCCAGCGCGCGCTTCAGCGGCGAGAACCACAGGCCGTCGTAGACCAACTCCCCCCAGCGCTGGTCGACGCCGCGCTTGAACCGGGCCAGGTCCCGCTCCACGGTCACCGCCTCCAGCTCCTGGTGGGCCGTGATCAGCGCGATCGCGCCCGGCGCCTCGTACACCTCGCGGCTCTTGATGCCGACGAGGCGGTCCTCGACCATGTCGAGCCGGCCGACGCCCTGGGCGCCCGCGCGCCGGTTGAGCTCCCGGATCGCCTGGTACGGGGTGACGGTCTCGCCGTCGATCGCCACCGGCACGCCGGCGTCGAAGGTGATCACGACCTCGTCGGCGTCGCGTTCCTGCGCCGGGTCGCAGGTGTACGAGTAGAGGTCCTCGACTGGCGCGTTCCAGATGTCCTCCAGGAAGCCCGTCTCGACGGCGCGGCCCCACAGGTTCTGGTCGACGGAGTACGGGGACTTCGCCGACACGTCGATCGGCAGCCCCTTCTCCTCGGCGAAGGCGATCGCCTTGTCCCGGGTCCAGGCGAAGTCCCGGGCCGGCGCGACGATCCTCAGGTCGGGGGCGAGCGCGCCGAGGCCGACCTCGAAACGGACCTGGTCGTTGCCCTTGCCGGTGCAGCCGTGCGACACGATGGTGCCGCCGTGCTTGCGGGCCGCGGCCACCAGGTGCTTGACGATCAGCGGCCGGGACAGCGCGGAGACCAACGGGTAGCGGTCCATGTAGAGCGCGTTCGCGCGGATGGCCGGCAGGCAGTACCCGGCGGCGAACTCGTCGCGCGCGTCGACCACCTCCGACTCCACGGCGCCGCAGTCCAGGGCGCGCTGCCGGATGGCGTCGAGGTCCTCGCCGCCCTGCCCGACGTCCACCGCCACGGCGATCACCTCGGCGCCGGTCTCCTCGGCCAGGTACGGGATGGCGACGGAGGTGTCGAGCCCTCCGGAGTAGGCGAGCACAACCCGCTCGGTCATGGTGTGGTGTTCCCTTCGACGTTCTCTTCGCGGCGGGCCCAGCCGGCGAGCTTGTCGCCGAGTGCGGCCCCGCCGACGGCCTCGCGGGCCACGACGAGGATGGTGTCGTCGCCGGCGATGGTGCCGACGATCTCGGGCAGGCCCGCCCGGTCCAACGCGCTGGCAAGGTAGTGGGCTGCGCCCGGCGGGGTGCGCAGTACGGCGATGTTGCCGCTGGCGTCGACCCCGTTGAGCAGCTCGCGCAGCAGCCGGACCAGCCGGGCCGGTGCCGCCTCGGCGTCACGCAGCGGCCGGTGGCCGTCCTCCGGGATGAGGTAGACGGCCCGCCCGTCGCCGCCGCGCGCGGTGACCGCGCCCAACTCCTTGAGGTCCCGGGAGAGGGTGGCCTGGGTGACCTGGATGCCGTCGCCGGAGAGCAGGTCGGCCAGCTCGGTCTGCGAGTGGATCGCCTTCTCGCGGATCAACTCGACGATGCGGGCGTGCCGGGCGGCACGGGTCAGCGGGGCGGTCATGGTGTCTCCCTGGTCACGGCGACGCCCGGCGCCGCCGCGTCCGGGGCGGCGGGCGCGGCCCCGAGGAGGAACGTCAGCAGCGCCTTCTGGGCGTGCAGCCGATTCTCCGCCTGGTCGAACACGACGCTCTGCGGGCCGTCGAGCACCTCGTCGGTGATTTCCTCGCCCCGGTGCGCGGGCAGGCAGTGCAGCACGACGGCGTCGGGCGCGGCGTGCCCGAGCAGCGCGGCGTTGACCTGGTACGGCAGGAACGGGGTGATCCGGTCCAGCCCGTCGTCCTCCTGCCCCATCGAGGTCCAGGTGTCCGTGGCGACCACGTCGGCGCCGGCCACCGCCGCCACCGCATCGGTCAGCGCCTGCACCGAACCCCCGGTGCCGGCGGCGATCTTCGCGGCCCGGGCGACCACCTCCGGGTCGGGGCCGAAGCCCGCCGGCCCGGCGACCCGGACGTGCATGCCGGCGGTCGCTCCGGCGAGCAGGTACGAGTGGGCGAGGTTGTTCGCCGCGTCGCCGACGTACGCCAGCGTCCGCCCGGCGGTGCCGCCGCAGTGCTCGCGGACGGTGAGCAGGTCGGCCAGGAGCTGGCAGGGATGGAAGCCGTCGGTGAGCGCGTTGACCACCGGCACGCTGGCGCCGTCGGCCACCTCGGCGATCCGGTCGTCGCCGTGGGTACGCAGCACGATCGCCGCCACGTAGCGGGACAGCACCCGGCCGGCGTCGGCCAGCGTCTCGCCCCGCCCGAAGTGGGTGACCTGGGTGTCCACCACGAGGGGATGTCCACCCAGCTCGGCGATGCCCACGTCGAACGAGAACCGGGTGCGCAGGCTCTGCTTGTCGAACAGCACCGCCACCGACCGGGGCCCGGCCAGCGGCCGGTGACCGAACCGGTCGGCCTTCATCCGCGCCGCCAGATCGAGCACGGCCGACTGCTCGGCGGGGCTCAGGTCGTCGTCCCGCAGGAAGTGCCGGATCACGCCCCCGCCTCCGTCGTACTCGACATCGCCACGGTGGGCGCGGTGGGCGGCGTCGAGATCTTGGTAGGTTCCGGCCCCTGGAGGGGCCGTTTCTCACCAAGATCTGGTGCAGAGTCGGCGGCGCTGGCGGCGGCAGCCGGGGATGCGCCGGCAGCCGCCGGGACGGAGGCGGCGGCAGGGACGGAGGCCGCAGGGGCAGGGGCAGAGGCAGAGGCAGGGGCCGGGACCGTGCCGGCGGCGGCCGGGGACGCCGCGTCGAGGGCGGCCGGGAGGGCGGCCAGGAAGGCGTCGGCCTGGGCGACGGTGAGGATCAGCGGCGGGGCGAGCCGTACCACGCCGGGCTGCACCGGGTTGACCAGGAAGCCGGCCTCGCGCAGCGCCTCGGCGAGCACCTTCGAGACGGGCGCGGCGAGCACCACGCCGAGCAGCAGGCCCGCGCCGCGTACGCCGTCGACCAGCGGGTGGCCCAGCGCCTCGATCCCCCGGCGCAGCCGCTCGCCGACCCGCTTGACGTGGTCGAGCAGCCCCTCGCTGGCGATGGTCGACACCACCGCGAGGGCGGCGGCGCAGCTCACCGGGTTGCCGCCGAAGGTGGTGCCGTGCGAGCCGGGGGCCAGCAATTCGGCGGCCCGACCGAAGGCCAGGCAGGCGCCGATGGGCAGCCCGCCGCCGAGGCCCTTGGCAAGGGTCACCACATCGGGCTCGATCCCGTCGGCCTGGTGCGCGAACCAGTGCCCGGTACGCCCGACACCGGTCTGCACCTCGTCGAGCACCAGCAGCGCGCCGTGCCGGGCGGTGATCCGGCGTGCAGCGGCCAGGTAGCCGGCCGGCGGGACCACCACGCCGTTCTCCCCCTGGATCGGCTCCAGGATCACCATCGCGGTGGCGTCGGTGACAGCCGCCTCCAGGGACGCCACGTCGCCATAGTCGACGTGGGTCACCTCGCCGGGAAGCGGGCGGAACGGATCGGCCTTGGCCGGCTGGCCGGTGAGGGCGAGCGCGCCCATCGTCCGGCCGTGGAAGCCGCCCCGGGTGGCGACCACGTGCGAGCGGCCCGTCAGCCGGGAGAGCTTGAACGCCGCCTCGTTGGCCTCCGCGCCCGAGTTGGCGAAGAAGACCCGTCCCGGCCGCCCGGCCAGGGCCAGCAGCAGCTCGGCGAGGGCCACCGGCGGTTCGGCGATGTAGAGGTTCGAGACGTGCCCGAGGGTGGCGACCTGCTTCGACACGGCGGCCACCACGGCCGGGTGGGCGTGGCCGAGGGCGTTGACCGCGATGCCGCCGACGAGGTCGACGTACTCCCGGCCGGCGTCGTCGACCACGACTGCGCCGGAGCCTGCGACGAGGGCGAGCGGCGGCGTGCCGTAATTGTCCATCATGGACTGTGCCCAGCGCTCGACGAGCGTGCTCATCCGGCGATCGTGCCTTCCTGGTTGGCGGCGGCGGAGCTGACAGGCCCGCTCCGCGCGCTGACGGTGTCCTCTTCGTTCG
>NZ_JBEYEU010000015.1:0-114453 GCF_040634035.1 Micromonospora sp. NPDC007220 | reverse complement strand
TACGTTCGCGACTGCGGGGCTTGGTCGCTCCGCTCCCGCACTCCTCACGCTCACGGCACCCTCTCCGTTCGCGACTGCGGGGCTTGGTCGCTCCGCTCCCGCACTCCTCACGCTCACGGCACCCTCTCCGTTCGCGACTGCGGGGCTTGGTCGCTCCGCTCCCACACTCCTCGCGCTCACGACCATGGTTCCGAATCCTTCCGAGGTGAAGACCTCCAGCAGCGTGGAGTGGGCGACGCGGCCGTCCACGACGTGCGCGGCCGGCACGCCCTGCCGCACCGCCCGTAGGCACGCCTCCATCTTCGGGACCATGCCGCTGGACAGCGACGGCAGCAGCGCCGCCAGTTCGTCGACGGTGATCTCGCTGATCAGGCTGTCGGTGTCGGGCCAGTCGGCGTAGAGGCCCGGCACGTCGGTGAGGACCACCAGCTTGCGGGCGTCCAGGGCGACGGCGAGCGCGGCGGCGGCGGTGTCGGCGTTCAGGTTGTGCAGCACCCCGTCGGCGTCGGGCGCCACGGTGGAGATAACCGGGATGCGACCGGCGCCGATCAGGTCGGTGACCGCTGAGACGTCGACCGACTCGACGTCGCCGACCTGCCCGACGTCGACCGGTTCCCCGTCCACGTACGCGGGCCGCCGTACGGCGGTGAACAGTCCGGCGTCCTCGCCGGAGAGGCCCACCGCGAACGGGCCGTGGGCGTTGATCAGGCCGACGAGTTCCCGGCCGACCTGGCCGACCAGGACCATCCGGACCACGTCCATCGCCTCCGGGGTGGTGACCCGCAGGCCGCCCCGGAACTCGCTGGCGATGCCCAGCCGGCCGAGCATGGCGGAGATCTGCGGGCCGCCCCCGTGCACCACGACCGGCCGGAGGCCGGCGTAACGCAGGAAGACCATGTCGGCGGCGAAGGCCCGCTGGAGCTCGGGGTCGACCATGGCGTTGCCGCCGTACTTGACCACGACGGTCGAGCCGGAGAAGCGGGCCAGCCAGGGCAGCGCCTCGATCAGCGTGGCCGCCTTGACCTGGGCGCGGGCGAGGTCGGTGGAGAGGCTCATGTCGAGTAGGCCGAGTTCTCGTGCACGTACGCATGGGACAGGTCGTTGGTCCAGATCGTGGCCTCGGCGGCGCCGGCGTGCAGGTCGATGCGGATGGTGACGTCCCGGCCGGTCAGGTCGACCTTCGACCGGTCCTCGGCGGCGGCGCCGGAGCGGCACACCCAGACGCCGTTGACGGCGACGTCGACCCCGTCGGGCTCGAACGCGGCGGCGGTGGTGCCGACGGCGGCGAGGATCCGGCCCCAGTTCGGGTCGTTGCCGAACAGCGCGGTCTTGACCAGGTTGTTGCGCGCCACCGAGCGCCCCACCTCGACCGCGTCGTCCTCGCTCGCCGCGCCGACCACGTCGATGGCGATCTGCTTGGTGGCGCCCTCGGCGTCGGCGATGAGCTGCTGTGCCAGGTCGTGGGCGGCGGCGGTGACCGCCGCCGCCAGCTCGGCCGGGGTCGGCGCGATGCCGCTCGCGCCGCTGGCCAGCAGCAGCACCGTGTCGTTTGTCGACATGCAGCCGTCGGAGTCGATCCGGTCGAAGGTGACCCGGCACGCCTCCCGCAGGGCGGCGTCGAGGGCCTCGGGCCCGGCCACCGCGTCCGTGGTCAGCACGCAGAGCATGGTGGCCATCGCCGGGGCGAGCATGCCGGCGCCCTTGGCCATGCCGCCGACCGTCCAGCCGCTGCCCCGGGCCACCGCGGTCTTGGGCCGGGTGTCCGTGGTCATGATGGCCTCGGCCGCCGCCGGGCCGCCGTCGCGCGCCAGCCGGCGGATCGCCGAGCGTACGCCGGGAAGCAGCTTGCCCATCGGCAGCCGCTCGCCGATCAGGCCGGTCGAGCAGACCGCCACGTCGGCGGCGCCCAGCATCAGCCGCGGGCTGGCGGCGGTGAGCGCGGCGGCGGTGTGCTCGGCCGTGGCGTGGGTGTCCTGGAAGCCGGCCGGGCCCGTGCAGGCGTTGGCGCCACCGGAGTTGAGCACCACGGCGCGCGCGACGCCGCCGCGCACCACCTGCTGCGTCCAGAGCACCGGCGCGGCCTTGACCCGGTTGGCGGTGAACACGCCGGCGACACCGGCGTCCGGGCCGTCGTTGACGACCAGCGCGACGTCGCTCGCGCCACTGGTCTTGAGCCCGGCGGCCACCCCGGCCGCCCGGAACCCCCGCGGAGTCGTGACGCTCACTGCACCAGTCCTTCGTTCGTGGCTACGGAACTCACGGCGCGACTCCCCAGGTGGACAGGCCCGTCGTCTCCGGCAGGCCACACATCAGGTTGGCGTTCTGCACGGCCTGGCCGGCGGCGCCCTTGCCGAGGTTGTCCAGCGCGCTCAGCACGATCATCCGGCGGGAGTCGACGTCGACCGTGGCCTGCAGGTGGCAGGAGTTGGAGCCGAGGGTGGCGGCGGTGTGCGGCCAGGCCCCCTCGGGCAGGACATGCACGAAGGGCGCGTCCGCGTACGCCTCGGCGAGCACCGCCCGCGGGTCGACGCCCCGGGCCGGCACCGCCGTCACGGTGGCGAGGATGCCCCGGGGCATCGGCGCGAGCACCGGGGTCAACGACAGGCCGGTCGCGCCGGTGGCCTGCTTGATCTCCGGGACGTGCTGGTGGGTGCCCACGCGGTAGGGCGACAGGTCGCCCATCACCTCGCTGCCGAGCAGGTGCGGCTTGGCCGCCTTGCCGGCGCCGGAGGTGCCGGAGGCGGCGACGACCACCACGTCGGCCGGGGAGGCGGCGCCGGCGGCGATCAGCGGGGCGAGGGCCAGGATGATGGCGGCGGCGTAGCAGCCGGTGTTGGCGACCCGGGTGGCGCCGGCGATCAGCTCCCGCTGGTCGGGCAGCTCGGGCAGGCCGTAGGTCCACGGCCCGGCGTGCGTGCCGCCGTAGTAGTTGGCCCAGGCGTAGGGGTCGGCGAGCCGGTGGTCGGCGCCCAGGTCGACGACCCGGACCTCGGGCGGCAGCTGGGCAGCCAGGGCCGCCGACTGTCCGTGCGGCAGGGCCAGGAAGACCAGGTCCGCGTCGGCCAGCGTCGCCGCGTCCGTCTCGCCGAGGACCAGGTCCAGGCCGGCGAGCTGCGGGTGTACGACGTCGAGCCGGTGCCCGGCCTGGCTGTGCGCGGTGGCGGCGACCAGATCGAACTCCGGATGCCCGGCGACCAGGCGGATCAGCTCGCCGCCGGCGTAGCCGCTCGCCCCGGCGACCGCGACTCGGATACCCATCCCCACCTCCGCATGACTATGCAGAGGAGGCTAGCAAGCGGCGGCACCTGCCTGCAAGTTCATGCAGTCGACTGCATGGGAATGAGACTGGTCCCGATCACGCTCCCACCCGCCTGCGGAGCCGGGGAACGACGAGGGCTCCTCCCGCGCCGGCGGAAGGAGCCCTCGTCGTCACTCAGGCGCCGCGCAGGGTGGCGCCGAAGCGCTCCGCGGCGCGGGCGACCGCCGCGTCCCGGGCGGCCACCGCCTCCTCCACGGTCAGCGTCCGGTCCGGGGCCCGGAAGGTGAGCTTGTACGCCAGCGACCTGCGCCCCTCACCGAGCTGCTCCGAGGCGTACACGTCGAACAGGCGCACCTGCTCCAGCAGCCCACCGGCGCCCTCGACGAGGGCCTGCTGCACCTGCGCCGCGGGCACCGAGGCGTCCACCACCAGCGCCACGTCGATCAGCGCCGGGGGGAAGCCCGAGACGACCGGCCCGGACGCCACCGGGGCGGCCGGCAGCGCGTCCAGGTCCAGTTCCATGGCGCTGGTCCGCCGGGGCAGCTCCAGCGCCGCCACGACAGCCGGGTGCAGCTCGCCGGCGTGCCCGACCACCGTGCCGTCGACCAGCAGCTCGGCGCAGCGGCCGGGGTGCCAGGGGGCGTACTCGGCGGCCCGGACCTCGATCCGGTCCGCCGGGACGTCGGCGGCGGCGAGCACGTCGCGGCCGGCCTCCACGGCGTCCGCCCAGCCGGCCGGGCGGCCCGCGCCCCACCAGCCGGCCGGCTCCACGTCGCCGGTCAGCACGACGGCGACGTGCCGGGGCTGGTCGGGCACCACCGCGTCGGCGGCGGCGAACTCCTCGTCGGTGGGTCGCCGGTCCACGCCCATCGCCGGCGGGCGGCCGGCGTCGGGACGCGGGTGGAACACCGCGCCGATCTCGTAGAGGGCGAGGTCGCGCTGGCCCCGGCCGAGGTTGCGCTTCGCGATGCCGAGCAGCGGGCCGAGCAGCGTGGTGCGCAGCAGCGGCTCCTCCTCCGACAGCGGGTTGGCCAGTCGCACCGCGCTCCGGCGCGGGTCGTCGGCCGGCAGGCCGAGCTGGTCGGCCAGCCCGGGGGCGACGAACGGGTGCGCGAGCACCTCCACGTACCCCCGCTCGGCGAGCGACCGGGCCACGGCCCGGCGGCGGCGCTGCTGCCAGGTCAGGCCGCGGCCGGGCGGCGCGGTCGGCAGCACCGACGGCACCCGGTCGTACCCGTCGAGGCGGACCACCTCCTCGACCAGGTCGGCCGGGTCGGTCAGGTCGGGCCGCCAGGTCGGCGGGGTGACGCTGAGCGCGCCCCCGGTGCCGGCGGCCACGCCGACCTCGCCCGGGTCCTCGGCCAGCCGGTCGGCGCCCCGGGCCACCGTGCAGCCGACCTGCTCCAGCAGGGCGGCCACCCGCGCGGGCGGGTAGTTCACGCCGATCCGCTGGCTCGGCAGGTCGGCCGGCAGGACGACCGGGGTACGCGGCCGGACGTGGTCGATGTCGAGGATCTCGTCACCGGCCGCGCCGCCCGCGTGCTCGGTGAGCAGCCGGACCGCCCGCGCGATGGCCACCAGCGGCAGGGCCGGGTCGACGCCCCGCTCCCACCGCTTCGCCGCCTCGCTGAACAGCTTGTGCCGGCGGGCGGTGCGCCCGACCATCACCGGGTCCCAGTGGGCGGCCTCGAAGAGCACGTTCGTCGTCCCGGCGACGACCTCGCTGGTCTCGCCACCCATCACGGCGGCCAGTGAGATCGGGCCGGTCTCATCGCAGATGACCATGTCCTCGGGCGCGAGGGCGCGGGTGACCCCGTCCAGGGTGGTCAGCTTCTCCCCCGCCTCGGCGCGGCGGACCACCAGCGGCCCGGCGATCCGGTCGGCGTCGAAGGCGTGCATCGGCTGGCCCAGTTCGAGCATCACGTAGTTGGTGATGTCGACCGGCAGCGAGATGCTGCGGATGCCGGCGACGGTGAGCCGCCGCTGCATCCAGTCGGGGGTCGGCGCCGTCGGGTCGACGCCGCGCACGAGGCGGGCGGCGAACCGGTCGCAGCCGACGGTGTCGCGCACCTCGACCGGGTAGGCCGGCTCGGCGGTGCCGCCGGGCGCGGGCGCCAGGCCCGGGTCGCGGAACGGCACGCCGAGGGCGTGCGACAGCTCCCGGGCCAGGCCGCGGACGCTCATCGCGTACCCCCGGTCGGGGGTGATCTCCAGGTCGACCACGACGTCGTCGAGGCCGACCACGGGCCGCGCGTCGTCGCCCGGCTTGGCCGGGGTGTCCGCAGGCAGCACGACGATGCCGTCGTGGTCGTCGCCCAGGCCCAGCTCCCGCGCGGAGCAGATCATGCCGTGGGAGTTGCGCCCGTACGTCTTGCGCGCGCCGATGGCGAAGCCGCCGGGCAGCACGCCGCCGGGGAGGATCACCACGACCCGGTCGCCGGGGGCGAAGTTGCGCGCCCCGCAGACGATCTCCTGCGGCTCGCCGGTGCCGTTGGCGTCGCCGACGTCGACCCGGCAGAACCGGATCGGCTTCTTGAAGCCGGTCAGCTCCTCGATCTCGCGGACCTCACCGACCACCAGCGCACCGGTGACGGTCTCCCGCAGGTCCACCACGGACTCGACCTCGATGCCCAGGCCGACCAGGGCCTGCTCCAGGTCGCCGGCGGGCAGGTCGGCCGGGAGGTCGACGTACTCCCGCAGCCAACTGACAGAAACTCGCATGACTCAGACCACCGTCTCCATGACTCGTACCCGCATCGCCTACGCCCCGGTCCCGAACGCGCGGGTGAACCGCACGTCGCCCTCGGCCATGTCCCGCATGTCGCTGACCCCGTGCCGGAACATCACCGTCCGGTCGATGCCCATGCCGAACGCGAATCCGGAGTAGACCTCGGGGTCGATGCCGCAGGCGCGCAGCACCCGCGGGTTGACCATGCCGCAACCGCCCCACTCGACCCAGCGCGGGCCGTCGCGGTGCTCGGGGAACCAGACGTCGAACTCGGCCGACGGCTCGGTGAACGGGAAGTAGTGCGGCCGGAAGCGGGTCTTCGCGCCCTCACCGAACATCGCCCGGGCGAAGTGGTCCAGGGTGCCGCGCAGGTGCGCCATGGTGATGCCCCGGTCCACCACGAGCCCCTCCACCTGGTGGAAGACCGGCGCGTGGGTGGCGTCCAGCTCGTCCGTGCGGTAGACCCGGCCCGGCACGATCACGTAGATCGGCGGCTTGCGGGTCAGCATGGTGCGCGCCTGCACCGGCGAGGTGTGCGTACGCAGGACGAGGCCGGAGCCCTCCGTGCCCTCCGGCGGCGCGACGTGGAAGGTGTCCATCAGGCCGCGCGCCGGGTGGTCGGCGGGGATGTTCAGGGCGTCGAAGTTGGTCCACTCCAGCTCGACCTCGGGCCCCTCGGCCACCTCGTAGCCCATGCCGACGAACAGGTCGCTGACCTGCTCCATCAGGGTGCTGATCGGGTGCCGGGCGCCCCGGGGCCGCCGGTCGTGGGGCAGCGTCACGTCGACGCGCTCCTCCACCAGCACCCGCTGCGCCTGCTCCCGGTCCAGGACCTCCTGGCGGGGCGCGTACGCGGCGTCGATGGCGCGGCGGGCCACGTTGACCCGCTTGCCGGCGTCGGACTTCGCGGCCGGCGGCAGCGCGCCGATCTCGCGGCGGGCCAGCGCGACCGGGGACCGGTCGCCGAGGTGCGCCGGGCGCAGCGCGGTCAGCGCGTCCGGGTCACCGGCCTCGGCGAACGCCTTCTCGGCGGCGGCGACGGCCTCGGCCAGGGCGGCCGGGTCGAGCAGGGCGACCTGCTTCGGGTCGTACGGATCGTTGCGGTAGCTCATGGCGTACGGGCACTCCCTCACGGCGGCGCCAGCCCTCACGGGCGGCGAAGCGAGTCTACGGACGCGCGGCTGTGCCGCAGCCCGCCGGTGGGAGTTGTGCGGAGAGCAGGTCAGGCCCGCCGCCCGCCGACACCGGCGGGCTGGCTAAACGAACGCCGTGGCGCGTTCATGGGCGGACGGTCTCCCCTGCGATCTGACTCGACGGTCGGGTCACGACCGCCGCTGTGCTCTCGCCGAAGCGTACAGGCAGACGGCGGCGGCCGCAGCCAGGTTCAGGCTCTCGGCGCGCCCGTGCAGGGGCACCCGGACCCGGGCGTCGGCGGCGGCGGTGAGCGCCTCGGGCAGGCCGTGCGCCTCCGCGCCGAAGAGCCAGGCGGTGGGGGCGGCGAGCCGCCCGTCGTCGGCGAGGTCGTCGAGGTCGTCCTCGCCGTAGCCGGTGGTGGCGAGCACGGTGAGCCCGGCGGCGCGCAACGCCGCGACGACGTCCACCGGGTCGGGCGCGCGGACCACGTCGACGTGGAAGAGGCTGCCGGCCGAGGCCCGCACGCACTTGCCGTTGTACGGGTCGACGGCCTCGCCGGCGAAGACCACCGCACCGGCGCCCGCGGCGTCGGCGGTGCGCAGCACGGTGCCGGCGTTGCCCGGGTCGCGGATCCCGGCGAGCACGGCCACCAGGCGGGGCCCGTCGGCCAGGGCCCGCTCCAGCGGCACGTCGAGGTGGCGGCAGACGGCGACGAGGCCCTGCGGGGCGACGGTCTCGGCCAGCGCGGCGAGCGCCTCGTCGGTCGCCTCGGAGACGGGCACGTCGGCACGGGCCGCGACGGCAGCCAGGTCGGCGTGCCGGTCCAGGGCTGCGGGCGTACCGAAGAGTTCGGTGACCACCCCCGGGCAAGCCAGGGCCTCGCGGACCGCCTGCGGCCCCTCGGCCAGGAAGCGGCCGGCGGCCTCGCGGTCCCGGCGGCGCTGCAACCGGCGGGCGGCGACGACCCTGGGGGTACGCGGGGTGAAGGGGCCGGAGACGGCGTCGAGGCGTCTCCCGCGCGATGGTGACTGCATGGGAGACGCCTCGATCTGCTGGTGCGGGGGGATCAGGCGGCCTGGGCCGCCGCGCCGCCGGTGCCCTCGGCCGCGACCGCGGCCCGGGCCAGCTCGACGATCGCCGCGAAGGCGGCGGCGTCGTTGACGGCCAGGTCGGCCAGGATCTTGCGGTCGACCTCGATGCCGGCCAGGCGCAGGCCCTGGATCAGGCGGTTGTAGGTCATCCCGTTGGCGCGGGCGCCCGCGTTGATCCGCTGGATCCACAGCTGCCGGAAGTCGCCCTTGCGGTCGCGACGGTCCCGGTAGGCGTACTGCATCGAGTGCAGCACCTGCTCCTTGGCCTTGCGGTAGAGGCGGGAGCGCTGACCGCGGTAGCCGCTCGCGGTCTCCAGCAGGGTACGACGCTTCTTCTGGGCGTTCACAGCCCGCTTGACGCGTGCCATCTCAACTCCTAATTACGTAAGGTGGCGCGCGTCAGCGGCCGAGCAGCTTCTTGATGCGCTTGACGTCGGCCTTGGCCAGCACCACGGTGCCGGTCAGCCGACGGGTCTGGGTGGAGGGCTTCTTCTCCAGGTTGTGCCGGAGGCCGGCCTGCTGGGCAACGATCTTGCCCTTGCCGGTCACCTTGACCCGCTTGCCCATTCCCGTGTGGCTCTTCATCTTCGGCATGTGGAACGTCTCTCCCCTGTTACTCGCCGCTGTTGTCGGCGACGGTGCCGGTGTCACCGGCCGCTGCGGGCTCGTCGACCGGGGCGCCCTCGGCGTCCCGCTCCCTCGGCCCGCCCCGGGTGGCCGTGGCGGCGACCGCGGCGGCCTTGGTGGCGCGGTGCGGCGCGAGCACCATGATCATGTTTCGACCGTCCTGCTTCGGAGCGGCCTCGACGTACCCCAGCTCCGAGATCTCCGACTCGAGCCGGCGCAGGAGCCGGTAACCCAGCTCCGGGCGGCTCTGCTCGCGACCGCGGAACATGATCGTCACCTTGACCTTGTCGCCCGCCTTGAGGAACCGCACCACGTGACCCTTCTTGGTCTCGTAGTCGTGCGGGTCGATCTTCGGGCGGAGCTTCATCTCCTTGATGACGGTCTGCTGCTGGTTACGCCGCGCTTCGCGCGCCTTCAGTGCGCTCTCGTACTTGAACTTGCCGAAGTCCATGAGCTTGCACACCGGCGGGCGCGCCATCGGCGCAACCTCGACCAGGTCCAGGTCGACGTCCGCGGCCAGCTGAAGGGCGCGCTCCAGCGGGACGATGCCCACCTGCTCACCCTCGGGGCCGACCAGTCGGACCTCACGTGCCCGGATCTGCTCGTTCACGCGTGGTTCGACGCTGATGGGGCCTCCTCGAGTCGGAATCTCTACGTGGCCGACCCTCGCGGCTCCCGGGTGGGAGCCGGCCCGGAAAGCAGAAGGCCCCGGCGCATGCCAGGGCCCGCTCGACCGGTCGGCACGATCACATGATCGCGCATCCGGTGCCGGGACATGCCCGGAACCGGTGACCGGACCCGGCCACCGTGGTGGCGACTCGGGTGGGAGCAGGCGCTCCTCTTTCAAGGCTGCACGTATGGGCGCGATGCGCACACACGAAGACAGCCTGGTCGACTTGGTAACACTACACCCTCGCCCGGACACCCTCCCAACCGGGCGCCCGGGTCAGCGGCCGGCGGCGCCCTCGGTGAGCCGGGCCTGGTGCGCCTGGTGCAGCCGGCGCAGGGCGCGGACCCCCTCGACGGCCCGCTCCTTGTCGGCGGCCTGGAGGGCGACCATCGGCAGCAGGTCGTCGTCGTGCAGCTCCAGGCTGGCCCAGGGCGCGCCCCGGTCGAAGCGGACCCCCCGGACGACCTCCCACGGCAGCTCGTACGAGCCGACGAGGTTGCGCACGCGCACCCCCGACGCGTTCGCGTCGACCCGGGGACGGGTGAAGATCAGGACGGCGAGCGCACCGAGGACGCCGAGCCCGACCATCGCGATCTGGTCGCCCCGCTGGAAGCTCCCGTAGCCGTTGCCCGTCGCGCCGCTCAGCGAGGTGGCCAGCAGGCTGAACACCACGAACAGCACGGCCGCGCAGGCCCAGCAGACCACTCGGATGCGGCGCGGGCGCAGGTGGACGGACTCGATTTCGCTCACCCCACCAGTCTGCCACCCGGTCCCGGCCGTTCCCGCGCCGCCACACGTTCCGCCCCCGCCCGGCGCCCGTCAGTCCTCCCCGGCCTCCAGCTCGCCCATCCGCCGCAGCCGGGGCAGATCGCGGACGGTGATCCGGCGGTAGTCCGTGTCGACCAGGCCCTCCGTGCGCAGTTCACGCAGGGCCTTCTGGATGGAGGTCTCGGCGGCGCCGCAGATGCTGGCGAGCTCGGGCTGGGTGAGCCGCACGTCGATGACCACGCCGTCGCGAACCTGGCGGCCGTGGGTGCGGCAGAGCTCGGCGACGACCCGGGCGACCCTGATCTTCACCGGGTAGGAGGTGAAGTCGATGCGCCGCCGGTTGGACCAGCGCAGCCGGTCCGACACCATCGCCGCCAACTCCAGCGCGGCGTCCGGGTGCTCCTTGAGGAACATCTTGAACCGGTCGGGCTGGATGACCCGGTACGTCGCCGGCCCGCAGGTGGTGACGCTCGCCGAGCGGGGCCGGTCGTTGAGTGCCGACATCTCGCCGACGAGGTCGCCGCCGACGCGCAGGGCCAGCAGTGCGGCCCGCCCGTCCGGAAGGGTCGCGGTGACCTTCGTCAGCCCCTCCTCGAGCAGCACCAGGTGCGACTCCCGTACGCCCTCGTGGATGACGATCTGTCCGGGCGGGACCCGCCGGCGCACCCCCAGCTCCAGCAGGGCGGCACGAACCGGAGGGCCGAGCCGTTGCAGGAACGTGCCGTACGGCCAGGTGACGTCGGACAGTTCGGCTGGTCGTCGCATCAGCGCTCTCATCCTCCTCGGCCAGCGACAGCCGTCGAAGCGTAGCCGGCCCTGCGCGTAGCGCGACGCCCGCAGGCGCAGGGCGGCGGCGACGGCGAGCTGGACGATCACCCACGCCAGCAGGACGCCCGGCGGCCAGCCGACCGCGAGCAGCAGCTCCATCAGCCCGATCCTCATGCGACCAGGAGACCGGTCCGCCGCGTGCCGGACCCCCGAACAGGACGGGATGACGCCCCACCGACAGTTCCGGGCGATGCCGTACTTCTACGGGGTTCCGCCGGGCCCGTCCCGGTTCGATGTCCCCTGCGGTGCCCGCCTGTGGGGGCGGGTCGGGCGACGAAGGGCGGCACGACGATGCGACATCCCGAGCGACGACTGTTGATCTCCGTGGACATGGAGCGGTACAGCCGGCGCACCAACCTCCAGCAGTACGAGGCGCAGAAGCACTTCCGGGAGCTGCTGCACGAGGCGGCCGGCGACGTCGGCCTGGACCGGGTCGCCTGGACGACGCAGCAGGCCGGCGACGGCGAGCTGGCGATCCTCCCCCGCGACGTGGCCGAGTCCCGCGTCATCGGCCGCTTCGTACCGGAGCTGAACAGGCGGCTGCGCAGCTACAACAGCAGCCGGGTGCCGGCCGCCCGGATCCGCCTGCGGGTCGCCGTCCACCAGGGACTCGTCCACCTCGACGGGGCCAACGGCTTCCCCGGCAACGCCGTCGTCCTCGTCTGCCGGCTCTGCGAGGCGGCACCCGTGAAGCAGGCCCTGGCGGCCTTTCCCGACGCCGGGGTGGCGCTGGTCGTGTCGGCGGAGATCTACCGCGACGTCGTCACCGAGTACCCGGAGGAGATGCGCCCCGAGCGCTTCCGGCGGGTCGAGGTGACCCACCCGGACAAGGGGTTCCGGGAGGACGCCTGGTTCTGCGTCGTGGACGAGGACATGTCCGCCCTGCCGGCGGCGGAGAGCGCCGGTGCGCCTTCCCCGGCACCCGTCTCCACGGCGACGCCGCCCGCTCCGGGAGGCGGGGCCCCGGGTGGGGAGCCGCCGGAGTCCCCCGCGACCCGGACGCCGCCGGGCGCGGGCGACATCCGGACGGGTGACATCCGGGTCGACGGCCAGAACGCGATCGGGCACGGCGCCACGGCGATCGGTTCCGTCGGGCGCGACCTGACCTTCGGTGGCGGACGGGAGGGCCGGGCACGGTGACCGCACCCCACTTCCCGTACCCGCACGTCGTCGGCGACGACGACCCGGACGGGCCCCGGGACGCCTCCGGTGACGACGGGTACGACCGTCCCACGGAGGACCCGGCGGCGGGACCGGATGAGGGCCCACCGGACGGGCGGACGGACCCGGCGGAGACCGGGTCGTCGGAGGGCGGCGAGGCGGACGAGCCGGAGGAGCCGCTCGACTCGGCGGACGTCATCCGCGGACTGGCCGACCTGCTCGGCGGCGCCACGATCGGCCTCGGCGACGTACGGGTACGGGGCCAGAACGCCACCGGACACGGCGCCGTCGCGATCGGCACCGTCAACGTGACCACCGCGGGAACCGACGGCACGGGGCGGATCTGGTACGAGAGCCTGAGCGGGAACGAGGTCGGGGAACTGGCGCAGGGGTACGCGCCGACGTCCAGCGACCAACAGCTCGACCGCCACCTCAAGCGCCGCCACCTGGTGTGCCTGTCCGGCCCGTCCGCCAGCGGCCGGTTCACCTCCGCCGTCCTCGCCACCGCCCGCCGGCACGGGCTCGACCGCGCCTGCGTCCTCGGCGCGGAACAGCCCGCCGACCTGCTCGGGTCGAGCGAACGGTTGCCCGCCGGACGCGGGTACGTGCTCCGGCTCGCGGACACCGCGGCGAACGCCGTCGACGGGTTCACCCTCGTGGCGCTCGCGGCCCGGGCCGAGGCGACCGGCATGACGCTGATCCTGGTCGGGGACTTCTCCCGGCGCGGTCAGGATCTCGCCGGCCACCTCGTGGAGCATCGGGTGCCGCCGGCGGTGGAGGTGTTCCGGGCGCGACTGCGCCAGCAGTTGGCCGGGCTGTGCGTCGGCTGGTGCCCGGACGGCTGCGACGGCACCTGCGTGGAGCGGTACGTCGACGACGAGTGCGTCACCCATCCGCTGCTCTCGGCCTACCTCGCCGGCGAGCCGCGGCCGGGCGAGGTGGTGCCCGTCGTAGAGCTGATCGCCCGGACGGTCCCGCACGGGCCCGCCCTGACCGAGCGGTTGGAGCAGCTGCTCCCCCGCCAGCTGCGGGAGCGCGCGACGCAGATCCTCGACGCCGGCCGACCCGACGGCCCGGACGGGGTCGACGCCTGGGCGGCCGACCGGGCCCGCGCCTTCCGGCTGACCTGCGCCGTCCTGGCCGGGCAGCCGGTGGCGGAGATCGACCAGGCGGCCCGACGGTTGGCCGGGACCGACCCCACCGGGACCACCTCCGTCGGACCCCGGCTGCGCGGCCCCGAACTGGACACGCTGCTCGGGTCGACGCTGCGCCAGGCCGTCGTCGTGGTCGGCGACGAACGCGCCGCGGGGGGCCGGCGGATCGAGTTCGGCGCCGGCAGCGAGCAGCTCCGTTCGACGCTGCTCGAGGTCGCCTGGACTGACTGGTGGCTGCCCGGGCAGCTGCTCGGCTGGCTCGCGGACCTGGTCCGCTCCGACGTGCCGGGGATCCGGCAGGCCGCCGCGGGCGCCATCGGCTGGTCGGCAGGGCGGGACGTGCGGGCAGCCCTGGAGACGGTCGGCGACCTGGCCCGGGAACGGCGGGCGGGCGTCCGGCAGGCCGCCGCCATCGTGCTGGTCGCGATGGCGATGCAACCCGGCCTGCGCCAGCGCGTACGGACCGAACTCGACCAGTGGGCCGCCGGACCGGCGGCACACCTGCGGGACACCGTCGCGCGGGCGTACGGCCTCGGACTGGCCCGCCTCTGGCCCGACGCCGCTCTCGTGCAGTTGCGCCTGGTGGCGCAGGCCCGCATGCAGCGGCGGAACAACTCCGTGGTTCGGGGCCTGGTCGAGGTCTACCGGGACGGCCACGCGGCCACGCTCGTGCCGGAGCTGGTCGACTGGACGTCCGACGACCCGGAGGTGCGGCTGCACGCGGCGCGGACGCTGCGTGTCCTCGCCGACCGCTGGGCCGAGCCGCCCAGGGAGCACTGGCCGGAGCTGCTGGACCTCGTCCGGCGGCGGATCGTCAGCCCGGGCGACGTGGCCGCGCTCTGGGCCGTGGCGCTGGGCATGCCGCAGACGGCCTACCGCTCGTGGCGGACGCTCGGCTTCTGGCTGAACCGGGCGGACGGAAACCCCGAGGTCGCCGCCCACTGCGTGGCCCTGCTCCGGCACGTGATCGCCGGTCGGCCGCCGCTGCGGCATCGCCTCGACCACCAGGTCCGCCACGTCTGGCGGCCCATCATGCCGCGCAACGAACTGCTCGACGCCGTACACGCACTCATCGACGAGGACCTGTCATGACGACTCACCCCACCGGGCCACCCCCCACGGCAGCGTTCGTACCGCCCCAGCCGGAGCGCCGCCGCTGGTGGCACGCCATCTTCCCGCCGGTCGAACCGGTCCCTCCCGCCGGGCCACCGGCGCCCCCGGTCCCCGACACGGTGACGTTCCGCCACGACGTGCCGCAGCCGATCCTGGTCCCGGCCAGGGGCGACGCCTTCGACTTCCGGCTGCACGCCGTCTACAACTGGACCGCGCAGAACATGCCCTACGAGGCGCTGCGGCTGCGGGCCGAGCGGTATCTCGCCTGGGCGGGTGGCATCGTCCGCGAGCGGGCGGTGGATCTGGCCCGCCAGTACGAGCCGCACCGCTCGCACGACCTGGAGCGGGCGCTCAACGACCGGCTGGCCGGTCAGCGCTGGCCCCGCGAGGGTGCCCAGCCCTACTTCTGGGTGCAGGTGCGGGTCAGCCCGGACGAGCGGGTGCGGGAGCGGCTGCGGCCGTACTGGGAGCAGCGGATCAAGCTCGAGTGCGACCACGAGCTGCAGAAGATCAGGGCCCAGCAGGCCGACGAGCTGACCCGCCGGTGGTGCGCCGTGCTGCAGAGCCTGGAGGACGATCCGGTCACCGCGCACGCGGCCCGGCTGACAGGTGAACAGTTCGCGGAGGTCTTCCGCCGGTACGTGGAGGAGCGCCGGGGGACGGTGCCGGACCTGGTGGAGCTGCTGCGGGAGGCCGTGCGGGGGCACGGCGACCTCGGCATGGGGCCGTCGGAGTACACCGAGGCGTGGGACGCGGCGATCCGGACGTACGAGCGACGGCACGGGCTCTCCGAGCGGACGAACTGACCGACGGGCCCGGTCCCGCGTACCGCCGGATCGTCGGCGCCTACCCCGGCGTCGCTGATCCGGCGGTCGCGGCGGGCGCCCCCGGACCGGCGGCGGTCGGCGGCACGGCGTCGCGCGGACCCCGCCGGCCGCCCCCTCGGCCGGCGACCAGGGCGGCCGCCAGGGTGAGCAGCGCGCCGGCAAGCACCGGCAGCCGCAGGCCGGGGGCGCCCGGCAGCAGCGCGTCCAGCAGCAGGGCGCCGCCCAGCTGGCCGGCGACCAGGGCGAGCCCGGTGCGCAGCACACCGACCGCCGGGACGCCGACCAGCAGGGCCGCCACGATGACGACGCCGAGCAGGCCGCCGGTGTAGAGGTACCAGTCGTCCGGCCAGGTCGGGCCCGGCCCGGTGAGGGCGCCGGCCAGCGCCGCGACCAGCAGCACGACGGGCGTGGCCGTGGCGAAGTTGACCACCATCCCGGCGGCGGCCGAACTGGCGGCGGAGACCCGCGCGTTCAGCGCGGACTGGAGCGCGACACCGAGCCCGCCGGCCACGGCGAGCAGGACCAGGCCGAGGGCGAGGTCGCCGACGGGCTGGCCGAGCTGGGCCAGCGTCACGGCGGTCACGCCGAGCAGCGCACCGGCCACCCGGGGCGGGGTGAGCGCCAGCCGCCCCACCGGCGCCAGCCCGGCCCGGTCGACGGCCAGCCCGCCGAGGCTGCCGCCGGCGACCTGGGCGATGGTGAAGAGCGCCACCCCGAGCACCGGGACGATGTACGCGCCGGCCAGCACGATGCCCGCGCCGCCGAGCCCGCCCAGGTACGTCCACCAGGGCAATCGGGCCCGGCGCAGCGCGGCCAGGCCGGTGCGCGCCGAGGGCAGCGCCAGGACCCCGAGGCCGACCAGCAGCGCCCCGCCGAGGTTGTTGACCACCGCGCCCAAGGTCGCGTTGCCGGCCCGCTCGCCCAGCTCGGCGTTGGCCGCGCCCTGGGCCGCCGAGGCGACGCCGGCGAGGGTGACCAGGGTCAGCGCCACCCACGGCGGCAGGGCCCGCGACACCGGGGACGGCGCCGGGGCCCCCGCCGCCGTGGGCAAACGGCTCACAGCCGGCAGGCGTGGATGTTGGTGACCAGGATCGCGCGGGCCCCGAGCTCGTACAGCTCGTCCATGATCCGGTGCACGTCGTCGCGGAGCACCATCGCCTGCACCGCCACCCAGCCCTCGCGGTGCAGCGGGGAGACGGTCGGCGACTCGATGCCCGGGGTCAGCGAGCTGGCCCGGTCGAGCAGGCCGGCCGGCACGTCGTAGGCGAGCATCACGTAGCGGCGGGCGACCAGCACCCCGTGCAGCCGGCGCAGCAGCTGCGCGGCCTGCGGGTGGGCCTCGACGTCGGCGCGGCGGACCAGCACCGCCGACGAGCGCAGCAGCGGCTCGCCGAAGACCACGAGGCCGGCCTGGCGCAGCGTGGTGCCGGTCTCGACCACGTCGGCGACCACGTCGGCGACGCCGAGCCGGATGGCGTTCTCCACCGCGCCGTCGAGGCGGGTCACCTCGGCCTTGACGCCCAGCTCCGCGAGGTGCCGCTCCACGAGCCCCGGGTACGCGGTGGCGATCCGGTGCCCGCCCAGCTCCCGCACGTCGTCGACGTCCTCCGGGCGGGCGGCGAAGCGGAAGGTGGCCCGGCCGAAGTCGAGATCCATGACCTCCTCGGCCGGCGCGCCGGAGTCGATCAGCAGGTCCCGGCCGGTGATCCCGACGTCGAGGTCGCCGGAGCCGACGTAGGTGGCGATGTCCTTCGGGCGCAGATAGAAGAATTCGACGTCGTTGGGCTCGTCCCGGCAGACCAGGTCCTTCGGGTCGGTGCGCTGGCGGTAGCCCGCCTCGCGCAGCATCTGGGCGGCCTTCTCGGCCAGGGCGCCCTTGTTCGGAATGGCGACACGCAGCATGACGGAGTGCTCCTTCGATCGAAACTGATCAACGACGGGGCGCACTCACAGATGTCGGTAGACGTCCTTCAGGTCGAGTCCGCTGGCCAGCATCAGCACCTGGACCTGGTAGAGCAGCTGGGAGATCTCCTCGGCGGTGCGTTCCGGCCCCTCGTGCTCGGCGGCCATCCACGACTCGGCCGCCTCCTCGACGACCTTCTTGCCGATGAAGTGCACGCCCTTCTCGAGCGCGGCGACCGTGCCCGAGCCGGGGGTGCCCGCGGCGGCCTTGGCCTGCAGCTCGGCGAACAACTCCTCGAACGTCTTCACGCCGCGATTCTTCCAGCCGCCCCGACGGCCCCGGTGCGCCGGGTCAGGCCCCGCTCACCGACCGGGAACGCGGCACGGCGTCGGCGCGGTCCCGGTCGGTCGGGGGTCAGCCGCCGAAGCCGACCCGCTGGCCGTTGCTGGCGAGGGCGCGGATGGCCAGGGCGGCGTCGAGAGCGGCGACGGTGGCCGACCAGCCCTTGTCCTCCGCCGAGCCGGGCAGCCCGGCCCGGTCCCGGGCCTGCGCGAGGGTGTCGACGGTCAGGACGCCGTGCGCGACCGGCTTGCCCTCGTCCAGCGCCACCCGGGTCAGCCCGTCGGTGACCGAGCGGCAGACGTAGTCGAAGTGGGCGGTGGCGCCGCGGACCACCACGCCGAGCGCGACCACCACGTCGCAGCGCCGCGCGAGGGCCTGGGCCACCACCGGCAGCTCGACCGAGCCGGCCACCCGGGCGGTGACCGCCCGGGCCCCGCACGCCTCGGCGGCGGCGACCGCCCGGTCGAGCATGTGGTCGGTCAGCTCGCCGTGCCAGCGCGCCGCGACCACGCCGACGGTCATCCCGGCGGCGTCCACCGCCGTCACGCCCGGTTCACCGAAACCCGCCATGCCTACGCTCCGATCTCGTCGCCGAGGACCGGGCGGCCCATCGGGGCCTCGGTCACCTCGTCCAGCTCGTCCAGCAGGTGCCCCATCCGGTCCCGCTTGGTGCGCAGGTAGCGCACGTTCTCCGGGTGCGGGCGCACCGGCAGCCCCTCGCGGCCGGTGACGGCCAGCCCGTAGCCCTCCAGCCCGGCGCGCTTGGCCGGGTTGTTGGTGAGCAGCCGCATCGAGCGCACCCCGATGTCGTAGAGGATCTGCGCGCCGGTGCCGTAGTCGCGGGCGTCGGCCGGCAGGCCCAGGTCGAGGTTGGCGTCGACCGTGTCCCGGCCCTGGTCCTGGAGCTGGTACGCCTGGAGCTTGTGCAGCAGGCCGATGCCGCGCCCCTCGTGGCCGCGTACGTAGAGCACCACGCCCCGCCCCTCCCGGGCGACCCGGTCCAGGGCGGCGTCGAGCTGCGGGCCGCAGTCGCAGCGCACCGAGCCGAACACGTCCCCGGTGAGGCACTCGGAGTGCACCCGCACCAGCACGTCGCGCCCGTCGCCGATCTCGCCCGTGACCAGGGCGACGTGCTCGGCCGAGTCGTGCTCGCTGCGGTAGCCCAGGGCCCGGAACACGCCGTGCCGGGTGGGCATCCGGGCATCGGCGACCCGCTCGACCTGCTTCTCGGTCCGCCGCCGGTACGCGACCAGGTCGGCGATGGTGACCAGCGTCAGGGAGTGCTCGGCGCAGAACTTCTCCAGGTCCGGCACCCGCATCATGGTGCCGTCGTCGTTGACCAGCTCGCAGAGCACGCCGGCGGGGCGCAGCCCGGCCAGCCGGGTCAGGTCGACCGCCGCCTCGGTGTGGCCGGGCCGGCGCAGCACGCCGCCCTCGCGGGCCCGCAGCGGCACCACGTGCCCGGGGCGGGCCAGGTCGGCCGGGCCGGTGCCGGGGTCGGCGAGCAGCCGGATCGTGTGCGCCCGGTCGGCGGCGGAGATGCCGGTGCTGACGCCCTCCCGGGCGTCCACGGTCACCGTGTAGGCGGTGCCGCGCCGGTCCTGGTTGGTGTGGTGCTGCGGCGGCAGGTCCAGCCGGTCGCACTCGCTCTCGGTCAGCGGGGCGCAGATGTAGCCGGACGTGTGGCGCACCATGAAGGCGAGCAGCTCCGGCGTCGCCAGCTCGGCGGCGAAGATCAGGTCGCCCTCGTTCTCCCGGTCGGCGTCGTCGACCACGACGACGGGCCGACCGGCGGCGATGTCCGCCACCGCCTGCTCGATGCTCGCGAAGGTGCTCATGCCGACACCCCGCTGCGCCGCGTGCCGCCCTGAGGCGCCACCGCACCACGCCTGATGGTTCGCTCGCTCATGCCACGGCCTCCGAGTAGGTCGACGGGATCGGGGCGGGCGCCGGGCGGGCGGCCCGCGAGGTGCGCCACCAGGCGACCAGGCCCCAGGCGCAGAAGGCGCCGTAGACGAGGTACATGGCGGCCGATGGGTAGAACCCGCCGCGCAGCAGCAGCGGCACGCCGACCGCGTCGACGGCGATCCAGATGAGCCAGAAGTCCACCCAGCCGCGGGCCATGCCGTAGGTGGCGAGCAGGCTGCCGGTGAGGATCCAGGCGTCCGGCAGCGGCCCCCAGGAGCCGAGTGCGGCGAGCAGCGGGTACGCCGCGGCGGTGCCGATCCCGGCCGCGAGCAGCAGGCCGAGCCGTTCCCGGCCGGTGGCCCAGCGGGGCGCCACCGCGGCACCGTCGCCGTCGCCGCCCTGGCGGCGGTTGCGCGACCAGCGCCACCAGCCGTAGACGCTGACCGAGAAGAAGAAGACCTGCCGGCCCGCCTGCCCGTAGAGGTCGTGCGCCTGCGGGGTGGCGAAGACGCCGCCCAGGAAGACGGTGAACAGCAGCGCGTTGCCGATCATGCCGACGGGCCAGGCCCAGACCAGCCGGCGCAGGCCGAACACCGCCGAGGCCAGCCCGAACCCGTTGCCGACGATCTCCCGGACCAGCACCGGCGACCCGGCGATGTCGACCTGCGCGTCGAGCAGCCACCCGAGCGGGCCCATCAGGCCGCCTCGCCCGGCGCAGCATCCGGCAGGCCGGTGACCGGCGGCCCGCCGGGCGGGCCGGCGTCCGGCAGGGCGGGACCGGCCAGCCGGGCGCCGAGCAGCCGCTCGACGTACTTGGCGAGCACGTCCACCTCGAGGTTGACCGGGTCGCCGACGCCCCGGGCGCCGAGGGTGGTCAGCTTCAGCGTGGTCGGGATCAGGCCGACCGCGAACCAGTCCGGGCCGACGTCGGCGACGGTCAGCGAGACGCCGTCGACCGTGATCGAGCCCTTCTCCACCACGTACCGGGCCAGGGCGGCGGGCAGCCGGAACCGGACCGTCTCCCACTGCGCGGCCGGCTCGCGGGCGATCACCTCGCCGACGCCGTCGACGTGCCCCTGCACGAGGTGCCCGCCGAGGCGGCTGCCCAGCGCGGCGGCCCGCTCCAGGTTGACCGGGTCGCCGGCGCGCAGCGCGCCCAGCGCGGAGCGGCGCAGCGTCTCCCCCATCACGTCCGCGGTGAACGTCCCGTCGGTGACGTCGACCACGGTCAGGCAGACGCCGTTGACCGCGATCGAGTCGCCGTGCCGGGCGTCGGAGGTGACCAGCGGGCCGCGGACCGCGACCAGCGCCGAGTCACCCGCCGTCTCGGTGATCCGGACGACCTCACCCAACTCCTCGACGATGCCGGTGAACATGTCAGCCCTCCCTCTTTCGGGGCAGCGCGGTGATCCGCAGGTCGGGTCCGACCTGCGTGACGTCGACGAACTCCAGGTCGATGGCCTCGGCGATGGTGTTCACACCCGCGTCGACCAGGGCGGTCGGGCCGGCGCCGAGCAGCCGGGGCGCGACGTAGCCGACGATCTTGTCGACCAGGCCGGCGGCCAGGAAGGCGCCGGCCAGCTTCGGGCCGCCCTCCAGCAGCACGGCGCGGATTCCCCGCCCGTGCAGCGCGGCGAGCAGCGCCGGCAGGTCGACCCGGCCGTCGGGCCCGGTGCCGACCTCCGCCGCGGTGGCGATCCACGTGCGCGCCGCGCCGTCGCGGACGCGGGCGTCGGCTGGCGTACGACCCTCGGTGTCCACCACGACCCGCAGCGGCTGCCGGATGGCCAGCGTGCCGTCGCGCAGGTTGCGGGCGGTGAGCCGGGGGTCGTCGGCGAGCACCGTGCCGACCCCGGCGAGCACCGCGTCGACGGTGCCGCGTAGTGCGTGCACGTCCATCCGGGCGGCCTCGGAGGTGATCCACATGCTGGTGCCGTCGGCCGCCGCCGACCGGCCGTCCACCGTCGCGGCGAACTTCCAGATCACGTACGGCCAGCCCCGGCGCATCGAGGTCAGCCAGGCGATGTTGCCGGCCTCGGCCTCGGCCTCGCGTACCCCCGTGTCGACCTGGATCCCGGCGGCGCGCAACGTGGCGGCGCCCCCGGTGGCGAGCGGGTTGGGGTCGGGCACGGCGATGACGACCCGGGCGACTCCGGCGCGCACCAGCGCGGTGCTGCAGGGGCCGGTGCGGCCGGTGTGGTCGCAGGGTTCCAGGGTGACCACGGCGGTGCCGCCACGGGCCCGCTCCCCCGCCTGGGCGAGCGCGACGATCTCGGCGTGCGGCCCGCCGGCGTAGGCGTGGAATCCCTCGCCGACCACCTGCCCGTCGGCGTCGAGCAGCACGCAGCCGACCACCGGGTTGGGGCTGGTCGTGCCGAGACCGCGCGCGGCGAGTTCCACCGCGCGACGCATCGCCTCGTCTACGGAGACGCCGGCCATGCCCTGCCCTCTCACTCGCCGGTCGACGCGCGGGCGGACACGGGAGGCAACGGCATGGGGCCGCGAGCGTGCGGCGGCGGAGATCCGGGTACGGCGGGGCCGCCCCGGGGGGCGCGCACGGCACGCTGAACTCAGCGGCCGGGCAGGGCCCGTCCGTCCCGCGCGCTGTCTCCCATCCGGACTGTCTGGGGGCGGGGTTTCCCGCTCCCAACCGTCGGCCCCGGATTCTCACCAGGTCCACCGGGCGGCACGAGGCCGACCGGGTCGCGGGCTTACCACGGTCACACCGTGGATCACCGCCGGTTCGGAATTACACCGAGTCCCGCCAGCGCGTGGTGGGTACACGGGAAGTGTTACACGCCGGACGGGGGGTCGTGCCACCCGGGCGTGGTACTTCACAGCAACAGCGCACGAATCAGGTAACCCCGCGCCGGCGGTCCACCGCCACGTACGAGCCGGGTTGGCTCTTGGCCACCGTCTTCATCTCCGAGGCGACCGCGATCGCCTCCAGCGGGTCGGTGAACCGCTTGCCGGAGTCGGAGAGGGACACGCCGATCGACAGGGTGACCAGGGCGGCCCGCCGGATGTTGCCCCGGCGGTCCTTCAGCTCCACGTAGCCGCGCGCGGCGTCGACCGGGTCGTAGAGCGAGTCGGCGGCCTTCTCGAAGTCGGCGGAGACCCGGGAGGTGAGCGGGCGGACCTGCTCCGGGGCGCAGACGATGACGAAGTCGTCCCCGCCGACGTGCCCCAGGAAGGCCGGCGGCAGCCCGACCGAGACCACCGCCCGGTGCAGGCTGCGGGCCAGGGCCGAGATGAAGTCGTCGCCGCGGACGAAGCCGTACCGGTCGTTGACGCTCTTGAACCGGTCGATGTCGATGTAGCCGACGGCGTAGTCGACCCCGCTGCGGACGCGGTCGGAGATCTCCCGGCGGATCCGGCTGTTGCCGGGCAGCCCGGTCAGCGGCGAGACCTCGCGGAACTCCTTGTTGCGGCGCAGCGTGGAGCTGACCCGGGCGACCAGTTCGGCGGTGTCGAAGGGCTTGACCAGGTAGTCGTCGGCACCGGCGCTGAGCCCGTGCACCTTGTCCACCGTCATGCCCTTGGCGGTCAGCATGATCACCGGCAGGGCCGAGGTCATCGGGTCGGCGCGCAGCCGCCGGGTCAGTTCCAACCCGTCGATGCGCGGCATCATCAGGTCGACCACCGCCAGGTCGGGTCGCTGGCGCTCGATCACCTCGAGCGCCTCCTGCCCGTCGCTGGCGTGGATCACCTCGAAGCCGTGCAGCCGGAGGTTGAACGCGACGAAACGCGCGATGTCCTCGTCGTCGTCGACGACGAGGATGACGTCCGGACGGTCGCCGGCCGGTTCCACGTCAGGCCCCGGGGGCGGCGTGTTCCGCGAGTGCCCGCAGCTTCCGGATGGCCTCGGCGGGGTCGTCGGCGCCGTAGACGGCGGTGCCGGCGACGAACGCGTCGGCCCCCGCCTCGGCCGCCTGGGCGATGGTGTCGGCGGCGATGCCGCCGTCGACCTCGATGCGCAGTTCGAGGTGGCCGGCGTCGACGTGCCGGCGGGCCGTACGCACCTTGTCGAGCAGCTGCGGGATGAACCGCTGCCCGCCGAAGCCGGCCTTGATGGTCATGATCAGCAGCGTGTCGAAGCTCGGCAACAGCTCCAGGTACGGCTCGATCGGGGTGTCCCGGTCGATCGCCAGCCCGGCCTTGGCCCCCGCCGAGCGCAGGTCCTTGGCCAGGGCCACCGGGTCGTCGCACGCCTCGGCGTGGAAGGTGACGTTGTACGCCCCGGCGTCGGCGTAGCCGGGCGCCCAGCGGCGCGGGTCCTCGATCATCAGGTGCACGTCGAAGGGCAGCTCGGTGGCGGCCCGCAGGCTCTGCACCACGGGCAGCCCGATGGTCAGGTTGGGCACGAAGTGGTTGTCCATGACATCCACGTGCAGCCAGTCCGCGGCGTTCTCGACGGCGCGGACCTCCTCGGCGAGGCGGGCGAAATCGGCGGCGAGGATGCTGGGCGCGACGATCGGCGGCGGTACGGTCACCGGGCCAGTGTACGAACGTGGCCGACGGCCGCCCGCAGCACGCCACCAACGGGACACCCGGTGACCCGGCGGTGACCAGTGGTGCAGAATTGGTCCTCCCGGCTCGGCGAAACCGGACGAAGGGCCATCCGTGACTGGCCGGACGACGGAAACGCGGCGAGACTCCATCAGGGACGGTGACGTGAGCCGCACGCCCGCGCGATGCCCGGCGGCGGTCGACGCGTCAGCTCCCGGAAAGGGCGGACGATGCGACGGTGGCTCGCGGCGCTGGCGCTGGCCGGCACGCTGACGGTCCTGCTGTCCGGCTGCGTACGACCGGGCGGCTCCGACGGCGACCTCACCGACGACTGGCCGGCCCTGCGGGCGCCGCAGCTGTTCGTGCCGGCCACCGACGCCTGCCTGCCCCGGATCACCGCCGTCGTGCAGGCCCGCACCTACGAGGCGGTGGACTGCTCCCGCAACCACCTGGCCGAGACCGTGCACGTGGGCAGGTTCGCCGGGCCGACCGCCGACGGCGACCGACCCGAACCGGGATCCGCGACCCTGCGGCCCGCCCGCGCCGAGTGCGACCAGCGCGCCCGCGAGGTGCTCGGCGGCGACTGGCACGCCGCCCGCATCGCCCTCACCGTCGCGCTGCCCTCCGCCCCCGCGTGGCGCGCGGGCGCCCGCTGGTTCCGCTGCGACCTGAGCGAGACCGGCAGCATCGACAACACCCGGCCGGTGAACCGCACGGGCAGCCTGCGGGGCGCGATGATCGGCGACTCCCCGCTGCTGCACCGCTGCTTCGACCCCAAGCTGATCGGCGACAACCTGAACTACATGGCCCCGGTGCTGTGCACCGAGCCGCACCGCGCCGAGTTCGTCGGCGTCTACCTGGAGCGGGACATGACCTGGGCCGAGTTCGGCCGGTCCCACCAGCAGGCGCACACGCGCTGCATGGCGCTCATCGCCGCCTTCGCCGAGGTGCCCGTCAACAGCGACCTGCCGTACCGGGCGGGCTCGATCTTCTATCCCCCGTCGCAGCGGGAGTGGCAGGAGGGCGACCGGGGCGTGCGGTGTTTCCTGTGGAGCGACGACCGGAAGCTGACCCGCTCCATGCGGGGCGCCGGCCCGCAAGGGTTGCCCGCGAGCTGAGCGGGGGTGCCGTATGCTGCCGCACCGTGGCGTGTCCGGCCGCCTCCGCGCCGGCGGGACCGTCGCGCTGGCCGCCGCCAGGGTGCGGCCCACGAACGGCGGGAGGTCGGGATGCGACGGTGGTGGACGGCGGCCACGGTGGGCGCGGTGGCGGCCCTGGCGCTCGCCGGTTGCGGCACCCCGGCCGGCACCGACCGTGACCTGACCGACGACTGGCCGGCGCCCGCCGCGCCGCAGGCGTTCGTGCCCGCCGCCGGGGTCTGCCACGCCGGTGTGCAGGACGTCGGCTACCTCACCGCCTACCACCCCGTCGACTGCGCCGTGTCGCACCGCACGGAGACCGTGCACGTCGGCACGCTGACCGGGGCGGGAGCCGACCGGGTCACGCCCCCGCCGGCCGGCTCGGCCGGCATGCGCGCCGCCCGCGCCGAGTGCGACGCGAAGGTCAACCGGGTGGTCGGCGGCGACTGGCGCTCGGGTCGGCTCGGGCTGAGCGTGGTGCTGCCGTCGCCGCAGGCGTGGGGCGGCGGCGCCCGCTGGTTCCGCTGCGACCTGAGCGAGCAGACCAGCCTCGACGAGGCCGGCGCGAAGGCCCGCACGGGCAGCCTGAAGGGCGCGCTGACCGGCGCCGCCCCGCTCGCCCACCGCTGCTTCAACCCGAGGACGCGGGCCGACGAGGTGCGGGAGATGGTGCCGGTCGCCTGCACCAGCAAGCACCGCGCCGAGTTCGTCGGGGTGTGGCAGGCCCCCGACACCAGCTACGACGACTTCGGCCGGGACACCCGGAAGGTGCACCGGGCGTGCCGGACGCTGATCGCGAAGTACGCGAGGGTGCCGGACAACGGCGACCTGCAGTACCGGGCCGGCTCGATCTACTACCACCCGTTCGAGCGGGAGTGGCGCAACGGCAACCGGGGCGTGCAGTGCTTCCTGTGGGTCAGCGACCGCAACCTCACCCGGTCGGTGAAGGGCGCCGGCACGAAGGGCCTGCCGGTCACCTGAGCGGGGCGGTCAGCGTGGCCGACCGCCCCGACCCTGTGGTGTGTCAGCTGGCCTGGAGCGTCACGTCGTCGACGACGAAGCTGGTCTGCAACGAGGCGTCCTCCGTGCCGGTGAACTTCAGCGTCACCGTCTGGCCCGCGAACCCGGCCACGTTGAACGACCGCTGCGTGTAGCCCGCCGCCGCGTTCAGGTTCGAGTACGTCGCCAGCGTCGTCGAGCCCGCCTGCACCACCAACCGGTCGTACGCGGTGCTCGTCGTCGTCTCCGCCGTGTCGACGTGCAGCCAGAACGACAGCGTGTAGCTCGCACAGCCCGCCGGGATCGTCACCGACTGCGACAGCGTCTCGGTCCGCGTCGAGCCGTAGCCCAGCAGCCACGCCTTGTACGAGCCCGTCCGCGCCGGCTGGCGGGTGTCGTTGGTGATCACGCCGGACGACGCCGTCCACGGCGACGAGCCGCTCTCGAACCCGCCGTTGCCGATGAGCTGCCCACCGGAGCACCCGCCGCTGCCGCCGACGGTCAGCGTGTAGCTGGCCGAGCGCGTGGCGCCGGAGCCCGCGCCGGTGACCGTGACGGTGTAGGTGCCCAGCGCGGCCGAGGCCGACGCGCTGAGGGTCAGGGTCGCGGAGCCGCCGGAGGTGACCGACGACGGGCTGAACGAGGCGGTGACGCCCGCCGGCAGGCCGGTCGCCGACAGGCCCACCGTCTGGGCCGTGCCGGCGGTGGTGGCCGTGGAGACCGTCGCCGTGGTCGACGCGCCCCGCTGCACCGAGCCCGACGTCGGGCTCACCGCGACGGAGAAGTCGTTGGTCGCCGAGCCCACGGCGAGCTGCCAGATGGCGTAGGCGATCCCGTCGGCGCTGCGGTTGAGCACCGTGGCGCTGACGTTCGAGGTGGTGTCGCAGGACCGGTGGTAGCACGGGTCGTACGCCGAGCCGGACGTGCCGCCCCACTTGGTGGCCTGCGCCGAGGTCTTCCGGGCGCTGGCGCCCGCGGCGTACCCGGAGGTCTGGATGCCGGCCTGCGCGAACGGGTAGTCGTCGGAGCGTCCCTGGCCCTCGACGTTCTCCTCGGGCTGGATGTTCAGCGAGTCCCAGTACGCCTTCAGCGGGGCGGCCGTGGCGGAGGTGATCCGGTTGATGAAGTAGCCGCCGTTGGTGGAGCCGATCATGTCGAAGTTGTAGTAGCCCTTGATGTAGCCCCGCTGGGTGGCGCTCAGCGAGCGGACGTAGAAGTCCGAGCCGTTGAGGCCCTGCTCCTCGTCGGTCCACCAGGCGAACCGGACCCGCTTGGTCATCGTCGGGTTCTGCCGGGCCAGCACCAGCGCGTTCTCCAGCAGCGCGGACGAGCCGGTGGCGTTGTCGTTGATGCCCGGGCCGGCGGAGACGCCGTCCAGGTGCGAGCCGAACATGACGACCTGGTCGGCGGGTCCGCCCGGCCACTCGGCGATCAGGTTGTTCGACCGGTACGTGCAGTCGGTGCAGACCTGCTCGGTGACCGTGTAACCGGCGGCCTGGAGCTTCGTCTTGACGTACGCGACGGAGGCCGTGTAGCCGGCGGACCCGGCCCGCCGGTTGCCGCCGTTCTGGGTGGCGATGGTCTGGAACTGCGTGAGGTGGGCCTGGACGTTGGCCACCGCGATGTCCGGCGCCGCCAGTGCCTGCGCGGCGGGCGCGAGCACGCCTGCGGACGGGGCCGCCGCCGCCGGCGCGACGGTCAGCGTCGCCACGCCGCCGGCGGCGACGGCGAGCGCGAGGCCAGCGGTCAGGATGCTTCGTTTCATGGACGCTCCTCGATAGGTGACGACATGATGCCACCTCGGAGCGCAGTTTGGGGAGACAGTGGAGGGACGGCGATCCCGGCCGCCGGCGCGACGTCCGCACGACGGCCCCGGGCGTCGCCGGCCCGCCCCGACCGGGGCGGACCGGTTTGTCCCGTGCGCCCCGCTCAGGTGCGGCGGAGCATCGCGAGGAACATCGCGTCGGTGCCGTGCCGGTGCGGCCACAGCTGCACCGTCGGCCCGTCGCCGAGGCCGGGCATGCCCGCCGGCAGCAGCGGCCGGGCGTCGACGAAGTCGACCGGCACCCCGGAGCGGCGGGCCGCCTCGGTCACCGTCACGTGCGTCTCCACGGTGTGCGGGGAGCACGTCACGTAGGCGACCAGCCCGCCCGGCCGGACGGCGCGCAGCGCCGCGGCCAGCAGCTCACGCTGCAACCGGGTCAGCGGCGGCAGATCCGAGGGCTGACGCCGCCAGCGCGACTCCGGGCGACGGCGCAGCGACCCCAGCCCCGTGCAGGGCGCGTCGACGAGCACCCGGTCGAAGTGCGCCTCCGGCAGCTTCGGGTCCGCGCCGACGGTGCGGCCGTCAATGTTCAGCACGCTCACGGGCAGGCCCCGGGTGGCCTGCTCGACCAGCCGGGCCCGGTGCTCCGAGACCTCGACCGCGGTCAGCCGCGCGTCCCGCTGGGCGGCGAGGGCGCCGAGCAGGCCGGACTTGCCACCCGGTCCGGCGCACAGGTCCAGCCAGCGCCCGTCCGGGCCGTCGAGCGGGGCCACCGCCAGGGCGTTGGCCACCAGCTGGGAACCCTCGTCCTGCACGTGGGCGCGCCCCTGCGCGAGCGCCGGCAGGTCGCCGGGCGCCCCACCGGAGAGATAGACCGCGTACGGGGAGAAGGCCCCCGGCGCCCCGCCGGCCTCGTCGGCCAGGTCCGCCGGATCGGCCAGCCCCGGCCGGGCGCACAGGTGCACCGGCGGGCGCTCGTTGTCCTCGATGAGCAGCCGGGTGGTCTCGCCGAGGTCGCCGCCGAGCGCCTCGGCGAAGGCCCGCACGATCCACTGCGGATGGCTGTACGCCAGGGCCAGGTGCCCGATCGGGTCGCTCTCCGCCGACGGGGCCAGCTTGGCCACCCAGGCGTCGGCGTCACGGCCGGCCACCTCGCGCAGCACCGCGTTGGCGAAGCCCGTCGCGCCGACACCCACCGACTTGACCAGGTCGACGGTCGAGGAGACGGCGGCGTGCGCCGGCACCCGCGTGTGCAGGAGCTGGTACGCCCCGAGCCGCAGCGCGTCGCGCACCGGCGGGTCGATGCGCTGCACGTCCCGCCCGGCGGCGTCGCCGAGGATCGCGTCGAGGGTGCCGAGGTGGCGCAGCGTGCCGTAGGTCAGCTCGGTGGCGAAGGCGGCGTCCCGGCCGACCAGCCCCGCGTCGCGCAGGAGTGACGGGAGCACCAGGTTGGCGTACGCGTCGTCCCGGTGCACCGCCGCGACCGCCTCGTAGGCCACCTGGCGGGGCAGGTCCACCGTCGGGCGGGCCGGGGGACGCCGGCCACCGTCGCGGCGGTCACCGCCGGCCCGGGCACCCCACTGGCCGCCCCGCGCCGGCCGCTCGCCGCGCTGGCCGCCCGGGGGACGCTGCTCGCGCCCGCCGAACCGCTCACCGCCGAACCGTTGACCCTCGGAGCGCTCACCGCCGGAGCGCTCACCGTGCCGTTCGCCGGAGAAGCGGTCGCCCGAGGGCCGTTCCGAAGTGCCCGTCACGCGACTTCCTCCCCTGCGGCGACCCGGACGCCCCGCGCCCAGTCGGTCGCCGGCATCGCCCGCTTGCCCGCCGCCCGGACCTCGCCGAGCCGCACCGGGGTGGTGGCCGTGCCGGCCAGCACCCGGGACTTCTCCACCAACAGCTCGCCCGGCTTCAACTCCGGACCGTCGGGCACCGGGGTGACCGGACCCAGCTTGACGCGCTCGCCCCGGAACGTCGTCCACGGGCCGGGCGCCGGAGTGCAGGCCCGGATCCGCCGGTCCACCGCGAAGGCGGGATCGGACCAGCGCACCCGGGCGTCCTCCACGGTCAGCTTCGGCGCCAGCGACACCCCGTCGGCGGGCTGCGGCTCGGCCCGTGCCGTGCCGTCGTCGATCGCGTCGAGGACGGCCACCAGCAGGCCGGCGCCGGAGTGGGCCAACCGCTCCAACAGGTCGCCGGACGTGTCGGCCGGACGGATCTCGTCGGTCAGCGTGCCGTAGACCGGACCGGTGTCCAGCCCCTCTTCGAGCTGGAACACGCTCGCCCCCGTCAACTCGTCGCCGTGCAGCACGGCGTGCTGCACGGGCGCAGCCCCGCGCCAGGCGGGCAGCAGCGAGAAGTGCAGGTTGATCCAGCCGTGGCGGGGGATCTCCAGGGCGGCCGGCGGCACCAGCGCGCCGTAGGCGACCACGGGGACGCAGTCGGGGGCCAGCTCGCGCAGCCGGTCCTGGAACTCCGGCTCACGCGGCCGGGCGGGGGTGAGCACCTCGATCCCGTGCTCGTCGGCCCACGCCCCGACCGGGGAGCGGGCCAGCCCGCGACCGCGTCCGGCGGGGGCGTCCGGCCGGGTGACCACGGCGACGAGCTCGTGCCGGGAGGCGGCCACGGCGGCCAGGGCGGCCAGGGCGACGGCCGGCGTGCCGGCGAAGATCACGCGCACCGGCTCACCGCCCCAGGCCGAAGGGGCTGCCCGAGGCGTGCGGGTTGAGCTTGACCGTCGGCGGGGTGGCCGCGTCGTACCACTCCGCCTGGCGGATCGCCTTCATCGCCTCCTTGCGCCCGGCCGGGTCCAGCCGGTCCACGAAGAGCACCCCGTCGAGGTGGTCGGTCTCGTGCTGCACGCAGCGGGCCATCAGACCGGTGCCGACGATCTGCATCGGGTCGCCGTAGCCGTTGAAGCCCTTGGCGATCACGTTCTGCCGGCGCTTGGTGTCGAAGTAGAGGCCGGGGATGGACAGGCAGCCCTCGGGGCCGTCCTGCTCCTCGGCGTCGGGAAACTCCAGCACCGGGTTGACCAGGTGGCCGACCACGTCGTCGACGTCGAAGGTGAACACCCGCAGGCCCACACCGAGCTGCGGCGCGGCGAGGCCGGCGCCGTTCTGCTCACGCATCGTGTCGGTCAGGTCGGCGACGAGCTTGCGCAGCTCGACGTCGAAGTCGACCACCGGATCGGCCGGCGTGCGCAGCACCGGATCCCCGAACAGACGGATGGGCTGGACGGTCACTCGGCATGGCTCCTTCGGCGGGCGGACTGGTGCCGTACCAGTCTACGGAGTGCCGTCGGCCGCCCCGGCCGGCGTACCGCGAAGCGCCGCGGCCCGTCACGTGTCGATGGTCACCGGGAGGCGCCCACGGCCGCGCAGGAAGCGGCTCAGACGCCGGTGCCCGGCTCCCCGGCCAGGACCGCGTCGCCGCCGAGCAGGGCGTGCTCGGGCAACGGCAGCTCGATGGAGTGGGCGGCCTCCCAGTCGTGGATCAGGCCGGGCCGGGCCTGGGCGGCGAAGTAGTCCACCGCGCTCATCCCGCCGACCACCGGCTCGTCCACCTCGGCGACGAGCTGGGCCGGCACCAGGCGGAAGCCGTTCTGGAGGGCGGCGCTGAGGCGGCGGTGCCCGTCGACGACGAAGAAGTACTCGCCGGTGTAGCCGATCCGCAGGGGCTCCAGCGCCTCGTCGCCGGCGGCGGCCACCTCGCCGACGAACTCCGAGTCCCACAGGTCGCGCAGGTGGGTGATGTCCTCGGTCGGGTAGACGCGGGCCGGGTCGAGCAGCAGCAGCGGCGGCGCGTCGCGCAGCACGTCCGCGCCCAGCCGGCCCTCGTACGCGTCGATGATGTGCTCGATGACCTCGGAGGCCGAGGCGCGGGTGGTGTCGCAGATCAGGTCGTAGTTGCGCAGCCGGGCCTTGTCCACCCCGTAGCGGACGATGAACCGGCCCCGCTCGCTCTCGCTGCGCTCCAGCAGCTTGGCCTTGGCCTCCTCCATCGAGGCGTAGCTCTCGGCCGGGCCGGAGGGGCGGGCGAGCACCCGTCGGGCCGCCTCGCCCGGCTCGGTGATCATGTGCACCTTGAGCGCGTCCGTGAAGAAGTGCCAGGCCAGCCGGGAGTCCATGACGAGCCGCTCGCCCGAGGCCGCGATGTCCCGCTGGAGCTGGTCGACGTAGCCGTCGACGGCCTGGTCCAGCTCCGCGTGCAGGTTGAGCTGGAGCGCGGTCATCTTCCGCTCCTGCGCCATCTGGCGGTAGAGGTCACCGACGCTGACCCGGCGCAGGCCGAGCCGCTCGGCGATCACCACGGAGACGGTGCTCTTGCCGCTGCCGAGGTCACCATTGAAGACGATCGACTGACGAACGGTCACGACTGGTCCACCCCTGATCACCGGCTGTTTGGAATCATCGACACCGCGCCGAACCGACGCGCTCCCGCCATCGTCGCGCGATCCTGCGACGACCCCGGCTCGGCGCGAGTGGCGCCGCGCCGCGACCTGGAGCCGTCGTACGCCCGGGCATGACGGGCGATGCTATCACCCGCGTGTCGACACACCGCCGGACACGGCGTGCGACGACGGGCCAGGTCGGGCGGTGGGGGCGGCGCCGGATCGGCCGGGCCGTCGGTCAGAAGAGGGCCAGCGGGTCGACCTGGAGGCGGACCGGCTCGGCGGCCTTGCGGGCGGTGCGCACCCCCGCCGCCGAGTGCAGCGCGCCGGCCAGCGCGCCGGCCCGGGCCCGGGGGACCCGGACCAGCATCCGCTCGCGCTCCCCGTCGGCCGGCACCGGCCCGAGCAGCTCGGCCTCCGCCGGCAGCCGGGCCTCGGCCAGCAGGTCGGCCACGGCGGCCGGCAGGCCGGTCACGCTGGCCATCCGCACCGCCGGCGGGAAGCCAAGCTCCCGCCGTTCGGCCAGCTCCCGGGCGGCGAACCAGCCGGCGTCCCAGCGCAGCAGCGCCTGTACGGGGGCGAGGGCCCCGTCGGCGACCACCACCACCCGGCCCCCGGCGGCGGCGGGACGGGCCAGCGCGGCGGCCGCCAGCCAGCGGCGCAGCGCCTCCTCCCCCGCCCGCAGGTCGGCCCGCGTGAGCAGGGCCCACGAGTCGAGCAGCAGCACCGCCCCGAAGCCGCCGTCGGCGACCGGCTCGGCGCCGGGGGTGGCGATGACCAGGCCGGCGCCGCCCGGGACCGTGGCCAGCACCTCCTCCCGCCCGGAGGTCCGCACCGGCACGCCGGGGAAGGCCCGGCCCAGTTCCTCGGCGGTGCGCCGGGCGCCGGTGACGGAGGCGCGCAGCCGCCGCCCGCCGCACTCCGGGCAGGCGTACGCGGCGGCGACCCGCCCGCACCAGCGGCAGGCCGGGGTGCCCTCGGCGGAGGGCAGCGCGAGCGGGCCGGCGCAGTGCGGGCACCGGGCCGGGGTGCGGCACTCGGCACAGGCCACCGACGGCAGGTAGCCACGGCGGGGCACCTGGACCAGCACCGGCAGGTCCGCCCGGAGCGACTCCCGGGCGGTCGTCCAGGCCAGGCTGGGCAGCCGGGCGGTGGCCGCCCCTGGGTCCCGGGCCAGCTGCGGGTCGTCGCCGGTCGGCGCGATCGCCGGCATCCGGGCCCGGAGGGTGGCCCGGTCGGCCACCACCTCGCGGGCCCATCCGGTCTCCACCAGCAGCTGCGCCTCGGCGGTGCGGGTGTAGCCGCCCACCAGCGCCGCGGCGTCGCCGAGCTGGGCGCGGGTGAGCAGCACCTCCCGGGCGTGCGGATAGGGGGCCCGGGGCTCGGCGTGCAGGTCGTCGCCGTCGTCCCAGATCGCCACCAGCCCGAGCCGGGCGACCGGGGCGAACATCGCGGCCCTGGTGCCGACCACCACCGCCACGTCGCCGCGCCGGGCGGCGAGGAACGCCCGGTAGCGCCGGGCGGGACCGAGCGCGGCGGAGAGGCAGACGTGCCGCCCCGGACCCAGGGCGTCGTGCAGCGCGGCGTCGAGACGGTCCAGGTCGCGGTTGTCGGCGACGACCACCACCGCGCCCCGACCGCCGGCCACGGTGGCGGCGACGGCCTCGGCGTACCGGGCGGGCCAGTCCTCCCCGGGCAGCGCCGACCAGACGGCCCGGGCGGCCCGGCCTTCGGCGAGCGCCCGGAGCAGGGCCGGCCCGGCCGGGTAGTCCCGCCACGCGTCGGGACCCACGTCGGGGACGGCGGGACCCACGTCGGGGACGCCGGAGTCCACGCCAGCGACGGCGGAGTCCACGTCGGCGACGGCGGAGTCCACGTCGGCGACGGCGGGACCCACGCCGGCGACGGCAGGCTCCACGTCGGGGACGTCGGGGGCGGCGGCGCGGGCGCGGACGTCCTTCTCCACCCGGGCGTGCCGGGGCGGGACGGCGAGGCGGAGCACGTCGGCGAGGTTGCCGGCGTAGCGGTCCGCGACCGCCCGGGCCAGCCGGGCGACCTCCGGCGCGAGCACCGGCTCGGGCGAGACGACCTTCTCCAGGTACGCCAGCCGACCGGTGTGCCCCGAGTCGTCGGCCCGCTCCAGCAGCCAGCCGTCGACGAGCTGCCCCGCGAAGCGGACCTTCACGCGTACGCCGGGGACGGCGTCGGCGTCCAGCTCGGCCGGGACGAGGTAGTCGAACGGGCGGTCCAGGTGGGCCAGGGGGACGTCGACGCAGACACGAGCGACCGGCGACCCGTCCGCGGGTCGCCGGTCGCTGCGCCTGGTGCCGGTCAGGCTCCCGCGGCCGACTTGAGGTCGGCGGCCCGGTCGGTGCTCTCCCAGGTCAGGTCCGGCAGCTCCCGGCCGAAGTGGCCGTAGGCGGCGGTCTGCTGGTAGATCGGGCGGAGCAGGTTCAGGTCCCGGATGATGGCGGCCGGGCGCAGGTCGAAGACCTCGGAGACGGCCTTCTCGATCGAGGCGACCGGCACGGTCTCGGTGCCGAACGTCTCGACGAAGAGGCTGACCGGGTGGGCCTTGCCGATCGCGTACGCGACCTGGACCTCGCACCGCTCGGCCAGGCCGGCGGCGACCACGTTCTTGGCCACCCAGCGCGTCGCGTACGCCGCCGAGCGGTCCACCTTCGACGGGTCCTTGCCGGAGAACGCGCCGCCGCCGTGCCGGGCGTAGCCGCCGTAGGTGTCGACGATGATCTTGCGGCCGGTGAGGCCGGCGTCGCCCATCGGCCCGCCGATCTCGAACCGGCCGGTCGGGTTGACCAGCAGCCGGTAGCCCTCGGTGTCGAGCCCGAGGCTCTCCAACTCCGGGGCGATGACGTGCTCGCGCACGTCGGGGGTGAGCAGCGAGTCCAGCGAGATGTCCGCCGCGTGCTGGCTGGAGACGACGACCGTGTTGAGCCGGACGGGGCGCAGCCCCTCGTACTCGATCGTGACCTGGGTCTTGCCGTCGGGGCGCAGGTACGGGATCGTGCCGTCCTTGCGGACCTGGGAGAGCCGCCGGGCCAGCCGGTGCGCCAGGGCGATCGGCAGCGGCATCAACTCCGGCGTCTCGGAGCAGGCGAAGCCGAACATCATGCCCTGGTCGCCGGCACCCTGGGCGTCCAGCGCGCTCTCCGACGCCCCGGTACGCAGCTCGAAGGCGTTGTCGACGCCCTGCGCGATGTCCTCGGACTGGGCGCCGATGGAGACGCTGACGCCGCACGAGGCGCCGTCGAAGCCCTTCTTCGACGAGTCGTAGCCGATGTCGAGGATGGTCCGGCGGACGATGGTCGGGATGTCGGCGTACGCCTTGGTGGTCACCTCGCCCGCGATGTGCACCTGACCAGTGGTGATCAGGGTCTCCACGGCGACGCGGCTGCGGGGGTCCTCGGCGAGCAGGGCGTCGAGGATGCCGTCGCTGATCTGGTCGGCGATCTTGTCCGGGTGGCCTTCCGTGACCGATTCGGAAGTGAAGAGGCGGCGTGTCACGGCACTCCTAAATTGTGGAAGTCGTTCCGCGGCAGTGTAGTCATCCGCGTCAGAGCCTGGCCTCTTCGGTCGTGCCCGTTTCCAGCCGTCAGGAACGGCCGGGCAACCGGGCCACCACGAGATCCCAGACGCCGTCGGCGAGGTCCTCCTTGGACCGCTCGGGCATCCGGCTGACCGAACCGTCCGCGCCGATGACCGTCGCCGCGTTGGTCTCGGCGCCGAAGACCTTGTCGGAACCGACCTCGTTGATCACGACGAGGTCCGCCCGCTTTCGGGCGAGCTTGGCCCGGCCGTTGGCCTCGGCGTCGCCCGTCTCCGCGGCGAACACCACCAGCACCTGCTCCGGTCGACGGCGCCGGCCCAGCTCGGCCGCGATGTCCGGGTTGGTGACGAGCTCGATGGTGGGCGCGCTGCCGTCGTCCGACTTCTTGATTTTGCCAGGCGCGTAGGTCGCGGGACGGAAATCGGCCGGAGCCGCCGCCATCACCACCGCGTCGGCGTCTGCCGCCGCCGCGAGCGTGGCGTCGCGCAGCTCGCCTGTGGTGCCGACGCGGACCAGGTCGACGCCGGCGGGGTCGGGCAGCGAGACGTTGGCCGAGATCAGGGTGACCCGGGCGCCCCGGGCCACCGCGCAGCGGGCGAAGGCGTAGCCCTGCTTGCCCGAGGAGCGGTTGCCCAGGAAGCGGACCGGGTCGAGGGGCTCGCGGGTGCCGCCGGCGGTCACCACCACGTGCCGGCCGGCGAGGTCGGCGGGAGCCCCGACGCCCCGCGCGAGGGCCCGGCGGGCGACCGCGAAGATCTCCGCCGGGTCGGGCAGCCGGCCCTTGCCGGTGTCGGCGCCGGTGAGCCGGCCGACGGCGGGCTCGACGACGCGCACGCCCCGGGAGCGCAGCGTCGCGACGTTGGCGACGGTGGCCGGGTGCTCCCACATCTCGGTGTGCATGGCCGGGGCCAGCACGACCGGGCAGCGGGCGGTCAGCAGCGTGTTGGTGAGCAGGTCGTCGGCGAGGCCGTGGGCGGCCTTGGCCAGCAGGTCGGCGGTGGCCGGCGCGACCACCACCAGGTCGGCCTGCTGACCGAGCCGGACGTGCGGCACCTCGTGCACGTCCGACCAGACGTCGTCGGCGACGGGCTGGCCGGAGAGCGCCGCCCAGGTCGGGGCCCCGACGAAGCGCAACGCCGACGCGGTCGGCACGACCCGGACCTGGTGGCCCGACTCGGTGAAGAGCCGCAGCAGCTCGCACGCCTTGTAGGCGGCGATGCCGCCGCCGACCCCGAGGACGATCCGAGGGGACATCGGCGCGGGGCGGATTACGGCTGGTCGGTCGGCTCGGCGGTGAGCAGGCCCGCGTTGATCTCGCGCATGGCGATGGAGAGGGGCTTCTCCTGCGGCGTGGTCTCGACCAGCGGGCCGACGTATTCCAGCAGACCCTCACCGAGCTGGCTGTAGTAGGCGTTGACCTGGCGCGCGCGCTTGGCGGCGAAGATCACCAGCGCGTACTTCGAGGTCGTCTTCTCGAGGAGCTCGTCGATCGGCGGGTTGGTGATGCCTTCGGGGTTTGCGATGGATCCCACGAATTAACCTCTGCGTCTATCGCACCGCGCTTGGCGGTGCTGGCGGTCAACCGCGCATGTGCGGTGGCGCCGGAGCCAGGAAAGAAGAACCGGACAAGCCTACCAGCTCGTCGACGACCCGCCCGGTGAGGTCGTGCGCGAGGGTGTGTTCGAAGGCGGCCGGGGTGGCCTGCGGGGGGAGGTTCCCCGGCGGGTGCAGCAGCACCAGCCGGGCGTCGGGCAGCACCGCCCGGACCAGCAGCGCGCCGGCCAGGTCGAGGCCGATCAGCACCGGCTGCCCGGCGGCGAGCCGGGCGCGCAACGGTTCGAGGGGGGTGCCGCGCCGGTACGGCCCGGCCCGGCTCCACTCCAGCAGCTCCCCGGCGGCGACCATCCGGTCGAACTCGGCGAGGGTCAGGAAGAGCCGGTCGACGCCGTCCAGCTCGCCCTCCCGGCGGGAACGCGTGGTGGCCGGCACCGGAACCCACACGGACGGAGAACGCGCCCGGACGCGCTCGACGACACTCTCCGTGCCGGAGCCCGAAGGCCCCGCCAGGACAGTGAGCCGAGCCGCCGGGCGCGCCTCGTCATCCGTGCTCACTGCTTGTTTCTACACGCAGCCAGCCTCAGTTGGCGGCGAACTCTCCAAGCAGTGCCTTGCGCTGCTGCTCGCCGAGGCCACGCAGGCGACGGCTGTCGGCGATCTTGAGCTTCTCCATGATCTGGGTGGCCCGGATCTTGCCGATACCCGGCATCGCCTGCAGCACGGCGGAGACCTTGAGCTTGCCGACGACATCGTCGGACTCGGCACGCTCGAGGACGGCTCCGAGGGTGGTCTTGCCCTGCTTGAGCTGCTCCTTCAGCTCAGCACGGGCCTTGCGGATCTCCGCGGCCTTCTCCAGCGCGGCAGCGCGCTGTTCGGGGGTCAGTGACGGGAGCGGCACCAGTTCTCCTCAGGTCCCTATCGCGACGGGCGGGACGCACCGCCGCATCTGTGAAACGTGGTGTCGCTGTGAACCAAGGGGTCCGTGGTTCCCAGCGCGGGGAAAACTAGCGGTCGACGGCGCATTCGGCAACGTGGACGCGCGATGATCTTCACAAAGGTGACCGAGCCGTCAGTCAGTCACCAGCGGCGAGGGCCGCCCGGCAGCCGGTCAGGGCGCGGTCGGCGGCGGCCCGCAGCGCGTCCGGATCCGGGCCCGCGCCCAGCACCTCGCGGGAGTACGAGGGCAGCACCGCGGGCAGGGCGGAGCCGAAGACGACGCGCAGATCGGCCGCCGTGGCGCCCTGCGCGCCGAGGCCCGGAGCGAGCAGCGGACCGTTCACGGCGGACAGGTCGTGACCGGTGTCGCCGATGGTCGCGCCGACCACCAGCCCGATGCTGCCGAGCGGCTGCGCACCCGCGTTGAGCTGGGAAATCTCGTCGATGACGGCCTGCGCGACGGTGCGTCCGTCGGCGGTGCGCGCGCGCTGCACGGCGGCGCCCTCGGGGTTGGAGGTGAGCGCCAGCACGAAGACCCCGCCGCCGTGCTCGGCGGCCAGTTCGAACATCGGCGCGAGCGCGCCGACACCGAGGTACGGGCTCGCCGTCACCGCGTCCACATGGATCGGGCTGGATGGATCGAGGTACGCCGAGGCGTACGCGGCGACGGTCGAGCCGATGTCGCCGCGCTTGACGTCCAGCAGAACGAGCGAGCCGGCATCGCGTAACTGTCGGATAGTTGACTCAAGAATCGCGACACCTTTCGAGCCGAACCGCTCGAAAAAGGCCGACTGGGGCTTGATCACCGCGACCCGGTCACCGAGGGCGTCCGTGACCGTCCGGGCGAACCGGTCAAGCCCCCGGATGTCGTCGTCGAGCCCCCAGCGGGCCAGCAGCCCCGGGTGCGGGTCGATGCCGACGCAGAGCGGACCCCGCTCGGTGACGGCCCGGTGCAGGCGGGCGCCGAAGCTCTCCATCCGGTTCTCTCCCTCTCCTCGGCACCCGGGGCGTCCGCCGCCGGGGCACGCTCCATGTCGCGGGCAACGCGCGCGCCCGCGTACTCCCGCCGGACCGTGACCGGCGGCTCAGCCGGCCCGCACCGCGGCGGCGACCCCGGCGGCGATCCGGGCCAGGTCGGCGTCGTCGGTGACGTACGGCGGCATGGTGTAGACCAGGTCGCGGAACGGCCGCAGCCAGACCCCCTCGGCGACCGCCGCGGCGGTGGCGGCGGGCAGGTCCACCTCGTGGTCCAGCTGGACCACGCCGATCGCGCCGAGCACCCGCACGTCGGCCACCCCCGGGGCGCCGCGCAACGGCTCCAGGCCGGCCCGCAGGCCCGCCTGCACCCTCGCCACCCGCCCCGCCCAGTCGCCGGCCCGCAGCAGGCCGAGGGAGGCGTTGGCGACCGCACAGGCCAGCGGGTTGCCCATGAACGTCGGGCCGTGCGCCAGCACCCCGCCGGCGGAGATGCCCCGGGCGACCTCCGCCGTGCAGAGCGTGGCGGCCAGCGTCAGGTACCCGCCGGTGAGCGCCTTGCCCACGCACATCACGTCGGGCACCACCCCGGCGTGCTCGGCGGCGAACATCGTGCCCGTGCGGCCGAAGCCGGTGGCGATCTCGTCGAAGATCAGCAGCACGCCGTGCGCCCGGGTCACCTCGCGCAGCACCCGCAGGTAGTGCGGGTGGTGGAAGCGCATCCCGCCGGCGCCCTGGACCACCGGCTCGACGACGACCGCGGCCAGCTCGTGGGCGTGCCGCTCGACCGCCTCCACCAGGGCCGCCTCGTAGGCCGGCTCGGGCGGGGTGTCGAAGCCGCCGGGCGGCACGGGGGCGAAGACCTGCCGGGGCAGCACGTCGCCCCAGAGGTGGTGCATGCCGCCCTCGGGGTCGCAGACGCTCATCGGGTGGAACGTGTCGCCGTGGTAGCCGCCCCGCCAGGTGCCCAGCCGGCGGCGCTCCGGCCGGCCGGCGGCCCGCTGGTACTGCAGGCACATCTTGATCGCGACCTCGACGCCGACCGAGCCGGAGTCGGCCAGGAAGACGTGCTCCAGCCCGTCCGGGGCCAGCTCGACCAGGGTGGCCGCCAGGCGGACCGCGGGCTCGTGGGTGAGCCCGCCGAACATCACGTGGCTCATCCGGCCGAGCTGGTCGGTCACGGCCGCGTCGAGCACCGGGTGCCGGTAGCCGTGGATCGCCGCCCACCACGAGGACATCCCGTCGACCAGTTCCCGGCCGTCGGCCAGCCGCAGCCGTACGCCCGCCGCGCCCTCCACCACGTAGGGCGCGCTCGCCGGCGGCAGGGCCGCGTACGGGTGCCACACGTGCGCCCGGTCGGCGGCCAGGATCTCCTCGGGGGTCACCCGCCCGTCCCCGTGGCGCGGGCGGCGGCGCGGACCAGGGCCGGGCCGCGATAGATGAAGCCGGTGTAGAGCTGCACCAGGGCGGCGCCGGCGTCGAACATCCGGGCCGCCGCGTCCGGGTCCACGATGCCCCCGACGCCGATCACCGGCAGCCGCCCGCCGGCCTCCCGGTGCACGAAGGCGACCACCTCGCGGGCGCGGTCGGCGAGCGGGCGCCCCGACAGGCCGCCGGTCTCCGCGCCGCGCGCCCGGTCCGCCGGGGCGAGGCCGTCGCGGGCCAGCGTGGTGTTCGTGGCGATCACCCCGGCCGCGCCCCGGGCCAGACAGACCTCCAGCAGCTCGGCGATCGCCGGCTCGGTGAGGTCCGGGGCGATCTTCACCAGCACCGGCTTCTCCCCCACCAGCGCCGCCAGGATGGCGTCCAGGTGCGCCCGGTCCTGCAGCGAGCGCAGCCCCGGGGTGTTCGGCGAGGAGACGTTGACCGCGAAGTAGTCGCCGTGCCCGCGCAGCGCCCGGTAGGACGCCTGGTAGTCCGCCACCGCCTCGTCCAGCGGGGTCACCTTGGACTTGCCGAGCGAGATGCCCAGCGGCACGCCGATCGGGCGCGGCAGCGCAGCGAGCCGGGCCGCGAGGGCCTCGGCGCCGGCGTTGTTGAAGCCCATCCGGTTGACCACGGCCTCGCTGCCGGGCAGCCGGAACAGCCGGGGCCGGGGATTACCCGGCTGTGGGTGCGCGGTGACCGTGCCGACCTCGACGAAGCCGAAGCCCAGCGCCGGCCAGGCCGGCAGGGCCGCGCCGTCCTTGTCCATCCCGGCGGCCAACCCCACCGGGTTGGGGAACTCGACGCCGAACACCCGCCGCGGCGCCCGCACGGCGTACCGGGCCCGCAACACCCCCAGCGCCGCCGGCCGGCGGGACAACCCCGCCAGCCGCCGCAACGTCCACTCGTGCGCCGCCTCGGCGTCCCCGCCGCCGATCCGGAACAACCCCGGCCGGACCACCCGCTCGAACATCACGACCGACCACCCCCGTCGATCATGAAGTTGTCGCCGCGACACGCCGTGCCGGCCGACAACAACTTCATGATCAACGCGTACGGGTGGGGGTGCGGGCGGTGGGGGTGGGGGGTCATTCGGCGGCTCGGAGGGCGGCGTGCAGCTCCTGGAGCGGGCGGACCTGCATGTCGCCCCGGATCCGCGCCTCGATGCCCATCACCGCCGCCGCCGCACCCGGCACCGTGGTGATGCACGGGATGTCCGCCGTGACGGCGGCGCTGCGGATCTCGTAGCCGTCCGAGCGGGCGCTCGCGCCCGAGCCCTGCGGAGTGTTGATCACCAGCGCCACGTCGCCGCCGAGGATCAGCGACACCGCGTCCTCGCCCCCGCCGGACTCGTAGTGCTTGCGGATCTGCTCGCAGGCGATGCCGTGCCGGCGCAGCACCTCCGCCGTGCCGGTGGTGGCGACGATCTCGAACCCCAGGTCGGCCAGGCGCTTGATCGGGAAGATCATGCCGCGCTTGTCCCGGTTGGCGACCGAGACGAAGATCTTCCCGGCGGTCGGCAGCGAGCCGTACGCGGCCGACTGCGACTTGGCGAAGGCGTGCCCGAAGGCGGTGTCGATGCCCATCACCTCGCCCGTGGACTTCATCTCCGGGCCGAGCAGCGAGTCCACGCCCTTGCCGGTGGGGGTGCGGAACCGCTTGAACGGCAGCACCGCCTCCTTGACCGCGATCGGGGCGCCGGCCGGCAGCGAACCGCCGTCCCCGGTCGCCGGGAGCAGCCCTTCGGCGCGCAGCTCGGCGATGGTGGCACCCAGCGCGATCCGGGCCGCCGCCTTCGCCAGCGGCACCGCCGTCGCCTTGGAGACGAAGGGCACCGTCCGGGACGCGCGGGGGTTCGCCTCCAGCACGTAGAGCACGTCGTCCTTAAGCGCGTACTGCACGTTGAGCAGGCCCCGCACGCCGACGCCCCGGGCGATCGCCTCGGTGTAGCGGCGCACCTGGGCCACGTGCGAGCCCGCCAGGGTGATCGGCGGCAGCGCGCAGGACGAGTCGCCGGAGTGGATGCCGGCCTCCTCGATGTGCTCCATCACCCCGCCGAGGTAGACCTCCCCGTCCGCGTCGCAGAGCGCGTCCACGTCGATCTCGATGGCGTCGTCGAGGAAGCGGTCGACCAGCACCGGGTGGTCCGGCGAGATCTCGGTGGCCCGCCCAATGTAGTCACGCAGCGTGGCGTCGTCGTAGACGATCTCCATGCCCCGCCCGCCCAACACGTACGACGGCCGGACCAGCACCGGGTAGCCGATCTCGTCGGCGATCGCCTTCGCCTCGTCGTACGAGGTGGCCATGCCGTGCGCCGGCGCGCGCAGCCCGGCCCGGGCCAGCACCGCCCCGAACGCGCCCCGCTCCTCGGCCAGGTGGATCGACTCCGGCGAGGTGCCGACGACCGGCACGCCCGCGTCCTTCAGGCGCTGCGCCAGGCCCAGCGGGGTCTGCCCGCCGAGCTGGACGATCACCCCGACCACGCCCGGCCCGCCGGCCGCCCTGCCGGAGGAGTCCTCGGCGTGCCAGACCTCCAGCACGTCCTCGAAGGTCAGCGGCTCGAAGTAGAGCCGGTCGGCGGTGTCGTAGTCGGTGGAGACGGTCTCCGGGTTGCAGTTGACCATCACGGTCTCGAAACCGGCACCCGTGGCGGAACCCGCGCCTGCGGCGCCCTGGGCGGCAGTGCCGACCGGCGCGCTTCGCAGCGCCTGTACCGCGTGCACGCACGAGTAGTCGAACTCGATGCCCTGGCCGATCCGGTTCGGCCCGGAACCCAGGATCATCACCTTCGGCCGGGCCGACGGCACGACCTCCGTCTCCTGGTCGTACGTCGAGTAGTGGTAGGGCGTGGTCGCCTCGAACTCGGCGGCGCAGGTGTCCACCGTCTTGTAGACCGGGCGGACGTCGAGGCGGTGCCGCAGCGTCCGTACGCCGTCCTCGGCGGCCAGCTCCGGACGCAGCGCGGCCAGCTGCCGGTCCGACAGGCCGGCCCGCTTGGCGCGGCGCAGCAGCTCGGCGTCGAGCACCGGGGCGTCCACGATCTCCGCGCGCAGCTCGACGAGGGCGGCGATCTGGTCCAGGAACCAGGGGTCGATCCCGCCGGACGCGGCGGTGACCTCGGCGATCGACGCGCCGAGGCGCAGCGCCCGCTCGACGGTGTAGAGCCGGCCGTCGTGCGGCATCCGCAGCGCGTCGAGGGTGTTCTCCTTCGTCGCGCCGGCCGGGTCGGGCAGCGTCCAGAACCCGCCCGCCTTCGTCTCCAGCGACCGCATCGCCTTGTTCAGCGCCTCGCTGAAGTTGCGGCCCAGGCTCATCGCCTCGCCGACGGACTTCATGGTGGTGGTCAGCTCCGGGTCGGCGCCCGGGAACTTCTCGAACGCGAACCGGGGGATCTTCACCACCACGTAGTCCAGGGTCGGCTCGAACGCCGCCGGGGTCTTCAGGGTGATGTCGTTGGGGATCTCGTCGAGGGTGTAGCCGATGGCCAGCTTCGCGGCGATCTTCGCGATCGGGAAGCCGGTGGCCTTCGAGGCCAGCGCCGACGACCGGGACACCCGGGGGTTCATCTCGATCACCACGATCCGGCCGTCGGCCGGGTTGACGGCGAACTGGATGTTGCAGCCGCCGGTGTCCACCCCGACCTCGCGCAGCACCGCGATGCCCAGGTCGCGCAGCCGCTGGTACTCACGGTCGGTGAGCGTCATGGCCGGGGCGACGGTGACGCTGTCGCCGGTGTGCACGCCCATCGGGTCGACGTTCTCGATCGAGCAGACCACCACGACGTTGTCGTGCCGGTCGCGCATCAGTTCGAGCTCGTACTCCTTCCAGCCGAGCACGCTCTCCTCGATGAGCACCTCGTGCACCGGGCTGGCGGCCAGCCCGTCGCCGGCGATGCGGGCCAGGTCCTCCGGGGTGTGCGCCATGCCGGAGCCGAGGCCGCCCATGGTGAACGACGGCCGGATCACCACCGGCAGGCCCAGTTCGGCGACCGTCGCCTCGACCTCCGCCATCGAGTGGCAGACCCGGGAGCGGGGCACCAGGCCCGCCGGGTCGTCGACACCCAGGCGTACGCCGGCCTTGGCGACGATGTCCTTGAACAGCTGCCGGTCCTCGCCGCGGTTGATCGCCTCGATGTTGGCGCCGATCAGCTCCACGCCGTACTTGTCGAGCACGCCGGCCTCGTGCAGGGCGACCGCGGTGTTCAGCGCGGTCTGCCCGCCGAGGGTGGGCAGGATCGCGTCGGGGCGCTCCTTGGCGATCACCAGCTCGACGAACTCCGGGGTGATCGGCTCGACGTACGTGGCGTCGGCGAACTCGGGGTCCGTCATGATCGTCGCCGGGTTCGAGTTGACCAGGCTGACCCGGATCCCCTCGCTGCGCAGCACCCGGCAGGCCTGGGTGCCGGAGTAGTCGAACTCGCAGGCCTGCCCGATCACGATCGGCCCGGAGCCGATCACCAGGATGTGCTTGAGATCGGTCCGCTTAGGCATGTGTGCGCCCCTCGCTCTGGGTCCGGCCCTCGATGAGCTCGGCGAAGCGGTCGAAGAGGTAGTCCGCGTCGTGCGGGCCGGCCGCCGCCTCCGGGTGGTACTGGACGGTGAAGGCGGGCACGTCCTTCGCCCGCAGCCCCTCGACCACGTTGTCATTGAGGCAGACGTGTGACACCTGGACGCCACCGAACTCGGTCTCGATCACCTGGTCGGGGACGACCGCCCCGGCCACGGCGCCCGGCACCTGGACGGCGAAGCCGTGGTTGTGGCTGGTCACCTCGACCTTGCCGGTGACCCGGTCGAGCACCGGCTGGTTGATGCCCCGGTGGCCGTAGCCGAGCTTGTAGGTGCCGAAGCCGAGCGCCCGGCCGAGGATCTGGCTGCCGAAGCAGATGCCGAACAGCGGCACCCGCCGGCGCAGCACCTCCCGCGCCAGGGCCACCGGCGCGTCGGCGGTGGCCGGGTCGCCCGGGCCGGGCGAGAAGAAGACCGCGTCCGCGCCGGTGGCGAGCAGGTCGTCGATGGTGGAGCCGGCCGGGAGCACGTGGGTGGTGACGCCCCGCGCGGCGAGCCGGCGCGGGACGTTGCGCTTGATGCCCAGGTCCAGCGCGGCGACCGTGAACCGGTGCTCGCCCTCGGCCGCCACCACGTACGGCTTCTCGGTGGTGACCTCGGCGGAGAGGTCCGCGCCGACCATCTCCGGGGCCTGCCGCACCCGGGCCAGCAGCGCCCGCGGGTCGGTCTCGACGCTGGAGATGCCGACCCGCATGGCGCCGCGCTCGCGCAGGTGCCGGGTCAGCGCCCGGGTGTCCACGCCGCTGATGCCGACCACGCCCTCGGCGGTCAGCCGCTCCTCCAGCCCGCCGGTGGCGCGCCAGTTAGAGCCGATCCGGGCCGGGTCGCGGACCACGTAGCCGGCGACCCAGATGCGGCCCGACTCGTCGTCCTCGCCGTTGACGCCGGTGTTGCCGATGTGCGGGGCGGTCTGCACCACCACCTGACGGTGGTAGGACGGGTCGGTCAACGTCTCCTGGTAGCCGGTCATGCCGGTGTTGAAGACCGCCTCGCCGAAGGTCTCCCCGACGCTGCCGTACGCCTCACCGTGGAACGTGCGCCCGTCCTCCAGCACGAGGATCGCGGGCCTCCGCTTCGTCATAGAACAGCCTTTCCGTCCAGGACCGTCGGCTCGCCGCGCAGGAAGGTCGCCACGATGCGACCCGGCAGCGTCATGCGGGCGTACGGGGTGTTGCGGCTACGGCTGGCAAGCTCCGCCGGCTCGATGGTGCGGCGGGCGGCCGGGTCGACCAGGGTCAGGTTCGCCGGCACGCCGGGCGCCGGGTCGAGGCCGTGCCCCTCCAGCCCGGCGATCCGGGCCGGGGTGCGCGACATCCGCTCGGCGATCAGGTCCCACTGCGGGCCGAGCACGTCGAGGGCGATCGACAGCGCCGTCTCCAGGCCGAGCATCCCCGGCCGGGCGTACGCCCACTCGCACTCCTTGTCCTCCACCGCGTGCGGGGCGTGGTCGGTGGCGACGATGTCGATCACGCCCTCGACCAGGGCCGCCCGCAGCGCGGCGACGTCGGCCGCGGTGCGCAGCGGCGGGTTGACCTTGTAGACCGGGTCGTAGGTCTCGGCCCGGGAGTCGGTGAGCAGCAGGTGGTGCGGGGTGACCTCGGCGGTGACCCGGACGCCCCGGGCCTTGGCCTGGCGCAGCACCTCCACGCTGCCGGCGGTGGAGACGTGGCACACGTGCAGGCGGCTGCCGACGTGCTCGGCGAGCAGCACGTCCCGGGCGATGATCGCCTCCTCGGCGACCGCCGGCCAGCCGGTCAGGCCGAGCCGGGTCGAGACCTCGCCCTCGTGCATCTGCGCGCCCTCGGTGAGCCGGGGCTCCTCGGCGTGCTGGGCGATGATCCCGTCGAACGCCTTCACGTACTCCAGCGCCCGGCGCATCAGCCTCGGGTCGGCGACGCAGTGCCCGTCGTCGGAGAAGATCCGTACCCGGGCCGCCGAGTCGGCCATCGCGCCCAGCTCGGCGAGGTGCTCGCCGGCCAGGCCGACGGTGACCGCCCCGATCGGCTGCACGTCCACCAGCCCGGCCTCCCGGCCGAGGCGCCAGACCTGCTCGACCACGCCGGCGGTGTCGGCCACCGGCGAGGTGTTGGCCATCGCGCAGACCGCGGTGTAGCCACCGAGCGCCGCCGCCCGGGACCCGGACTCGACGGTCTCGGCGTCCTCCCGGCCGGGCTCGCGCAGGTGGGTGTGCAGGTCGACGAGGCCGGGCAGCGCGACCAGCCCGGTGCCGTCGACGACGGTCGCCTCCGGCGCGTCCAGCCCGGCGCCGACGGCCGCGACGACGCCGTCGCGGATGAGCACGTCGGTCGGCGCGGCGCCGACGACGCTGACGTTGGAGATCAGGTACGAGCTCACCGGTTGTTCCCCCCGAGCAGCAGATAGAGGACGGCCATCCGCACGGAGACCCCGTTGGCGACCTGTTCGACGATGGTGGAGCGGGGCGAGTCGGCCACCTCGGGCGTGATCTCCATCCCCCGGTTCATCGGTCCGGGGTGCATGACGATCGCGTGCTCGGGCAGCCGGCGCATCCGCGGGCCGTCCAGGCCGTAGCGGCGGGCGTACTCGCGGGCCGACGGGAAGTAGGAGGCGTTCATCCGCTCGCGCTGCACCCGCAGCATCATCACCACGTCCGACTGCGGCAGCACCGCGTCGAGGTCGTAGGAGACGTCGGTGCCGGGCGCGAGCGCCTGCGCGATGTGGACGGGGATCAGTGTCGGCGGCCCGACCAGGGTCACCTTGGCGCCGAGCGTGGACAGCAGCAGGACGTTCGAGCGGGCCACCCGGCTGTGCAGGACGTCCCCGACGACCGCGACCGACAGGCCGGCCAGCCGCCCCAGCCGGGAGCGCATCGTGTACGCGTCGAGCAGCGCCTGGGTCGGGTGCTCGTGGGTGCCGTCGCCGGCGTTGACCACCGAGCCGTCGACCCAGTCGGCGAGCCGGTGCGGGGCGCCGGAGGCGGGGTGCCGGACGACCACGGCGTCGGCCCCCATCGCCTGGAGGGTCAGCGCGGTGTCCTTCAGGCTCTCGCCCTTGGTCACGCTGGAGCCCTTGGCCGAAAAGTTGATCACGTCGGCGCTGAGCCGCTTCGCCGCCGCCTCGAAGGAGATCCGGGTGCGGGTGGAGTCCTCGTAGAAGAGGTTCACCACGGTGCGCCCGCGCAGCGCGGGGAGCTTCTTCACCTCCCGGCCGGCGACCGTGGCCATCTCGGCGGCCGTGTCCAGGATCTCGGTGGCGGTGGCGGCGTCCAGGTCGGCACCGGAGAGCAGGTGCCTGATCATGAGGGGGTCCCCCCGTACAACCTGACCTCGTCGGTGCCGTCGGTCTCCGCGAGGGTGACCTTCACGCTCTCCGCCAGGGACGTCGGGATGTTCTTGCCGACGTAGTCGGCGCGGATCGGCAGCTCGCGGTGGCCGCGGTCGACCAGGACGGCGAGCTGGACGGACGCCGGCCGCCCGACGTCGTTGAGCGCGTCGAGCGCGGCCCGCACCGTGCGGCCGGAGAAGAGCACGTCGTCGACGAGGACGACCCGCTTGCCGTCGATGCCGCCGGGCGGCACCTGGGTCGGCCCGACCGCGCGGGTGGCGTGCCGGCGCAGGTCGTCGCGGTAGAGGGTGATGTCGAGCACGCCGACCGGGACGGTCACGTCCTCGAAGGTGCTGATCCGGGCGGCGAGCCGCTTCGCGAGCGGGGCGCCCCGGGTGGGGATGCCCAGCAGCACCGTGTTCGCGGCGCCCTGGGTCTTCTCCAGGATCTGGTGGGCGATGCGGTCGACCACGCGCTGGACGTCGGCGCTGGCGAGGATCACCTTCACCGAGGGTTGTCGCGGCGGCGACGGCTGGGCAGCAGGTGGGTAGGCCACGGCGGACCTCCTTCCCCGCCTCACGGGACGGGTCGTTAAAGGACGTCGGATGCCGGTACCGGGACGCGAGCGGCCCGGACCGGGGCTTCCCGCCACGTTACCAGTGGTCACCGCACTGACCGTCGCCGGCCACTGACCCCCTGGTCAGCCCGGCGAAATGGGGACAACTCCCCCGGTGATCCCAACGGTAAGGTCACGACCACTTGACCAGTTGTACCAATCCCCGTACCGTCACGCTCCGTAGCGACCCCTGGGAGAACCCCGAGCAGCACTGGGAGTGTTTAATGCCCTCTGAATACGCCAAGTCTCTGGGCGCCCGCCTGCGCTCCATCCGTCAGCAGCAGGGCCTGTCCCTGCAGGGCGTGGAGGAGAAGTCGAACGGGCGGTGGAAGGCGGTGGTGGTCGGCTCCTACGAGCGCGGCGACCGCGCCGTCACGGTGTCGCGCCTGGCCGAGCTTGCCGACTTCTACCGTGTTCCCGTCTCGGAGCTGCTGCCCGACGGCAGCGGGGTTCGCCACGAGCCCACCAGCAAGATCGTCCTCGACCTGGAGCGGCTCTACGACGAGGCCTCCGAGGACCTCGCCTACGTCGCCCGGTACGCGCGTGCGATCCAGCAGCAGCGCGGTGACTACAACGGCCGCGTGCTCTCCATCCGCGCCGACGACCTGCGCGCGCTCGCGATCGTGTACGACGCCTCGCCGTCCGGCCTGATCGAGCGGCTCACCGAGCACGGCGTGCTGGTCGCCGACCCGCGGGCGTTCTTCGCCAGCTGACCAGGAACGCGAGAGGGGCCCGTGCCGGACGGCACGGGCCCCTCTCGTCGTCGTTCGTGTCGCGTCCCGCCTGTTGAGCAGGCCGGCTGTGACGCACGTCCGGGTGTGACGTGCGCCGCGTCAGCGGGTGGCGTACTCGGCGATGCGGCCGAGGATGCCGTTGAGGAAGCGCGGCGAGTCGTCGGTCGACATCTGCCGGGCCAGTTCGACGGCCTCGCTGATGGCCACCGCGTCGTCGATCTCGTCGACGTAGAGCAGCTCGTAGACCGCGATCCGGGCGAGGTTGCGGTCGACCGCCGGCATCCGGTCCAGCGTCCACCCCTCGGCGTAGCTGGCGATCACCTCGTCGATCCGGTCGAGGTGGGCGGCGACGCCCTCGACGAGGCTCACCGCGTATCCCAGGTGCTCGGGTCGGGGCTTCTCGATCCGCTCGATGTAGCCGGCGAGCACCTCGACCGGCGGGCGGTCCCGCAGGTCGGCCTCGAAGAGCACGTCCAGCGCCCGCTTACGCGCCTTGCGGCGCGCAGGCATCTGCTGCTTGGGACCCTCGGCCATCAGGCGCGGCCGAGGTAACGGCCGTCGCGGGTGTCGACCTTGATCTTCTCGCCGGTGGTGATGAAGAGCGGCACCTGGACCGTCGCGTCGGTCTCGACGGTGGCCGGCTTGTTGCCGCCGGTCGACCGGTCGCCCTGCAGGCCCGGCTCGGTGTAGGTGACTTCCAGCACGACGCTGGTCGGGAGCTCGATGTAGAGCGGGACACCCTCGTGGGTGGCCACGGTCGCCTCAGCCTCGGGCAGCAGGTAGTTCGCCGCGTCACCGACGGTGGCACCCGGCACGTTGATCTGGTCGAACGTCTCCAGGTCCATGAAGACGTAGTCCTCGCCGTCGGCGTAGAGGTACTGCATGGTGCGCTTGTCCACGGTCGCGGTCTCGACCTTGGTGCCCGCGTTGAAGGTCTTGTCGACCACCTTGCCGGACAGCACGTTCTTCAGCGTGGTACGCACGAACGCACCACCCTTACCGGGCTTGACGTGCTGGAACTCGACGACGGCCCAAAGCTCTCCGTCGAGGTTGAGTACCAGGCCGTTCTTCAGGTCGTTGGTGGTGGCCATTTCCTGCCTTGATCATCAATTGGCGGACAGACCTGGCAAGTCTACTAGTTGCGTCGAACGCCGCTGTCCGCCGCTTCCCGCCGCCCTTCCCGCCGCCCTTCCACCTCCCTTCCGCCACTCTCCCGCCGCCCGCCCGCTCGCGACGCCTTCCGCCGCGCCCCACCGTCACCGCGCCGGCCCAGCCACCTTGCGGGGTTACCGGCGACAACCCACGTCGGCGCTCACACTCCGTAAGCCGCCACGCTCCCCAGCAGAACCCCTCCACGCTCCCTTTGCTCTGCACCCATGGAGGCACCAGTTACGCATGGTCACTTTGTCGCCTCCGGCAACGATTCGCCGTCGACAAGAAATCCCAGCTCAGAGCGGTGGTGCGAATTCGGATGCAGAGCAAAGCGTCGGAGGGGCAGGGAGCACGAGCCGCAGCGGCGGTAACCGGCAGTAACGAAGGTAGATGTCACTCACCGTCACGACGGCTGGAGCGCAGAGCGCGCCACCGGCACTCATCTCGCCGCTCCCGCACGCGACGGGCGGGACGGGCGGGACGGGCAGTGCGGGACGGGCAGTGCGGGCGAGCGGGACGGGCGGGAGCGGGGAGGGCAACCGGGGGTCAGCGGATCTGGGCGGCCAGGTGGTGCAGGGCCAGGCGGTAGCCGTCGACGCCGAGGCCGCAGATCACCCCGGTCGCCACCGCCGACACCACGGAGTGGTGCCGGAACTCCTCGCGGGCGTGGATGTTGGAGATGTGCACCTCGACCAGCGGCCCGCGCAGCATGGCGCAGGCGTCCCGGACCGCGTACGAGTAGTGCGACCAGGCGGCGGGGTTGAGGACCACTGCGGCGCCCTCGTCGGCGGCGGCGTGCAGCCAGCCCAGCAGCTCGTGCTCGGCGTCGGTCTGCCGGACCGTCACGTCCAGGCCCAGCTCCCGCCCGGTCGACTCGCAGAGCGCCACCAGGTCCGCGTAGCTGGTCGCCCCGTAGACGTCCGGCTGCCGGGTGCCGAGCCGGCCCAGGTTCGGGCCGTTCAGCACGTGGACCTTCACGCGGCCACCTCGCGGTAGGCCGCCTCCAGCAGCTCGTCGTCCGGGCCCTCCAGGATCGCCGGCCGGGCCAGCCCGTCCAGTACGACGAAACGCAGCTGGTTGCCCCGGGCCTTCTTGTCCACCCGCATCGTGGCGAGCAGTCCGGGCCAGGCCTGCGCGGGATATCTGGTGGGCAGGCCGAGCGCCGCCATGGCCGTCCGGTGCCGCTCGGCGGTGGGGGCGTCCAGCCGCCCGGCCAGTCGGGCCAACTCACCGGCGTAGACGACGCCGACCGACACCGCGTGGCCGTGCCGCCAGCGGTAGTCCTCCGCCTTCTCGATGGCGTGGGCCAGGGTGTGACCGTAGTTGAGCACCTCCCGCACGCCCGACTCGCGCAGGTCGCCCGAGACCACGTCGGACTTCACCCGGATCGCCCGCTCGATCAGCTCGCGGGTCACCGGGCCGGTCGGGTCGGTGGCCGCCGCCCGGTCCCGCTCCACCAGGTCGAGGATCACCGGGTCGGCGATGAAGCCGCACTTGACCACCTCGGCCAGACCGGCGGCGAGGTCGGCCTGCGGGAGGCTGTCCAGCGTCGTCAGGTCGGCGAGGACGCCGACCGGCGGGTGGAACGCCCCGACCAGGTTCTTGCCGGCGGCGGTGTTGATCCCGGTCTTGCCGCCCACCGCCGCGTCGACCATGCCCAACAGCGAGGTCGCCACCGGAACCCAGCGCACCCCCCGCAGCCAGCAGGCCGCGACGAAGCCGGCCAGGTCGGTCACCGCGCCGCCACCGACGCCCACCACCGCGTCGGTACGGGTGAAACCCGCCTCGCCCAGCCGGTCCCAGCAGGTCGCCGCCACGTCGATGCGCTTGCCCGCCTCGGCGTCCGGCACCTCGATCAGCAGCGGTGCGACGCCGGCGGCGCGCAGCCGCCCGCCGATCGCGTCCGCCAGTTCCTTCAGTGGGTGCGCGTGCAGCACGGCCACCCGGGTCGCGTCCGGCAGCAGCCCGGGCAGCGCGTCGAGCAGGTCGCGTCCCACCAGCACGTCGTACGGGCGCTCGCCGCCGACCGGGATCCGGGTCACCTCGTCCATCGCCGGCAGCCTAGTCCAGCCGCCCGATCCGAGGGGGGAACTGTCCACTTCGTGGCCACCGTTCCCGCGCCGGGGCGGGACCGCGCGGGCCGCCCCCGGGGCGGGATCACCCGGGCACCCGGGCCGCCCACGCGGCCAGCCCTCGAGCGTGCGCGGCGACCTCGGCGCGCAGGGCCTCGGGGCGTACGACGGTGAACGGCCAGCCCAGCCCCGCGAGCAGCTGGGCCATCCCGGCCAGGCTCTCCGCGCGGGCGCGCAGTAGTACGCCGCCGTCGGTCGCGCTCAGCTCGGCCACGCTGGGCGGCAGGCGGCGTCGCGCGGCGGCCAGGTCGGCCTCGAGCAGCACCTCGACGTCGTGGGCGTACGGGACGCGGGCCAGCGAGCGGGTCACCTGGGCGACCGGGTCGAAGCCGGCGGGCACGGTGAAGGTCTCCTCCCCCGGCAGCACCTCCCCGATCCGGTCCAGCCGGAACGTGCGCACCTCCCCGCGCAGGTGGTCGTGGCCCGTGACGTACCAGCGGCCGGAGTGGAAGACCAGCCCGTACGGGTCGAGCTCCCGGCGGGTCACCGTGCCGGAAGAGGAACGGTGCTCCAGCCGTACCCGGCGCCGGTGCCGAGCGGCGGCGCCGAGGGTGAGCAGCGTCCCGGTCGCCGGCCGGGGCTGCGGCGCCGATCGCCGCGGGGTGAAGCCGAGGTGCTCCTGCACCGCCGCGAGGCGGTCACTGAGCGTGGGCGGGAGCACCCTGCGGATCTTGGCCAACGCGGTCGCGGTCGCCGGTCCTTCGGTGCCCAGCCCGAGCCGCTCGGCGGCGACCAGACCGAGCAGCACGGCGACGGCCTCGTCGTCGGTGAGCATCAGCGGCGGCAGCTTGTAGCCGGGGCGCAGCCGGTAGCCGCCGTGGCGGCCCCGCTCGGCAGCGACCGGGATGCCCAGCTCGGCCAGGGTCGCGGCGTAGCGGCGCACCGTGCGCCCGTCCACCCCCAGCCGGCGGGCCAGCTCCGCCCCGGTGAGCCGGTGGTGGCTCTGGAGCAGTTCGAGCATGCCGAGCACCCGGGCGGCGGGATGCGACACGGACCACTCCTTCAAAGCGGGCGGAAAGCGTCCGGATTCGATCGTACGGTGGTCGCGGACGACGAGAGAGGGAGGCCGCGATGGCGACGTTCGTGCTGGTGCCGGGGTTCTGGCTGGGCGGTTGGGCGTGGCGCGACGTGACCGCGACGCTGCGCGGGCAGGGCCACGAGGTGCACCCGGTGACGCTGACCGGGGTGGCCGAGCGCGCCCACCTCGCCGGCCCGGAGGTCGGCCTGGAGACACACACGACCGACATCGTCCGGTTGATCGAGGTGGAGGAGCTGCACGACGTCGTGCTGGTGGGCCACTCCGGCGGCGGGCTGCCGGTGACCCAGGCGGCGGACCGCCTCGGCGAGCGGATCGCCCGGGTGGTCTACGTGGAGAGCGGGCCGATGCCCGACGGCATGTCGCAGTTCGACAGCAACCCGCCCGAGGAGCAGGAGCGGCTGCGCGCCGAGATCGGCGACGGGCACCTGCTGCCGCCGCCCGCGTTCGACCCGGCCCAGGACCCGCAGAACCTGGCCGGGCTGGACCCGGCCGCACTTGCGCTGCTGCGGCGGCGGGCCACCGCCCACCCGCTGCGCGCCGCCACCGACCCGGTCCGCCGCACCGGTGGGCGCGCGGTGCCGACGGCCCTGGTGGCGAGCACCTTCCCGCTCGCGGTGGTCGAGGACATGATCGCGCAGGGCCACCCGTTCTTCGCCGGGCTGGCTGGCGGCCGGCTGTACGCGCTGCCCACCGGCCACTGGCCACTGCTCAGCGAGCCGAAGGGACTGGCCGACGTGCTCGACGACATCGCCCGCGAGTGACACGGCCGCCGGGGTCCCGGGGCCCGCGGCGGTGCGGGGCTCAGCGCTTGAGGAGCGCGGCGATCTCGGCGGCGATCTCCGCCGGTTCCCGCCCGTCGGTGACGACCGTGGCGGTGGCCACCTCGGCGTAGAGGGGACGGCGCTGGTCCAGCAGGTACTTCAGCGTCGCCCGGGGGTTGATCGCCAGCAGGGGGCGGCCCCCGCCGAGCCCGACCCGCTTCACCGCGTCGGACAGCTCCACGGAGAGGTGGACCACGGGGTGCCCGACCAGGGCAGCGCGGTTCTCCTCGGCGAGGATCGCGCCGCCGCCGAGGGCGAGCACGCCCCCGCACGAGGCCAGCGCCGCCGCCACCGCCGCCCGTTCGAGGGTACGGAAGTGGTCCTCACCCTCGTCGATGAAGATCTCGGAGATCGGCTTGCCGGCCAGCCGCACGATGTCCAAATCGGTGTCGCGGAACTCCACGCCGAGCAGCTCGGCCAGCGCCAGCCCGACGGTGGTCTTGCCCGAGCCGGGCGCCCCCACCAGCACGCAGACCGGCGCCATCAGCGGCACCGCCGAACCGCCGCGCGCCCCGCCCGCCGAACCGCGCTCACCGGATCACCAGGGCGTCGAGGTAGCTGGCCAGGTTGCGGCGGATCTCGGCGACCGAGTCGCCGCCGAACTTCTCGGTGGCGGCTTCCGCCAGCACCAGCGCCACCATCGCCTCGGCGACGACGGCGGCGGCGGGCACGGCGCAGACGTCCGAGCGCTGGTTGATCGCGGTGGCCGGCTCGCCGGTGGTGACGTCCACCGTCGCCAGTGCCCGGTTCAGCGACGAGATCGGCTTCATCGCGGCCTTCACCCGCAGCGGCTCGCCGGTGGTGATGCCGCCCTCCAGCCCGCCGGCCCGGTCGGTGACCCGGCGTACGCCGGTGGCGGTGGGGATGATCTCGTCGTGCGCCTCGGAGCCACGCGAGCGCGCCTGCTGCCAGCCGTCGCCGATCTCCACGCCCTTGATGGCCTGGATCGACATGAGGGCGGTCGCGAGCCGGGCGTCGAGCTTGCGGTCCCACTGCACGTGGCTGCCCAGGCCCGGCGGCACCCCGTACGCCAGCACCTCGACCACGCCACCCAGGGTGTCGGCGGCCTTCTTCGCGGCGTCGACCTCGGCGACCATCCGGGCGCTGGCCTCCGGGTCGAGGCAGCGCAGCGGGTCCGCGTCGATGCGGTCGGCGTCGGCGGGCGTGGGGCGCAGCCCGGGCTTGGCGGCGACCGGGCCCAGCTCCACCACGTGCGAGACGACCTCGATGCCGAGGGCCTGCCGGAGCAGCGCCTTGGCGACCGTGCCGACGGCGACCCGGGCGGCGGTCTCCCGCGCGCTGGCCCGCTCCAGGATCGGCCGGGCGTCGGTGTGGCCGTACTTCTGCATGCCGGCCAGGTCGGCGTGCCCCGGGCGGGGGCGGGTGAGCGGCGCGTTGCGGGCCTGGCTGGCCAGTTCCTCCGCGTCGACCGGGTCGGCGGCCATCACGGTGCGCCACTTGGGCCACTCGGAGTTGCCGACGCGGATCGCGACCGGGCTGCCGAGGGTCGCCCCGTGCCGCAGCCCGCCGATGACCTCCACCTCGTCCTGCTCGAACGACATCCGCGCACCCCGGCCGTAGCCGAGCCGGCGCCGGGCCAGCTCACCGGCGATGTCCCCGGTGGTCACCTCGACGCCGGCGGGCACGCCCTCGAGCATCGCGACGAGGGCGGGACCGTGCGATTCCCCTGCAGTCAACCAGCGCAACACAGCGGTCAGTCTGTCACGCCCGGTGGCGGCCGCCGTGCGGTGCCCGCCGCGTCCCGCCCTGCGGACGCGGCACGGCCAACCGACGGCCCCGCCGCGACCGCCGGGTGGCCCGCCGCCCGGGCACACCCGCCGGTAGGACCCGCGCGGCCCCGGAGGCCGCGAGGTCCGTGCCCAGGGGCGATCCCGGGCGGCGCGGGCTCAGATGCCCCGGCCGCGTTTGTGCAGGGTACGCAGCACCGCGTCGGCGCGGACCATCCGCCCGGCGACGGCGAGGGCCAGGTACGCCCTCGGCTCGCGCGGGTTGCGCCGGATGGTGTGCCGGGCCCAGCGCATCGCGCCCCGCCGGTCGCCGGACGCGGCACGGGCGAAGGCGATCTGCCCGGTGACCCGCGCCTCGCCGGCCGGCTGGGTGCCGAATTCCGGGTAGCGCTCCAGCAGCCACTGCAACGCCTCGGAGATGGTGTCCCAGCGCTGCGCGAAGTAGGACCGCTTGTGCCAGCGCACCAGCACGTACGGCGTGCGCAGGTTGACCAGCGGCGCGCTGCGGGCGGCCCGCAGCAGGAACTCGTAGTCCTCCGCGTAGCTGCCCGGGATCTCCTCGTCGACCAGCCCGAACCCGTCGCGCAGCGCGGCGGCGCGGATCAGGAAGGTCGACGGGTGCAGCTCCGTCATCCGGTCCCGCAGCAGGTCGGCCAGGGTGACCGAGTCCTTCGGCAGTGCCCGGTCGACGGTGTGCCCGTCGTAGCTGACCCGGATGCCGCAGCTGACGAACTCCGCGTCGGGGTGGGCGGCGAGCGCCTCGACCTGGGCCCGCAGCTTGCCGGGCAGCCACTCGTCGTCGTCGTCGCAGAACGCGACGAGCTCGCCGGTGGCCGCCAGGACGCCCGAGTTGCGGGCGCCGGCCAGGCCGGGGGCGCGCTCGTTGCGGATGACCCGGACCAGCCGGTCCGGGCGGGACAGCTCGGCCAGCGAGGCGTCCGGCTCGGACTGGTCGTAGACCACCACCACCTCGATCGGGCCGGGGTGGTCCTGGTCGAGGATGGCGCGTACGGCGGCCCGGAGCAGCTCCGGGCGGTCCCGGGTGGGCACCACCGCGCTCACGCTCGGGTGTTCGGTCATCGCCGCTCTCCGTTCCGGGCCGGCCGTGCCCACGGCCGCCACCTCGTCCGCTGCCGTCGTCCGGTCGACGCGGCCACCAGGTCCTCCACGATCCGTCCCACCTGCTCGACCGCCGCGCGGCGCGCCCGGGACGCGTCCGGGTCGGCCGCGACGGCGAACCGCGACGGGTCGGCGAGGCCTGCGGTGAGCGCCTCGAACAGCGCCTCCCGGGTCTCGGCCAGCGCCACCATGCCGGCCGCGCCCAGGCGACGGGCGAACAACTGCTGGTGGTCGTCGACGTGTTCGCCCCGGGTCGGATCCCGTGGGACGACGATCGGCAGGTGACCGTGCCGGCGGGCCTCCAGGATGGTGGCCGGGCCGCCGTGGCAGACCACGAGGTCGGCCTCGGCCATCGCCGTCTGCAGCTCGTCGTGACCGAGGAAGGGCATCGCCCCGGGCACCCCGGGGGCCCGGGTGTGTCCGTGCTGGACGGTCAGCCCGACGTCCTCGGCGACGGCGGGATGCCACTCCTCCAGCCAGCCGACCAGGCGGTCGAACGGGTGTTTGTCGGTGCCGACGGCGACCAGCAGCCGGGCCTGCGCGAGGCCGCCGGAGTCGCGCGGCCGGGGCACCCGGGTGGCGGGCGCGGGCCGGGGACGGCCGGGGGCGACGCGGTGGACGGGGGTGGTTCCGGTGCTCTCGGCGCTCACAGCAGGGTCCCCACGACGGTGGCCTCCGGGTACTGGCGGCGCTGCTCGTCCCACTGCACGAGCATCGCGGAGAGGAACGGCCGGCAGAGCCGGGCGGTCAGGGTCGGGGTGTCGATGCGGTCGTACACCTCGATGTAGACGGTCGGCACGCGCCGGAGCCGGGCCAGCACCACGAACGGGACGGCCACCCCGGCGCCGGTGGTCACCACCGCGGCGACCCGGCGCGACCGCAGCACCCGCCAGGCGAGTACGGCGTTGCGCAGCAGGTTCGGCACGTTGCGGGTGGTCGGGTGGTGCGCCGGGACGAGTTCCTCGCCGGCCAGCAGCGAGAGCGCCTCGGGTGTGTCGAAGGTGACCCAGCACCGCCGCCAGCGTTCGTACCACGGGCGCAGGGCGAGCAGTTGGGCCAGGTGGCCGCCGCTGGAGCCCACCAGGAGCAGGACTCCGGGCTCGCCGGCATCCTCGGTCGTCGTTTCCACGCGACTCCCCACAAGTTCGCTTGGATGTTCGGTGGTCGCCACGCGACAGCAGATCACACGTCCCCCGGCTGGTGAAATAGGGCGACCGGGCGACAGATCGATCTCCGCGGGTGGCGGATCGGGTGCGCCGCAGCGACCATCGGTATCGACGGTCGTCACGACCTGGAGTTTCTTCGTCACTATCCGGAGTCGACGGTGGCCCGCAGACTCCGGCGTTTTCGGTGGATCAGCCGCTATGTCGTTTCTCGATGACGTCCAGCAGGGCGGGATGCAGCGCCGCGTTCCAGCCCGCGCCCGCGTCGGCGAGGCGCCAGGTGCGCAGCCACATCTCCAGCAGGTAGGCGTCGGCCACCAGCCGCCGGGCCGCCGGCCCGAGCCCGAGGTCGGTGCCGTACCGGTCGAGGTGCGCGTCGACGGCCCGCGCCGCCGCCGCGGCCGGCTCGCCCCGCAGCACCAGGGCCCGCTGGAACGCGTCGTGCGCCAGGTCGAAGCCGAGCGGCACGTCCGGACCGCTGTGCTCCCAGTCCCAGGCGACGAGGCGGCCGGCGTGCACGCCGAGGTTCCAGGGCACCCAGTCGCCGTGCCAGTGCCCGAACTCGACGGTCGTGTCGCCGTGCCGGCCGGTCAGGGCGGCGACGGCGGCGACCGCCCGGGCCCCGTCCGGCGGGCCGGCGGCGGCGCGCCCGGCCTCGGCGGCGAGCCGGGCCAGGAACGCCGACCCGGCCACGGGGCGCGGTGGCGCCGGCGGGCGGCCCCGACGGGCCACGGCCAGCAGGGCCGCGATCCGCGGCGGTTCGCCGGTCGACACGCCCCGCACGGCCGGTGGCAGCGGCTCGACCAGCGCGACGACCTGCCCGGCGGCCGTCGTCTCGGCCAGCAGCCGGGGCGCCGCCGGATGGTCGGGCACGCCGGTCAGCGCCGGCAACTCCCGCAGGGCCGCCGCCTCGGCGGTCACCAGCGCCCGGGTCGCCCCGTTCCAGCCGATCTTCGCGTAGCCGAGGGCCCGGCCGTCCGGCCCGAACAGTTGCAGGGTGGGCTTGTGGTTCGGGTCCGGCGGACGGACCCCGCAGGCCGCGTACACCGCCGGTCTCCCGAGCGCGGCGCCCAGCCGCCCGGCCAGCAGCGCCTCGTCGGCCGCGACGCCCTCGGGCAGCGACACCGTCAGCCGGGGGAACGGGGCCAGGTCGACCGCGCCGACCCGCGCCAGCGTGCCGAGCCCGGCCCGCACGGCCCGCACCTTCGGCGGGCGCAACGCGTTGTACGCCAGCAGCGAGGCGGCCGTGGCCCGGGGCGCGCCGAGCGGCAGCAGGAAGCGGGCCCGGGCGAGCGACGGGACGACGGCGTACCGGGCGACGGCGCGGTGCCCGGGCGGCGGCGGGGCGCCCACGGTCAGGGCGATCCGCTCGTCGCCGAACACCGCCCGGGTGACCCAGCCCAGCCCGTCGGTGCGCGAGCGCGGGTCGGCGGCGGTGGCCCGCGCCGTCACGGGGCCTGGTCCGGCCAGTCGAGCTCCAGCCCCAACCGCTGCCGCAACGCGTCGTTGTACGGGCGGTAGTACTCGGTCAGCTCGGCGCGCACCGCCGGCTCCAGCGGCGACGAGCGGCGGTCGTTGTAGACCTTGAAGTCGGGCAGGTCGTGCGGGGGCAGGCCGAGGAAGTCCAGCGTCCGGCGGTAGGTGGACCGGGCGTCGCGGTAGAGGTCCTCGCTGGGCAGGAAGAGGATCTGCTCCCGGTCGAAGCGCTCCAGCCACGGCTCCAGGTGCTCCAGGTAGCGGCCCCGGGCCCGGTAGGTGTACCAGTCGTACGGCTCGCTGAAGTACTCCGGCTCGGCGATCAGCCGCTCCCGCTCCCCCGCCGTACGCTCCTGCTCGGCCGCCAACGCGGCGGCGAAGTCGAGCGGCTCGATGCCGTGCGTGCGCCGCTCCTTCCAGTGCGAGTACGCCCGCTCCACCGGGTCGCGCAGCAGCACGATCAGCCGCACCGACGGCATCAGCGCCGCGACCCGCTGCGCCGCGAGGGGGTGGAACATGTACAGCGGCGCCGCCTCGCCGACGCGTACCGGCCCACCGTGCCGCTTCTCCAGCGCCTCCCGGTGGCGCTGGGTGGGAAAGTGCGAGCGGTACCAGGCCTCGCCCCGACGCCAGTGCTCCTCGAAGTAGTGCGAGGACTTGGTGTTCCAGGCCGGGAAGAGCCGGGGCACCAGCGGGTGCTGGATCAGGTAGTTCCACAGCGAGGTGGTGCCGCCCCGCTTGGTGCCGATGATGAGGAAGTCCGGCAGCGGTCGCCGGTCGCTGGTCCGTACCCCGTAGTCGACGAGCGACTCCCGCACCCGCTCCGTCACCTGGGTCGGTACGAGCTGCTTCACCCGGTCTCGGATGGACGGCACGACGACCTCACCTGCCCTTCGATTCCTCCGGGGCGCGCCCGGTGGCGGCCGGGGCCGCCTCCTGCCGCCCACGAACCTGCACCATGGTCACCCGGATGCGGTGCCGCACCCGGGGCAACGTCAACAAGCCGACGCAGCCGGCGGCCAGCACGCCCAGGGCCACGGCCAGGCCGCCGATCCCCCGGCCGCCGGCCAGCACCCCGACCGTCGCCGCGGCCCCGACCCCGGCGACGGTGGCCGCCCCGGCCCGCAGCATCGCCGCGTCGACCAGCGGCTGGCCGACCACGGCCCGGGCGCAGCCGACCGCCGTGAGGTTCTCGGTGGCGATGCCGAGCGCCCAGGCCAGCGCCGCCCCCGTCGCGCCGTGCGCCGGGATCAGCCACAGGCCGAGGGAGACCGTGACCAGCAGCCCGGCCAGCGTGGCGGCCAGGTGCAGCCCGCTGCGCCCGCCCATCAGCAGCAGGCTCTGCACGTTACCGACCCCGGTGTTGACCAGCATGGCCAGCGCCAGCACGGTCATCGCGGGGGCGCCGGCGGTGAACTCGGGCCCGAAGAGCTGAAGGAAGGCCAGCCCGAAGACGGCGAGCAGCAGGTAGACCGGCCAGGACAGCACCAGCCCCCACGTGGTCAACTGCCGGTGCACGGCCGCCGCCGCGGCCCGGTCCCCGCGCCCGAGCAGCCGGGACAGCTGCGGTGACACCGCCACCCGCAGCCCCTGCATGGCCAGTTGGCCGGCGAGGATGTAGCGCCCGACGGCGCCGAAGACGCCGGCGTCGGCCGGCCCGGCGAGCACCGACGTGAGCAGCACGCCCACCCACATGTTTCCGGCGTCGATGGCGGCCGACGCGGCCCTGGGCAGCGCGAAGCGCCAGAACGCCGACCAGTCGTCCGGCGCGGGTCGCAGCGCCGCGCCCCGGCCGACGCCGAGCGGGCCGGCCACCAGCGTCAGGCAGGCCAGCAGGGCGAGCGCCGCCGGCACCAGCCAGCCGGTCATGCCGGCCAGCAGGCCACCGCCGGCCAGGGCCGCCGCGCCGACCAGCACGGGCCGGGCCACCGGCAGCAGGAAGAACTGCACCCCGACGTACGCCCGGATCGGGCGCACGCAGCGCAGCGCGGCGAGCAGCAGCGTCATCGCCACCACCACCGGCACCGCGGCGAAGCTTGCCGTCAGCAGGGCCGCGCCGTCGACGCCGGAGCCGCCGAGCAGGCGCGGGGCGAGCGCGTCGGCGGCGAGCACCCCGCCCACGGCGACGGCGACCGCGACCAGCAGCGGCGGGACCAGCGCCACCGGGAGCACCCGGGCGGCGTCGCCGCGCGCACCGAGGCGCCGGCGGGGCAGCGCCCACATCAGCCCGGTCTCCGCGCCGAGGGTGCACACGGCGGTGGCGACGGTGACCACACCGATCGCGGCGAAGAACGCCCCGGAGCCGACCGTGCCGTAGCCGCGGGTGATGACCACCGCGAGCAGGAAGCCGAAGAGGCCGCTGGTGGCCGCGCCGACCAGCCCGGCCACGCCGCTGCGGACGCTGCGGCGGGTCTCCGTGTCGTCGCCGGGCGGCGCTCCGCCCGGCCCCGACGCGGCGGGTGCGGAGGCCGGGTGGGGGCCGGACGGCGGGCGGGTGGCGGCGGTCATGCGGGCACCGCTTTCGGGCGCGGGATGCGGGGGCGGTGCAGTCGTGCCGCCGTCTCCCGCTCGGTGAGCGCCATCGCGAAGGCGACCGCGAAGAAGGCGACCGCGAGGTTCTGGTTGGCCATGCCGTAGAAGGGGATCTGCACCAGGCAGACCACCGGCACCACGGCCAGCCACTGCCCGGCGGCGGACGTGGCCCGGGCGCAGATCAGCGCGGCGACCACGAACCACGCGAGGAAGCACAGCAGCGCGGGGACGCCGTGGCTGAACAGCACCATCCACAACTGCCCCTGGGTGCCGATCGGCGCCTCGGCGCTGACGGTGTCGACGTTCACCGGCGCGCCGTAGCCGAGCCAGGGCGACTCCCGTACCCGCCGGATCACCTCCACGTAGAGGGAGAGCCGGTCGGTGTTGGTGTCGCTGGACTCGACCCGGTTGCCGATCAGCTGGGTGACCGGGATGAACAGGGTGACGAGGCCACCGGTGACCACCACCCCGACGATCGACGCGGCCACCCGGACGTTACCGCGCAGGGCGGCCCGGACGCCGAGCACCGCCAGCCCGGCGCCGAGGCTGAGGAACATCGCCCGGTTGAGCGTGAGGAAGGCCGGCGCCAACGACAGCGGCAGCGACGCCAGCAGCGCCCAGCGCAGCACGCCGCGCCGGCGCAGCATGGTGAAGGCCACCACGCAGGGCAGCGTCATCGCGTACGCGCTGCCGTAGTTGTTGGTGTACGCGAACGGCGCGGCCGGCCGGTAGATCGGGTTCAACGACCGGGCGCTGTACTCCGCGGTGGTGAGGTGGACCATGTCCTGGATGAACGGGGTGTTGGCCACCCCGCCCGGAAGCAGCACCTCCATCGGGGTGGTCAGCGCGAACCGGGGCGCCAGCACGCCCAGCCAGCCCAGCGCGACCAGCCCGAACCAGAAGGCGCAGAGCGGAACGAGGACGGCGACCTGGTCGGGGCGCTCCCGGGCGATCGCGTAGACGTAGACGCCCACCACGAGCGCGGTGAGGTAGAAGGCGAGCCGCAGGGCGAACGTCAGCACCGAGGCTGGTGTCTGCAACTGGGTGGCGCTGACCACCACGATGGCAAGGAACAGCAGCCAGATCCCGGCGGCCGGGGGCAGCGGCACCCGGCCCCGGATGAACAGCAGTGCGAACAGCAGCGCCCCGAGCAGGGGCCACCCGAGGTAGAACGCGCCGGCCAGCCACCACACGGGCACCAGGCCGAACATCAACGCCAGCGGCCAGAGCGGCAACCGTGGCGGGGGCGGCGGCTGCGGCAGCGGCGCGGCGGCGCCCGGACCGCCGCCCGGCTCGGTCGTGGCCGGCGCGCGGGTGACCGGCACGGATCAGCCCCGGCCGCAGCGCGTCAACACGAAGCCGAGCGGGGTGACCCCGGCGGCGCGCAGCCGCTCCACGAGGCGGCGCAGGTCGCCCTGCCGGGTCCGGTCCTGTTCGACCACCACGACCGCCGTGCCCTGCCGGGCGACGGCCACCCCGCGCTCGTCGGACTCCGCTGGCGGGGCGTTGAACAGCACCAGGCTGTGGTCGGCGCCCTGCCGCCAGATGCCGAACCGGACGCTGCCCGCGCCCACGGTCACCGGGTCGGTGCTCGACGCCTTGCCGTTCTCGCCGGCCGCCGTCGAGGTGACCCGGGGCAGGGTCAGCGTGGCGTCCGGGTCGGTGGACGGGCGGGCGCCGATGGGGTGCGGCGACGGGCGACGGGCCGCGGCCGGCTCCGTGGTGCCGCCGCTCTTGCCGTCCGTCGTCGAGCCGGCCGGCCGGGGCTTCGGGACGAGCGGGCGGGAGGGGTCCGCCGCGGCGGGCAGCCGCTCCCGGTCGGCGAGCACGGTGGTGCGCAGCCGGTCGGCGCGCCCGCTGTCGTCGGCGACGAAGACCTCCCGGCCGACGGCCGCCAGCGCCACCGCCAGCCCGGCGGTGATGGCCGTGGGGTCCTCCTCGCGGGCGGTCAGCAGCGACACCCGGGCGGGCTGGCGCACCCGCTCGGCGATGGCCATCGCCACGTACCGGATGTCGGCGTCGACCGCTTCCTTGCCGCCGCGCCACCGGCGGCTGCGGACCGTGCCGAGCAGCGGGAGCCCGGTGGCGTCCCGGCCGTCGTCGACCGACCGGATCCGCCGGTCCATCGACTCCCAGGCGTACGCCAGCACCACGCCGAGCAGCGTCCCGCCGAGCAGGCCGGCGAGCAGGTAGAGCGGGCGGTTGCCGGCGGAGGAGGCCAGGGCCCGCTCGGCGGTCTGGGTGACCCAGCCGGGGTTGACGTCGACGGCGGCGATCTCGGTGCGGGCGGCGTTCAGCTGGGTGAGCTGGTTGTTGATGCCGGTCAGCTCGGTCACCGCGGCGTCGACGGCGCCCTCCCGGGCGTTGTTGACCCGCTTCTGGAGGGCGGCCTGCTGGGCGGCGACCTTGGCGATGCTCTCGTCGTACGAGCGCAGCATCTCCTCGCGCTGCTTCTCGTACATCGTGCGGCGCACGTCGAGGTAGGCCTGGGCGGCGAGGTTGACGCCCTCGACCGCCTGCTCCGCGGTGGGCGCCTGGTAGACGAAGCGCAGGATCTGCCCGCCGGTGGGCACCTCGACCTCGAGGGCGTCGCGCACCTCGCGCGGGTCCAGGTCTCCCGAGTCGGCCAGCCGCTGCACCACGTCGGTGCCCGTGGCGATGCCGCTCTCCACGTTCATGTTCACCGCCCGGTCGGCGGCGGCGCCGCTGGGCGTGAACGCGTCGGTGACGACGGGACGCACCGCCACGACCGCGCTGGCGGACACGGCGGCCGGTACGAGCACCACGTAGCCGATCGCGGCGAGCAGGCCGATCGCGGCGACGGCCCCGACGAGCCGGATCCGGTGCAGCGGGACGCGCAGCAGGTCGGTCAGCGTGACGGTGCGGCCCGGTGTGCCGCCACCGCTGGCGGGGACGTCCGTGGCCCAGGTACCGGGGGAAGCGTCAGTCATTGAACTTCTTCACCGTCTGTTGTGGATTTCCAGCGACCACGACCCGCGGCGGCACGTCCGTACGGACCACCGTGGCGGCGCCCACGACACTGTCCCGGCCGATCCGGACGCCCTTCATCACCAGGGCGTGCGCCCCGATCCACACGTTGTCCTCGATCGTGATCGGGGCGCGGGTGGCCGGGACGGGCGGGTCGTGCCGCTGCTCGGGGGGCAGGTTGTGGAAGTCGTTGTCCAGCAGCTCGCAGTCCGAGAGCAGGCACCGGTCGCCGATGGTGACCGACGTCCAGGTGCCGATCCAGGTGGCGTTCAACAGGCAGTCGGCGCCGACCCGCACCTCGCCGGGACCGGCGAAGCGGACCAGCTTGTTGATCCGGGTGCGGTCACCGATGCTCACCCGTACGCCCCGGCGCAGCCGGATCCGGCCGCGGATCTCCACGCCCCGACCCAGCGTCAGCCGGGGATAGCGCAGCGTGTACCAGCTGCGCTTGACCGCGAAGACGACCCGTACCGCGAGCCCTCTGCGGTTGCCACCCGCGCCGACCAACGACCCTCCCCACGTCGTGCGGGCCGGCGACGGCTGATCCGTCGCCGGCCCAACGTGAACAATCTACCGATGTTCCGTTACGAACAGTCGACCGTCACTGCACGGAGAAGAAGGTCGACGGCGTTGACCACGTCACGCCGGCGGTCGCCGGGACCACCGTCGCCGTCGTTCCGTCGACCGCCGGGGCGGCCGTCGGGTCGAACGGCACGCTGCGCAGCGTTCCGTCGGTGGCACCGTACACGACCCGGCCGGCAACCCAGGCCATGCCCCGCACGGCCGACCAGGTGACTCCGGTGGTGGGCAGCGTGAACTCGGTGGCGCCGAGGTAGTTGCCGTCGATCTCGAAGTAGCGGTAGTAGAGGCCGCTGGCGCCCGAGCGGGTGTAGTAGAGGCGCCCGTCGAGGTAGAACGCGCCGGTCATCAGCGCCGGGTTGAACCAGTCGTTGTAGCCGGACGCCTCCCACGGGGCGCCGATCGCGCCGCCGTTGAACAGCGAGATGTCGATCCGGCTGCCCGTGGGGGTGCCGGCGACGGTGTGCGACCAGTAGATCCGGTCGTCCACCCGCCAGGTCGCGCCGGCCGCCGTGTAGTTGGGCTGGCTGACCGTCGTCGGGGTGCCCAGGCTGGCCCCGTCGAACGGCACCTTGGCCAGCTCGCCCGCGCCGGTGCCGACGTAGAGGTTGCCGGTGGTCGCGGTCGGCGCGTTCTTCGGGGTGATGGTGCGCCCGCCGGTCAGCGGGAACATCCCGAGCCGGCCGTGGTACTCGTTGCCCATGCCGTCGGAGTTGTGGCCGAAGTAGAGGCCGTCGCTGCCGCGCCAGAGCACCGGCACGGAAGAGCCCCAGTTGCTGGTGCCGGCCGGCATCGACGCACTGCCGCTGCGGCGGGGGTTCCAGTTGACCGGCATGCCGGTGGCCGGGGTGACCGCGGCGATGCCGAGCCGGTCGATCGCGCCCTTGCCGGCGGTGTCGCTGGCGTTCGGGTTGTTCAGCCAGCGGAAGTGCCCACCGAGGTAGATGACGTTGTCGGCGACCTCGACGGAGGTGATGGTGTCGTTGCCGGTGTAGTCCACCCAGGTGCCGAGCTGCCCGGTGCCCCGGGCGGCGGTCTCGAAGCGCACCAGCGCGTCGCAGTACGCGGCCGGCCAGCCCGAGCCGCCGTTGGTGCCGACGACGAACCAGCTGCCGTCGCCGCCGAACTTGACGTCCTGCACGTAGTGCACGAAGGTCGCCGGCGACGCGCACGGCGGCACGAACTTCTCCGTGCTCCAGTCGAGCACCGCCGGGGTGCCGGTGAGGTCGACCAGCGCCATCTGGTTGCGAGGCAGGTCGTTGACGAGCGTGAAGTTGCCACCGACGGCCAGGGTGCCGCCGTCCGGGGCGACGTCGATCGTCCACACGTACGAGGTGGTCCCGTGGCGCCCGACGGTCGCGTCGACGTTGAAGGTCGGGTCGATCGCGCCGGTCGTGGCGTTGAGCCGGCCGAGCCCGGCGTGCGCGGTGCCGTTGAGCCAGTTGAACGCCCCGGCCACGTAGAGCCAGTTGCCGTGCAGCGCCAGGTCGCGGACGGTGCCGCCGTCGGAGCGGCCGACCCAGCTGTCGACGATCGCGCCCGTGGCGGGGTTGAGCGCCACCAGGTTCTTACGCGAGACGCCGTTGACGTTCTTGAAGGTGCCGCCGACGATCAGCGTGCCGCCGGGCCCGGCGACAAGCGTGTTGACCGCGCCGTCCAGCACCGGCAGGAAGCTGGTCGAGATCGTGCCGGTGGCCCGGTCGTACGCGAAGAGGTAACGCTGGGTGGTCCACGCCGCGCTGGCGGTCTGCCGGATCTGGGTGAAGCTGCCGCCGACGAACACCGTGGAGCCGACCTGCGCGAAGGCGCGGGTCTCGCCGTCCCTGGCGTGCGGTGTGGCGTCGGCCGGGTTGGCCGAGACCAGGGTCGCCGGTTCGGGCGCCGGCACCAGGGCGGCGGAGGTCCCGGTGGGGACGGCCAGCACGGCGGCGGCGGTCACGAGTGCGACCACCCCCGCCCGGGTGCGGAGTCCGGCGGATCGCCGAGAGAGCGGGATGTCGGGCACGCTACGCCTCCATGTCGGGAGAGAACCCGCGTAGCGTGCCTGGTCGACCCAGGCCGGCGATATCCGCCGATTGGGCGGTCACTGCATCAGCAACATGACACCGCACACAGGGAGTCGGATGTCCGACTCGCCCGTATCACTCTGGGTCGAAGTGTGAACGCGTGGTGTCAGCGGGCGCCCCCGGTGGGCTGCCGCAGGTAGCTGTCGCGGCCGGCGCGGGCGAACCCCGCCACCGACGCGGCGTCGTGATTCATGGTCATGTCACAGGTCTCCGACCGGCGGGTCATCCCCGGGGAGTTGAAGTAGATCGCCGCCTTGATCTTCGGGTGCGCCTTCAGCGCCGCCGGGAACTCCTCGAACCAGCGCCGCTTCGCGTCCGGGTCGGCCGCGTCGAAGTTGGTGCCGAACTCGGCGAGCATCCGCGGCTTGCCGACCCCGAGACGGTTCTCGTCCAGCCAGCGGTAGAAGCCGCCGATGGTGGTGGCCGGGCTCTTCCAGACCTTGCTGCCGTTGCAGACGTGGAAGTTGTAGGGGTCGTAGCCCACCCAGTCGACGTACCGGTCACCGGGATAGAGGCCGGCGTAGCGGTCGTAGTGGCCCGACCAGCCCATCATCGTCCACACCCACACCGCGTTGTCGGCGCCCGCCTTGGCGAACCGGTCGTGCACGTGCCGCCAGGCGCGGACGAAGTCGGCGTCGCTGCCCTTGGCCGGCTCGTCCTCCGGCTCGTGGTCGAAGCCCATGAACACCGGCACGCCGGTGTCGCGGATCCGGCCGGCGACCGCGTCGATGGTGGCGTCGTACCGGCCACTGTAGACGTCCTGCCAGGTCAGCACCGTGCCGGAGGAGAAGATCCGCGACTCCCAGGCGAAGAACATCAGCCGACCCTCGCGCATCTGCTGCCGCTGGTAGGCGTCGGGGAAGGCGCCGTTGCTGCCGGCGTTGGAGAAGTCGTGGTAGCGGTGCACGAGGTCGAACTTGCGCCCGACCTGCGCCTCGACATCGGCGACCGCGGCGCCGTGGTCCCAGCCGTCACCGGCGTTCGACGGGGAGTACATCCCCCACCAGGCGCCGCAGGAGGGCACCAGCCTGCTCGACACCGCGCCGCAGCGGTCCGTACCGGCCGACGGGCTCGCCGACGGGCTCGGGGTGGCGCGGGTGGGGCTGGCGCTGGGCGTCGGCCTCGGCGCGGGGCTCGGCGCGACCGTCCGGCTCGGCGACGGCGCGGCACTGGTCACCACGGGCGTGGGCCGGGCGCCGACGTCGTAGCGGATCTCCAGGCGCGGGCGCAGGTCGGGATTGCGGTTCTCCGTCGACGCCCAGTAGATCCGGGTCTCCAGCCCCGTCTGCGCGAGCGAGACCGTCCAGGTGCCGTTGCCCTTCACGAGGGCCGAGACGTCCCACTCGTTGAAGCCCTTCGCGACCCCGGAGACGGTGTCGAGGACCGCCCCCGGCAGCGCCGGCGTCGGCCGCGCCGCGCGGGCGTCCACAGCGGAGGCGTGCGCGGTCACCGTCGCCGGGAACTCCTGCCACGCGTGCACCCGCAGGGTGGCCCGCACGTTGACCGCCGCCGCCGGCAGGGTGGTCACGGCGAACTGGACGACGGCCTCCCGGCCGCCCCGGGGGTTGCCGTCGCAGCGGACCGCGCAGGTCGCCAGCGTCGTCTTCGCCCCGTTGTCGCCGTCCTGCGACACCATCGTCGCCGTGGTGTCGGCGGTCGCCGGGATCGACAGGTCGTCGGCGGCCAGCAGCGGCATCGTGGTGGCCACGATGCCGGCCACCACGGTGGCGCCGGCCACGCCGAGGACGACGGCCTTGCGCCGAGGGCCGGGGTGCCGGGTGAGGCGGTGCAGTCCGTGCCTGCTCAAGGAGTACTCCCTGTGTGTCGGACGGTGACGGTCAGCAGCGTAACCACGGCCACGGCGTGACGTGGGGACGACAGCCGGACCTAAGCGCGTCTTAACCGTCGCCTAAGGATGCCCTGGACGACCACAGGGGACACTCCCGCCCCCGCGCCGGCGGTCAGGCGGCGCGGGCGGCGGCCAGCGCGGCGGCCATCGCCGCCCGGGGCGCGGCGACGCCCGTGAAGTGCTCGAACTGGCCCACCGCCTGGGCCAGGAGCAGGTCGAGGCCGGAGACGATCCGGCAGCCGGCCGCCTCGGCCGACGCGGCCAGCGGCGTCGGCCACGGGTCGTAGAGCGCGTCGAAGAGCACCGTGCCGGGCCGCCAGTCCGCCGCGACGGCCAGCGGGTCGGCGACTCCCTTCGGCACGGTCGAGATCACCACGTCGGCGCCGAGGTGGGTCGCCGCGTCGTCGTCCCAGGCCGCCGCGCGCATCGGCACGTCGACGGCGCGGGCCACCGGGCGCAGCTCCTCGACCGCCGCCGGGCGGCGGGCCACCACGGTCACCGCGCGGGCGCCGAGCCGTCCCGCCGCGGCCACCGCCGCGCGGGCGGTGCCGCCCGCGCCCAGCACCGTCACCGTCGCGCCAGAACGCACGCCGGCCTCGGTGAGCACCTCGACCATGCCGACCACGTCGGTGTTGTCGGCGTACCAGGAGCCGTCCGGTCGGCGTACCAGCGTGTTGGCGGCGCCGACGGCGGCGGCCACCGGCGAGACCTCGGCGGCCACCGCGAGCGCCGCCTCCTTGCCCGGCATGGTCACCGACAGCCCGACCCACTCCGGGCCCAGGCCGGCGACCACGTCCGGCAGCTCCGCCGCCGCGCACTCGATCCGGGTGTACGACCACCCGGTCAACCCTGCCGCCGCGTAGCCGGCATTGTGGATCACCGGCGAGAGGGAGTGCGCGATCGGCGTGCCGAGCACCCCCGCCCGCCGTGCGGCCGTCATCAGATGACGCCGTTCTCCCGGGCCTTCGCCTCGTTCTTCAGCTGCTCGTCGTAGGTCTCGGCGAACTCCGTGGTCCCCTTCTTGTCGACCGCCACGAACCAGAGCCACTTCCCCACGGGCGGGTCCATGGCTCCCGCCATGGCTTCCTTGCCCGGGTTGTTGATCGGTGTGGGGATCATTCCCCGCAGCTTGCGGCTGTACGGGTTCTTCGTGTCGAGGAGTTCTTCCTTGGTCATCTCGGCGGAGGTCTTGGTCTTCTGCCCGGTCAGCTCCAGGTAGTAGTTGACCGTGACGTCCATCTCCAGGCAGTTGCACGGGAACTCGCCGTAGGCCCGGTTGTAGGCGACCCGGGCGACCTTGCCCAGGTCCTCCTTGCGGCCTGCCTCGGCCTGCGCCAGCGACGCCACGATCAGCGCCTCGTACGGGCTGATCTTGCGCTCCTTCTGCACCCGGTCGGCGAACTCCATCTCACCGGCCACGCTGAGGAAGTTCTCCACCATCAGCTCGATGATGGTCTCGGCGGTCGCCTTCGGCGGGATCTCGTAGGTGTCCGGGTAGAGGAAGCCCTCGATCGACGGCTTGACCTTCTTGTTGTCGGTGCGCTTGAACCACCAGTCCGGCACGCCCCGCGCGAGCGGATCCTTCGCCGCCGCCTCGAAGTCCTTCACCGGGATCTTGGTTTCCTTGGAGAGCAACTGGTAGATGTTCTTCGCCGTCCGGCCCTCCGGGATGGTGACCCCGTTGACGATCCGGTTCTTCGAGTCGAGCATCGCGGTGACCGCGCTCTCGCCGCTCATCTGCTTGCGCAGCTTGTACGTGCCCGGCTGGATGTTCTTGCTGCGGGCGTTGCCCTCGGCGGCCTCGATGAACGCTTTGGCGCTCTTCACCACGTCGGCGGCGACCAGCGCGTTGGCCATGTCGGCGATCAGCGCGCCCTGCTTGATCTCGACCGTCACCTCACCGGTGCCCGCGCCGTCGTAGTCGGGGGTCACGAAGTAGCTCTGGACGCGGTCGAAGCCGTAGAAGGCACCGCCGCCGATGCCGCCCAGCAGGACGATGGCGAGCAGCAGGGCCAGGACCGTCTTGCCCCGCCCGCCACCGCCGCCGGAGCCGTCCTTGCCCTTGCGCTTGCGCACCGCGCCGCGCCGGTGCTTGCCCTTCTCCCCCCGGTCCTGCTCGTCGAACCCGAGGTCAAGATCGTCCATCATCGCGTCCGCCTCCGCTGCGCGTCCAGCCAGCTCTGCAGAATCTCCACCGCGGCAGCCTGGTCGACCACCGCTCGTTGCCGTTTTCCTCGGACCCCACGCTCGGCAAGCCTACGAGACGCCACGACCGTGGACATCCTCTCGTCGGTGAGCGCCACCGGAACGGGCGCTATTACATCAGCCAGTCGGCCAGCGTACGCCTTCACGTGTACGGCGGCGGGACCGTGCTTGCCGGCGAGATTGACCGGAAGGCCGACGACTATCTCCACCGCCTCGTGCTCGGCCACCAGCGCGGCGAGCGCGACGATGTCGGCCGGCACCGCGTCCGGGGCGGCGGTGAGGTCGCGGGCGAGGGTCACCAGCGGGGTGGCCAGCACGCCGTGCGGATCCGAGCGGGAGACCCCCACCCGGACCTGCCCGACGTCCACCCCGAGCCGGACACCCCGGGACAACTCACTCACGGTCGGTGACTCCCCCTGAAACGGCGAACCAGGGCGGACCACGCGGGTCCGCCCTGGCCGCTACGAGCACGTATCACGCGTCGGCGATCGCCTTCTCGACCGTGCGGAGCAGGTTCGGCGCCTCGGCGGCCGGCAGGCCGCCGCCCTGGGCCAGGTCGGGGCTGCCGCCGCCGCGCCCGGAGAAGGCCGCCTTGACCAGGTCCGACGCGGCCAGGCCCCGGCTGCGCGCCGCCGGGTTCACCGCGACGACCAGCGACGCCTTGCCGTTGGCCCGGGCCGCCACCGCGACGACCGCCGGCCGCGCCGGGTCGATCTTGCCCCGGACCTCCTGGGCGAGGGTACGCACGTCGTTGCCGGCCGCGCCCTCCGGCGCCTCGGTGCCCACGTACGCGACCCCGCCCACGTCCTTGGCCTGCGCCGCGAGCGCCGCCGCGCCACCGAGCACCAGCTGGGCCCGCAGCTTCTCCAGCTCCTTCTCGGCGTCGCGCAGCTGCGTCACGGTCTGCTCGACCCGGTCGGCGACCTGGTCGTTGGGCACCCGGTACAGCTCGGCGAGGCGGGAGACCAGCAGGTGCTCCCGGGCCAGGAAGTTGAAGGCGTCCATGCCGACCAGGGCCTCGACGCGGCGCACCCCGGAGCCGATCGACGACTCGTTGAGGATCTTCACCAGGCCGAGCTGGCCGGAACGGGAGACGTGGGTGCCGCCGCACAGCTCGCGGGCGTAGTCGCCGACCTCGACGACCCGCACCTCCTCGCCGTACTTCTCGCCGAAGAGCGCCATCGCGCCGATGCGCCGCGCCTCCTCCAGCGAGGTGATGAAGGCGTGCACCTCCAGGTCGGCCAGGAGCACCTCGTTGACCTGCTGCTCGACGTCACGCAGCACGCTCGGTGCCACCCCCGTGGGGGTGTTGAAGTCGAAGCGCAGCCGACCCGGGGCGTTCAGCGAACCGGCCTGGGTGGCGGACTCGCCGAGGAAGTTGCGCATCGTCTGGTGCACCAGGTGCGTCGCCGTGTGCGACCGGGAGATCGCCCGCCGGCGGGTGGTGTCGATCTCGGCGTAGCCGGTCTCCCCCGCCCGCACCTCGCCCCGCAGTACCCGGGCGCGGTGCACGATCAGGCCGGGCACCGGCTGCTGCACGTCGAGCACCTCGACCTGGCCGCCACCGACGGTGATCATGCCGAGGTCGGGCTGCTGCCCGCCGCCCTCGGCGTAGAACGGGGTGGCGTCGAGCACCAGCTCGATCGTGTCGCCCTCGACCGCCGCCTGGCGGGGGCCGTCGACGCCGAGCACCGCCCGCACCGTCGACTCCCGGGACACCTCGCCGTAGCCGGTGAACCGCACCGGGCCGCCCGAGTCGAGCACCGACCGGTACGCCGACAGGTCGGTGTGCCCGGTCTTGCGCGCCTGGGCGTCGGCCTTGGCGCGCGCCCGCTGGTCGGCCATCAGCCGGCGGAAGCCCTCCGCGTCGACCGCCAGGCCCTGCTCGGCCGCGATCTCCAGCGTCAGGTCGATCGGGAAGCCGTACGTGTCGTGCAGCTGGAACGCCTTCTCACCCGACAGCGCCGGCTTGCCGGCGGTGCGGGTCTCCGCGATGGCCGTGTCCAGGATCGTGGTGCCGGCCCGCAGGGTGGACAGGAAGGCGTCCTCCTCCGCGTACGCGTAGTCGGCGATCCGGTCGAAGTCGGCGGCCAGCTCCGGGTACGACGGGGCCATGCAGTCCCGGGCCACCGGCAGCAGCTCGGGCAGCGCCCGCTCCTGCCAGCCCAGCAGCCGCACCGACCGGATCGCCCGGCGCATGATGCGGCGCAGCACGTAGCCGCGCCCCTCGTTGCTCGGGGTGACCCCGTCGCCGATCAGCATCAGCGCCGTACGCACGTGGTCGGCGATCACCCGCAGCCGCACGTCGTCCGGGTGCGACTCGCTGGCGACGTGGCCGGAGTGTGCGCCGTAGCGCTTGCCGGTCAGCTCGGCGGCCCGGTCGAGGATCGGCCGGACCTCGTCGATCTCGTAGAGGTTGTCGACGCCCTGGAGGATGGAGGCCATCCGCTCCAGGCCCATGCCGGTGTCGATGTTCTTCGCCGGCAGGTCACCGAGGATCGGGTAGTCCTCCTTGCCGGTGCCCGGGCCGCGCTCGAACTGCATGAAGACGAGGTTCCAGAACTCCATGTAGCGGTCCTCGTCGACCGCCGGGCCACCCTCGCGGCCGTACTCCGGGCCTCGGTCGTAGAACAGCTCGGAGCACGGGCCGCACGGCCCGGGGATGCCCATCGACCAGAAGTTGTCCGCCTTGCCCCGGCGCACGATCCGCTCGGTCGGCACCCCGACCGAGCGCCAGATCTCGAACGCCTCGTCGTCGTCGAGGTAGACCGTCGGCCAGATCCGCTCCGGGTCCAGGCCGAACCCGCCCTGCTCCTGGGACTTGGTGACCAGGTCCCAGGCGAGCGGGATCGCCCCGTCCTTGAAGTAGTCACCGAAGGAGAAGTTGCCGTTCATCTGGAAGAACGTGCCGTGCCGGCTGGTCTTGCCGACCTCGTCGATGTCGGGCGTACGGATGCACTTCTGCACGCTGACCGCCCGCCGGTACGGCGGGGTCTGCTGCCCCAGGAAGTAGGGCACGAACTGCACCATGCCGGCGTTGACGAACAGCAGGTTCGGGTCGCTGATGGCGGGCAGCGGAGCGGACGGCACCACGGTGTGGCCGTTCGCCTCGAAGTGGGCGAGGTACCGCCGCTTGATCTCCGCCGTCTTCATCGCTGGTGTTCCTCCGGAAAGATCTCTCGGTCGCCGATGCGCGGGTCGTCCCGCAGCTCGGCGAACTGGTCGTCGAACGCCTCGCCCTGGGCGAACGCCTCGTGGATCTCCTGCTCGCGCTCGGCCATCGCGATCCGGACGTCCTCCACGAAGCTACGCAGCGACTCCGCCAGCCCGCCAGCGGATTCGGTCACCGTGCTGGCGATGCCGGCCGGGGTGTACGCCTGTGCGGTGCGGGTGGCCTTGCGGACCACCACCACGCCGACGGCCAGCCCGATGCCGAGCCAGAACAACCGCCTCATCTCCGAAGCTCCTCCTGGTCGTGCCGGATCAGCGGTTGCCGCGCTTGGCGGCCCGCCGCTGCTGCTTGATGGTGTCGCGCACCTCGCGCTCGGTCTCGGCGTGCCGCCGGGCGGAGGCGGCCTTGCGTACGCCGTAGCCGAAGGCGGCCACCTTGACCAACGGGTTGGCGGCGGCGGCGGAGACGACAGTCGCCAGGTTCGCGACGTTGGCGGTGACGTTCTGCGCGTGGCTGGTCATGGTGTCGACCTTGGCGAGCTGGAGGTTGACCCCGTCGAGGGAGGTCTGCACCTGCTCCAGGGCGGTGTTGACGTTCTTCACCGTGGTGTTCACGTCGCCCAGCAGCGGCGCGGTCCGGTCGTTCAGGTCGTTGATCATCCGGGTGGTGGCGTCCACGGTGTGCCGCAGCCGCAGGATGGGCAGCGTCAGGATCAGCACCAGCATCGCGAACGCGATCGCCGCGATCAGCGCCGCGACCTCGAAAAAGCCCACGCCTGTCCTCCTCAAGCAGAGTTCCGGGAACCCGACGCCCCCGGAACGCGCGACCGTCCTGCCCACACCGCCGCCCGGCACCCGCGAGGGGCCGGCGGGGGCTGGCGGTCCGCCAGCCCCAGACCCTACCGTCCGTGATGGAAACCGGCTCAGGACGGTGAGGGTGTCGGCGTCGCGAGCGGATCCTCGCTGACCGTCGGGAAGGGATCCTCCCCGGTGAGTGACGGGTCGGTGGTGGGCTGGGGCCGGGTCCGCTCGTCGTCGATCGCGTTGCGGACCTTCACCGACACCAACGAGCCGGAGCACTGCTCCGCAGCGGTCGCCGGTTCGGGCGACGGCACGACCGCCGGTTCCCCGTCCACCGGCGGCGGCACGCAGGCGGGCTCGCGTACCCACAGGTCGAGGGTCAACTCGTCCCGGCGCCAGCACGTGTAGCTCCCCTTCGCGGGTTGCTCGGGGCAGCGGCTCACCTTCCACGGCTGCCAGCCGTCGTCGGTCAGCGCCCGCTCGTAGACCTGTGCCGTCTCCGCCGGCGGCCGCTCGGAGGTGGCCGTGCGTTCGCGGAGCCGGCAGTCGAGCAGGCACCATCGGCTGCCGCTGACGTCGTCGACGGTCTGCGCCGCCGCCCAGCCCGGCACGTCCAGCTCGTCGAGGGTGTCGAAGACCGGATCGCGGCTGAGCGTACGGATGCCGAAGTAGAGCGGGACCGCGCCGAGCAGCACCACGCTGACCAGGGCGAGGATACCCATCCGCAGCCGCCGCCGCTCACGCATCCGGCGGCGCAGCTCGGACCGCGCGCCGCGCAGCCCGCCGGGGCCGGCCGCGTCGTCGTCCGGCGACTCCGGCTCCGCGGGTCGGCGCAGCGCCGGTCCGTCCGCCGGCTCGACGGGTGGTACGACAGCCGCGGCGGCCCGCGCCACCACCGGCTCGCCTGCGGCCCCCGGCGGTGGCACCGGCGCAACTCCGGACGGCTCGGGCCGCCCCGGCTCGCGGTGCGGCGGGATCGCCCGACCGGCGGCGCGGTCCTCGGGCCCGGGGCGGGGCGCCGGGGCGGCCGCCCGGGCGACGCCGGACGGAGCGCCGGGGCCGGGTCGGGGGCCCGCGCCGGACGTCGGCTCGGGCCGGTCCCGCCCGACGGCCGGCGGCCGGGCGGCACCGGAACCCGCGCCGGGCCGGACCGGGCCCGGCGCAGTGGCGGCCGGGCCGGAGGAGGTCTGTTCGGCTCCCCCCGGTACGGCCGGGTGTGTCCCCGGACCGGCGGGACCCGACGGGCCGGGCCCGGGCCGGCGCGGGCCGGGCGGCGCGCTCAGATTCGCGGCGGCCGGGGACGGCCCGGCGACGGACGCCGCGCCGGCGGCCCCGGAGGGCGGTGCGACGGGCCGCGCGGCACCCGCCGGGCCGGCGTCGGGACGCGCGGCGCCCCGGACGGGACCCGCCAGGCCAGGGTCGGGACGCGCGGCGCCCCGCGCCGGACCCGCCAAGCCAGGATCGGGACGCGCGGCGCCCAGGGCAGGACCCGCCAGGCCAGGATCGGGACGCGCGGCGCCCAGGGCAGGACCCGCCAAGCCAGGATCGGGACGCGCGGCACCTCGCGCGGGACCTGCCAGGCCAGGGTCGGGACGCGCGGGACCCGCCACGCCGGCGTCGGGACGCGCGGCACCCCGCGCGGGACCCGCCAGGCCAGGATCGGGACGCGCGGCACCCCGCGCAGGTCCGGCCGGGGGCGGGTCGGAGTGGGTCCGGCCGGCCGGGGTCGGGGCGCCGGGCGGCGGCGGAGCACCGGCCGGCGTGGGGCGGGCGGCGCCCCGGGCCGGCGGCCCGGGGTGCGGGGTGTCGGCGGGCCGGGGCGGCTCGGCGGCGGGTCGGGCCCGGCCCGCCGGCCGTCCGGGCTCGGTGGCGTCGGTGGGTCGCGGCGGCTGCCCGCCGGGCCGCGCCCGGCCTGCCGGGACGTTGCCGGTCTCGGCGCCGCGCGGCTCCGGCCCGGGCGGCACCGGCGAGGGCCCGCCCGCAGCGGGCGGCACCGACCGCTTGACCGTCGGCAGGGCGGGGTCGGTGTGGTGTGCCCGGCCGGCCTGCCGCAGCCAGTCGGCGGGGCGCTCCGGTCGGCCGGCCCGGGAATCACCGGGCCGGCGCCGTCCCGCTTCCCCGTCGGCCGGGCGCGGCGGGTTCTCCGCCTCGTCCGGGGCCGCGGGGCCGCCCGGGGGCGGGACCACCCCGGCGTCCGCACGGCGCGCGGGGGGCTGACCGCCCGTGGCGCGTCCGGCCCGGCCGGAGGTCTCGTCGTCGCCGGCCGCACGCCGGCCCCGACCCGCGACCTCGACGTCGTCGGGTACGGCGCGTCGGCCGCGCGGGGCGGAACCGTGCGGCGGCTGCACCTCGACGCCGGGAGGCGCGGCGGGCACACCGGGCACGGGCGGGGCGTTGCCGGAGCGCGGTACCGGCGGGACGTCGCCGGAGCCGGGTACCGGCGGGGCATTGCCGGAGCGCGGTACCGGCGGGGCGCTGCCCGGGCGCGGTACCGGCGGGGCACTGCCCGGGCGGGGTGCCGGCGGCGCGTCCTCCTCGGCGGCGCGGCGTCGGCCGGCCGGCGCACCTGGGTGTCGGCCCCGGTCGGTGCCGTCGCCGTCGGGCATTGGCGGGGCGGCCGTCGGCACGGATCCGGTGCCGTCCGTCGGGACGGGAACGCCGGCGTCGACCGGGCCCCGCCGCATCCGGCCGGACCGGGGGTCACGTCCGTCGGCGGGGGTGCCGCGCAGCTCGCCGGTCGGCGGACCGGCGGGCGGCTGGGGGGTGCCGGGGGCCGGGACGCCGACCCGGGCGGCGCCCACGGCACCGCCGGGCCGCCCGGGGGCGGCCGGTGGCGGCGTACCGCCCGGCACCGCCGCGCGGCCGTCGGGGCGCCGACCTGCCGGGTGCGGCGTGTCCGGGTGTGGGGGCACCGGCGCACCGGGACGCGGTCCGGTCGGCGTGCCGGCGTGAGCGCCGGGGGGCGGCCCGACCTGCGGGCCGGCGACCGGACCGGGCTGCGGCCCGGTCCGCGGCTCGGCCTGCGGAGCCGACGGGAAGCCGGCCTGCGGAGCCGACGGGAAGCCGCCCTGCGGATGCGGTGCGGAACCCCGCTGGGGGCCGGCCGGCGGGGTCGCCTGCGGGCCCGTCGCGGTGCCGGCCGGTGTGCCCGCCGGCGGAATCGCCTGCGGACCCGTGGGGGTGCCCGGAACGGGGCGTGGCCGCCGGTCCGGGCCGTCCGGGCCCGGTTGCGGACGACCGGCCGCCGGGGGCCGGCGGACGGGCTGGTGCGGGGGGACGGCCTCGGGGGCGGCGGGGCCGGCCGGCCGGGGTGGTTCCGGCGCACCGGGCCAGGGTCCGTCCACCGGGCGGGAGCGCGGCGGCTCGGCCTCGGCGCGGCGCACCGGGGGTGCGGCGGCCGGACCGGGGCCACGGTGAGGCGGCGGCCCGGCGGGGCCGGGAGCCGTCGGGTCACCCGGACGGGGGCCGGGAGGCGAGGCGGGTTCCAGCCCGCCCGGCCCCAGCTCGGTGCGCTGCTGCTTGGCCGAGCGCAGGTCGTCGATCCAGCCGAACTCCTCGCCGCTGATCGGCTCCTCGGGCTCGGCCTCGGCCTTGCCCCGCCCCCAGCGGCGCCCCTTGGCGCGGGAGTCGCGCCGCTCTTCGGGGCCGTCCTCCGGTCGCTCCGAACCACGCGATTTCACTACTGACCCTCCCCGGCGGTGTCACTGCCGCCCTCTCGCGCCGCGTCGGCGCCGCCCGTGTCCGTCTGCCGGCGGCCGTTGTCCGCCGAACCGCTCCCGACCCCCGCTGCCGAGGGCGCGGCCGGCGCGGGCAGCCCCCGGACGATACGGCGCAGCAGCGGCAGCCGGGTGGCGACCGAGCGCTCGGCGCCGTGCTGGCTGGGCCGGTAGTAGTCGGTGCCGGCGAGGTCGTCGGGGGCGTACTGCTGGGTGACCACGCCGCGCTGGTCGTCGTGCGGGTAGCGGTAGCCGGTCCCGTGGCCCAGCCCCTTGGCGCCCGAGTAGTGCGCGTCGCGCAGCCCGCGCGGCACCGGCCCGCCCCGGCCGGCCCGCACGTCGGCGATGGCCGCACCGATCGCGGCGGTCGCCGAGTTGGACTTCGGCGCGGTGGCCAGGTGGATCACCGCCTGGGCGAGGTTGAGCTGCACCTCGGGCAGCCCGACGTACTCCACGGCGTGGGCGGTGGCGGTGGCCACGCTCAGCGCGGACGGGTCGGCCATGCCGACGTCCTCGCTGGCGAAGATGACCAGGCGACGGGCGATGAACCGGGCGTCCTCGCCGGCGACCAGCATCCGGGCCAGCCAGTGCAGCGCGGCGTCCACGTCGGAGCCGCGCATGCTCTTGATGAAGGCGCTGGTGACGTCGTAGTGGGCGTCGCCGGCCCGGTCGTAGCGCACGGCCGCCACGTCGACCGCCTGCTCGGCGGTGGCGAGGTCGATCCGCCCGGCGCCGAGGGCCGTGGCGGAGCCCGCCGCCGCCTCCAGCGCCGTCAGCGCCTTGCGTACGTCGCCGGACGCGAGGCGTACGAGATGGTCCTCCGCCTCGGTTTCGAGGGTGAGCGCGCCGCCGAGGCCGCGCTCGTCGGCGACCGCGCGGCGCAGCAGGTCGCGCACCGCCGCGTCGTCGAGCGGCTGGAGGGTGAGCAGCACGCACCGCGACAGCAGGGGCGAGATGACCGAGAAGTACGGGTTCTCGGTGGTCGCCGCGAGCAGCGTGACCGTGCGGTCCTCGACGGCGGCGAGCAGCGAATCCTGCTGGGTCTTGCTGAACCGGTGCACCTCGTCGATGAAGAGCACCGTCTGCGGGCCGCCGGAGCGGCGCTGGCGGCGGGCGGTCTCGATCACCGCGCGCACGTCCTTGACCCCGGCGGTGAGGGCCGACATGGCGACGAACCGGCGGTCCGTGGCCCGCGCCACCAGGTGCGCGATGGTCGTCTTGCCGCTGCCGGGCGGGCCCCAGAGGATGACCGACATCGGCGCCGTGGCCGAGACGAGCTGGCGCAGCGGGGCGCCGGGCGCGAGCAGGTGATCCTGACCGACCAGCTCGTCGATGCTGCGCGGGCGCATCCGGACGGGCAGCGGCGAGTCCTCCCCCACCGCGGTGAACCCGTCCACACCGACGGAACCCGCGGGCGTGGGGGGCGCTCCGGCGGGTTCACCGAGGGAGAAGAGGGCGTCGGACTCCATCAGGGGAACAGTACAAGGCCCGGCCGACGGCGCCGGAAGCGCGCCGTCGGGCCGGGCCCTTGATGATCGATTACGGTCAGCCGCGGCCGGGACGACGGCCCCGGTACCAGCGGCCGCCACCGCCGCCGCCACCGCCGCGCGGGCCCCGGCCGACGCCGGCCAGGTACAGGGAGAGCAGCAGCAGGCCGATCAGTACGAGGGTGTTCCAGTTGAACAGGTCCGGGGCACCGAAGTTGGTGTCCAGCAGGTCGATGAGCAGGGCGAAGCCGAAAACGACCGCCGCGAGAATGGCGAGCATGACGTTCCTCCGGTGGGGGTTCCCAGTGGGTCGGCGCGGGATGTACCCAATCGGTCCGCTCGCCAATCTCCACCGTGGAGCAGCCCCGTCTCCGGTCAGCTTCGGCGGCGGCCGGAGACCGGGGTCCGCCGGCAGGAGGCCGGAGACGGTCCTAGGCTTGCTGACATGATCATCGCCGACCAGGTCATGGAGGGGCGGGACGCCATCCTGGCGGCCGCCGGTCACCACCCGTACGTCCGGCACGCGCTCGCCCGCGACGAGGTGCCGCGCGGCTGGCGGCGCGACGACGCGGTGGGCTGGCTGCTGCCGGCGGAGCACGGCCCGCGCGGCGGCGCGATCGGCGCCCCCGGGCCGGCGGTCGAGGTCTTCGCCGACCAGGTCGCGCGGGGCGCGCTCCGGCCGGGCCAGTGGCTGCACCTGCCGCGGCTCGACCCGGCGGCGCTGCCCGGCCGGCTGGCGGTGGCCCGGCACGACGAGTGGGACTTCCTCTGGAGTGCCGCCGCGCCGCCGCGCCAGCCCGACGAGGAGCGGGTGGTCCGGCTCACCGGGGCCGACCATCCCGCGCTGACCGCCCTGATCGACGAGGCGTTCCCGAGCACCACCTCGCGACCGGGCGACCCGAGGATCGTCGACTGGTACGGCATCCGCGACGGCGACCGGATCGTCGCCTGCGGCGCCGACCGCAGCCGGGGCGACATCGGCTTCCTCGCCGGACTGGCCGTCGCCCCCGACCGGCGGGGGCGGGGGCTGGGCGCGGCGCTGACCGCCGCCATGACCCGGGCCCTGCTCGCCCGCCACGACACCGTGGCGCTCGGCGTCTACAGCGTCAACGTCGGGGCGATCCGGCTCTACCGGCGGCTCGGCTTCACCGGCGCCCTGGCCCGCAGCTCGGTGCACCTGGCCTGAGACGTGCGGCACGGCCCCGGTCGGCGCGGGGACCGTCGCTCGCGCATCGTTGCGGCCCCGGCATGGTCCCGGCCCGCACCGCCGGGGCGACCGCCCGCCGCCCCGGCGGAAGTCAGGCGGACGCTTCCCGACCGCCGTCGGCGTTCCCGCTCGTCATGGCCATGTCAGCGGCGCGATCCGCGGGCCGCACCGGATCGGCGGCGTCGTGCCTGACCGGGCCAGACCGCCTCCGCCGCTCGGCCCGCCAGGCGGGCAGGTAGAGCGGGGCGGCGACGGCCAGCACCACGGCACCGACGAACATCGCGAGGCTGATGCTGGTGCGGTCGGCCAAGGCGGTCAGGACGACGGCGCCGAGCGCTCCGGCCGGCTGGCCCATCATCGAGTTCAGCGAGATGACACTGGTCCGGTAGGGACCGTCGACCTGACGGTGCAGCAGCCCCATGTGCAGCGGGTTCGACGCGCCGTGCACGGCGTAGCAGGCCAGGAAGGCGATCAGCACCCCGACCGGGCCGGCGAAGAGGCCCATCCCGACGACCGTGACGCCTTGCAGGACACGCAGCAGCGCGGCACTGGGTGCGGCGCCCAGCCGGCGCAGCATCAGCGGGGTCAGCGCGGCGCCGGCCGCGTTCGCCAGCCAGGCCACCGAGGTGGCCGGGCCGAGCAGCGCCGCCGCCCGGTCGGCATCGCCGACGACCTCCGCGAGGCGGACCGGCAGCAGCGACTCGAAGGTGACCATGCCGAAGCCCCAGAACAGCTCCACGGCCACCAGGGCCAGCAGCACCCGGGAGCGGCGCAGCAGCCCGAACGCCTGCCCCACCATCCGGGGCGCCTCGGTGATCGAGGCGCGCAGCGCGCCGGCGCCCTTGGCCGAGCGGGTCTCCACCAGCAGGATCAGCAGCGCGACCAGCGCCACCGTCTGAAGGGCGATGGCAGCGAGCACCGGCAGGGTCAGCGCGCTCACCGGCCCGATCGGGCCGAGTGCGACCAGGCCGCCGCTCAGCAGCGCGCCGGCACCGATGGCGATGCCGATCACGGTGCCGGCGTGGCCGAGACCGGGCTCGTACTCGGCATCCGGGTCGGCGGCGAGGGTGGCGTCGACGTACCAGGACTCCAGCGGGCCGCTGTCCAGCGCCCGGTAGACGCCCTGCAGGGCCCAGGAGAGGAAGAAGAGCCAGAACGAGTCGGCCACCGCGAAGACGGCGAGCGAGATCACGCAGGTCACCCAGGCGGTGACCAGCACGGGCTTGCGGCCGAGCGCGTCGGCGAACCCGCCGGTGGGCAGTTCCAGCGCGAGGACGATCAGACCCTGCGCGGTGGCGACCAGGCCGATCTGGGAGAGCGAAAGGCCGCGTTCCTGCATCAGCAGGATCATCACGGGGATGAGCAGGCCGGAGGGGAGCCAGCGCAGGCCGTAGAGCGCGAGGTAGCGACGCCGGATCTGGCGTACGGAGAGGGTGCTCATCGGTCCTCCTCGGACAACGGGTCTGCGAGCCGCATGTCCGCCAGCATCGGGAAGGCGGCGAGGTAGATCTGCACCTGCTCCGCACCCGGCTCGGCCGGGTCCGCCTCGCTGTGGAACCGCTCCAGGACCCGCCACAGCTCGGCCGTGAGCGCCGCGAGCCGGTCCGGCGGGACGGTCATGAAGACGTCGCCCATGCCGAGGGCGTCACGCCAGGCCGGCGAGTACCCGTGGCGGACGGCGAACCAGTGCTCGGCGTGCTGGACGAAGTAACGGACCTGGTCGCCTTCGATCCACTCGATGGCCGCCCGGGCGTCCGGGTCGTCGTCGAAGTCGCTGGGCTCCCAGTTGGTGACGTCGTGCGCGGCACGCCAGAACCGCTGCCGCCCGGTGCCGAGGTCCGGGTCCTCCACGACGAGGCCGACCTCGGCGAGCTGACGCAGGTGGTAGCTGGTGGCCCCGGTGTTGGTGCCGAGCAACTCGGCGAGGCGGGTGGCGGTCGACGGGCCCTTGATCCGTAGCGCGCCGAGCAGCCGCATCCGCAGCGGGTGTGCCAGCACCCGCACCTGCCGGTGGTCGATCCGGACCTCGCGAGCCGGTTCACGGGCAGCCGAAGGATTCTCCATTCCTGCACAATATCTGTGCACACTTTCTGTGCACAAGAGTTGTGCACAGAAAGTGTGCGTCGACGACGGCGACCGCACCCGGCACGGGCAGGGCTTTCCGGCGGATCAGCGGATGAGCAGTTCGCGCAGGCGGGTGCGGAGCAGCCCGGCGGCGCGGGTGGAGTCGAGGCGCACCTCCGCGGGGCGGAGCACGCCGGCAGCGGCGCCGGTGGTGGTCTTCATGCCGGCCGGGTCGATGCCGGAGTGCGCGGCGACCAGCAGGCCCAGTTCCGCGCGGCTGACCGCGTCCGGACCGGCCACGTTGAGCGGGCCGGCACAGTCGGTACGGAGAAGCTCCAGCACGGCGGCGGCCAGGTCGGTGACGTCGACCGGACAGCGCAGTTCGTCGGTGAACAGGCTCGCCCGGCCGGCGAGCGCGTCGTGGCAGAGCTGGATCTGCTTGCTCCCCTCCCCGACGATCAGCGAGGTACGCACCAGCGCCGCGCCCGGGTCGAGGACGCGGACGGCAGTCTCGGCCGCGGCCTTGGCCGCCCCGTACGGGAAGATCGGGCTGGGCGGCTCGTCGTCGGCGTACGGCTCCGGGCGGCCGGCGTGCACGGCGTCGCTGGACACGTGCACGAGCCGCGCCCCCGCCTCGGCGGCGGCGTACGCGACGTGGGCGGCCCCGTCGGCGGTCACCGCCCAGTCGCCGTACCGGTAGGGGGTGCCGACCACGGCTTCGGGGCGGACCCGGGCGACCAGCTCGCGCACGGCGGCCCGGTCCGTCACGTCGAGCCGGCGCGTCTCGACGCCCGGCACCTCGACCCGGCCCGAGTGGTACGTCCCCACCACCGACCAGCCAACACCCACCGCCTGCCGGCACACCTGAGCGCCCAGAAACCCACTGCCCCCCACCACGAGCAGCCTCATGTCCCGCCCCCCTCCTTCTTCCCTCCCCCGGACGATCAAGAGGTTTGCGTCATCTCCTCGAGCAGATCATGACGCAAACCTCTTGATCGACACACGAGGGCGAGCCGGGGCGGAGGCCCCGGCTCGCCCGCGGAGGGAAGGTGGGCGGGGTCAGGTGGGGTCGGCTACCGGGGCGGCCGGGCCGGCCGTGCCGGTGTGCGGGGCGGCCTGCGGCTTCGGCTTGGCGTCGATGCCGGCCTCGGTGCGCTGCTGGCCGGTGATCGGCGTGGGCGCGCCGGTCAGCGGGTCGAAGCCGCCCCGGGTCTTCGGGAAGGCGATGACCTCGCGGATCGAGTCCGCCCCGGCGAGCAGCATGCAGACCCGGTCCCAGCCGAAGGCGATGCCGCCGTGCGGCGGGGCGCCGTACTTGAACGCCTCCAGCAGGAAGCCGAACTTGTCCTGCGCCTCCTCGGGGGTGATGCCGAGCAGCTCGAAGACCCGCTTCTGCACGTCACCCCGGTGGATACGGATCGAGCCGCCACCGATCTCGTTGCCGTTGCAGACGATGTCGTACGCGTACGCCAGCGCCCGGTCCGGCGCCTCCTCGAACCGGTCGACCCACTCGGCGTTCGGCGAGGTGAACGGGTGGTGCACGGCCGTCCAGCCGCCCTCGTCCGTGCGCTCGAACATGGGCGCGTCGACCACCCAGCAGAACGCCCAAGCGCTCTCGTCGACCAGGCCGGCCCGCTTGGCGATCTCGATCCGGGCCGCGCCGAGCAGCTCCTGCGCCTCGCGGGTGTTCGTGCTGGCGGCGAAGAAGACCGCGTCGCCCGGCTTCGCGCCGACCGCGTCGGCGAGCCCGCCCAGGTGCTCGGCGGAGAGGTTCTTCGCCACCGGCCCGCGCGCCTCGCCGGTCTCGGCGTCGAGCACCACGTACGCGAGGCCGCGCGCGCCGCGCGCCTTGGCCCAGTCCTGCCAGCCGTCGAGTTCCTTGCGGCTCTGCGACGCGCCGCCGGGCATGACGACCGCGCCGACGTAGCCGCCCGCGTCGATCGCGCCGGCGAAGACCCGGAACTCGGTGCCGCGCAGGTAGTCGGTCAGCTCGGTCAGCTCGACGCCGTAGCGCAGGTCGGGCTTGTCGGAACCGTAGCGGGCCATCGCGTCGTGCCAGGTGATGCGCGGGATCGGCCGGGAGATCTCGTGGCCGGCCAGGTCCTTCCAGAGCGCCGAGACGATCGCCTCGCCGAGGTCGATGACGTCGTCCTCGGTGACGAAGGACATCTCGATGTCGAGCTGGGTGAACTCCGGCTGCCGGTCGGCGCGGAAGTCCTCGTCGCGGTAGCAGCGGGCGATCTGGTAGTACCGCTCCATGCCGCCGACCATCAGCAGCTGCTTGAACAGCTGCGGCGACTGCGGCAGCGCGTACCAGCTGCCGGGCTGAAGGCGCACCGGCACCAGGAAGTCGCGGGCGCCCTCCGGGGTGGACCGGGTCAGCGTCGGCGTCTCGATCTCCAGGAAGTCCCGCTCGTGCAGCACCGTGCGGGCGAGCTGGTTGGCGCGCGAGCGCAGCCGCATCGCCTTCGCCGGGCCGCTGCGGCGCAGGTCGAGGTAGCGGTAGCGCAGCCGGATGTCGTCGCCGGCCTCGACCTGGTCGTCGACGGGCAGGGGCAGCGGCGCCGCCTCGGAGAGCACCTCCAGCTCGGCGGCGGTCACCTCGATCTCGCCGGTCGGCAGCTCCGGGTTCTCGTTGCCCTCGGGGCGGCGGGTCACCTCGCCGGTCACGCGGACGCAGAACTCGTTGCGCAGCGCGTGCGCGTCCTCCTCGCGGAACACCACCTGGACCACGCCGGACCCGTCGCGCAGGTCGACGAAGATCACGCCGCCGTGGTCGCGCCGGCGGGCCACCCACCCGGCGAGCGTCACCGTGGTGCCGGCGTCCGTCGCGCGCAGGCTGCCGGCGTCATGGGTACGGATCACGACTCGCGTCTCCTCATCTGCGGTACAGCGTTACCCCTGGCATTCTGTCAGCCCTCCCCCGCCCCCCGTTGCGGGGTGAGGGGGAGGCGGGGTTCGGCCGGCGACGCAGATCCGTCCCCCGCTACAGCCCGATGTCCCAGGCGTGCGCGGTCAGCACCACCGTCCCGTCGTCGTTGACGTCGGTGACCTGCACCAGCGCCATCTTCCAGGTGTCGCCGCGCTCCCGGGCGTCGCTCAGGGAGGTCCGGACGCACAACACCACGCCCTTGCGGGCGGGAACGTTGATGTCCGTGCCGATGGCACCCTTCGCGATCCGGTCGTCGCAGTCGGCGGCGCTGAGCGTCGCGGCGTCGACCTGGGCGCCCCTCGCCCTGCTGGCCAGGTTGAAGTACGACGAGTCGCCGCCGCAGCGGGCGGTGAACCGGAGCTCCTCGCCGTTGCTGACCCGCACCTCGGGCTTGTCCAGGTCGATATCCAGGTCGCTGCCGCAACTGGCCCGCAGCGTGAGGCGCTCGTCGACGTACTTCTCCTTGACCGGGGCCCGCGGGTCGAGGGTGGGTTCGGCGCTCCCGCTGAGGCTCGGCTCCGGTGGCGGCGGTTCCGCCCCGGTCGTCGCCGGCGCCGGCGCGGTCGACGTTCCCGCCGGCTCGCCGGAGCCCGGCCGCTCGTCCACCCGGCCCGCGCCGGCCGCCCGGGCGATGTCCCGGGCGTCGTTGGCCTGGTCGAGCGCCCGCAGCGACAGCACCGTGGCGAGCAGGCCGAGCAGGACGGCCAGTGCGGCGGCCCCGACGGCAACCTGGGGCCAGCGGCTGCCACCGCGCGGCTTCGGCGCGGCCGAGCCGCCCGGGCCGGGAGGCGGCGGCAGCGGGGCGCCCTGCTGGTCCGAGGTCATCTCGTGGCTCCTCACGTCGGGTGGCCGTACAGCCGCCGCCCATGCCTGTTGCCGGGGCAACCGCCGGGCACGGGGCGCATTTATCCCAGAAATCGAGCAAGATCGCTGTCAGCAACCCGTCACCCGTTGGGGACGCGACGTCACCGCCGAGCCGGGATAATGAACCGCCCCCATCGATCTTGTGCAGGTGAACCCCCATGACCGAGCCGTCGACCGGCACGGACTCCCCCCGCCGCCGACGCGGTCTGACGCCCGGCGAGAAGACCGGTGCGGCGATCGGCCTGGCCAGCCTGCTCGTCGCCGTACTCGCCTGGCAGTGGCCCCGGCAGAGTCAGGACCCGCGGCCCACCCCGCCGCCGACCCCGTCCCGGGTGACCGCGAGCGCCACCGCGCCGGCCAGCACCCCGGCCACCCCCGGCAGCGTCGCCCCCGACCGGACGTACCTCGACGCGCTGACGCCCGAGACCGGCGCCGGCTACCTGCGACCGCTGCCGCGCGCGCTCGCCGGCCGGGCCGACCTGCCGCAGCCGGTCGTGCTCTCCTGCCCGAGCAACGACGGCGCGGACCGCGCCCGCTCGGTCAGCTACCCGCTGAAGCGCCGCTACCTCGACTTCTCGGCCACCTTCCGGGCCTGGTACCCGCCGGGCCAGGATCCGGAGTCCCCCGTGCGGATCAGCGCCGTCGTGACCATCAAGCAGCCCGACGACACCCTGACCCGGCAGCCCCGACCGGGCCGCACGACCACCATGTCCCGACCGGCGGAGTCGCTGACCTTCTCCGTGGAGGGGGCCGACCTGCTGACACTGACCGTGGAGTGCGACCTCGGCGAGGGCCTCGCCGTCCTCACCGACGCCGGGTTCACCCGCTGACAGGAGTGCCGGGCGGAAGGACCCACGACGAGGTCAGTCACCCGCGTCGGCCGGCAGGAGGTGGTTCACCACGATCTTCCCGACGGTGAGCGCCCGGGCCCGTTCCTCGATCCCTCGGTCGGCGCCGGTGAGCCGGCCCCCGTGCTGGCGCAGGTGCTCCTCCCATGACGGCACCTGGTAGACCTCGACGAAGCCGTCCTTGCGTTCGCCCGGGCGGAACAGGCCCCAGCGCATCGCCCCCGTACGCCGTCGGGACCTGCCCACCAGGCGCATCGCCGCGACGAACTCCGCCTGCCGCTCCGGCGGCACCGTGTAGGAGACGGTCACCAGCACCGGCCCGCCGCGTGGGTCCGCGGGCAGCGTCAGGTGCGGCTCCGGCCACCAGACGGCCGGGTCCCGGTCGAGGCCACGGGTCTCGCGAAGCGGCCAGAGCGGTACGGTCACCGCGCCGACCGCCATCGTCCCGGCCGCCGCAGCGAGCGCCACCACGAGGCTGGTCAGCTCGCCGAGGGCACCCCAGGCGACCGCGCCGAGCGCCTGCCCGCCAGCGAAGACCATCTGGTAGACGGAGAGGCCGCGGGCGCGTACCCAGCCGGGCAGGAAGAGCTGCATGGCGGCGTTGACGCTGGACAGCACCGTCATCCAGGCCATGCCGGCGGGCACCAGGGCCAGGGCGACCGGCACCGGGCCCGGCGCCAGGGCGAGCACCGCCAGGACGGCGGCGTAGACCAGGCCGGCCAGCAGCAGGAGCCGGTTGGTGGTGAGCGCCAACCGGATCCGGGGCAGTACGAGGGCGCCGGCCACCGCACCGACGCCGAGCGCGGCGAGCAGCACGCCGTACCCGCCCGCGCCCAGGTGCAGGCGGCGGCTGGCGACCAGGGGCAGCAGGGCCCACAGTGCGCTGCCCGGCACCACGAACAGTGCGGCGCGCAGCAGGATCCGGCGGACCACCGGCGAGTGCCGCACGTACCGGCCGCCGGCGCGCAACGCGGCGGTGAACCGCTCCGGCAGGTCGTCGGCGCCGGCCCGTTCCGGCCGCCAGCGCAGCAGCGCCAGCGCGAAGACGGCGAACGACACCGCGTTGACGGCGAAGACGGTGGCGACGCCGGCCCGGGCGACCAGCACCCCGGCCACCGCCGGGCCGACCGCGCGGGCCAGGTTCACGCTGATCGACCCGAGCGCCGAGGCCGAGACGAGCTGGGAGCGGGGCACCAGTTCGGGGATGACCGCCTGCCAGGCCGGCAGGGTCAGCGCCTGCCCGACGCCGAGGGCGAACGTCAGGGTGAGCAGCAGCGCCGGCGGCATCCGGTCGGCGGCGGTGAGGCCGGTCAGCAGTACGCCGACGGTGGCCAGGAAGAACTGCACCCCGATCAGCAGCCGTCGGCGGTCGAGGGTGTCCGCCAGCGCGCCGGCAGGCAGGGCGAGCAGCAGCACGGGCAGCATGCTGGCGGTCTGCACCAGCGCCACCAGGGTCGAGGCGTTGGCTTCCTCGACGAGCAGCCACTGGGCGCCGACGGTCTGCATCCAGGTGCCCACGTTGCTGGCCAGGACCGCCAGCCAGAGGCTGCGGAACGCGGCGAGCCGCAGCGGGGCCCAGGCGGACGTGACGGCGTCGGCGGGCGGGGTCGGGGAGGCGCTCACCGACCGGAACGTACCCCGGCCCGCCCGCTTGAGTCCGGCGAACCGCTCCGGGCACACGGACGGGCCGCCGGGATCACCCGGCGGCCCGTTGCGGTGCGATCGATCAGAAGATGCTGACGCCGTAGCGGCTCAGCGCCTCGCCGACCGGCTGGAAGTAGGTCGTGCCGCCGGTGCGGCAGTTGCCGCTACCACCGGAGGTCAGGCCCAGGGCGATGGTGCCGCTGAACAGCGAGCCGCCGCTGTCGCCCGGCTCGGCGCAGACGTTGGTGCGGATGAGGCCGGAGACCGAGCCCTCGGCGTAGTTCACCGTGGCGTTGAGCGCGGAGACCGAGCCGCTGCGCAGGCCGGTGGTGCTGCCGGAGCGCTGCACCGACTGGCCGACGTAGGCGTTGCCGGCGGCGGTGATGTCCCGGAAGCTGCCGTTGTAGAGGGAGACGTTGCCGGCGGCGTTGGCGGAGTTGTTGTGCCGCACGATGCCGTAGTCGTTGCCGGGGAAGCTGGTGCCGGTGCGGCTGCCCAGCAGGCTGGTCTGGGCGGAGTTGCTGTACCAGCTGGCCGAGATGTTGGTGCAGTGCCCGGCGGTCAGGAAGTAGTAGGTGCTGCCGCTGCGGACGTTGAAGCCGAGCGAGCAGCGACCGCCGCCACCGGCGTAGATGGCCTGGCCGCCGGAGATCCGGGTGCCGAGCACGCCGGCCTCGGCCTCGATCCGGATCGCGCCGTTCATCCGCTCGGCGGCGGCCTTGACGCGCTCCAGCTTGGCGCCGGTGACGGTGCTGTCGACGGAGACGACGACCTGGTTGGTGGCCGGGTCGGTCCACCACGCGGTGCCGGGGATCTTGGCGGAGCGGTCCAGCTCCGAGGTGGCCCGGGCCAGCTCGCTGGCGCCGCGCTTGACGATCTTCGGGGTGGCGCCGGCGGCACTGACCTGCCGGGCGGCGAGCGCGTCGGTCACGGTGACGACCATCTTGCCGTTGGCGTCGGCGTACGTGCCGGCGGACCGGTCGCCGAGGCGCTCGGCCAGGCCGGCGGCGGCGTCGGGCGAAGCGAACGAGGGTGCGGCCTGGGCGGGCGCGCCGATCAGCGAGCCGGCGACCATGGCGCCGGCCGCGGCGACGACGGCGGCACGACGGAGCGAGGACCTCGTGGGTCGCATGCAACAACCTCCAGAAGGGGTGACGGACCCGCGCCGGGGCGACACGAGCCGGGAGCAGCCCTGCCGATCTGGGGGTACCGGCCGAGCACACTGAAGTATTCACATACTTGAGTTCGTATGCAAGACCCGGCTTTGTCCTTTTCGCCCCGGCTGCCGCGGTCATCGGCCCGAAACATCGTGGACACAGGCGTACGTCTATACGCTTCGCCTACCGTCCCACCATCCGGTACGCGCGACCCGGCGGCCCCCATGACGTCACCATGCTGATCGGCGCCGACGGCACCCGTCGCGGCCCTGGCCGATCCGCCCACCGACGGACGGTCAGCCGGCGCGGCGGCGCGCTCCGGGCCCCGGCCGCGGCACCACGTCGCGCGGCCGGTCGACCTCGTGCCCGCGCTCGCAGCGCAGCTCGACGCGGACCTCCGCGCCGCAGTCGCGGTGCGCGACCGTCAGCGGCGAGCCCTCCGGGTCGGCCAGGTAGCGGTCCCCCCAGCCGAGGACGGCGACCAGCACCGGCCACAGGTCGAGCCCCATCCCGGTCAGCCGGTACTCGTGGCGCTCCCGACTGCCGGGCTCCCGGTAGGGCTCGCGCCGCAGGACGCCGCGCTCCACCAGCATCGCCAGCCGGCTGGCCAGCACCTGCCGGGGCACGCCGGTGCGCACCCGCATGTCGTCGAAGCGGCGGACGCCGTTGAAGACCTCGCGCAGGACCACGAGGGTCCACCGCTCGCCGAGGATCTCCATCGCGCGGGCGATGGTGCAGTTCTCCACCGACCAGTCCAGTGCCGCGGGTCTCATGCGCTCCAGGCTAGGTCTGATTGACAGACTCAGCAACGCGCTGCGAGGCTGGGTCCATGACACAGACGCAGGATCCGGCGCGCAGCCGTACCTTCTCGTGGTCCGACCCGGGCATCAACGCCGCGCACGTCGGCCGGCGCGGCGGCCTGGAACTGCTCCGCGCGATGATCGCCGGCGAGCTGGCGGCGCCGCCCATCATGCACCTGGTCGACATGTCCCGGATGGAGGCCGACGAGGGGTGGGTGGCCGTCGAACTCGTCCCGCAGGAGTTCCACTACAACCCGCTGGGCACCGTGCACGGCGGGGTCATCTCCACCCTGCTGGACACCGCCGCGGCGTGCGCGGTGCACACCACCCTGCCGGCCGGGGTCGGCTACACCTCGCTGGACCTGAACGTGAAGTTTCTGCGCCCGGTCACCGTCGCGAGCGGCACGCTGCGCTGCGAGGGCACCGTCCTGCAGAGCGGTCGCCGCACGGCCCTGGCGGAGGCGAAGCTGCTCGACGCGAAGTCGCGCCTAATCGCCCACGCCACCTCCACCTGCCTCCTCTTCCCCCTGGACCCCCCGCCCACCGAGTAGTCGATCATGCAGTTGTGGTGCCGGGACACTGGCGGTTCGCGGCTTCCATCCCCCGCCACAACTGCGTGATCGACGAGGCTAGGGCGGCGGGGACGGGGGCGGGTCAGCGGGCGGCCAGGCGGGCGGCCCGGGCGTCGCGCTTCTCCTCGAAGCGGGTGGCGGCGCGGTCCAGGTCGTCGAGGTGCGTCGCGATCTGGTCGCGGGCGGTCTCGCCGTCGGCGTCGAGCCCCGTCACGTTGAAGACGTCCCACTGGCGCAGCACCGGCGCCACCACCTCGTCGCGGTGCTGGCGCAGGTCGTAGATGCCGGCCAGGGCGATCGCCACGGACTTGCGGGCGAAGCCGTCGATGCCGTTGCCGGGCATCTGGAAGTCGGCCACCACGTCGGCGACCGCCCGCATCGCCTGGCTCGGCGCCAGCTCGAAGGCGGCGGCCAGCAGGTTGCGGTAGAAGACCATGTGCAGGTTCTCGTCGGCCGCGACCCGGGCCAGCAGCGCCTCGCAGGCCGGGTCGCCGGTGACCCGACCCGTGTTGCGGTGCGAGATCCGGGTGGCCAGCTCCTGGAACGAGACGTACGCCAGGGAGTGCAGCACCTCGTCGTCGTGGACGTTGGCGTAGCCGGCGGACATGTGCGTCATGCGGGCCCGCTCCAGCGCCACCGGGTCCACCGCCCGGGTGACGGTGAGGTAGTCGCGGATGGCGGTGCCGTGCCGACCCTCCTCGGCGGTCCACCGGTGCACCCACGTGCCCCAGGCGCCGTCGCGGCCGAACAGGGTGGCGATCTCGTGGTGGTACGAGGGCAGGTTGTCCTCGGTCAGCAGGTTGACGATCAGCGCGGTACGGGCCACGTCGGGGATCGTCGAGTCGCTCTCCGCCCACGCCTCGCCGCCCAGCGGCCCGTCGAAGGTGCGCCCCTCGCTCCACGGCACGTACTCGTGCGGGAACCACTCCTTGGCGACGGCCAGGTGCCGGTCGAGGTTCTTCTCGACGACGGGTGCCAGTTCGAGGAGCAGGGCGGTCTGGCTGAGTGCGGTCACGACGATCTCCCTACGGTGGCGTAACTTACGCCACCGTAGGTCCGATCGCGCGTACGCGCCAGTAATGTCTCAGCTGACCAGCGGCCTGAGGTCCGCCCGGGGCGGCGTCCACTCCCCCGCCGCGGCGGCGGTCTGCTCGCCGGAACGGATGTCCTTCACCTCGTCGGCCGCGCCGTCCACCCCGGGGAACCAGACGTACGGGATGCCCCGCCGCTCGGCGTAGCGGATCTGCTTGCCGAACTTCGCCGCGCTCGGCGACACCTCGGTCGGCACGCCCCGCGAGCGCAGCGCCTCGGCCACCCGGTTGCTGGCGGCGCGCTGCTCCTCGCTGGTCACCGCGACCAGGACGCAGGTCGGCACGTCCCGCGACACCGACAGCGCGCCGGCGCCGAAGAGCAGCCCCAGCAGCCGGGTCACCCCGATCGAGATGCCGACGCCCGGGAAGCGGGTCGCGCCGGCGCTGGCCAGGTTGTCGTACCGGCCGCCGGAGCAGATCGAGCCGAACCGCTCGTAGCCGATCAGCTGGGTCTCGTAGACCGTGCCCGTGTAGTAGTCCAGGCCCCGGGCGATGCGCAGGTCGGCCACGCAGAGCCCCGGCGAGTGCGCGGCGGCCGTCTCCACCACCCGGACCAGCTCCTCGACCCCCTCGTCGAGCATCGGGTCGCTGACGCCCAGCGCGCGGACGGCGTCGGCGAAGGAGGCGTCCGGGGCGGAGATCTCCGCCAGCGACAGGACCGCCTTGGCCTGCGCCTCGCTCGCCCCGGCCGTCTGCGCCAGCAACTCGGCCACCCTCGCCGGACCGATCTTGTCGAGCTTGTCCACCGCGCGCAGGGCCGCCTCCGGGTCGGTCAGCCCGATGCCCCGGTAGAAGCCCTCGCAGATCTTGCGGTTGTTGACCTGGATGCGCACCGGCGGGATCGGCAGCGAGCGCAGCGCGTCGCCGATCACCAGCGGCATCTCCGCCTCGTGGTGCGGGGCGAGGGTGTCGCGGTCGACGATGTCGATGTCGGCCTGGAGGAACTCGCGGTAGCGCCCCTCCTGCGGCCGCTCGCCCCGCCAGACCTTCTGGATCTGGTAGCGGCGGAACGGGAACTGGAGCTTGCCGGCGTTCTCCAGCACGTAGCGGGCGAACGGCACGGTCAGGTCGAAGTGCAGGCCGAGCGCGTCGTCGCCGGTCGGGCCGTCGGCGTCGGCCTGGAGCCGCCGGATCAGGTAGACCTCCTTGGAGGTCTCCCCCTTGCGCAACAGCTGATCCAGCGGCTCCACCGCACGGGTCTCCAGCGGGGCGAAGCCGTACAGCTCGAAGGTGTCGCGGATCTTGTCGAGGACGTACTGCTCGATCATCCGCTGCGCGGGCGTCCACTCCGGGAAGCCGGAGATGGGCGTGGGCTTGCTCATGATGGCTCCGTTCACAGTCCCGCGCGCCGGCGCGGGCAAAGGCTCGGTGCGGCCTTCGCCGGCCGCGTGACAAAGCTCGTGCGGCCGGTCAGAGGCCGCGGGCGGGGGCCGCCGGTCGCGCGCCGCCACCCGCCACCTCGACGAGGTACGGGTTGGTCGCGCGCTCGCGGCCGATGGTGGTCGCGGGGCCGTGGCCGGGCAGCACGACGGTGTCGTCGGCCAGCGGGAGGATCTTGTCCCGGAGGCTGGTGACCATCCTCGTCATGCTGCCGCCCGGCAGGTCGGTGCGGCCGATGGAGCCGGCGAACAGCACGTCGCCCGAGAGGCAGAGCTGCTCCGCCTCCCACGACGAGCCGGCGGCCGGCAGTCGGAAGAGCACCGACCCGCCGGTATGGCCCGGGGCGTGGTCGACGGTGATCTCCAACCCGGCGAGGGCGAGCGTGGCGCCGTCGGTCAGCTCGGCGACGTCCTCCGGCTCGGTGTACGGCAGCCGCCCACCGAAGAGCGAGCGGAGCTCCGCCGACAGCCCCTTGGCCGGGTCGGCGAGCATCTCCCGGTCGCCGGGGTGCACGTACGCGGTGATGCCGCGCGCGCCGCAGACCGGCGCCACCGAGAACGTGTGGTCGAGGTGGCCGTGGGTGAGCAGGACGGCGGCCGGGTGCAGCCGATGCTCGGCCAGCAGGGCGTCGAGCCGGTCGAGCACCCCGATGCCGGGGTCGACCACCACGCACTGCTCCCCCGGCGCGGCGGCGACCACGTAGCAGTTGGTGCCGAAGGCGTCCGCGGGAAAGCCGGCCACGAGCACGTCCGCTCCCCTTCCGTCGAGTGGGTTGCCTGTCAGCAGCTTATCGGGCGGGGCGAGGAGGTTCTGCGCGTGCGTCCGGGGCGTTCCGGGTGGCGCCGATCGTGCCCGTTTCGGGCATCGCGTCCGGCGACGATCGCGTGCGTCCCGTGGGCTCCGCCGGGCGCAGTGACGCGTCCCGATAAACCCGGCCCGGACCTCGTACACCACTTTCCCAGTCGGTAGCCGTACACTCTGGCGGGCGTGTGGCGTGGCGCACCCGCCGCCGAACGGGCGCAGGACGCCCGACCACCGGTGACGACCAGGGTAGAGGAAGGGGAGCACGGGTGGCTTCCAGCAGGGACCGGCAGCGCAAACTGGCGCGTGCCAAGCTCGACCGGCAACTCGCCCGCCGGGCCTCGGCCGTCAAGCGTCGTCGGCAGATCCAGGCCGGCGTCGGCGTCGCCGTCGTCCTCGCGCTGATCGTGGGCGGCTCGGCGTGGGCGCTGGGCGCCTTCGACGACGAGCCGAAGGAGAACACGGCCGAGGACGTCTGCCTGTGGACGCCGCAGGACGCCACCGCGAACACCAACCTCAAGGACGTCGGCACCCCGGCCACCGAAGGGCTGCCCACCGACGGCGTACGTCCGATGACGGTCACCACCAACCAGGGTGCGCCGATCACCGTCGAGCTGGACCTGGCCGGCGCCCCGTGCGCGGCGGCGAGCATCGCCCACCTGTCCAGCCGGTCGTTCTACGACAACACCAAGTGCCACGAGATCACCGCCGAGGGCGCGGTGCGCTGCGGCGACCCGAGCGGCACCGGGCTCGGCGGCCCCACCTACTCGTTCTACGACGAGAACGTGCCCACCGCGCCGTCACCGTCGGCCAGCCCCTCCGCCGGCCAGCCCGCGACGTACCCGAAGGGCACGGTCGCGATGATCGCCAACCCGCCGGGCGCCAACGGCAGCCAGTTCCTGATGTTCTTCAAGGACTTCACCACGGCCGACCCGAAGTATCCGATCATCGGCCGGGTCACCGGTGGGATCGACGTGGTGGCGAAGATCGGTGCCAAGCCGACCGTGGACAATGGGACGGGGGCCAAGGTCAAGCCCAAGGACGACGACGTGGTCGTGCAGAGCCTGACCGTCGGCGAGCCCGTGGCGCAGGCGACCTCGGCACCGACGCCGCCCGCTTCGGGCGCTCCGGCGGCCAGCCCGAGCGCCGGCTGACCCGGCCGCCCCACCAATCGCAGCGGCACCGACCGCGCCACCCGACAGCCCAGGAGGATCCAGGCGTGACGTCCACCAGAGAGCGGCAGCGCGCGGCGGCGCGCGCCCGGCTCGAGAAGGAGATGGCCGAGCGCGCGGCCAGGGCCCGCAAGCGCCGGCAGACCCAGGCGATCGTGGGGGCCGCCTCGGTCCTGGTCCTCGTCGTCGCCGGCACGGTCTGGCTCGTCACCACCCTCGGCGGAGACGACGACAAGACCGACACCGCAGGCCCGGGTGCCGGCAACGTGCAGTGCGCCTGGACCGAGATCCCCACCGACCAGCGGTCCCCGCAGATCAAGGACGTCGGGGTGCCGGCCGTGCAGCAGTCGGCCACGGGCACCCAGACGATGACGATCGACACCAACCTGGGCCCGATCACCGCCACGATCGACCGGTCGGCGGTGCCCTGCACCGCGGGCAGCTTCACCCACCTGGCGGAGAAGAACTTCTTCGACAACAGCAAGTGCCACCGGCTGGTGACCGAGGGCATCAAGGTGCTCCAGTGCGGTGACCCCGGCGCGACGGGCAAGGGCTGGCGCGAGACCGACGGCACCGGCGGCCCGAGCTACCGGCTCGCCGAGGAGAACCTGCCCACCGACAAGCGGCCCCCGTACCCGGAGGGCGTGATCGCGATGGCCAACTCGGGCCAGCCGGGCAGCACGGGCAGCCAGTTCTTCATCGTCTACGGCGACTCGCCGCTGGACCCGAACTACACCGTCCTGGGCACCATCACCGGCGGCATGGACCTCGTGAAGCAGGTCGCGGCGGCGGGCGACGACAAGGCGTTCGCGAAGCAGGCCGGTGGCGGCCACCCGAAGAAGGAAGTCACCATCAACAAGCTCACCATGAGCGCCCCCCAGGGCTGACCCGCACCCCAGCCGTACGACGAGCGCCCGCCGGCCCCGCCGGCGGGCGCTCGTCCGTCCCACCCGCACACCAGCGCCCCGGCTCGGTCGGTGCCGGGCCGGGGCGCGGGTGTGCGAGGGGTTGGCGGGGTCAGGCGCCGGAGGTGACGCGGTACGCGTCGAAGACGCCGTCCACCTTGCGGACCGCCGCCAGCAGGTGGCCCAGGTGCTTCGGGTCCGCCATCTCGAAGCTGAACCGGCTCACCGCCACCCGGTCGCGGGTGGTGGTGACCGTCGCGGAGAGGATGTTCACCCGCTCCTCGGAGAGCACCCGGGTCACGTCGGCGAGCAGCTTGTGCCGGTCCAGCGCCTCGACCTGGATGGCGACCAGGAACGTGGACGCCGAGGTGAGCTTCCAACTCACCTCGACCACCCGCTCGGCCTGCGCCCGCAGGTCCTCGGCGTTGGCGCAGTCGTCGCGGTGCACGCTCACGCCGCCGGAGCGGGTGACGAAGCCGAAGACCGAGTCCGGCGGCACCGGCGTGCAGCAGCGCGCCAGCTTGATCCACACGTCGCTGACCCCGCGTACGACCACGCCCGGGTCGGCGCTGCTCTGCCGGCTGCGGGGCGGACGGGTGGCGACGGCGGTCTCGGCGATGTCCTCCGCCGCGCCCTCCTCGCCGCCGTACGCGGCCATCAGCTTCTGCACCACCGACTGGGCGGAGACCTGGCTGTCGCCGACAGCGGCGTAGAGGGAGGCCACGTCGGCCAGGTGCAGGTCCCGGGCGATCGCCATCAGCGCGTCGGAGGTGAGCATCCGCTGCAACGGCATGCCCTGCTTGCGCATCGCCTTGACGATCGCGTCCTTGCCGGCCTCGATCGCCTCCTCGCGCCGCTCCTTGTTGAAGTACTGCCGGATCTTCGTGCGGGCGCGCGGGCTCTTGACGAAGCCCAGCCAGTCCTGCGTCGGGCCGGCCGTGTCGGACTTCGAGGTGAAGATCTCGATCACGTCGCCGTTGGACAGCGTCGATTCGAGGGGCACCAGCTTGCCGTTGACCCGCGCCCCGATGCACTTGTGGCCCACCTCGGTGTGCACCGCGTACGCGAAGTCCACCGGCGTGGAGCCGGTCGGCAGCGGGATGACGTCACCCTTCGGGGTGAAGACGTACACCTCCTGGCTGGACAGGTCGAAGCGCAGCGCGTCGAGGAACTCGCTCGGGTCGGCCGCCTCCCGCTGCCAGTCCAGCAGCTGGCGCAGCCAGGTCATCTCGTCGATGTGCGCGGGCGGGCCGACGATCTGGGTGCCCTTGTGCTCCTTGTACTTCCAGTGCGCGGCGATGCCGAACTCGGCGGTGCGGTGCATCGCGTACGTGCGGATCTGCATCTCCACCGGCTTGCCGGTGGGCCCGATGACCGTCGTGTGCAGCGACTGGTACATGTTGAACTTGGGCATGGCGATGTAGTCCTTGAACCGGCCCGGCACCGGCTGCCAGTTGGCGTGGATCACGCCCAGCGCCGCGTAGCAGTCGCGCACCGTGTCGACCAGGATCCGCACCCCGACCAGGTCGTAGATGTCGTTGAAGTCGCGACCCCGCACGATCATCTTCTGGTAGATCGAGTAGAGGTGCTTCGGCCGCCCGGTGGTCTCCGCCTTGATCTTGGCGGCCTTCAGGTCGGTCTGCACCTTCTGGGTGACCTGGCGCAGCAGCGCCTCGCGCTGCGGCTGGTGCTCCCCGATGAGGCGGTTGATCTCCTCGTAGCGCTTCGGGAAGAGCGTGCCGAAGGCCAGGTCCTCCAGCTCCCACTTGATCGTGTTCATACCCAGCCGGTGGGCCAGCGGGGCCAGGATCTCCAGCGTCTCCTTCGCCTTCTGCTCCTGCTTCGGGCGGGGCAGGAAGGTGAGGGTACGCATGTTGTGCAGCCGGTCGGCCAGCTTGATCACCAGCACCCGCGGGTCCTTGGCCATCGCGACGACCATCTTGCGGATCGTCTCGGCCTTGGCCGCGTCGCCCAGCTTGACCTTGTCGAGCTTGGTGACCCCGTCGACCAGCAGCGCCACTTCGCCGCCGAAGTCGGCCCGCATCTGGTCGAGGGTGTATTCCGTGTCCTCGATCGTGTCGTGCAGGAGCGCGGCGACCAGGGTGGTGGTGTCCATGCCCAGGTTGGCCAGGATCGTGGCGACCGCGAGCGGGTGGGTGATGTAGGGGTCGCCGGACTTGCGGTACTGCCCGGAGTGCCAGCGGGCCGCCGTGTCGAAGGCGCGCTGGAGCAGCCGCGCGTCCGCCTTGGGGTGGGCGTCCCGGTGGGTCGAGATCAGCGGCTCCAGCACCTCGCTGACCTGCGAGGACTGCCAGGGCGCGTTGAACCGGGCCAGCCGCGCCCGGACCCGGCGGCCGGTGGGCGCGGTGGAGAGCGCAAAACCGGCGCTCGGCATGTGGTCGCCGACGACGTCGGCGGGGAACGGAAGCAGGACCCCCTCGGTCGCCGCGCCCGCGCCGCCGGCCGTGGCCGCCGGCGTGTCGGGGCGTACGGGCTCGGCCGGGACGGTCACGCCGGGGCCCGCCTCCGGGGCCTGCGCGTCACCGTTGGTTGCGGTCGCCGAGCCGTCCGCGTCGCCTGTCGGGTACACCGTGCCCTCCACCGGAGGGGCGACATCGTGGGACACCGGCCTCCTCACCGCTCGCCGGGAAGTCACCGACCGTGCGCCGGCCGGCCTGGTCTCGCGCTGCCCGGACGGGTCCCGCCCGGTCAGCAAAGGGCAATGCTACCCGCACGCACGGTGCCCCGCCGCTCCGCCGGACGGTCCCCACCGGGTCCGCCCGACGGTCGGCGGGGTCAAACGGTCAACAGGGCATGCACCGGGCGCGGGGCCAGCCGCTCCCGGCCGCCGAGGAAGGCGAGCTCCAGCAGGACGGTGAAGCCGGCCACGGTCCCGCCGGCCCGCTCCACCAGGTCCAGCGTCGCCTCGGCGGTGCCGCCGGTGGCCAGCACGTCGTCGACCACCAGCACCCGGTGCCCGGCCGTGAAGGCGTCCTCGTGCACCTCCAGCGTGGCCTCGCCGTACTCCAGGGCGTAGGAGGCCGAGTAGGCCGGACGGGGCAGCTTGCCGGCCTTGCGCACCGGCACGACGCCGACCCCGGTCGCGTACGCGATGGCGGCAGCGACCACGAACCCGCGCGCCTCGATGCCGACGACGACGTCGAACGACTCCCGCCCGTGGTACGCGACGATCCCGTCGATCACCTGACGGAACGTGTCGCCGTCGGCGAACAGCGGCATCAGGTCCTTGAACATGACGCCGGGCTTCGGGAAGTCGGGCACGTCGAGCACCCGGCTGGCGACCAGCGCGGCGGTGGCCGGGCCGCTGTCTCCCCGTACCCCGGTGCTGTGGGTCTCCGTCACGGCAGTTCCGCTCCCCTTCACGACGACGGCGTCCTGCATGCTGCTCGCACAGCATGAAGGACGCCGTCGGATCGGTTCCTACCGGGTCAGCCCGGCCCGGCTCAGCGCCGCTTGCCGCCACCCGGCCGGTTGCCACCGCCGCCAGCGGGTCGGCCGCTCCGGGCGCCGGTCGGCCGCTTCCCGGCCGGTCGGGCGCCCACCCGCGGCGCCGCGCCGGCCAGCGCGGCCGACTCCGGGTCGACCGGCTCGTCGTCGGAGTCGTCGGTACGCGGGGCGGTGCCCTTGCCGGTGACCTCGCCACGGGCGATCGCGCCCCGGCGGGCCAGCACCCGCTTGTTGTGCGCCTGGATGCGCGGGTCGTAGTTCTTGAGCAGCACCAGCAGCGGCGTGGCCAGCAGGATCGAGGTCAGGAACGCCACCGCCATACCGACGAAGAGCACCAGGCCGAGGTCCTTCAGGGTGCCCGCGCCGAGCAGGCCGGCACCGATGAAGAGCAGACCACCGACCGGCAGCAGCGCGACCACCGACGTGTTCAGCGACCGCATGAGGCTCTGGTTGATCGCCAGGTTGGCCGCCTCGCCGTACGTCTGGTTGTTGTTCGCGGTGATGCCGCGCGTGTTCTCCTGCACCTTGTCGAAGACCACCACCACGTCGTAGAGCGCGAAGCCCAGAATCGTGAGGAAGCCGATGACCGTCGACGGGGTGACCTCGAAGCCGACAAGCGAGTAGATACCGGCGGTGAGGATCAGGTTCATGATCAGCGAGGAGACCGCGGCGACCGCCATCCGCCACTCGAAGCGCAGGATCAGGTAGATCATCACCACCGCGATGAAGATGACCAGACCGAGCAGCGCCCGGGAGGTGACCTGGCTGCCCCACGCCTCGCTGACCTGGTTGCCGCTGATGGTGGCGGCGTCGATGCCGAACTCGTCGGCGATCTCGTCCTTGACGGCGTTGGCCTGCTCGGTGTCGAGCTGGGTGGTCCGCACCTCGTAGAAGTCGCCCCCGGTGCCGCCGACCTTCTGGGTGGTGACGACCTTGGCGTCGCCGCCGGCCGCGGCCAGGGCGTCCTGGACCTTCAGCTCGGTCTGCTCCAGGGTGCCGACGCTCGCCGGGATCTGGAAAGAGTTGCCGCCGGCGAACTCGATGCCGAGGCTGAAGCCGCGCAGCCCGAAGCTGAGCAGCGACAGCAGGATCAGCACGAGCGCGACGCCGAACCAGAGCTTGCGCCGGCCGATGATGTCGAGGCCGGCCTCGCCGCGGTAGAGGCGGCTCGCGAGACCACTCTTTGCCATCTCAGGCCTCCTTCACGCGCGGGTTGCGGGGCTTGGCCGGCTCGGCCGTCCGCGGCGGGAGCGCCCGGCCGAGACCGCTGACCCGCGGGGACAGGAACGCGGAGGTGCGGGCGAACATCGTCATGATCGGGTGCCGGAAGAGGAAGACCACGACCAGGTCCAGCACCGTGGCCAGGCCGAGGGCGAAGGCGAAGCCCTTCACCGTGCCGACCGAGACCACGTAGAGCACCACCGCCGACATCAACGTGATCGCGTTGGCCGAGATGATCGTGCGGCGGGCCCGGATCCAGGCACGCGGCACCGCGCTGCGCGGGCTGCGCCCCTCCCGGATCTCGTCCTTGAGCCGCTCGAAGTAGATGACGAACGAGTCCGCCGCCACACCTAGTGACACGATCATGCCGGCGATGCCGGCGAGGGTGAGGGTGAACCCGATCTGCCGGCCGAGCACCACCAGCGCGCCGAAGACCAGCAGCGCCGACAGGACCAGGCTCAGGAAGATGACGGAGCCGAGCAGGCGGTAGTAGAAGAACGAGTAGATGATGACCAGCAGCATGCCGATGCCCGCCGCGAGCAGACCGGCCCGCAGGTGGCTGGCGCCCAGGGTGGCGGTGACGTTCTGCTGCTCCTGCGCCTCGAAGGTCACCGGCAGCGCGCCGTAGCGCAGCTGGCCGGCCAGGGCGCTGGCGTCGCGCTGGTTGAAGTTGCCGGTGATCTGCGAGTTGCCCGTCAGCACGCCCTGGATCTCGGGCGAGGAGACGATCTCGTTGTCGAGCACGACGGCGACGCGGCACTTGCCGTCCTGGCCGAGGGCGGTGGCGTCGCAGGCCTGGCCCTCGTTGTTGAACGCCTCGCGGGTCAGGTTGGTCCACTTGTCCTGGCCGGGGCCGGAGAAGTCGAGGCTGACGACCCACTGGCTGGTCTGGTCCAGCACCGCGCTGGCGCCCTCGACGTCGGTGCCCAGCACCTTCGCCTGGTCGAGCAGGTACTTCGCGGCGCCGTCCTCGCAGGCCACCGCCTGCTGGTTGGCGGCCGAGATCGACGCCGGCGGGCGCTTGTCGAGCTGGGCGCAGCTGATCTGCGGCACGTTGAACTGCATCGTCGCCGGCAGCACCGCGACCTCGCGCGGGTCGAGAGCCGCGAACGGCTTGAGCTTCTCCGCCAGCGACGGGTCGGCGGCCAGGTCGGCCGGGGCCTGGAGGCCGCTGGCGGCCGCCCAGGCGGCGGCGCCGACCTTCTGCTCGACGGCCTTGCGCTGGTCCTCGATGCTCTGCGGCACGGGCTCGGCGCTGGCGCTCGGCGTCGGGGTGGCGGCGCCGGCCGAGGGGGTGGCGCTCGGCGCGGCCGACGCGCTGGCGCTCGGGGCCGGGGCCATGCCGCCCTGGCCGCCGCTGGGCGACGCGGTCGCCTTCGGCGCGGCGCTGCCCGACGGGGCGGCGCTGCCCGAAGGCTTCGCGCTGCCCGACGGGGCCGGGGCCGCGCTGCCCGAGGGGGCCGGGGTGGCGGCGGGCGGCGGGGCGGTGGCCGCGCCGCTGCCGTCGGCGGCCTTGAGCACCTTGCGGAAGCGCAGCTCGGCGGCGCTGCCCACCTCGGTCAGGTCGCGGTTCTCACCGGGCAGGGAGATCACGATGTTGCGGTTGCCCTCGGTGACCACCTCGGCCTCGGCGACGCCGAAGGCGTTGACGCGGCTCTCGATGATCTGGCGGGCCTCTTCGAGGTTCTCCGCCGTCGGGGCCTGGCCACCGATGCTGTTGGTCGCCTCCAGCGTCAGCCGGGTGCCGCCGACGAGGTCCAGGCCGAGCTTGGGCTCGAGCCTGTCCTTCAAGCCGCCGCTGGCGCCGCCCGCGAAGAACACCAAAAGATAGAGGACGACGAAGATGAGCCCGAGCACGGCCAGTTGCCGTCCGGGCCGCATCTGTCCCTGAGGTGGTGCCACGGCTGTCCTGTCTCCCTGTACGGTCGCGCCGCTGGTGCGGCGGGTGTCGGCCGGTCCGGCCGGCGGGTCCGACGGGCCGGCGTCGGAGGGCGGCATCCGGCTCCGGGCTCGGCGCGGGGGCGCCGGGCGGAACGGGACGAGCCGACTTCCGGCGTCGGGCCCAACTATCCAGTTTTCACGTCGCCTCCGCTGCCCCGTCGGGGAAAGTCGTCACCGGAGTCCGGCGACCACCACCCCGCGCGGGGCGGGAGCGACCGTCACTCCTTGACGACGTCCGCGTCCTCGGCGACCGGCTCGTCGGCCGGGCGCTCCGCCTGGCTGACGACCCGGGCGATGGCCGGACGGGCGTAGCGGGTCTGCACACCGGGCGCGACCTCGAGCAGGACGGTGTCGTCGTCCACGCCGGTGACCGTGCCGTAGAGGCCACCGATGGTGACCACCTCGTCGCCGGGCGCGAGGGCGGACTGCATGGACTCCGCCTCACGGCGGCGCTTCTGCTGGGGGCGGATCATCATGAAGTACATGACGCCGAAGAGCAGAGCGATCATGAGGATCGGCGTCAGGCTGCCGGCACCCCCGCCGCCCTCTGCTGCGTAAAGCACAGTGAAAGACCTTCCCATTGGCCCCCGGCCCGGCGCGGGCGCGCCGGAGCGGAAGCGGATTCTCACGTCCTGTACAGACCGGCGCGAGTCTAATCCCTGCACCTGGGAACGCCGAATGCGGCACAGATCACGTTCACATCACGGCTGATCGGCATCCGTCGAGAACAGATCGGGCGTCACAGGAGCATTCGCGCCAAATGTACCATTCGGCGGCGTACGGCCCAGATGCCGCCAGGCGGCCTCCGTGGCGACCCGGCCGCGCGGCGTACGGGCCAGCAGGCCGGCCCGGACCAGGAACGGCTCGCAGACCTCCTCCACCGTGTCCGGCTGCTCACCCACCGCCACGGCCAGCGTGGACAGGCCGACCGGCCCGCCCCGGAACGAGTCGACGAGCGCGGTCAGCACCGCCCGGTCCAGCCGGTCCAGGCCCAGTGCGTCGACGTCGTACACCGTGAGGGCGGCCCGGGCGGTCTCCAGGGTGACCACCCCGTCGGCCCGGACCTCGGCGAAGTCGCGGACCCGGCGCAGCAGCCGGTTGGCGATGCGCGGCGTGCCCCGGGAGCGGCCGGCGACCTCGGCGGCGCCGTCGTCGGTGATCGGCACGCCGAGGATCCGGGCCGAACGGCGCAGCAGCACCTCCAGGTCGGCCGGCGAGTAGAAGTCGAGGTGCGCGACGAAGCCGAACCGGTCGCGCATCGGCCCGGTGAGCAGGCCGGAGCGGGTGGTCGCGCCGACCAGGGTGAACGGCTCGACGTCCAGCGGGATCGCCGTCGCGCCCGGACCCTTGCCGACGATCACGTCGACCCGGAAGTCCTCCATCGCGCTGTAGAGCAACTCCTCGGCCGGCTTGGCGATCCGGTGGATCTCGTCGATGAAGAGCACGTCGCCCTCGGCGAGGCTGGTCAGGATCGCCGCCAGGTCGCCGGAGCGCTCGATCGCCGGGCCGCTGGTCACCCGGATGCCCGAGCCCAGCTCGGCGGCGACGATGTTGGCCAGGGTGGTCTTACCCAAGCCGGGCGGGCCCGACAGGAGGATGTGGTCGGGCGGGGAGCCGCGCCGCATCGCGCCCTGGAGCAGCAGGTCGAGCTGGTCGCGGACCCGGTGCTGGGCGATGAACTCCTCCAGCCGCTTCGGCCGGACCGTGGCCTCCGCGTCGAGGTCGGCATCGTGCACGTAGGCGGAGACCAGCCCGCCGTCGGAGCCCGTCACCGGGTGCGGCCCAGCAGCCGGATGGCCTGCTTGAGCAGGACCGGCACCGGCGGCACGTCACCGTCGATGGTCTCCGCGACGGCGGCCACCGCCTGGTCGGCCTGCCCGGCCGTCCAGCCGAGCCCGACCAGCGCCTGCCGGACCTGCTCGGGCCAGGCGCCGCCGGTGACCCCGGCCGCGCCGTCGGCGCCGACCGGCACCGGGCCGACGCGGTCGCGCAGCTCCAGGACCAGGCGCTCCGCGCCCTTCTTGCCGATGCCGGGCACCCGGGTCAGCGCGGCGGTGTCGGCGTTGGCGATCGCCTTGCGCACCGCGTCGGGGGTGTGCACGGCGAGCACCGCCTGGGCCAGCCGGGGGCCCACGCCGCTGGCGGTCTGGAGCAGCTCGAACAACTGCTTGGCGTCGTCGTCGGCGAAGCCGTAGAGGGTGAGCGAATCCTCCCGGACGACCAGGCTGGTGGCCAGCCGGGCGGGCTGGCCGATGCGCAGGTCGGCGAGGGTGCCCGGGGCGCACTGCACCGCCAGGCCCACCCCGCCGACCTCCACCACGGCGTGATCCGGACCGGTCGCGGTCACCACCCCGCGCACGCTGGCGATCATCTGGCTCCTCCTCGTCGTACCCGGTCGGCCGCGGCGGCCAGCTTGGAACGCGTCCCGCCGCGCCACACGTGACAGATGGCCAGGGCCAGGGCGTCGGCGGCGTCCGCCGGCCTCGGCGGCTCGGCCAGCCGCAGCAGCCGGGTGACCATCGCGGTCATCTGCGCCTTGTCGGCCTGGCCGGAACCGGTCACGGCCGCCTTCACCTCACTGGGCGTGTAGGTCTGCACGGGCAGCCCGGCGCGGGCGCCGGCGAGCACGGCGATCCCGCTGGCCTGGGCGGTGCCCATCACGGTGCGGACGTTGTGCTGGCTGAAGACCCGCTCGACGGCGACGCTGTCGGGCCGGTGCTCGGCGACCAGATCGGTGAGCGAACGGTCCAGGTGCAGCAGGCGCAGCGCCAGATCGTCGTCCGGATCGGTGTGGACGACGTAGTAGGCGATCAGCGTGCAGGGGCGCCCCGGCACACCCTCGACCACGCCGACCCCGCACCGGGTCAGCCCCGGGTCGACGCCCAGCACCCGCACGCCGCCTCCTCCCCCAGCCGCCAACGAGACCCCAGCCGCCAGCAGTACGTGTGTTCGACACCCTACCGAGCCGGGCGACACCCCGCCGCCGGGGACACGCCGGGCGCGCCGACACGCCGCCGGGGCGCGCGGCGGCCACACATGCCGGGCGATGAGTATGTGTCGCCGGCCCATGTGCGCCCGGACACACAGCTCGTAACTTCATGCGCCATGACGGCAGAACCCGTGGCGGTCCCCCACGTCGTACACGTCGACCTCGCTGGTCGTACCGCCCTGGTGACCGGGGGCGGGAGCGGCATCGGCCGGGCCTGCGCCCTGCGGCTGGGCGCCGCCGGCGCGGAGGTCCTGGTGGTGGACCGCAACATTGAGGCGGCCAAGGCGGTGGCGGCGGAGGCCGGCGGGCGGGCCGAGGGCGTGGACCTGGCCGACCCGGACGCGGTGGACCGCCTCGACGCCGACGTGGACATCGTGGTGAACAACGCGGGCCTGCAGCACGTGGCGCCGGTGCAGGAGTTCTCCGCGGAGCGCTTCGCCCACCTGCACCGGGTGATGGTCGAGGCGCCGTTCCTGATCATCCGTCGGGCACTGCCGCACATGTACGCCAGGGGCTGGGGGCGGATCGTGAACATCTCCTCGGTGCACGGGCTGCGCGCCTCGCCGTACAAGTCGGCATACGTCTCCGCCAAGCACGCGCTGGAGGGGCTGTCGAAGGTGGTCGCGCTGGAGGGCGCCCCGCACGGCGTGACCGCCAACTGCATCAACCCGGCGTACGTGCGCACCGCGCTGGTGGAGAGCCAGATCGCCGACCAGGCCGCCAGCCACGGCATCCCCGAGAGCGAGGTGGTCGAGAAGATCATGTTGGCGCGGGCGGCGATCAAGCGGCTGATCGAGCCGGAGGAGGTGTCCGAACTCGTGGCGTACCTCTGCTCGCCGCCGGCGGCGTTCATCACGGGCGCGTCCATCGCGCTCGACGGGGGCTGGACGGCGAACTAGTGGCAAGCCGCACAATGTCGGTCATGTCGTCACCGGTGGAGTTCCTGGAGCTGCTCGCCCGCGAGGCCGCCGCGGTGGAGTTCGAGGGGCCGCTCATCGCCGCGCGCGCCGCCGGGCTGCCGCCCGCGCGGCTCGCCGAGCTGGAGCAGGCCAAGACGGTGGCGCTGCGGGTCCGCGCGCTGCTGGAACGCCGCCGCCGCCGGGAGGTCGAGCTCTCCGGGCTGTACGACACGGTCAGCGACCTGGCCGGCCTGCGCGACCTGGACGACGTGCTGCGCGCGATCGTGCACCGGGCGCGCAACCTGCTCGGCGCGGACGTGGCCTACATGACCCTCGACGACGAGGAGCGCGGCGACACGTACATGCGGGTCACCGACGGTTCGGTTTCCGCCCGCTTCCAGCAGCTGCGCCTGCCGATGGGCGCGGGCCTCGGCGGCCTGGTGGCCCAGTCCGGCGCCCCGTACGTCACCGCGAACTACCCGGAGGACGACCGCTTCCACCACACCGGCGAGATCGACGCCGGCGTGGGCGAGGAGGGCCTGGTGGCCATCCTCGGGGTGCCGCTGCGGCTCGGCTCGACCTCGATCGGGGTGCTCTACGCGGCCAACCGCTCGGCCCGGCCGTTCGTCCGGGAGGAGGTGGCGCTGCTGGTCTCCCTCGCCGCGCACGCGGCGGTGGCGATCGACACCGCGCGGCTGCTCGCGGAGACGCAGGCGGCGCTGGAGGAGCTGTCGACGGCCAACACCACCATCCGGGCGCACAGCAGCTCCGTGGAGCGGGCGGCGGCGGCGCACGACCGGATGACCGCGCTGGTGCTGCGCGGCGGCGGCGTGGAGGACGTCGCCGCGGCGGTCACCGACGTGCTCGGCGGGGCGCTGCTGGCGCTCGACGCGGAGGGCCGGCTGCTGGCCCGGGTCGGCGAGATCGAGGAGCCGGACCGGGCGGACATGGTGGAGGCGGTGGCCGCGTCGCGTACGGAGGGCCGCAGCGTGCGCCGGGGCCGGCTCTGGTATGCCGCCGTGGTGGCCGGGGCGGAGAACATGGGCGCGCTGGTGCTGCGCCCCGACGACGAGCTGGTCGACGCCGACCAGCGGATCCTGGAGCGGGCGTCGCTGGTGACGGCGCTGCTGCTGCTGTTCCGGCGTACCGTCGCCGAGGCGGAGGGGCGGGTCCGGGGCGAGCTGCTCGACGACTTGATCGCCCGGCCGCTGCGGGACACGGACGCGCTGCGCAGCCGGGCCCGCCGGCTCGGGGTGGACCTGGATGCCCCGCACGTGCTCGTGGCGGTCGGCGACGACGCCATCGCCGCCACCGGCTCGGCCCGGCAGCGGGTGCTCTCCTGGGCCACCACGTACGCCTCGACCCGGGGCGGGCTGGCCGCCGCCCGCGACGGACGGGTGGTGCTGATGCTGCCCGGGCAGGACGCGGGCGGCAGCGCCCGGGCGGTGGCCCGGGACCTGTCCCGGGTGACCGGCCGGCCGGTGACCGCCGGGTCGAGCGGCCCGTCGACGGGGCCGGCGTCGCTGGCCGCGACGTTCGCCGAGGCGGAGCGGTGCCTGACCGCGCTGGGTGCGTTGGGCCGCTCGGGGCAGGGGGCGAGCACGGCGGAGCTGGGCTTCGTCGGGCTGCTGCTGGGCGCGGTCGGCGACGGGGGCGACAAGGACGTCAACCGGTTCCTGACCGCCACCGTCGGGCCGGTCGTCGACTACGACGCCCGGCGGGGCACCGCGCTGGTGCGGACCCTGGAGGCGTACTTCGGGGTGGGCGGCAGCCTCGCCCGGGCCGCCGAGCTGCTGCACGTGCACGTCAACACGGTCACCCAGCGGCTGGAGCGGGTCGGGCAGCTGCTCGGCGCGGACTGGCAGAAGCCGGAGCGGGCGCTGGAGGTGCAGCTGGCCCTGCGCCTGCACCGCCTGCGTACGCCCGCCGCCTGACGGCCGTCCGAGCCCCCGCCGCCCTGACCGCCGGCCTCACGGTCAGCGGGCGCGGATGCCGTCCAGGACGCCGTCGACGATGCGCTGCGGCAAGGTCGCCTCGTCGAGGTCGGGGTGCCAGCGCATGACGCGCTGCACCAGCATCGGGCCGGTCAGCATCGCCATGACCACCTCGACGTCGAGATCCGCGCGCAGCTCGCCGGAGCGCATCCCGCGCCGCAGCACCTCGCGCATCATCTCCCGCCGCGGCTCGATGATGTTCTGGTAGAGCTGGTACTGCTCGGGGCTGCGGTTGACCTCCGGCACCAGGCAGGGCATGATCCGCGCCGCCCGCGGGTCGATGTGGTTGCCGACCGCGCCGACCAGCAGGATCAGGTCGTCACGGACCGATTGGCCGGCGGGCTCCGGCGGGGTGCCCTTGAGCGTACGCAGGGCGTCGCGCAGCAGCGCGTCCTTGCCCGGCCAGCGACGGTAGATGGTGGCCTTGCCGACCCCGGCGCGGGCGGCGATCGCCTCGATCGAGATCGCCTCGATCGTGCTGCCGTCGGCGAGCAGGTCGAGGGCGGCCTCGACGATCGCCTCGTCCGCGCGGACGCTCCTCGGCCGCCCGGGCGGCCGAGGAGCGTCGGCGGTGGAAGTCATGTCGGACATTGTTCCCGAAGCTAGGCGGTCCCGGCCAACTCGGGTTCCCCCACCGGTGCCGGCCTCCCCGCCGCCTCGGCGGAGCGGCCGGGCATCCAGCGCAGCACCACGAGGATGCCGAGCGCGGCGATCGCGGCGGCGAGACCCGCCGCCCAGTGCATCGCGGCCAGGAAGGCGTCGTCGGCGACCGCGATCAGCTGCGGCGCCGCCGGCCCGAGCTGACCCGCTGCGGCGTACGCGCCGGAGATGGACTCGCCGGCCGCCTCGCGCGCCCCGGCGGGCAGGTCCCGCAGGGCGGGGTCGACGTCGGCGCGGTAGACCGCGGAGAGCACCGACCCGAGCACCGCCACGCCGAGCGCGCCGGCCACCTGCCGGACCGTGTTGCTGACCGCCGAGCCGACGCCGGCCTTCTCCCGGGGCAGCGCGGACATGATGGACTCCGTGGCCGGCGGCATGATGTTGGCCATCCCGGTGCCCTGGAGGAAGAAGACGACAAGCACCACCCAGATCGGGGTGGTCGCGTCGACGAACGCGAACGCGCCGAGCGCGACCACGGTCAGCGCCAGCCCGACCGCCGCGACGGCCTTGCCGCCGTACCGGCGGACCATCGCCGCGCTGGCCGGGGCGAAGATGAGCTGGGCCGCCGCGAAGGGCAGGAAGAGCAGGCCGGTCTCCAGCGGGCTGTAGCCGCGCACCAGTTGCAGGTAGAACGAGGTGAAGAACATGACGCCCATCGCGGCGAAGAAGATCAGCCCGACGATGGCCACCGGCGCGGCGAAGCGCGGCACCCGGAACAGCCGCACGTCCAGCGACGGGTGGTCGCTGCGCCGCTCGTACGCGACGAACCAGGCCAGCACCGCCAGGCCGCCCAGGATCGCGACCCAGACCAGCGGGCGGCCGAAGCCGTGCTCGCCGCCGTCGATGATGCCGTAGGTCAACGCGACGAGCCCCACCACCGACAGCAGCACGCCGACGACGTCGACGCGGCCCGGATCCGGGTCCCGCGACTCCGGCACGAGCAGCGCCACCAGCACCACGCCGAGCACCACCACCGGCACGTTGATCAGGAAGACCGAGCCCCACCAGTAGTGCTCCAGCAGCGCACCGCCGAGGATCGGGCCGATGGCCACGGCCAGGCCGACCGCGCCGGCCCAGACGCCGATCGCCCGGCCCCGCTCCCGGGGATCGAAGACGTTGGAGATGATCGAGAGCGTGACCGGCATGATGGCCGCGCCACCCACGCCCATCAGCGCGCGGGCCGCGACGAGTTGCGCGGGGCTCTGCGCGTACGCCGACAGCAGCGACGCCAGCCCGAAGAGCACCAGGCCGATCAGCAGGAAGCGCTTACGCCCGGCGCGGTCACCGAGCACGCCGAAGGTGAACAGCAGGCCGGCGAAGACCAGCGTGTAGGAGTTGATCGACCACTCCAGCTCGGCCTGACTCGCGCCGAGGCCGTGCACCGGGTCGGCGAGGGTCCGCAGCGCGACGTTGAGGATCGTGTTGTCCAGGACGACCACGAGCAGGCTGATCACCAGCACCCCGAGGATCGCCCACCTCCTCGGGTGTCCCGTGTGCTCGTGCGGTGGCATCTTCGCGTTCTCCCCCCGGACCCCGTTTCGATACGGGCCAGACTCGTAATTCGGCGGTGTCAGCGTAGGCGGGCGATTATCGATACGGAACCGGTTCGTATCTTATGTGGCGGCGGTCACTCGTGTCCTCTTTCCGGGTGCTGCTTCGGCGGGCTCGGGGGTGGGTTGGGGGCTGGGGCCTTGGGTGTTTGGGGCCTTGGGTGGTTATGGGCGTGGCGGTGCGTCGTGGTGGGGTGTGGCCCGCCGTGCCCGGCTCCGGGCGGTCAGGCTTGATCCCTGCGCCGGGCATGGCGGG
>NZ_JBEYEU010000014.1:0-158530 GCF_040634035.1 Micromonospora sp. NPDC007220 | reverse complement strand
GCGGTCAGCGCCCGGCCGAGCCCGCCGCGGTGGGCCGACGGGTCCACACCGAGGACGTAGACCTCGCCGATCCGGGCCGAGCCGGGTCGTTCGTGGACCTTCGTCCAGTGGAAGCCGAGCAGCCGGCCGGTGGACCCGTCGACGGCGAGCAGGAAGCCCTCCGGGTCGAACCACGGCTCGTCGGGGCGTACCCGCAGGTCGGCGGGGGACCAGCGGCCCTGTTCCGGGTGCTCCGCGAAGGCCCGCGCGTTGAGCGCCAGCCACTCCTCGTCGTCGGCGCCGGGCCGGTACGCGCGCAGCGTCACCCCGTCCGGCAGCGGGTGGTCGGGGATCGGGGCGGTCAGCGGCCGGCGCAGCTGCCAGAGCACCCGGGCCCGGCGCAGGCCCAGGTCGACGCCGAGCGCGGCGGCGGAGGGGTGGTCGCCGTGCGCCCAGACCCGCAGCGGGCCGTCGGCCGCCGCCAGGACGCCCCGGGCCAGCGCGCGGCCCGTCCCGCGCCGCCGGTACGCCGGGTGCACCACCAGTTCCACGCCGATCCCCGCGCCCGGGTCGGTGGTGTCCAGGTGCGCGTACCCGGTCAGGGTGCCGTCGTCCGCCCGGGTGGTCAGGTGCACGGCGGGCGCGTCCGGGTCGCGCAGCCGGAGCAGGACGTGCTCGTCGAACGGGTCCGCCCCGTCCGCGTCGCCGGCGACCCGGGCGAGGGTCGTCACGTCGGCGATCTCCGTGGGGCTGAGGCGGTCGGACCGGGTCACCCGGCCGCTGCTCGCTTCGGGGTTGCTCATGTCGTCACCGTAGTCCGGTCGATCCCCGCGCCGCCGCGCTCGGCCGGCCGCCGGGGCGGTGCGGCGGTCGCCTGGCCGGACCGCCCGTGGTCGGGCCGTCCGCCGGCCGGCTCACGTCCCCCCGTCGGGCAGCGCCTCCACCTCGAACCGGCTGGTCAGGTCGGGCAGGATGCGGTGCAGGGCGTCCACCGTGCCCTGCCGGTCGCCGCCGGCGTCGTGCAACAGCACGACCGAGCCGGGTACGACGTCCGCCACGACCGTCGCCGCGATCCGGCTGGCTCCCGGCAGCTCCCAGTCCGCCGGGTCCACGGTCCAGTGCAGCGGCGTCATGCCGAGTTCGTGGGACACCGACACCACCTGGCCCGTCCAGGCGCCGCCGGGCTGCCGGTAGTACGCGATCGGCGCGTCGGGCACCGCCGCCCGGATCGCCTCGCTGGTGCGCAGCAGGTCCGCCCGGATGGCGGCCGGCGACCGGCGGCCGAGGTCGACGTCGTGGTTCCAGCTGTGGTTGCACAGGGTGTGCCCGTCGGCCGCGATGGCCCGGATCAGGTCCGGGTGGCGCTGGGCGTTCTCGCCGACCACGCAGAAGGTGGCCCGCACCTGGTGCTCGCGGAGCAGGGCGAGCACCTGCGGCGTGTACCGCGGGTCCGGTCCGTCGTCGAAGGTCAGCGCGACCAGCGAGGTGCCGCTGGTGGTCTGCGCGCCGAACGGCCCGTCGGCCGGTACCGGCGACGGCGTGCCCTGGGGGCTGGCGCCGCCGTCCTGCCCGGCCTCCGCCGGGCTGGTGCTCGGCGCACCCTCCGGGGTCCGGCGCGGGGTGTCCTTCGTCGGCGGCTGGTCGGCGTAGTGCGGGCCGGTGGCGCTGGTGGTCACGCTGGACCGGGACGTCGGCGGGTCGGGGACCAGGCTGCGCCCGAGGGCGTACGCGGAACCGAGCAGCGCGGCGACCACCAGCGTGACGAGCCCGATGGTGCGCGCGGCCGAGGGGTCCCGGATCAGTGGGCCCCATCGCGTCGATCCGCCGCCGCCCCCGTGGTCGATGCGCACTCCGCCGCCCCCTTTTTGTCGCAAACCCGGCAGTCAGAATAGAACCGGCTAGCAGCGCAAAAAGGGCATATGCGAAACCGTCCCTGAAAGGGACGGGGAGGTCAGACCGGCAGGGGCGCGTGCTCGCTCTCCGGCAGGGACCGCGAGGGCGGTACGACGAACTTGTAGCCCACCTGCCGCACCGTGCCGATCATCGACTCGTACTCGGAGCCGAGCTTGGCGCGCAGCCGCCGGACGTGCACGTCGACGGTGCGCGTGCCGCCGAAGTAGTCGTAGCCCCACACCTCGCGCAGGAGCTGGTCCCGGGTGAACACCCGGCCCGGGTGCTGGGCCAGGAACTTCAGCAGCTCGAACTCCTTGTAGGTGAGGTCGAGCGGCCGGCCCTTGAGCTTCGCGGCGTAGGTGTCCGGGTCGATCGTCAGCTCGCCGGCGCGGATCGAGCCGCCGGCCCCGGAGGTGGCGTTGTTCAGCCGCCCGACGGCGAGCCGCAGCCGGGCCTCCACCTCGGCCGGCCCGGCGGCGGCGAGGATGACGTCGTCGACGCCCCAGTCGGCGTTGAGCGCGATCAGGCCGGCCTCGGTGACCACCGCGACCAGGGGCACTCCGAGCCCGGTGGCGTGCAGCATCCGGCAGGTCGCCCGCGCCTCGCTCAGCTCGGAGCGGGCGTCGACCAGCACCGCGTCCGGACTGGGGCCGGCGACCAGGGTGCGGACGTCGCGTGGCGCGGTGCGGACCGAGTGCGGCAGCAGGTCGAGCGCCGGCAGCACAGCGGATGGTTCGCCTGCGCGCGCGGTCACCAGCAGCAGGATCTCCACGATCACCTCCGTCCCGGCGGCCGTCGGCCGCGCGCGACCAGCGCACTCCGTGGCGGGGCGTGACGCTGATGAACTTGCGTGGGTCCCGGCGTCGCTGACGGGCGGGTAACGGCTTGAGCGTAACCGAAGGCCCCGGTCGCGCCTCCGCGTCCTTTCCCGTTTGCCCGGCTTGCCCCTGATCGTGACCCCAGGTTTTAACGTTGCCGAAACCGTGGCCCCCGCATCGGCCGGCGGGTCTGGCACGATCGGGGCGTGTTTCCCTCCAGCTCGCCCGAGACCGGCCGCGACCAGTGGCCCGACGGGCCCCGCCCCGGGCCGTCCGGCCCGTCCCGTGGCCAGCCGCCGGCGCCGCGCACCGGGCCGGCCCCCGACGACGACGGCGAGCGCCGGGAGCGCAGCGGCCCGCGCCGCGCCCGGCGGGCCGGTGAGCCGGCCCGGCGACCCGACGACGAGCCGGACGACGAGCCGGACGAGGAGCTGGTGGAGCCGGTCGAGGTGCGCCGCCCGCTCGCGCTGACCGTCGCCGGGTTCGCCACGCTGCTCGGGGTGGGTCTGGTGCTCGGGGCGCAGACCGCCGGCCCGGGGCACCGCCTGCCCTTCGCGTTCGTCGTCTTCGGCGTGCAGTTGCTCTTCGTGCTGGCCTGGACGATGGCCATGCGACCGCCCGCGCTGCTGCTGGTGGCCGCCGTCAGCGCCGCCGCCGCGGTGGCGGCCGACACCGCGGCCGTGCAGACGGACGTCGCCGGCCTGGCGCCGCTGGGCTACGTCGCGGCGGGCGGCTTCGCCCTCGGGGTGCTCGGCCAGCTCGTCCGGCGGGTCGACCGGGTGCGGGTGACCGACTCGCTCGGCAGCACCCTGCTGATCGTGGTCGGCGTCGTCGCCTTCGCCACCCTGATCGTGCTCAGCCGGATCCCGGCGGGCACCCAGGCCATCACGGTGTGCCTCACCGCCAGCGCGGTCGCGCTCACCGTCGCCCGGCTGACCGACGCGGTCGCGCCGTGGCCGCGGCTGGCCCCCCAGGTGCCCCGGGGCGCGGCCGGCGTGGTCGCCGGCGCGATGGTCGGCACGCTGGTCAGCGCCGTCCTCGGCAGCTACCTGGTGACGCCCTTCACCCCGACCCGGGCCGCGATCATCGGGCTGGTCGCGGCGGTCACCGCCGTGCTGGCCGACCTTGCCGTGGGCTACGCCGAGGCGGGCCGGCTGATGGCGGGGGAGCCGCCGACCATGTGGGTGGCCCGGCACATGCAGGGGCCCCTCGGTGGCTTCGCCCTGGCCGCGCCGGCCGCGTACGCCATGTGCAAGCTCGTTCTCTGACACGGCGGTTGAGCTTTTCCCCGATCGGGTACCACCGGTGGGCCGCTCCGCGGCACCCTCGGCACTGACGACAGGAGGCGGCGTGGCGCACGACGACACGTACGAGGAGCGGCCCCGGCGACGCGGGCGCAAGGTGCTCATCACCCTCGTCGTGCTGCTGCTGGTCCTGGGCGGACTGATCGTGGTGGCCGACCGGGTCGCCGTGGGGGTGGCCGAGCGGGCCATCGCCGACCAGGTCCGACAGGAGATCGCCAAGCAGGGGGCGCAGTCCTCGCCGCCGGAGGTGGAGGTCGGCGGGGTCCCGTTCCTCACCCAGGTGCTCGACGGCCGGTACGAGCGCATCTCCATCGCGCTGCGCGACGTGCAGGGCTCGGTGCGGGGCGACGCGGTCGCGCTGCCGAAGCTCGACGTGGACGCCCGCAACGTGCGCGCCTCGCTCGACACCATCCGCTCGGGGCAGGGCGACGTGGTCGCCGAGACCGTCGACGGGACGGGCACCATCAGCTACGACAGCCTCGCCAAGCTGCTCGACCGGCCGGGGCTGACCCTCGGCGAGCAGAACGGCCGGCTGGCCGTCACCGCCCCGGTCGACATCCTCGGCCAGCGTCTCACCGTGACCGGCACCGCCGACATCACGGTCGGCAAGGAGGGGCAGGTGGCGCTGAAGTTCAACGACCTGAGCGCCGACGGCCTGCCGAACCTGCCGCTGGCCCGGACGCTGCTCAGCAACTACGCCCGCAGCATCTCCATCGACGTGCCCCTGCCCGAGCTGCCGTTCCAGCTCGCCGTCCGGGAGGTCCGGCCGCTGCCCGAGGGGCTGACCGTCACCGCGGACGCCAGGAACGTGCCGATCAACTCCGCCGCCGGCTGACCGACCCGACCGATCCACCGCCTCCGGCCCCGGCCCCGAGCCGCCCGCGCTTGCGCCCGCGTCCGCCCGCGCCTGCCGGTCAGGAAGGGTCCCTTCCTCCACCGATTGCGACAGGAAGGCGCCCTTCCCTGCACCCCGGGCTACCAGTACGTGCGTCCCGGATGCTGGTCGGCCCCCTGGTGTGGCCGTGCCCGGCTGGTAGGCTCCCTGCTCATGGGGACGCTCCTCACCAAACGGCGCGCGGTCGACCTGTGCCGCGTGGCCACCTGCCTGTGTCGCCCCGTCATCTGACGGCGGGGCTGTCCTCGGCCGCCTAGCGGCCACCGGCACACAGGGATTTTTCTTCTCCCGTGCTCTCTTTCAACGCCCGGCAGCGGCGCCGTCGCACGAACCCGTGATCCGTCCATACGGTGGATCCCGCGCGTGGTGCGATCGTCACGACTTTCGATGCCCTCGTGCTGGTTCACCATCCATCCTCACCAGGGAGTGATCTGATGAGTCGCGACACCGCACTCGTCTCGGCCGAATGGGCCGAGAAGAACCTCGACGCCCCGGGCGTCGTCTTTGTCGAGGTAGACGAGGACACCTCGGCCTACGACACCGGCCACATCGCCGGCGCGATCAAGCTGGACTGGAAGACCGACCTCCAGGACCAGGTGCGCCGGGACTTCGTCAACAAGAGCCAGTTCGAGGCGCTGCTCTCCGAGCGGGGCATCAGCAACGACGACACCGTCATCCTCTACGGCGGCAACAACAACTGGTTCGCCGCGTACGCGTACTGGTACTTCAAGCTCTACGGCCACCGCGACGTGAAGCTGCTCGACGGCGGTCGCAAGAAGTGGGAGCTGGACGCCCGTCCGCTGGTTGGGGACGCGGTGACCCGCCCGGCGACGCAGTACGTGGCGCAGGAGCCGGACACCTCGATCCGGGCCTTCCGTGACGAGGTCGTGGCCGCCATCGGCACCAAGAACCTGGTCGACGTGCGCAGCCCCGACGAGTTCGCCGGCCGGCTGCTCGCCCCCGCCCACCTGCCGCAGGAGCAGGCGCAGCGGGCCGGGCACATCCCCACGGCGATCAGCGTGCCGTGGTCCAAGGCGGCCAACGAGGACGGCACCTTCAAGTCCGACGACGAGCTGCGCAAGATCTACGCCGACGCCGGGCTGGACGACAGCCGCGAGACCATCGCGTACTGCCGGATCGGCGAGCGCTCCTCGCACTCCTGGTTCGTGCTCCAGGAGCTGCTCGGCCACCGCAACGTGAAGAACTACGACGGATCCTGGACCGAGTACGGCTCGCTGGTCGGCGTGCCGGTCGCGCTCGGCGACGAGCCCGGGGAGGCCTGAGCCATGACCGCACCCACCGCTGCCGGCTGCGCCGCGCCCGACCAGGCCGCCCCGCTGCCCGCGAGCCTGGACCTGGAGAAGGAAACCGTGATCACCGGCGTCGTCCGCTCCGACGCGGGCGAGGCCGTCCCGGGCGCGTACGTCCGGCTGCTCGACTCGACCGGTGAGTTCACCGCCGAGGTGGTGACCTCGCCGGCCGGCCAGTTCCGGTTCTTCGCCGCGCCGGGTGCCTGGACCCTGCGGGCGCTCTCCCGGCACGGCAACGGCGACACCGCCGTGACCGCCGCCCGGGGCATCAACGAGGTCGCCGTCACGGTCGCCTCCTGACCCTTCCACGCTCTGATCGGTCCGTGGCCCGTCGCCTTCGCAGGTGGCGGGCCGCGACCGTCTCCGGGCACGGTCGACCGGCGTGACACGATTGCCCCCGTGAACGGCGTGGAAGCGGCGGGGCAGGCCCCGCCTACCGGTCCCGATCGGCCGGCGGCCCCCCGACGGTGGCTGCCCTGGCTGCTCGCCGGCACGGTGGCGTGGGCGGTGCTGCTGGCGGCGCTGACCTGGCTCTCGGTGCGCAACGATCCGCCGACCGTCCGGGAGCAGCGCACCCTGACCGAGGCCGGCCCGCTCGTCGACCGCGCGGTCGGCGCACTGGTCGCGGCGGCCGGCGACACCGCCGTGCTGACCCCGCCCGTGGTCGACCGGGGCTGCCGCGTCACCCCGTTCGCCGAGGGCGCCACCCTGACCCGCGGGGTGGACGTGTTCGTTCCCAGCGGCCTGGAGCGGTCGCTGCTGGAGCGGGTCGCCGACCGACTCCCCGAGGGCTGGCGGGCCGGGGTCCGGGTGACGGCGGAGGACGGCCCCCGGCTGCGCGCCGACGCGGGCGAGTTCGTCACCGTCTCCGGCGGGGTCGAGGCGGACGGCCTCGTCCGGCTGACCGCCGACACGGGCTGCCGGCCGGTCGGCGAGGGCTACACCGCGCCGGCGGTCGGCGCCGACGGCGCCGAGGCCGAGGCCCTGGCCGCGGCGCTGCGGGCGCTCGGCGGCCCGCCCGGGTCGGCCGCCGAGGTGGTCGTCGCGCCGTGCCCCACCGGCGGCACGGCCCGCACCGCCCGCGCCGCCGCCATCCCGGCCCCGCCGTCGCCGGCCGACGCGCTCGCCTCCGTGGCCCGCGTCCCGATGCTGGACACCGCGCAGGCGTACGCCTACCGGCGCGGCGCCGCCATGGTCGTCGCCGACCTCTCGGGCGACCAGGTCGTCGTCTCCGTCAACACCGGCTGCCCCGCCTGAGGAGGTGGTCAGCGGCCGCGCGGGTGGTCGTGCGGGGCGCGGCTGCGGCCCAGGGCGTCGACGTGGCCCCAGCGGCCGGGGATGTCGAGCAGCTCGATCCGCCCCATCCCCTCGGGCACGGCGGGGTCGATGATCAGGTGGTCGCCCTGCGGCTCCAGGCCCAGCATCACCCGGAGCAGCAGCAGCGGCGTGCCCGCCGACCAGGCCTGCGGGCTGCACGCGGTGGGGTACTCCACCGGGTAGTCGGTGAGGTCCCGCTCGTAGCCGGCGAAGGCCTCCGGCAGTCGTCCGTCGAAGAACGGGGACGCGGCCAGCATGGCCTCGCAGATCTGCCCGGCCTCCCGGCGGAAGCCGTACCGCCACAGCCCCCAGGCGATGATCGAGTTGTCGAACGGCCACACCGTCCCGACGTGGTAGCCGACGGGGTTGTAGCGCCCCTGGTCGTCGGCGAGGGTCCGGACGCCCCAACCGGAGTAGAGCCGTGGCCCCATCAGGTGTTCGGCGATCCGGCCGGCCCGTGACTCGTCGACGATGCCGCTCCACAGCAGGTGCCCGATGTTGGAGGTGAGCGCGTCCACCTGCCGGCCGTCGGCGTCCAGGGCGAGCGCGTAGTACTCCCGTTCCGGGATCCAGAAGTCCCGGTTGAACCGGATCTTGAGCTCGGCCGCCTCCCGCTCCAGCCGGTCGGCGTACGCGGGGTCGCCCCAGAACTCCCGGGCCAGTCGGGCGCCGCGGATCTTCGCGTCGTACGCGTAGCCCTGGAGTTCGCAGGTGGCGCGGGGGAAGCCGGGGAACCGGCCGTCGCGGTACGAGATCGAGTCCCAGGAGTCCTTCCAGCACTGGTTCGCCAATCCGGTGTCCGGGTTGCGCGTCTGGTACCAGAGGTAGCCGGTGCCGAGCAGGTCCCCGTACGTGTCGATCCAGGCGAGGGCGGCCCGGGTCTGGGCCTCCAGTCCCCGTACCAGCTTGTCGTTGCCGGTCCACCGCTCGTACTCGTCGAGCAGGATGACGAACAGCGGCGTCGAGTCCGCCGAGCCGTAGTACGGCGAGTGGGGCTGTTCCTCGAAGCCCGCCGTCTCGCCGTAGCGCAGCTCGTGCAGGATCTTGCCCGGCTCCTCGTCCCGGAAGTCGTCGATCCGGTGCCCCTGGAGGCCGGCCAGCATCATGAGGGTCGGCGGGATCAGCTCCGGCAGGAAGGGCAGAACCTGGAGCGAGGTGATGATGCTGTCCCGGCCGAACAGCGTCATGAACCACGGCAGGCCGGCGGCCACCAGGCGTACGCCGAGGGTGATCGACTCGTAGCGCAGCGCCGCCAGGTCGTGGAGGCTCTGCCGGTACGCCCCGGCCAGCGGCTGGCAGTCGCAGCCGAGCTTGGGCGCCCGGGCGACGAGCTCGTCCTGCTCGGCCCGGATCGCGTCCGGGCTGCGGCTGCCCCCGTACTGCGGGAGGTTGGCCCGGATGTCCTCGCCGCGCGCGCCGTAGACGACTGTGGACACGTGCAGCCGCGTCGTCCACTCGCCGCGCGGGCCGACCCGGACCCGGTAGGTCATGCCGGAGACCTCGATGTGCGCGGGCATGCTGGTGCGGATGACCGTCTCGCGGTGGAACCTCTCCCGGCGGTAGGTCAGGCGCAGCTCGTTCTCGCCGACGGTGGCGGTGGAGTGGCCCTCCTTGCGCCGGACATGCTTGATCTCGAACAGGTCCGCGAAGTCGGCGCCCATGGCGAGGTGGACGACGAACTCCATGTCCTCGCCGGAGTGGTTGAGCAGCGTCAGCTCCTCCTCGAAGCTGCCGCCGATGGCCCGGCTCCGGATCATCGAGACCTTCGCGTCCAGGTAGTGCGTCGGTTCGCCGGGCACGAGGAAGAAGCGGGTGCGGAAGGACTCCGCGGTGTCGACGGAGAGGGCGTGCAGCCGTTCGCCGTCGAGGGTCAGCAACCAGGTGGAGAGGTGCCGGGTGTCGAACGAGAAGAGCCCGGTCGGGAAGTCGAGGGACGGCTCGATGTCGCCGCGGCTGTCGCTGACCAGGAAGGTGTTGCCGTCCAGGATGCTGACCAGTTCCTTCACGGCAGCCGCCCGGCCTGTTTGCGGGCGACCGTGCGGGGGTCCCGGGTGCCGGGCGGGTCGGGGAAGAACCGGTGGAACAGCAGGAAGAGCACGATGTCGCCGCTGAAGCTGCTCTCGTTGCGCAGCACCGACGAGATCGCCTGGGCCCGGCCGGTGACGAGCCGGTCGAACAGGTCCGCGCTGGTGTACCAGATCGCGTCGGCGGGCCCCCGGTCGCGGCTCACCTCGATCTCGCCCGGACGAAGGCGGACCAGCCAGTGCACCGTCTGACCGCCCTCCGCGAGGTCGATCTGCATCGTTCCGCTGACCGGGCTGACCAGCACCTTGGGGGCGCGCGCCGGCAGTGATTCGAAGAATCGCTCCGTCGCCTCGGTCACACCCGAATCGTAGGCATCTGTCCGACCTGTCGGGCCGGTATCGGCGGGCGGCGGTCAGTAGACCAGGGCCTGGGCCCCCTCGGCCATCGTCTCCTCGACGAACACCGCCGCGCCGGCGATGCGGACACCCGGCAGCACGTCGTCCGGCCCGATGTCCCGCCGGGCGGCGCACTGCGTGCAGGCGGTCACCGTTCCGGTGGTGAGGATCACGTGCAGCAGCTCGGCCAGCGGGGCCGAGTGCGGCAGCTCGAACTCCTGTGCCTTGCCCGGCAGCGCGAACCAGGTCGACTCCCCGGTCAGCCAGAGCGACACGTGCACCCCGGCGGCGGCTGCGGTGGCGGCGACGGTGAATGCCTGGGCGCACCGCTCCGGGGCGTCCGCGCCGGCGGTGGCCTTGACGACGAGAGTGCGGGCCATGGGGCCCAGCATAGGATGGTCACGATGGTTACCGAGATCGGGTTCGTCAGCCTGCTGGTCGCCGGCCTGGGCGCGCTCGCCGGTGGCCTGGTCTACCTGGCCGTACGCATGTCAAGAGGGCGCTGGTGAGCTGTCGTGGCCGCCGGCGGAGAGGCGGAGTGAACCGGTGAGCGACGAGAACCCCCTGCAGCCGCCGCCGTGGCTGAACGCGCCGCCGGTCGACCCGTACCCCTACGAGGAGAGCCACGACCTGCGCGTGGGCCCGAAGCTGCATCCCGCGCTGGACGGCCTGCTGCCGTACGTCGGGGTGTGGCGCGGCCGGGGGCGGGGTGGCTTCCCCACCATCGAGGACTTCGACTTCGCGCAGGAGATCCGGATCAGCCACGACGGCCGGCCGTTCCTGTCCTACGAGTCGCGCGCCTGGCTGCTCGACGAGCAGAGCCGCCCGGTCCGCCCGGCGGGTCGCGAGGTCGGCTGGTGGCGGCCGGTGATGGACGGCGACCGGGCCACCGACGAGCTGGAGGCGCTGATGAGCGTCCCCACCGGCGTGATGGAGCTGCACATCGGCAAGCGCAAGGGCACCCAGATCGAGTTCGTCACCGACGCGGTGGTCCGTACGGCGACCGCCAAGGAGGTCACCGCCGGTCACCGCCTCTTCGGCATCGTCGAGGGCGCGCTGCTCTACGCCCAGGAGATGGCGGCCCTGGGCCACTCCCTCTCCCCCCACCTCTCCGCCCGCCTCACCCGGGTGGCCGGCTGACCCTCCTCCCGGGGGTCACGGGCGGGGAAAGCCCAGGAGCGCCTGGAGGGCGGGGGTGTGCGCGCAGCGGCGCAGCGGGACGGCGTCCAGGGTGCGGATCTCCGCGAGGCCACGGACGGACGAGCTGAGCCAGACGCCGTCGGCGGTACGCAGCTCGGCCGGGGTGACCAGGCGCTCCTCGGCGCGCAGGCCGAGTGCGTGGGCGTGCGCGAGCAGCCAGGCGGCGGTCACGCCCGGCAGGATGCCGGTCTCGGCGGCGGGCACCGTGCAGAGGGTGTCACCGGCCAGCCAGACCAGGTTGGCCGTCGGCCCCTCCAGCGCGTACCCGTCGGAGGAGACCCAGAGCGCGTCGTCCACGCCGGCGCGGGCGGTCCACCGGCGGGCGGCGGTGCTCACCGCGTACGAGATGGACTTGACCCCGGCCGGCAGCCAGTCGAGTTCGGCGCGGGCCCGCGCCGCGACGCCGAGCGGCAGGGTCGCCACGGTGATCCCGTGCCGGCGCGCCGCCCGGGTCGCCGCCGGCACCTCGCCCAGCGTGGCGTAGCCGGTGGGCGAGGTGCCGCCCTCCGGGCCCCGGGTGCAGACCAGGCGCAGCGCCCCCTCCACCTCGGCGGGCCAGCCGGCGCGGACGGCGTCCAGCAGTTCGTCCAGCACGTCGGCGGCGGGCAGCGTCAGGTCGACGGCCGCCGCCGCCCGGGCGAGCCGGGCCAGGTGCGCGTCGCGCAGCCACGGCCGCCCGTCCCGCAGGTGCATCGTCTCGAAGAGCCCGTCGCCGTGCAGCACGCCCCGGTCGTCGCCGCGCAGCACCGGCTCGCCGGGCGGCACCAGCCCGCGGCCCGGCACGGCGATCCTCGACGCCACCATGACCGCCGAGCCTAGCCGCGGACCGGTCGACACCGGCGGCGCGCGTGGCGGGGCGAACTATGATCGGACGGTGTCCGAATCCTCCCTCGCGGAAATGCTCCGCGCCCGTGGGCTACGGCTGACGGCGCAACGGCAGTTGATCCTCCAGGCCGTGCTGGACCTTGGGCACGCCACCCCGGAGCAGGTGCACACCGCCGTCCGGGAGGTGGCCGCAGGGGTCAACATCACCACCATCTACCGCACGCTGGAGCTGCTGGAACGGCTCGGCCTGGTCACCCACACCCACCTCTCGCACGGCTCGCCGACCTATCACGCGGCCGGCGAGGACCAGCACGTCCACCTCGTCTGCCGGGGCTGTGGCGCGATCGACGAGATCGATCCGGAGCTGCTACGCCCGCTGGCCGACCAGTTGGCGAGCCAGCGCGGGTTCCGGGTGGACATCGGCCACGTCTCGTTCTTCGGCCTCTGCGTCCGCTGCGAGAACGGGGACCGGAAATGATCGACATCGCGGGCGCGGTGAGCGTCGAGAGCATCGACGAGGCCAGCCGCGACCAGCCCGAGCCGGCGCACGCGGCGGCCGGCGTGCGGGGCGTGGCGGCGCACTACGGCGACCCGATGCGCGAGCAGCGCACCCTCGACACGGCGGTCGGCCTCGTCGACCGGTCGCACCGGGGCGTCGTCGCGGTGCCGGGCGAGGAACGGATCGGCTGGCTGCACACCCTCACCAGCCAGCACCTCGCGCAGCTCGGTGCCGGCCAGGGCACCGAGCTGCTGGTGCTCTCCCCGCACGGGCACGTCGAGCAGCACGCCATGGTCGCCGAGGACGGCATCACCACCTGGCTCGACACCGAGCCGGGCGCCACCGCCGGCCTGCTGTCGTACCTGGAGCGGATGCGGTTCTTCAGCAAGGTCGAGCCGCGCGACGTGACGCCCGAGCACGCGCTGCTCTCCCTGGTCGGGCCGGAGGCGCCCGCCGCGGTGGAGACGCTCGGCGCGACCGGGCTGGCCGCGCCCGACGTGGTCGCGGTGCCGGGCCCGAAGTTCCGCTCCGGCGAGCTGCCGCCACGGCCGACCGCGCTGTACGACGTACGCCCGCTGCCCGTGGGCGGCTGGGCCCGCCGGGGCCCGCTCGGCGTGGACCTGCTGGTGCCCCGGGCCGCGATGGAGCAGGTGGTCACCCAGCTGCGGGGCAACGGGGTGCCGGTCGCCGGGCTGTGGGCGTACGAGGCGGTGCGGGTGGCCGCCCGGCGGGCCCGGGTCGGGGTGGACACCGACCACCGGACCATCCCCGCCGAGGTGGACCTGGTCGCCCCGGCCGTGCACCTGGACAAGGGCTGCTACCGGGGCCAGGAGACCGTGGCCCGGGTGCACAACATGGGCCGGCCGCCGCGTCGGCTCGTACTCCTGCACCTGGACGGGGTGACCACCGACCAGCCGCCGGTCGCCGGCACGCCGGTGACCCTCGACGGCCGGGCGGTCGGCTTCGTCGGCACGGCCGTGCACCACCACGAGCTGGGCCAGGTCGCCCTGGCCGTGGTCAAGCGCAACGTCGCCGACGACGCCCGCCTCCTGATCGGGGAGACCGCCGCCGCGATCGATCCGGCCTGACCGCCGATCGGCGAAAGAATCTCTGCTTCGTGGCGCTGAGGCCGGAAAAGTTCCGGTCGACTGGCTCGCTGACCTCGGTCTAGGATCCGGGCATGACGACAGGGACGTTGATCACGGTTGCCCCCACCGGCGCGGAGTCGGCCAAGGCCGAGGTGCCGGCGCTGCCGGTGACGCTCGACGAGCTGCTGCTGACCGCCAAGGAGTGCGAGGCGCTCGGCGCCGCCGTGATCCACGTCCACATCCGCGACGACGAGGCCAGGCCCACCCTGGACCAGGGGCGGCTGCGGGAGACCGTGACGGCGCTGCGGGAGAGCACCGACCTCGTCGTGCAGCTCTCCTCGGGCGGCGCGGTGACCGACCCGGAGGCCGACCGGCTCGCCGTGCTCGACGCCGGGCCGGACATGGCCTCCTGCACCATGGGCACGCTCAACTTCGGTGACGACGTCTTCCTCAACCGGTGGGAGTTCATCGTCGACCTGCACACCCGCATGCAGGAGCGCGGCATCGTGCCCGAGTACGAGATCTTCGACCTCGGCCACCTGACGGCCCTGCAACGGCTGCTCGGCAAGTACGGCCTGCCGGCCGGTGGGCACGTGCACGTCGACTTCGTGATGGGCGTGCCGGGCGGCATGCCGGGCACCACCCCGGCCCTGGTCGCCGCCCACCAGGCACTGCGCGACCTGCCCGAGGGCACCACCTTCTCCGCCACCGGCATCGGCCGCAGCACCATCCCGGTCATGCTGGCCTCGCTCTCGGCCGGCGGGCACCTGCGGGTCGGCATGGAGGACACGGTGAACTACGCCAAGGGCCGCCCGGTCGAGTCCAACATGCAGCTCGTCGCCCGGGCGGTCGGCTTCGCCCAGCTCGCCCAGCGGCCGCCGCTGACCACCGCCGAGGCGCGCGGGCTGCTCGGCGTGCCGGCCACCGGGCGGTAAGCGGCGACCCGGGCCGGCACTGCTGTACACCGGGTCGCCGACGACCTGCTCACCCGCCCGCCGACCGCTGCCGGAGCTGCCGGTACCGTCCACCCTGTGGGAAAGACGTACGAGGGCGGCGCGCCGCTCGCCGAGGTGGTCCGGTCGGGGTTCGTCGAGGGCGTGCACCGGGGCTCGGTGGTGGTGCTCGACGCCTCGGGTCAGACGGTGGCCGGCGCCGGGGACGTGACCTCCCCGGTCTTCCCGCGCTCGTCCAACAAGCCGATGCAGACGGTCGGGATGCTCCGCGCCGGGCTGACGCTGGCCGACCCCGCCGACGTGGCGCTGGTCTCGGCCAGCCACGCCGGCGAGGAGTTCCACCTGGCCCGGGTGGGCGCGCTACTCGCCCGCGCCGGGCTGGACGAGTCGGCCCTGCACTGCCCGCCGGACCTGCCCGTGGGCGACGAGGCGCGGACGGCCGTGCTGCGGGCCGGCGGCGGCCCCACCCGTACGCAGATGAACTGCTCCGGCAAGCACAGCGGGATGCTGCTGACCTGCCTGGCCGCCGGCTGGCCGCTCGACGGGTACTGGCGTCCGGAGCACCCGTTGCAGCAGCGGCTCCGGGACGCGGTGGAGGAGTTCACGGGCGAGCCGGCTGCGGCGGTCGGGGTGGACGGCTGCGGCGCTCCGGTGCTCGCCGTCTCGCTGACCGGCCTGGCCGGGGCGTACCTCCGGCTCGTCTCGGCGGAGCCCGGCTCCGTGCCACGGACGGTGGCCGACGCGATGCGCGCCCACCCGGATCTGGTCGGCGGCACCCGGGCCGAGGACAGCCGGCTGATGCGGGGCGTGCCCGGGCTGCTCGCCAAGATCGGCGCCGAGGGGGTTGTCGCGGCGGCGGTGCCCGGGGTCGGCGCGGTCGCCCTCAAGATCGACGACGGCGCGGGCCGCGCCCGGATGCCGGTGCTGGTCTCCGCCCTGCGCCGCCTCGGGCTGGACGCGCCGGTGCTGACCGAGTACGCCGAACTGCCGCTCTTCGGCGGCGGCCTGCCGGTCGGTGCCGTCCGGCCGCTCTCGTAGCCGTTTCCCGCCTCGTCGCGACGTTCACCGGGCGTTCGAGGGGCGCGACGCGGCGTCGTCAGGGTGGAGGGTCATGGTCGTCACTCGTATCCCATGGCCGGGATGACCTTGCCGAGTGCTTCCTCGATGAACTCGCGGGTTTCGTCGTCGAACTGGTTGTTGCGCTGCGCCAGCTTGTGCGACTGGAACGCCGAACGGGTTTCGAAGTCGTCGACGTCGAGCCGTTCGAACAGGGCGCGGCGCTGCCCGGGCCAGTCGGCTGCGAGATCTTCCGCCTTCACCTCGACGTATCGCCTGCCCGTCAGGTCGACCGTGTCCTTCCAGGTGAGCCACCGATCGTAGATCGGCTTGAGGTAGGCGAGCGCGCCGTCGACCGTGGCCGGCGCCCATGGCTGGGCCAGGTGGGATGCGAGCACTGAGACCGGGTGACGCTTGATGTGCACGATGGTCGCCTCGGGGACCAGTTCCCAGAGGAACTCCATGCACAGCAGGTTGAACGGCGTCTTCTCGCACCAGGTCGGCTTGCCCGCGTCGGCGGCTGCTCCGCCGAAGATGGTGTCGACCAGGCCCCGCAGGATTCCGAGTAGTTCGCTCCGGTCGCTGAAGTACCGGGGAACCACCCGCCGGCGGCTCAGCGGCTCGAACGGTCCGGCAGGACGGTCGGCGTTGCCGAAGCCTTCGGCGGGCGCGGGTTCGTCGAAGGTGTACGCGATCAACTGAGGCCAGAGCTGTTCCACCGCGTCCCGGTAGCGTCGCTCGCCGACCAGTTCGGGAACGGTCTTGCCGCGATCGTCGCGCCGGCCGGGCACTCGTACGGTGAGGAAGTCGCTCAGCCGGTGCAGGGCGTCCTCACCGACGGTGGGGTCGTATCGACCGGTGAGCGCGTCGGCCAGGTCCCGCAGGCCGCCCGGGTCGACGAGGAACCTGGTCTCCATGGGAATCCGGTGGATCAGCGGATGTTCGCCGATGATGTCGGCGAGCCGTGACGTTCCCGAACGACCCGTACCCGCAACGAAGACGGGTGAGGGGGAAGGAGACATGGCGAGCAGTCAAACTCCCAGCCCGGCGCCCGTGCAATCCATTTATCCCCTTCAACCGTTGAGTGCGGGCCGAGAGGCTGGCGGGCTGATCGGCAAGGACCGCCACGACCGCCCACCTCCGCACCCCGCGGAGGCGGACGACGGGCCGTACCGCACCGTCGTCGACGACGGTGCGGGTGTCAGGGCAGGAAGTCGAGCAGGGCGGCGTTGACCGGGGCGGGTCGCTCCAGCGGCAGCAGGTGTCCGGCGTCGGGCACGTCGGGCAGGCGGACAGCGTCGGGCGCCTCGGCGGCGATCCGGTCGGCGAGGCGGCTGATGTCGGGCACGTCGGCCGCGCCGGCGCCGACCAGGACGGGCATCCGCAGCTCGTGGAGGCGGCCGATCGCGGGCGGGTCGAGTTCGGCGACGTCGACCGCGCTGAGCGCCAACTCGGCGGCGAGCGCCCGCTGGTCCATCTCGCGGGCGAAGGCGAGCAGCTCCGGGTCGACGTCGGCGGGCTCGCGGCCCGGGCCGACCACCCAGAAGCGCACCTCGCCGGCGGCGCTGGCGGCGAAGTCCTCCGGGTCGACCTCGCCCACCAGGCTCTCCCAGAGGTCGTTCGCCTCGTCCGACCATTCGTGGCCCGAGGCGGCGGTGCCGAGGAGGGCGAGCGCGCTCACCCGCTCCGGGTGGGCCAGCGCGGTGTCGATGGCGACGGCGCCGCCGAACGAGCAGCCGACCAGGGCGGCCCGGGGGAGGTCGAGCGCGTCGAGCAGTCCGGCCACGTCGTCGTGGTGGGCGAACGGGGTCGGCGGCAGCTCGGAGTCCCCGTACCCGCGCAGGTCGAGGGCGATCACCCGGTGCCGCGCGGCCAGCGGGCCGACCTGCTCCCGCCACATCCGCCGGTCCGCGATGCCGGCGTGCAGCAGGACGACGGGCGTGCCGCTGCCGGTGTCGTCGTACGCGAGCAGGGCGCCGTTCACCTCGATCTTGGTCACTGCGGCAAGGTACGCACCGGGAGACCGGGGCGCAACCGCCTTGTGCCGGCGCGGGCGTCGGGCGAGCGGCCCCAGGCGCGACTGCCGGGTGGTGCGGGGATCCCGGTCAGAGGCCGAACATCGGCAGGCAGGCCGCCACGGCGTGGACCGTCGCCGCCGGCCGCTCCTGTCGGCGCCACTTCGCGCGGGTGAGCCGTAGGCGATCGGACACCAGGGCCTCGTCACCGCGGGCGTCGACGGAGATGCCGTCGTGCTCGTAGCCGAGCTTGCGGGACACCCCCTGGGACGAGTGGTTGTCCTGGAAGACCTCGGTGAGCGCGGCATCGGCGCCGAGGTGGTCGAAGGCCAGCGTGAGCAGGCCGGCGCGGGCCTCGGTTCCGTAGCCCCTGCCCTGGTGTTCGATCCCGAGCCACGCCGACGTCGTGACCTGCCGGACGACCCGGAAGTCGCGCGCGCCGAGCGTGACCACGCCGAGCGGATTCCCGAGCCGGAAGACGCCGAGCCCGAGCCGCCACGCCGAGTCGCTCCACTCGGCGAGCCGGCCCCAGTGCCCCTGCAACACGGCGCGCGCCCGCTCCTCCGGGCCGCCGTCGGTCCACGGCGTCAGGAACGGGCGCTCGTCCGGACGGTGCACGCCCCGGCCCGCGAGATTCGCGAGTGCCGCCAGCTCCTCCTCGCGGGGCAGGCGAAGCTCAAGTCGTGGCGTGGAGATGGTGAGGCCGTAGAGGGGCCACAGGTCGGCGAGCACGGCTTGATCGTGACGATCGGGACCGCCGTGACGCCACCGGTTTACCGACGGCGACCGGCCCGCCGAAGCCTGCGCGGGCGTGGCCGGGGCGGCGGGATGAGACGTCGCTAACTCTGGTTAGCATTCTGCTTGCAGGAGCTAGCAGGGCGCGTTAGCGTCGGGCCATGGCCACTGGTAAGGACCTTCCCGACGTCGGCGGGTTCATTCGCGACCTGCGCCGCAACGCGAAGATCTCGCTGCGGCAGCTCGCCGAGCAGGCGGGGGTCAGCAACCCGTACCTCAGTCAGATCGAGCGCGGTCTGCGCAAGCCGAGCGCGGAGGTGCTCCAGCAGCTCGCCAGCGCGCTGCGCGTCTCCACCCCCGCGATGTACCTGCGGGCGGGGCTGCTCGACGACAAGGAGGGCCAGGGCGTGCTCGCGGCCATCTCCGTCGACCCCGACCTGACCATGGCGCAGAAGCAGTCGCTCACCCAGATCTACGAGACGTTCCGCCGGGAGAACGCGCGGCTCGCCGAGGCGACCGCGGCGGCCACCGGCGCGACGCCCACCGCCGGGGCCGAGGCCGCCGGCACGGGCACGCCGGATCCCGTCGGGGCCGCGCCCGACCTGGCCAACCTCGCCGCCACGGGCCCCACGACACCGGAGGGCACCCCGACCGAGGCCGTGCTGGAGTCGGTTGCCGTCACCGAGGCCGGCCCCGCCCCCGCACCGATCGACACCCCCGAGAAGAAGGCCGCCCGCGACGCGGCCCGGAAGGCCGCCGACGCGGCCGAAGAGGAGAAGTGATGACCCAGCCGAAGACCAGCCGCATCCCGGCCCCGATCTACGCCGCCGCGGGCGCGGGCGAGCTCGCCCTCCAGCAGCTGCGCAAGCTCCCCGCCGTGGTGACCGACCTCGGCACCAAGGTCGTCGCCGACCTGGGTGGCAAGGCCGTCGTCACCGGCGTCGAGCTGCGCCAGAAGGCCAACGACACGCTGCGTACGGCGAACCTGACCGCCGAGGGCCTGCGCGAGAAGGCCGTCCCGGCCGAGCTGGACCTGAAGCGCCTGCGTGAGGCCGCCGACCTGAACAAGCTGCGCGAGGTCGCCGACCTGGAGCGGCTGCGCGAGGTCGCCGACCTCGACCGGCTCCGTGCGCTGGCCACCCGCAACGCCGCCGTGGTGGTCGCCGGCGCCCAGGCCGCGCAGGAGCGGGCGCAGGCCGCGTACGTCGCGCTGGTCGCCCGGGGTGAGCGGGTCGTCGGGGCCGGCGTGCTGGAGGCCGCCGAGACCGTGAACGCCGACATCGAGGCGACCGGGGCCGAGACCGAGCCGGCCGAGGCCGTCGCGAAGCCGGCCACCGTGCGGTCCGTCACCGCCGACGTGCCGACCCCGGCCGTGACCACCGACGTGCCGACCCAGGCCGCGACCGACGAGGTGCCGACCCCGGCCGACGTGGCCGAGGTGCTGGAGGCCAAGCCGGCCGCCGCGAAGAAGGCGACGACCCGGGCCACCAAGGCCGCCAAGGCCGCCGCCGAGCCGGCCGCCACCCCGTCGGCGAAGCTGCCCCGGGCCACCAAGCGGACCCGCCCGGCCGCCGAGTAGTTCGTTCCGCCGGTGACCCCGGATGCGTCCTGTCGGACGATCCGGGGTCACCGGCATAAGCTTGCCGACATGGCCTACGCCGCGCCGCTCTTCGCCTTCGATGTTCGCTACGTGATCGAGCTGATCCTGCTCGTCTTCGCGTTGGTCGTGCAGGGCATCGCCCTGGTGCACGCCATCACCCAGCGTTCCGACGCCTTCTCCGCCATCGGCACCCTGCCCAAGGGCGGCTGGATCGCCATCCTCGCCGTCTGCCTGGTGCTGACCCTGCTCGGCTTCGGCCCGATCAGCCTCTTCGGGCTCGTCGGCATCGCCGCCGGCCTGATCTACCTGCTCGACGTCCGGGTGGGGCTGCGCGACCTGAGCGACGGCAAAGGCTTCTGGTGAGGGGTTTCCGCTGGCCGCCCCCGCCGGACGGCGGGCCCCGCACCTGGGGGCCGGGCCCGGGTGGCCCGCGTACCGGCCGACCGGCCCTGCCGGAGCCGGACACCGAGCTGGTCGCCACGCCGCACGGCGTACACCTGGAGCAGCTCCTCACCGGCGCGGGTGACCCGGTCACGGTGTTCGCCCACGGGTTGGGCAACGGCATCGCCACCACCCGGCCCTTCGGCAGCGGGGTGACGGGCCGCAAGCTGTTCTTCCAGTTCCGCGGGCACGGCCGCTCCGACGCGCCGCCCGGCCCGTGGAGCTACCTGGACCTCGCCCGCGACCTGCGCGCGGTCGCCGACCTCGGCGGCGCCACCCGGGCCTTCGGCGCCAGCCTCGGCGCGGGCGCGCTCTGCCGGCTGCTCGCCGAGAGCCCCGAACGCTTCGAGCGACTCGTCGTCTTCCTGCCCGCGGCGCTCGACCGGCCGCGCGGCGAGGTCGCCCGGGCCCGGCTGACCGCCCTGTTCGAGGCCGTGGAGAGCGGCGACGCCGCCGCCGTGGCCGACGTGGTCCAGGCCGAGCTGCCGCCCGCCGTACGCAACACCCCGGCCGGCTGGGCCTACCTGCGCCAACGCCTCGACCAGCTCCTGCGCGACGGGCTCGCCCCGGGGCTGGCGAGCCTGCCCGAGCAGGCACCCCTGCGCGACGCCGGTTCGCTGGCCGCCGTCACCGCGCCGGCCCTGGTGATCGGCTGTGCCGGCGACGACCTGCACCCGGTCGAGGTCGCCGAGCAGCTCGCCGCCGCGCTGCCCCGGGCCACCCTGCACGTGTACGACCGGCCCGGCGTCCTCTGGACGGAACGCGCCGACCTGCGAAGCCGGATATCCGCCTTCCTCAACGAGTAACGTGCCCTGACATGGGCGTCACACACCACGGTCGTACGCACCGGCTGGACCTCGCCGATCCGACACTGCGGGAGTGGGAGTGCACGGTGCTGCACGCCGATCCCGCGCAGGGCATCGTGCTGGACCGGTCGGCGTTCTATCCGGGCGGCGGCGGGCAGCCGCCGGACCACGGCGTACTGCTCTGGCAGGGGGTGCAGACCCGCATCGCCGGCACCCGCAAGGGCGACGACCTCTGGCTGATCCCGGTCGAGGGCGACCCGTTGCCGCCGGCCGGCACGGCGGTCACCGGCGCGGTCGAGGACGACCGGCGCACCCGGCTGATGCGGACCCACTCCGGGCTGCACGTGCTCTGCGGGGTGGTGTTCCGCGACTTCGGCGCGCTCGTCACGGGCGGCAACATGGAGCCGGGCGAGGCCCGGATGGACTTCAACCTGCCCGAGGTGCCGTCCGACTTCAAGAGCCGCATCGAGGAGCTGGTCAACGCCGAGGTCGCCGCCGACCGGGCGGTGGCCGTGCGGGTGCTGCCCCGCGACGAGGCGCTCGCCCTGCCCGACATCATCCGTACCCAGTCGAACCTGATCCCGCCGGAGGAGCAGGAGGTGCGGATCGTCGACATCGTCGGGCTGGACGTCCAGGCCGACGGCGGCACGCACGTCGCCTCCACCGCGCAGATCGGCAAGGTGCAGGTGGTCAAGGTGGAGAGCAAGGGGCGGGCCAACCGTCGGGTCCGCGTACGCCTGGCCGACTGAACCGGGTGGCTCCCGGCGCCGGTCGTCGGCGCCGGGAGCCGGGCCGTCACACGAGATCGATGCGTTCCCGCTCGATCGGGTAGCCCGCCTGGGCGAAGGCGGCGGCCATCGGGTGGTTCGTCTGGTCGGTGGCCGCCACGATCTCGGTCACTCCCGCCTCGACGAGCAGGTGGGTGGCCTCGACCAGTAGGTCGTACGCGTAGCCGTGCCCGCGCTGCTCGGGCACCACGCCGACGAAGCCGACGACCGGATCGCTGTGGTTGCGGGCCGGCACGGTGACGCCGACCAGTTCACCGGCCGGCGTCCAGGCCAGCCGCCACCAGTCGCGCGGGCTCGGCAGCCAGCGCAACAGGTCGAGCTCCTCCCGCGCCGCCGCCTCCGGCCCGTGCTCGGCGGCGGCGCGGCGGGTGTGGGCGTCGAGACTCCCCTCGCCGATGCGGCGCAGCACGTCGAGGATCACGGCGTCGTCGGGTTCCGGGCGGAACTCCAACCGGCCGGGCCGGGCGGGCAGCCCGTGCTCTCGCGTCCACCGGTACCGGTACCGCGCGACCAGCGGGGACATGCCGGCGGCGGTCGCCGCGTCGATCCGGGCCTGCGCCTCCGCCCGGACGGCCGGGTCGTTCCGCCAGCCGGATGGCAACGAGAGGGAGTACTCGGCCCGCAGCGGCGCGGCGCGCAGCAGCCGGACCGCGGCCTCGTGGTCGGTGAAGTCGAGCCAGTCGAGGGCCAGCGGAGACTCGTCGTCCGGCCCACCCCACCAGGCGGCGCGGGCCACCACGGTGCCGGCGCGCAGGGCGACCCAGCTCCACTCGGGACGGTACTGGCCGTCGGCGGCCATGTCGGAGTAGTTGTCGCCGAAGGCGGCGCGCCCCACCAGCCTGGTGTGGGGCAGGGAGTCGAACAGTGCTTCCTCGCCCGCGGTGAGCGGGCGGATGACCAGGTCGGTCATGAGGTCCTTCCGGGTTTCGTGCCCCCGGCTCAGAACCGTGGTGCCCTCGTGGCCGGGCGGGAGCACAGCGATGTCGTGGACACGGCGCTCACCTCCCTTTCCTCGACGAGGGCGTGCCGGAACCCTAACAGCGGACCGCGGCCGCCGGGCAACGGGTTTACTCGGCGCGGCGGGCGCGCAGCGAGCGGACCTTGTGCCGGTTGCCGCAGCGCTCCATCGCGCACCAGCGTCGCCGGCCGGGGCGCGAGGTGTCCACGAAGACGAGGTAGCAGTCGTGCGTGGCGCACTCGCGGATGCGGTCGCGGTACGGGCCGGTGAACAGGTCCACCGCGTCCCGGGCGATGCTGGCCAGCGGCTGTCCGCCGCGCCGCCCCGCCAGGATCGGCCCGGGGGGTCAGGGCGTGGCGGGAGCCGGTGGCAGGTGGGCGGCGCGCACGTCGAGCAGCCAGCGTTCCACGGCCGCCTCGTCCGGGCGGTCCGGCAGCGGGGTGCGGATCCGGTCGAAGTCCCGCTCCGCCTCGGCGATCAGCGTCCGGGCCTCGGCCAACGCGCCGCCGGCCACCCGCTCGCCGAAGCTGCGGAACCACTGCGGGTCGGCGAGCCGGATCTCCAGCACGCCGGTGGCGTAGAGCAGCCGGCCCTGGTGCACCAGCCGGGCCAGGTGCCGGGCGTGCTTGGCGGTGCGCCGCCGGGTGTCGGCGGAGAACGTGCCGTCGCCCCGGGACTCCAGCTTGCGGAACTGCTGGCCGGCGTAGCCCAGGTAGGCGTCGCGGACGCGGGGCGCGCTGAGGAACGCCGAGCGGATGGCGACCAGCCGGTCGCCGAACTCCGTACGGGTCTCGTAGCAGTCCTCCGGCAACCAGGCCAGCTCGGTGGCGGTCGGGTTGCCGCTCAGCGCCAGGCGGCACCACTTCGCCGCCTCGTGCAGGGTGATGTCGGGATCGGTGGTCACCACCGACTCGCGGGGCGGGCGCAGCCCGTGGAAGGCGACGGTGGGCGCGGCGAAGACGCCGATCCGGTCGACGTCGGAGCCCGGCCCGGCCAGCCCGTACGCGACCGAGCCGACGATCCCGGAGAGCAGCAGGTGCATGCCGGCGAGCATGCCGGACGACACGGCTTCGCGAAACCGGACTTCGGCTGTCAGGTATCGCTGACAGGCTCGCCGCATGACGAAACCGCTGACAGGAAAGATCGCGCTCGTCGCCGGGGCGACACGGGGCGCCGGCCGGCAGATCGCGGTGCAGCTCGGCGCCGCCGGTGCCACGGTCTACGCCACCGGCCGCAGTAGCCGGGCCGGCCGCTCCGAGATGGACCGCCCGGAGACCATCGAGGAGACCGCCGAGCTGGTCACCGCCGCCGGCGGCACCGGCATCGCGGTCCGGGTCGACCACCTCGTCCCCGAGCAGGTCCGCGACCTCGTCGCCAGGATCGACGCCGAGCAGGGCCGCCTCGACGTGCTGGTCAACGACATCTGGGGCGGCGATCCCCTGACCACCTGGGAGAAGCCGGTCTGGGAGCAGCCGCTGGAGGCCGGCTTCCGCAGCCTGCGCCTGGCGATCGACACGCACGTCGTGACCGCCCACTTCGCCCTGCCGCTGCTGATCCGCCGCCCCGGCGGCCTGGTGGTGGAGGTCGGCGACGGCACGAAGGCGTACAACGACGACCACTACCGGCTGTCGGTCTTCTACGACCTGGCGAAGACGTCGGTCAACCGGCTCGCGTACGTCTGGGGGCACGAGCTGAAGCCGCACGGCGGCACCGCCGTGGCGCTGACACCGGGCTGGATCCGGTCCGAGGCGATGCTGGAGCACTTCGGGGTCACCGAGGAGAACTGGCGGGACGGCGCCGCCAAGGATCCGCACTTCCTCATCTCGGAGACCCCGGCCTTCGTCGGGCGCGCGGTCGCCGCGCTCGCCGCCGACGAGGACCGGGCCCGCTGGAACCAGGCGTCCGTCTCAGCCGGCGAGCTGTCCCAGGTGTACGGGTTCACCGACGTCGACGGCAGCCGGCCGGACGGGTTCCGCTACATCACCGAGGTGGTGGAGACGGACAGACCGGCCGACGTGACCGGCTACCGCTGACCGGGCGCCACCCGGTAGACCGCGGCGGACCGCCTGGCGGCGTCGACCATCAGCTCCCGCAGGTCCGGCGGGCCGAGCACCTCCACCTCCGGCCCCAGGGACAGCAACTGGGGGTACGCGACGTCGACGGACTCGACGGGCAGGCGGGTCACCACCCACCCCTGCCCGTCGGGCTCGCCGGCCGCGGCGAGCGCCTCGTCGTACGCGAAGGGGGCGTCGGCGACGAAGCGGAGCCGGCGCAGGCCGACGGGGCTCAGCCGCATCGTGACCTCGGCCCGGAGCATGCCGCGCAGGAACTCCTCGGCCTGCTCCCGCCAGTATCCGGCCAGGTCGAAGCCGGCGTCCCGGTCGAAGGTCGCGGTCTGGACCCCGACGTGGGTGACCCGGTCCACCCGGTACGTGCGGTACGCGCCGCCGACCCGGCCGACGAGATACCAGACCCCGCTCTTGAGGACCAGCCCGTACGGGTGCGCCTCCCGTTCGACCTCGCGGTCGCCGCGCCGGTAGCGCAGCTCGACCACCCGGTCCCGCCAGACCGCGCCGGCCAGCTCGGTCAGCCACGGTGGCGGCCCTGCCTCCCGGAACCAGCCCGGCACGTCCAGGTGGAAGCGCTGCCCGGTGCGCACCGGCGCGTCGCGCAGGCTCGGTGGAAGCGCGGCGAGCACCTTCAGCTCGGCCGAGGCCACCGCGTCGGCGAGCCCCATGTCGCCCGCCGGTCCGGGCAGCCCGGCCAGGAAGAGCGCCTCCGCCTCGTCGCGGGTCAGCCCGGTCAGCCGGGTCCGGTAGCCGCCGAGCAGCCGGTAGCCGCCGGCCCGGCCCCGGTCGGCGTAGACCGGCACCCCGGCGGCGGAGAGCGCCAGCACGTCCCGGTAGACGGTCCGCTCGGAGACCTCCAGCTCCCGCGCCAGCTCCGCCGCGGTCATCGTCTCCCGCGCCTGGAGCAGCAGGACCAACGAGATCAACCGGGCCGCCCGCACGTATCCATCCTGCCGTGCCCGCTCGACGTCCCCAGCCGGCGGTCCGCCTACCGGGTGTACGGCGGCCACGACGTTGGCCGCGGCCAGCGGTAGGACCGGCACCGATGCGGCTTGACCCTCACGCTGCGTAAGGCCCCAGGGTGGGGTACATGAGTGACTACTACGACGCTTTCGAGATGAGTCCCGTGCCCGATCCCGGCCCGGACGCGGTTGCGCCTGAGCCGTTCCGAGGCATCTACGGGATGCCCGCGTTCGTGACGATCCCCACGAGCGACCTGGCGGCGTCGGTGGATTTCTGGACTCGTGGGCTCGGGTTCTTCGAGCTGTTCAGCATCCCCGGCACGCTCGTGCACCTGCGCCGGTGGGCGTTCCAGGACGTGCTCCTCCGCTCGGCGGAGAGCGTCCCGGCGCAGCCACCAGCGATGAGCTTCAGCTTCTCGGGCGTGCTCAGCCAGATCGATCCTCTTGTCGAGGCATGTCGTGCATTGAACCCGGACTCGGTCGACGGCCCACGGGACACCCCTTGGAACACCCGCGACGTGGAGGTGATCACCCCCGAGAACGCACGGATCGTCTTCACGGCGGCGAAGCCCTTCGATCCGGCCAGCCAGGAGGCGCGGAACCTTGAAGCCATGGGGATCACCCCACCGGGCGGCGGTCGCGGCGACAATGCGGAGCATGCCTGATGCCACCGACGCCGATGGCCTGACCGTCGGCCAGGTCTCGACGCGTCTGGGCGTGACGGTCCGCGCGCTGCACCACTGGGATGACATCGGTCTGGCGCGACCGTCGCTGCGCACGACTGCCGGCTACCGGCTCTACACCGCCGGCGACCTGGAACGCCTGCACCGCATCGTCGTCTACCGGGAGATCGGCCTCGGTCTGGACAGCATCCGGGCCATCCTGGACGACTCGACCGCGGACGTGCCCGGCGCACTGCGCGCGCAGCGCATCCAGGTCGCCCAGCGGATCGACCGTCTCCAGCAGCTCAGCGCCGGACTGGATCGCATGATCGACGCCCACGAGCGCGGCCTGCTGCTGACCGTCGAGCAGCAGGCCGCGATCTTCGGCCCCCAGTGGGACCCGGACCGGCACGCCCAGGCCCGTCACCGCTACGGAGACACGACGCAGTGGCAGCAGTACGCCGAACGCGCAGCCTCTCGCAGCCCGGAGGAATGGCAGGCCGTCGCCGACACCGTTGCCGACCTCGACCGTGCCCTCGGCGACGCGATGGACGCCGGGGTCACCCCTGGCAGCCCGGAGGCGAATCGACTCGTCGAGCGGCACCGCGAGGTCTTTTCCTCGTACTTTCCCCTCACCAGGCAGATGCAGGTCTGTCTCGGCCGCAGGTACGAGGCCGATCCGGCATTCGCCGCCCACTACGACGGCATCCGTGCCGGCCTCACCACGTGGTTCCGGCAGAGCATCGACGCCAGCGCACGCGCCCACGACATCGACCCCGACACCGCCACCTGGCAGTAGAGCGCGGGTCCGGAGGCCCGCCGTCAGTCGGCTGGCTGCGATGACCCTCATGACCGGGTACAACTAGGCTCTGCGGTCGTGAACGCACCCCGCATCGCCGCGCCCGTGACCGGCGCCGCCGGCCGGTTCTTCACCGGCGTGGGCCTGCTCCTGCGCGGCCTCGGCCTCTACGTCCGCAGCCCCGGGCTGATGCTGCTCGGCGTCATCCCGGCGTTGATCTCGGGCGCGATCTTCGTGGCCGCGTTCGCCACCCTGGCGTACTTCGTCGAGGACCTGGCCGCGCTGGTCACGCCGTTCGCCGACGACTGGTCGACCACCGGGCGCAGCCTCGTCCGGGTGATCGCCGGGCTGGCCTTCCTCGGCCTCGGCGGCCTGCTCGCGGTGGTCACCTTCACCGCCGTCACCCTGGTCATCGGCGACCCGTTCTACGAGAAGATCTCCGAACGCGTCGAGGAGCGCCTCGGCGGCACGCCCGGCGCGGTCGACGTGCCGTTCTGGCCGTCGCTGCGGCGCAGCATCGCCGACTCGGTGCGGCTGGTGGGCCTGTCGATCCTCTTCGGCATCCCGCTCTTCGCCGCCGGCTTCATCCCGGTGGTCGGCCAGACCGTGGTGCCGGTGATCGGGGCGGCGGTCGGCGGCTGGCTGCTCGCCGTGGAGCTGGTCGGAGCCCCCTTCTACCGGCGCGGGATGCGGCTGCCGGAGCGGCGGGCGCACCTCAAGGCGGACCGGCCGACCACGCTCGGCTTCGGCGTGGCGGTCTTCGTCTGCTTCCTGATCCCGCTCGGCGCGGTGCTCGTCATGCCGGCCGCCGTCGCCGGGGCGACCCTGCTGGCCCGCCGCTCGCTCGGCCAGTCCGTCACAGAGGGCTGACGTGGAGATCACCCTGGTCGGGGGCGACATCACGACGCAGCGGGTGGACGTGATCGTCAACGCCGCCAACTCGTCGCTGCTCGGCGGCGGGGGAGTGGACGGCGCCATCCACCGGCGGGGCGGGCCGGCCATCCTCGACGAGTGCCGGGCGCTGCGCGCCTCCCGGTACGGCCGGGGCCTGCCGACCGGCCGGGCGGTGGCCACCACCGCGGGCGACCTGCCGGCCCGCTGGGTGGTGCACACGGTCGGGCCGGTCTGGTCGGCCGACGAGGACCGCTCGGCGCTGCTGCGCGACTGCTACGCGAACAGCCTGCGGGTCGCCGACGAGCTGGGCGCGGGCACCGTGGCGTTCCCGCTGATCTCGGCCGGCGTCTACGGCTGGCCGGTCGAGGACGCCGTACGGCAGGCCCTGTCGGTGCTCGGCTCGGCCACCCCGGCGCACGTCACCGAGGCCCGGCTGGTGCTCTTCGGCGCCGAGACCCTGGCGGTCGCCCAGCGGGTGCGGGCCGCCGGCTGACCCCGGCCCTCGGGGCGGGCCGCCGGCTGGCCCTGGACCTCGGTGCGGGCCGTCGGCCGAATCGGACCGTCAGGAAGGCTCGCGCAGGCAGGACCAGCTCGAACCGACCGGGCGGTAGCCGAGCCCGACGTTGACCGCCAGCATCGGCGCGTTCGCCTCGTCGTTCGAGGTGTAGGCGACGCGTACGCCGCCGGCGGCGGCGCGGTGCAGCGCCGCCGCCTTGACCAGGCGGGCCAGCCCACGCCCCCGGTGCGTCGGCAGCGTGCCGGTGTAGTCCGACCACATCCGGTCGCCGTCGCGCTGGACGAGGCTGAAGGACGCCACCTCGCCGCCGATTTCCGCCACCGTGCTGGCCGCGCGGTCCAGGCCCGGGCTGTCCCAGATCTCGGAGCGCCAGCTCTCGTAGCTGATCGCGTCGGCGGGCACGTCCTCCGGCTCGTCGGCCGCCGCCGCCACCTCGGTCAGGTAGACCCGACGCGGCTCGACGTCGGTCAGCGCAAGCAGCCGTACGCCCGGCGGCGACTCCGGCATCGGCGGGGCCGGCCGCAGGTCGAGGGCCGAGTAGCGCATCTCCCGGCTCGGCGTGAAGCCGTGCCGGCGGGCGAACGGCAGCGACTCCGGCAGCGCCCAGGTACGGATCCGGCGCGCCCCGATGTCGCGCAGGTGCCCCAGCGCGGCGGTCAGCAGCGCGGTGCCGGCGCCCCGGCGCCGGTGCTCCGGGTGGACGTGCAGGGTGGAGATCTCGCCGACGTCGGGCTCCGAGGTCCGGTCGTTGCGGTACGCCGACACCCAGCCGACCACGGCGTCGTCGACCTCGGCGACGTACGCGGTCCACTGCTCGCCGGGCGGGGGCTGGGCGATCATCTGCCGGGTCGACTCGACGCCGCGCACCAGGTAGGGGTGCACGATCGCACGCATCGCCACCACGGCGGGCGCGTCGTCGGGGCGGGCGGTCCGGATCTTCACGTCAGTTCTCCCCGCGTACGGCTGCGACGGCCTCGACCTCGACGAGCTGGTCGGAGTAGCCGAGCACGGCCACCCCGAGCAGGGTGCTGGGCGGCTCGTGGTCGCCGAACGCGTCCCGGACCACCTCCCACACGGCCACCAGGTCCTCCTGGCGGGACGACGCCACGTACACGGTGGTCTTGACGACGTCGGTGAGTCGGGCCCCGGCCGCCGCGAGGGCGGTCTCCAGGTTGGCCATCACCTGCCGGGCCTGTCCGACGGGGTCTCCGGGCGCGACGGTCCGCCCCTCGGCGTCGAGCGGGCAGGCGCCGGCGGTGAACACCAGCCGGGCCGGTGGCTCGACCGTGGCCGCGTACGCGTACTCGGCGACGTCGGAGAGGGCGGGTACGCGGATCAGCTTCACGGTCACGCGCGCGACGCTACCGGCGCCCGCACAGCGCCTCCACGGATTAACTCCGGCGCTCGTCGGGCGGGGGCGTCAGGAAGGGACCCTTCCCTGCACCTCAGGCCGACTCGCGGAGGATCAGCTCGGTGGGGAGCACCACGGATTCGATGGCCTCGCCGGCGGCCAGCCGCAGCAGCAGCCGGGTCATCTGCCGGCCCAGCTGCACGATGGGCTGCCGGACGGTGGTCAGCGGCGGCTCGGTGTACGCCGCCGTCTCGATGTCGTCGAAGCCGATCACCGCCACGTCGTCCGGCACCCGCCGCCCCGCCTCGCGCAGCGCCCGCAGGGCGGCGTGCGCCATCAGGTCGGAGGCGGCGAAGACGGCGTCCAGGTCGGGGTGCTCGGCGAGGAGCTGCCGCATGGCCGTCGCCCCGGACTCGCGGGTGAAGTCGCCGGTCGCCACCAGCTCCGGCAGGCCGGCCTCGGCGACCGTGTTCCGGTAGCCGGCGAGGCGCTCGATGCCGGCCACCATGTCCTGCGGGCCGGCGATGGTGGCGATGCGGCGGCGTCCGCTGTCGAGCAGGTGCCGCACCGCCGTGGCCACCCCGCCGACGTGGTCGACGTCGACGTAGGGCACGTCGGCGCCGTCGAGCGGCCGGCCGCTGCACACGACCGGGATGCCCAGCCGGGCGAGCCGGCCGGGCAGCGGGTCCTCGCCGTGCAGCGAGGCGAAGAGCACCCCGTCGACGTGTCGCCCGGTCGTGTAGCGCTCGACCCGGTCGTGGCCGGCGGGCGAGCCGGCCAGCATCAGCACGAGCTGCTTGTCGGCCGCCTCCAGCTCCTGCGCCGCGCCCCGGATGATCCCGGGGAAGACCTGGTCGTCGGAGAAGACCCGGGTGGCGGCCTCCGGCAGCACCAGGGCGATCGAGTCGGTCCGCTGGGTGACCAGGCTGCGGGCGGCCAGGTTCGGCACGTACCCCAGCTCGGCCACCGCCCGGCGGACCGCGTCCCGGATGGGCTCGGCGACCGTCGTGGAGCCGTTCACCACCCGGGACACGGTTGCCCGCGAGACGCCCGCCCGCCGGGCCACTGCTTCCAGCGTCGGCCGCTGCGCCGTCGTCATCCCCGTTACCACCCTCGTCACAGCCCGTTCCGGGAGATCACCTCCTGGTACCACCGGGCGCTGGACTTCGGTGTGCGTCGCTGCGTCAGGTAGTCGACGTGGATGATGCCGAACCGTCGACGGTAGCCCTCGGCCCACTCGAAGTTGTCGAGTAACGACCATACGAGATAGCCCCGGAGGTCCACGCCCCGGGAGATCGCCTCGTGCACGGCGCGCAGGTGCCCGTCGAGGTAGGCGATGCGGTCCGCGTCCATCACCTGCCCGGCACCGTCGGCGTCGGCCTTGTCGGGGAACGCCGCGCCGTTCTCGGTGACCATCAGCGGCACGCCGGGGTAGTCCGTGGCGATGCGTTCCAGCAGCCGGGTCAGCCCGGCCGGTTCGATCATCCACCCCATGTCGGTCAGCGGCCCGGTCGGCGGGAGGAACTCCACCGCGCCGTCGGTGCCCGGGTAGGCGCTGCCGCCCGCGCCGTCCGGCCGGCCGGCGACGTAGGTGGGGGCGTAGTAGTTGACGCCGAGCAGGTCGATCGGGGCGGCGATCAGCTTCTCGTCGCCGTCGCGGATGAACGTCGGCTCGACGATGCGGGCCACGTGCTCCAGCACGTCGTCGGGGTAGGCCGCGCGCAGCAGGGGGTCGAGGAAGATCCGGTTGTGCAGGCCGTCGACGAGGCGGACCGCCGCCGCGTCCGCGGCGCTGTCCGGGTCGGCCGCGCGTACGTCGGCCGGGTTGACCGTGATCCCGACGGTCTGCGCGCCGGCCGCGCGCAGCGCGCGGGCCGCCAGGCCGTGCCCGAGCAGCAGATGGTGTACGGCGGTGAAGGCCGCGCCCGCGTCCTGCTCGCCGGGGGCGTGCACCCCGTTGCCGTAGCCGAGGTAGGCCGAGCACCACGGCTCGTTGAGGGTCGTCCAGGTGCGGATCCGGTCGCCGAGCCGCGTGTGCACCGCCGTGGCGTACGTGGCGAAGTGCTCGGCGGTCTCGCGGTTGGTCCAGCCGCCCCGGTCCTGGAGGGCCTGCGGCAGGTCCCAGTGGTAGAGGGTGACGATCGGGTCGATGCCCCGGGCCAGCAGCGTGTCGGTCAGCCGGTCGTAGAAGTCCAGGCCGCGCGGGTTGACCGGGCCGGTGCCGTCCGGCTGGATCCGGGGCCAGGCCACCGAGAAGCGGTACGCCTTCAGCCCCAGCTCCGCCATCAGCGCCACGTCGTCGACGTAGCGGTGGTAGTGGTCGCAGGCGACGTCGCCGGTGTGGCCGTGGTGGACCTTTCCCGGCGTACGGCTGAAGGTGTCCCAGATCGACGGGCCGCGACCGTCGTCGGTGGCCGCCCCCTCGATCTGGTACGCGGCGGTGGCCGCCCCCCAGACGAAGTTGTCGGGGAATCGCAGAGTGCTCACGCCTTGACCGCACCTTCCATGATGCCGCCGATGATCTGGCGGCCGAACAGGACGAAGACCAGCAACAGCGGGAGGGTGGCGATGGCCGTTCCCGTGAACACCTGGGACATGTCCGTGTAGTACCCGTCGGACAGCGTGCGCAGGGCGAGCTGCACGGTGGGGTTCTCCGGGTCGTTGAGGACAGCGTACGGCCACAGGAAGTCGTTCCAGGTGGTCATGAACGTGAGCAGCCCCAGCACGGCGGCGGCCGGGCGCAGTGCCGGCAGCACGACGTTCCAGTAGATCCGTGCGGTGTTGCAGCCGTCCACCCGGGCCGCCTCGATCAGCTCGTTGCTGACCGCCTGGCCGGCGTACTGCCGCATCATGAACACCCCGAAGCCGGTGACCAGGGCCGGTACGATCACCGCCGGCAGCCGGTCGTTCCAGTTCAGCTTCGTCATCAGCAGGTAGAGCGGGATGACGCCGAGCTGGGTGGGCACCATCATCGTCGCGATGATCACCATGAGCAGCGCGTTGCGTCCCCGGAACCGCAGCTTGGCGAAGGCGAACCCGGCCAGCGTGGAGAAGAAGACCACCGAGACGGTGACCGTGACCGCCACGATCGCCGAGTTGACCAGGCCGGCGACGAAGTACGCGTCGGTGTTGTTCAGCAGCCGGGACACGTTCGCGCCGAAGTTGCCGCCGGGGGTGACCGGTGGTGGCAGCTGGCCCATCGCGTCGTTGGAGCGGCTCGCCACCACGAACATCCAGTAGATCGGGAAGATCGACAGGACCCCGGCGGCGATCAGCGCGGCGTAGGTGAGCCGGCTGGCGGCCCAGAGGCGGGTCATCGCGCTCCCTCCTTCGACTTCGCGTGATCCTTCGGGGGCTTCGCGCCGCCGAGCCGGCGCAGGAGCAGCACGTTGATCGCCGCGACGACCGCGATCAGGGCGAAGAGCAGCCACGCCACCGCCGAGCCGTAGCCGAAGTTGTAGTGGGGCGCGAAGGCGTTCTCGAACATGTACATGGTCACGGTCTGCGACTCCCGTAGCGTTCCGCCCCGGATCGGGTTGGTTCCGGAGTGGAACAGCCGGGGCTCGGTGAAGAGCTGGAGCCCGCCGATGGTGGAGATGATGACGGTGAAGATGATCGTCGGCTTGAGCAGCGGCACGGTGATCGACCAGAACTGGCGGGCCCGGCCGGCCCCGTCGATGGCGGCCGACTCGTAGAGGTCGCGCGGGATGGCCTGCATCGCGGCCAGGAAGATCAGCGCGTTGTAGCCGGTCCACCGCCAGTCGACCATGGTGGAGATGGCCACCCAGGACGCGAACCGGTTCGACTTCCACTCGATCGCGTCGATCCCGACCAGGTCGAGCAGCCAGTTGACCATGCCGAACTCGCGGCCGAAGAGCACCCCGAAGACGATCGCGACCGCTGCCGTCGACGTGATGTTCGGGATCAGCACCGCCATCCGGAACGTCGTCCGGGCCCGCAGCTGCCGGTTGAGCAGGTTGGCCAGCCAGAGCGCGGCCAGCAACTGCGGGACGGTGGAGATGACGAAGATGCCGAGGGTGTTGACGACGGCGTGCCAGAAGTCGGGGTCCTCCAGCAGCCGGCTGTAGTTCTCCAGCCCGACGAACGGGTGGTTGCTGCCGAGCAGGTCCCAGTCGTGCAGGGAGACCCAGAAGGTGTAGATCAGCGGGTACGCCCCGAACACCCCGAAGAGCACGAAGAACGGGGCGATGAACAGGTAGGGCGAGTACTTCGTGTCGAGGCGGCTGAACCGCATCGCCGGTGTGCGTCGACCGGTGCGGGGCGCCGGTGCGACCGGCGGGCGCGGGTCGAGCTGGACGGTCATGCCCGGACCACTCCTTTCCCGGGTGCGGGCGGGACCGGCGCCCCCGGCGCCCTCCCGCCCGCACTCCGGCTCGGGCTACTTGGCGGCGGCCTTCTTCGCGTTGTTGACCGCGTCCGTCCAGCCCTGGTCGGGCTTGCGCTGACCCAGTTCCACCGTCCGGACGGCGTTCTCGACCTCGGTGCGGACGGCCTGGTTCTTCGGCCCCATGTAGACGGGCTTCAGCGTCTTGGCGCCCTCGCCGAAGATCTGCCCGACGGGGGCGTCGGAGAAGTACGCGTTCTTGGCGTCGACGATCGCGGGGTCGGCCAGCGCCTGCGGCGAGGAGGGCAGCGGGCCCTTGGCCTTGAACGCCCCGATCTGGCCCTTGGCGCTGGTCAGGAACTTCGCCAGCTCGATCGCCTCGGCGCGGTGCTTGCTCTGGGTCGGCACGGCGAGCCACGAGCCGCCCCAGTTGCCGCCGTTGCCGGGCACCCGGGCGATGTCCCACTTGCCCTTGGCCTCGGCGCCGGCGTTGCCCTCGATGACGCCCATCATCCAGGCCGGGCAGGCGATGGTGGCGAACTTGGCCTGCTTGAAGGCCGACACCCACTCCTCGGACCAGGAGCCGTACTTGCCGGAGAGGCCGGAGTCGATGATGTCCATGGTGGTGTCCCAGGCCTGCCGTACCGCCGGGTTGCTGTCCACCACCAGGTTTCCGCTGGTGTCGTAGTAGTGGTAGCCCTGCGCGTTGCCGGCCGTCTGGAGCACGATCGTGTTGAAGATGTTGGTCGCGGCGTCCAGGAACGAGGCGCCGGTGTTCTTCGCCTTGAACTGCTCACCGACCTTGACGTAGTCCTGCCAGGTCGGCCAGAGCTTCGACACGGCCTCGCGGTCGGTGGGCAGGCCGGCCTTGGCGAACAGGTCCGTGCGGTAGCACATGGCCATGCCGCCGACGTCGGTGCCCAGACCGATCAGCTTGCCGTCCTGGGTCATCCCGCCCTTCCACTTCCACTCCAGGAAGTTGCCCTGGAGCTCGGCCCCGCCGTGGTCGAGCAGGTTGACGAAGTTGTCGGGGTTGGCCTTGTACTCGACCATCAACCCCTCTTCGATGGCGACGACGTCGCCCGCGCCCTTGCCGGCGGCGAGCCACTGGGTCAGCTTCGGCGAGTAGTCGTCGAGGTTGGTGCCGGTGCCACGCTCGACGATCTTCACGTTCGGGTGGCTGGCCATGTACTCCTTGTAGAGCTCTTCATAGCCGAACTGGCTGAACACGTCCACGGTCAACGTGATCTTGCCGTCCTTGGCGGGTTCGTCGCCGGCGCAGCCGGCGGTGGCGAACAGCGCGGTGGCGGCGACGAGGGCCACCGCCGCCAGGCGGCGGCGCGGAAAGACACCCATATCGGTCGGACCCCTCTCAGGTCGTCTGAGGTGGTGAGGCAGGTGGTGGAGCAGAGCTGAGAGAGCGCTCTCACGACAGGGTGGTGGTTGGTCCGGTCCGGTGTCAAGAGAGCGCTCTCCGCTGGTTGCGGATCGAGACCGGACGCAAAGAGAGTGGCCGCCTGTGCCGGGCGGCCACTCTCGTCGTACGTGCGGTGGGAACTGCGCGGAGCCCTCGGGGCCCGGCTCCGCGCGGCGGTGGATCAGCCGACGCGGAGGCCCTCCAGCAGGGCCCGGTCGCCGGCCACGTCCAGCGTGTCGAGGCCGACCCGGCCCCAGAGCGCCAGCAGCAGGTCGCTCGCGGTGCCGCTGACCTGCGCCCGCGCGTGGTGGTCGTCGTGGTCGAAGATGGTGGCCGTGTCGAGCAGCGCCACGCCCTCGCCGCGCAGCCGCAGGAACCACTCCTGACCGGCGTCGACGGCGGAGATCTGCACCACCCCGCGCCACTGGCCGGCCGTGCGGCGCCGACCGGCCGGCAGCCAGGTGTCCAGGATCTCGCTCACCCCGTCGGCGGCGAGCTTCGCCTCGACCGGCTCGCCCGCCGCGATGGCGAGCTGGGCGTCCCACCGGTGCACCGCGGTCTCGTGCGCCATCCGGCGCGGCCAGAAGCCCGCCTTCTTCGGCTGCGGCGCCCAGTTCCACGCCGGGGCCTCCGGGTCGAGGCCGTCGAAGAGGGTCATCAGCCGGTCGTACGCCTGCTGCCAGAGCTGGAGCGGGGCGACGCCCGGCTCCAGCTCGACCGGCTCGGACCCGCCGGGCGAGGGGGTGGCCGCGCCGGTGCCCGCGAACGAGTGCACCCAGCGGTAGAGGGAGGTGAGGTGCAGGGTCAGGTCGGCGACTGTCCAGCCGGGACAGGACAGCACCGGTGTCTCCGGCGGGGCTTCCGCCACGGCGGCGGCGAACGCCGGGCCCTCCGCCCGGAGCGCTCCCAACCAGAAGTCCTTCGTTGCGTGCAGTCTGCTCATCGCCATCCTCCCGGGGGTGACCGGGCCACCAGTGGGCGCCGCGGCTACCCCTCAGCCTAGGGTGAAAGGCGTGTCAGACGTCTACGCCCAGCCGACAACCGGAACCGAACCCGCCACGACGTGCGACCTGGCGCGATACACCACCCTACGCCTGGGCGGTCCCGCCGCCCGTGTCGTCGCCGGCACCGACGCCGACGCGATCGTGCGGGCCGTACGGGAGGCGGCCGGACGCGACGAGCAGGTCCTGCTCCTCGCCGGGGGCAGCAACGTCGTGATCGGGGACGCCGGCTTCCCCGGCACCGTCGTCCTGGTGCGCTCCCGGGGCGTGCGGGTGGTCGCCGAGGACGCCGACGCCGTCACCGTACGCGTCGAGGCCGGCGAGCCCTGGGACGAGCTGGTCGCCACCACCGTCGCCAACGGCTGGTCCGGCCTGGAGTGCCTCTCCGGCATCCCCGGCTCGACCGGCGCCACCCCCATCCAGAACGTCGGCGCGTACGGCCAGGAGGTCGCCGAGACCATCGTCGGCGTCGGAGTCCACGACCGGGTCGAGGGGACCGTCGGGCGGATCGACGCCGCCGACTGCGGGTTCGCGTACCGGTCCAGCATCTTCAAGTACAGCGACCGCTGGGTGGTGCTCTCCGTCGACTTCCGGCTCGCCCGCTCGCCGCTGTCCGGCCCCGTGCGCTACGCGGAACTGGCCCGGGCGCTCGGCGTGCAGGTGGGGGACCGGGTGCCGCTGGCCGACGCCCGGGCCACGGTCCTGCGGCTGCGCGCCGGCAAGGGCATGGTGCTCGACGCCACCGACCCGGACACCCGCTCGGTCGGCTCGTTCTTCACCAACCCGGTGCTCGACGTGGCCGCGTACGAGCTGCTGCGGGAGCGCGCCGCCGACATCGGCGAGCCGCCGTCCTGGCCTTGCCCCGGGGACATGGTCAAGGTCAGCGCCGCCTGGCTCATCGACCGGGCCGGCTTCGGCAAGGGCCATCCGGGGCCGGAGGGCGTCGCCATCTCCAGCAAGCACACCCTCGCCCTGACCAACCGCAGCGGCACCGCCAGCACGGCGTCCCTGGTCGAGCTGGCCCGGGAGATCCGCGACGGCGTCCACGACCGCTTCGGCGTGACCCTGCACCCCGAACCGATCCTCATCAACTGCACCATCTGACCCGCCGCCGGGCAGCCGTCAGGCGGGGGCGATCTCGGGCCAGGGGAGGGTGAGTTCGCCGTGGCGCCAGCGGCGGGGGCCGTCCAGGACCGGCCAGCCCGCCGCCCGTACCGCGGCGACCGCGCGCAGCCAGCGTTGGCGCGGGCCGTACGGGGCGTAGCCGGCGGCGGCGTGCCAGGCGTCGTCGAGCGCGCGGATGAGGTCGTGGATCCGCTCGCCGGGGACGTTGCGGTGGATCAGCGCCTTGGGCAGCCGTTCGGCCAGCTCCGCGGGGGTGTCGAGGGTGGTGAGCTTCGCGGCGAGGGTGAGCGTACGGGGGCCGTCGGCGTCGATCAGCAGCCAGCCGCCGAGCCGCCCCAACTCGTCGCAGGTGCCCTCGACCAGCAGCCCGCCCGGGGCCAGCCCGGCGGTCATGGTGCGCCAGGCATCGGCGACCTCGCGCTCGTCGTACTGGCGCAGGACGTTGAACGCGCGGACCAGGGCGGGTCGCAGCCCGGCCAGCTCGAAGCCGCCCCGGGCGAAGGTGAGCCGGGGTGGGTCGGCGGACGGCTGGGCGGCGGCGACGCGTACCGGATCGATCTCCAGCCCGACGACCCGCACGTCGGGGCGGACCGCGGTGGCGAGCCGGGCGCGCAGTTCGACGGCGGTCACCGGGCTGGCGCCGTAGCCGAGGTCCACCACCAGCGGGTCGGCCGCCTCGCGCAGCGCCTCCCGGCAGGTCTCGACGATCCAGTTGTCCACCCGGCGGAGCCGGTTCGGGTTCGTCGTGCCCCGGGTCACCACGCCGAGCGGCCGGTGCCGCGCCGTGCCCGTCATCGTCCGCGACCGTCCGGGCCGGCTCAGCCGACCCGGTGCACCTTGTGCTGGGCGGCCTGGGCCAGCGGCCGTACGACGAGGCGGTCCACGTTGACGTGCTGCGGGCGCGTCGCGCACCAGGCGACGCAGTCGGCGACGTCCTCGGCGACCAGCGGCTCGGCGACCCCGGCGTAGACGGCCGCCGCCCGCTCGGCGTCCCCCGCGAAGCGGACCAGCCCGAACTCGTCGGTCCGGACCATGCCCGGGTCGATCTCGATCACGCGCACCGGTCGGCCGCAGAGTTCCAGCCGCAGCGTGCCGGCGATCGCCGTCTGCGCGTGCTTCGCGGCGGCGTAGCCGCCCCCGCCCTCGTACACGGTGAAGCCGGCGGTCGAGGAGACGACCACGATGGTGCCGGCCCCGGACGCCTCCAGCGCGGGCAGCAGCGCCTGGGTGACACGCAGCGTGCCGAGCACGTTGACGTCGTACATCCACTGCCAGTCGCCGACCGACCCGGACTCGACCGGGTCCAGGCCGCGCGCGCCGCCCGCGTTGTTGACCAGGAGGGTGACCGGGCCCAGGGCCGTCGCCGCCCCGGCCAGGCCGGCCACCGACTCGTCGGAGGTGACGTCGCAGGCCACGGCGGTGGCCGCACCCCCCGCGGCCTCGATCTCGGCCACCAGGGCGGCCAACCGGTCGGTACGCCGCGCGGCGGCGAGGACGTGGAACCCCTCGGCGGCGAGCCGGCGGGCGGTGGCCGCCCCGATTCCGCTGGAGGCTCCGGTGACGACGGCGACAGAGGTCATCCGGCCATTCTCCCCCGGGCCACCGGGGCGGGTGCCGGCGGCGTGGTGATGAGGTCCGTCACGCCCGGGCGCCGCCCCGGCGCATTACAGGTGCCCGATGGGGAAGATGACATCGGCCGGGGACGTTGTCCGAAGGGCGCCGGGCGTGCGGACGGCATCAACCGTGACAAAGGGGAGCGGACGTGGCGGAATTGCACACCGGTGTGGGTCGTCAGCGCGGTGCGCGCCCGTGGCCCCGCCCCCGGCGGATCGCGACGCTCTCGGTGCACACCTCACCCCTGCACCAGCCGGGCACCGGCGACGCCGGCGGCATGAACGTCTACATCCTGGAGGTCGCCCGGCGGCTGGCCGAGGCGGGCGTCGAGGTGGAGATCTTCACCCGGGCCACCTCCGGCGACCTGCCCCCGGTGGTCGAGACGGCACCCGGCGTGCACGTCCGGCACGTCACCTCCGGCCCCCTCGAAGGGCTCACCAAGGAGGAGCTGCCTGGGCAGCTCTGTGCCTTCACCGCCGGCGTGCTCCGCGCCGAGGCGTCCCGGCCCCCGGGCCACTACGACCTGATCCACTCCCACTACTGGCTCTCCGGGCAGGTCGGCTGGCTGGCCAAGGAGCGCTGGGGGGTGCCGCTGGTGCACACCGCGCACACGCTGGCGAAGGTCAAGAACGCCCAGCTCGCCGCCGGGGACCGGCCCGAACCGAAGGCCCGCGTCATCGGCGAGGAACAGGTGGTCACCGAGGCCGACCGGCTGGTCGCGAACACGACGGTCGAGGCCCGTGACCTCATCGACCGGTACGACGCCGATCCGGCCCGCGTCGCCGTGGTCGAGCCCGGCGTGGACCTGGACCGGTTCCGCCCGGCCCCGGGCAACCGCGACCGCGTCGCCGTCGAGGCCCGCCGCCGGCTCGGGCTGCCCGCCACCGGGTACGTGGTGGCCTTCGTCGGCCGCATCCAGCCGCTGAAGGCCCCGGACGTGCTCATCCGCGCGGTGGCCGCGCTGCGCGAGCGCGACCCGGTTCTCGCCGACGAGGTGACCGTGGTGATCTGCGGGGGCCCCAGCGGCAGCGGGCTGGACCGGCCGACCGCCCTGATGGAGCTGGCCGGCACGCTCGGCGTCGCCGACCGGGTGTGTTTCCTGCCCCCGCAGACCGGTGACGACCTGCCCGCCCTGTACCGGGCCGCCGACCTGGTCGCGGTGCCGTCGTACAACGAGTCCTTCGGCCTGGTCGCGCTGGAGGCACAGGCCTGCGGTACGCCGGTGGTGGCCGCCGCCGTCGGCGGCCTCGTGACCGCCGTGCGGGACCAGGTCAGCGGCGTGCTGATCGACGGCCACGACCCGGCCGACTGGGCCCGTACGCTCGGCCGCCTGCTGCCGGACCGGCCCCACCGCGCCGAGCTGGCCCGGGGCGCCGCGCGGCACGCCCGCAACTTCTCCTGGCACCGCACCGCCTCCGGGCTGCTCACCGTCTACGGCGAGGCGATCGCCGCGCACCGGGCCCGGCTCGCCTCCGAGCTGGCCTGCGGCCCGGCGATGTCCTGCTCCTGGTGACCGCTCGCGCGCCTGCCTGCCGGCCTACGGTCGCGCGCCGACCCCCGTTGCCTGATGCCGACCGTCGTTGCCTGGGCCGGCCGCTCTCGTGCCGGCCGTCGTCGCCTGGCGCCCGCCGCTGTCGCGTTGGCCGTCGTCGCCGGCCGTCGTCGCCTGGTGCCGGCTGCTGTCGTGCCGGCCGTCGTCGTCCGGTGCCGGGGCGGTGCCGGCCGTAGAGTGGATCCGATGAGCGGGAAGAGTGATCTTGCGGCCCTGATCGAGTCGGTCTGCGACGAGCGGGAGCTGGCCTGGGAGTCGACCGGCCCGGGCTCGTACGCGGTCACGCTGCCGGGCACCCACAAGCTGAAGACGGTCTGCAACCTCATCCTCGGCGAGCACGCGCTGCGCATCGAGGCGTTCGTGATGCGCCAGCCGGACGAGCGGCGCGAGGAGCTGTGGGCCTGGCTGTTGCAGCGCAACGCCCGCATGTACGGCGTGTCCTTCTCCGTCGACGCGGTCGGCGACGTCTACCTGACAGGTCGCGTCAACCCGGCCGGGATCGACGCCGACGAGCTGGACCGGCTCCTGGGCGCGGTGCTGACGTACGCCGACGAGTCCTTCGACACGATGCTGGAGATCGGCTTCGGCAGCTCGATCCGGCGGGAGTGGGAGTGGCGGGTCAAGCGGGGCGAGTCCACCGCCAACCTCGCGGCGTTCGCCCACCTCTTCGAGCCCTCCCCGGGCGCGGCCGGGCAGCCGGGCACGGCAGGGTAGGTCGGGCGTCGTCGGGCAGCCCTGTGCCGTTGGGCAGCCTGGTGCCCGCCGGGCAGTCGGATGCCGTCGGGCCGTACCGGTGTCGCCGGGCCGATCGGGGGTGCCGCCGACGACCGCCTCGGGTCGTGCTCGCCGGGAGGGTCCTGGCCGCGCTCGTCGACCGGCCTGGACCACGGGTGCCCCGGTCGGAGGTTCGGACCGGTCCTGACGGGTATGCCGCACTGCGCGGTGCGGCACTGGGACCCGCCGCGCGCCGAGGACCAACTGTCGAGGAGCGTGAGCGTCCCATGGCTCAGCGGAACAGCTCAGGTCGCGGCGGGACTGCGACCAGGACGAAACGGCAGCCGGGCAACCAGACCCCGAACACCCCGTCGATCTCCGAATCCGAGATCTCCGGGATGAAGGTGGACGAGATCCGGGGGCAGCTGCGCAAGCGCGGGGTCTCCGGCATCTCCGCCCTGCGCAAGCCGGAACTGGTGAAGACGCTGGCGAAGACCCTGCGGGCGGAGCGTCCCTCGGGCGGTGCCGCGCGTCGCAGCACCGGGCCCGCCGGTCGGGCGACGGGGACGCGGGCGTCCGCCGGACGGGCCGCCGCCACGAAGAAGGCGGCGTCGGGCCGGGCGGCGAACAAGGCAGCCCCGGGCCGGGCACAGGCGGCGAACAAGGCCGCTCCGGCGAAGAAGGCTGCGGCGAAGAAGACGGCCCCGGCGGCGAAGAAGGCTGCGGCGAAGAAGACGGCGGCTGCGAAGAAGGCACCGGCTGCGAAGAGAGCTCCGGCGGCGAAGAAGGCGGCGGCGAGGAAGACCGCTCCGCCGGCGAAGGCGGCGGCGAAGCGGGCTCCGGCCAGGAAGGCCGCCCCGGCGAAGAAGACCACGTCGGCGGCCCGGAAGTCCACGGCGGCCCGTACGTCCGCGTCGGCGTCGTCGCGGGCGGGCACGGCGCGCGGCGGTACGGCGACCGGTGTCCGGACCGGGCGGAGCACCTCGCGGTCGGTGCGCTCCTCGCAGCTCATCTCGTCCACCGCCGACCGGCCGGAGCGCCCCGGCCGAAGCCTGGTGACCACCAACCACGACGTGATCCGCAACTGGGCGCGGGAGCGCGGCGCCGCACCGGCGACGATCGCGGGAACCGAGCGGGAGGGGCGGCCCGGCGTACTCACCTTCAACATGCCCGGTTACCGCGAGAGCAGCCGGGTACGTGAGATCACCTGGGACGAGTGGTTCCGGACCTTCGACGAGCGGAAGCTGAACCTGATCTACCAGGAGCAGCTCCGTGACGGCCGGCCGAGCAACTTCTTCCGTACGGAATCGCCCGATCGTGAGGACGCCTGACGTGTTTGGGGGAATGGTCGACGGGTAACCGCTGTTGGCCACCACCGAGGCCCGAAGTGACGGTACTCCCGGTGGGAATCGGAGCTGTGACCGGCGAGACAGCCCGTCCAGGTTGTCTTCGTAATCCCGGGCGAACTAACTTTATTGCACCGCGCCACGCTTGGAACCGTTCGGGGGAGCGGTGGATCGATCAGATCCGTGCACCGAGTGAGGCGCGGGGGACGGGTGGAACAACACCGTTGGGGGACGGTGGCCACCTGTTTGGACCGGCGGCGCGAGCGGGCGACGCCTACGGGGGTGGGCTTCGCCCGCCGCCGCCGGTCATACGGTGCGAACGCCCATCGCGATCACGAGTCGCGGTGGGCGTTCTGCTGTCCCCCCCACCCGGGCTTTCCTTCCCGCCCGCCGCCTGCGTTGATCATGATGTCGGCGGCGATGTCGATCTCCCAGGGCCGCCAACCTGATGATCACCGCACCGAGGACGGGGCGGGGGTCGGGGATGGGGGAAGGGGGGTGGAGAGCTGGCGGAGGGCCGCTACGCGGCGTTCGCGGGGTGGGCCGGCGAGCAGATGGCAGCCGGCGGCCAGCAGCCCGAGTCCGCCGACGATGAGCCAGTGCCGGTCCCCGAGATACTGGAGGCTGACCCCGCCCAGGGTGGGCGCCACGAACGACGCCGCCGGGAAGGCCAGGTAGAACACCGACTGGTAGCGGGCCCGCAGCTCGAGCGGGGCGAGGTCGGCGTTGATCTGCGCGTTGGGCGGCGCGGCGAGCATCTGGCCGACCGTCCAGACCACCGCCGCGGCCAGGTAGACCGCCACGTCGTCGGCGAACGCGAGAGTGGCGAAGCCGAGCGCCAGCAGCGCGGTGGAGACGGCCAGGACGCGGTCCTTGCGGTGCCGTTCGATCAGCCGCGGCACGAAGAGCTGCCCGAGCACGATCAGGACTCCGCCGAGCGCCACCACCGCGCCGTACGCCGACGGGCGCAGGCCGTCCGACCGCATCGCCAGGGGCATGATCGTTGACGTCTGCATGGTCAGCACGGCCAACACGAAGGTCAGGCCCACGAAGGTGAGGAAGGTGCGGTCGGTCAGCGCCGTGTGCAGCCCCGGCTCCCGCTCCCGCCCCGCCTGCCGCTCCCGCCCCGCCTGCCGCTCCCGCCCCGCCCGCCGCTCTTGCCCCGCCCGCCGCGGCCACCCCACTCGCCGCTGCCGCTCCCGCCCCACCCGCCGCGGCACCGCTCCGCTGCCGCGGACCGGTGCCACCCGAAGATCTTGGACACTTTCTGACCGGTCGGAGCGGAAAGTGTCCAAGATCGGGGCAGCCTTGGCGGCGAGGCGGGGGAGCGTCTCCGGGACCTTCCAGGCGATGACCACCGCCGCGAGCGCGGTGGCGGCGGCGTCGACCAGGAAGAGCGCGACGAAGCTCGCCTCGGCGAGGAGGCCGGCCAGCAGCGAGGCGACGGCCATGCCCAGGTTGAACGCCCAGAACTGGAGGTTGAAGGCCCGGGAGCGCCGGCGTTCGGGCACCACGTCGACGATCGCCGCCACGAAGGCGGGGCTGGGCATCGAGTGCGCCACCCCGACCAGGGCGGCGAGCGCCGCGATCATCACCAGGTGCCGGCTGAAGGCCAGCCCGACCATCAGTCCGGCGGTGGCCAGGTGGGCGGCGAGCAGGGTGGACCGCCGCCCCCACCGGTCGGCCAGCACCCCACCGAGCAGCACGCCGCCCGCCCCGCCCAGCCCGTACGCCCCGACGACCGTGCCGGTGAGCGCCTCGCTCGCTCCCCGCGCCTCGGTCAGGTAGAGCGACAGGAAGAGCATCGCGAAGGCGCCGGCCCGGTTGATCAGCAGTCCGGCCCAGAGGTACCAGAAGGTGGCGGGGAGCCCGCCCGCGGTGTCGTCCAGCCAGCGGCGCAGGGCCCGCACCCGTCCTCCCGACAGTTCTGTTTCCTAACCGAGGCGTCCTCGGCCGAAGCGTCCTCGACCGTAGGAAGCCGAGGGCTGCCGCGCCAGCGTGTCGCTGGTCACCGCGCTCCCGTCGGCTCCGGCGCCCGCCCCGGGCCTCTGTCCGGCAGGCCGTCGCTCCCGGCCGGACCGACCGGCCCTGCCGGGCCCTTGTCCGGCAGGCCGTCGTCCCCTGCTGGGCCGATCGGCCGCCCCGGGTCCCTGTCCGGCAGGCCGTCGCTCCCTGCCGGGCCGACCGGCCGCCCCGGGCCCCTGTCCGGCAGGCCGTCGTCCCCTGCCGGGCCGACCGGCTCGGCGGGGGCCGTCGCCGCCGCCTCGGCGGCCTGCGGGGCGGGCGGGCGGATCGCCACCACCGGCACGACGGGACCGGTGGCCGCCCGCAGCAGCGTGGCCCGCCGCTCCCGGGCCGGGCCGGAGATCAGGTGGGCGAGCGCCATCAGCCCGCCGATGGCGGCGCAGCCGAACCAGAGCTGGGCGTTGCCGGCCTGCTCCCGGACCAGGCCGCCGAGGACGGGCGCGACCGCGGCGGCTCCCTGCCAGGAGAGCGAGAAGACGCCCTGGTAGCGGCCGCGCAGCTCGGCGGGGGAGAGTTCGGCGATCAGGGTGGCGTTGGACGGCGAGTTGAGCATCTCGCCGACCGTCCAGACCAGCACGGTCAGGCCGTAGAACCAGGCGGTGTCGGCGAAGGCGGTGAGCCCGAACCCGACGCCCATCACCACCGACGCCAGGGCGAGCACGTGCGATCGGCTCCGGCCCCTGATCAGCCGGGGAACGAAGAGTTGGCCGACCACGATCAGCACCCCGTTGAGCGCGATGACCGAGCCGTAGGTGGTGGGGCTGAGCCCGGAGTCGCCCATGGCGATCGGCAGCATCGAGATGTGCTGGAGGAAGACCAGCGCGGCGAACAGGTTGAGCGTCACGAAGCCGAGGAAGACCCGGTCGCGCAGGATGGTGCGCAGCGCCCCGACGGGGGCGCCGGCGCCCCGCTGGCCGCCCCCGCCGGCGGGGACCCGCCGGGTCTCGCCGACCTTGAGGAAGATGACCAGTGCGGTGATCACGGTGGTGGTCGCGTCGACCACGAAGAGCAGCAGGAAGCCGGCCTCGGCGGCGAGGCCGGCGAGGATCGCCGCGCTGGCGAAGCCGAGGTTGATCGCCCAGTAGTTCAGCGAGAAGGCGCGCAGCCGGTCCTTCTCCGGCACCACGTCGATCACCATCGCGCCGAACGCGGGCCGGGCCGCCTCGGCGAACATGCCGAGCAGCAGGGCGCCGAGCGCCACGGCCCACAGTTCCCGGGCGAAGCCGAGGGCGAGCATCATGGTGGCCGCGCCGAGATGCGCGGTGAGCAGGGTGGGCCGGCGGCCCCAGCGGTCGCTCAGCGTGCCGCCGGCGGTGGTGCCGAGCGCCCCGCCGACGCCCCAGAGGCCGAGCACCAGCCCCGCCTGCGACGCGGAGAAGCCGCGCTCCTGCGTCAGGTAGATGGCCAGGAAGACCAGGACGAACGAGCCGAGCCGGTTGATCAGGGTGCCGGCCCACAGGTACCAGAAGCTGACCGGTAGGCCGCCGGTGGTGTCCCGGAACCAACCCCGCATCGTCCGCACGCCAGCGCCCCCGTAATGACCGTCTTGATTGTTGCGCCTTACAACCTAGTGCCAGGCCGGATCTCCGGGCAGCGCATTTTCCACGTGGTGGTCGTCACGACCACCGCCCGCGCGTCGCCCGACGACGTGCGGCAGGATGATCGGCATGACTGCTAGCGAGGGGCCCACCGTCGGGACGCTGGTCCTGCTGCGGCACGGCGAGAGCGACTGGAACGCCAAGAACCTCTTCACCGGCTGGGTCGACGTCGACCTGACCGAGAAGGGCGAGACCGAGGCGCGCCGCGGCGGCGAGCTGCTGCGCGAGCACGACCTGCTGCCGGACGTGGTGCACACCAGCGTGATGCGCCGCGCGATCCGCACCGCCGAGCTGGCGCTCAACGCCGCCGACCGGCACTGGATCGCCGTGCGCCGGTCGTGGCGGCTCAACGAGCGGCACTACGGCGCCCTCCAGGGCAAGAACAAGAAGCAGACCCTGGAGGAGTACGGCGAGGAGCAGTTCATGCTCTGGCGCCGTTCGTACGACACCCCGCCGCCGCCGATCGCGGACGACGACGAGTTCTCGCAGGTCGGCGACCCGCGTTACGCGCTGCTGCCGGGCGAGCTGATGCCCCGCACCGAATGTCTCAAGGACGTCGTCGAGCGGATGCTGCCCTACTGGTACGACTCGATCGTGCCGGACATCCTGGCTGGCCGTACGGTGCTGGTGGCCGCGCACGGCAACTCGTTGCGCGCCCTGGTGAAGCACCTGGACCAGATCTCCGACGAGGCGATCGCCAAGCTCAACATCCCCACCGGCATCCCGCTGCGCTACGACCTGGACCCGCAGCTGCGCCCGCTCACCCTGGGCGGCACGTACCTGGACCCGACCGCCGCCAAGGCGGCCGCCGCCGCGGTGGCCAACCAGGGCCGCTGACGTAGCCACGGAAAGGGCCCCTTCCCGGCGCGACGCGCGTGGGAAGGGGCCCTTTGCGCGCGCTCAGCCCGCCGTGGGGGTGGTCTGTCCGGTGATCAGGTAGACCACGTGTTCGCCGGCGTTGACGGCGTGGTCGGCGAAGCGCTCGTAGAAGCGGCCGAGCAGGGTGGCGTCGATGGCGGTCTCCACCCCGTACGGCCAGTCCTCGCCGAGCAGCAGCCCGAACAGGCTGCGGTGCAGGTCGTCCATGGCGTCGTCGTCGCCGTCGAGTTCGGCGGCGAGGTCGGCGTCGGGCTTGGCGAGCACCGAGCCGATCTTGATGGCCATCCGGTCGGCGATGGCGGCCATGTCGGTGAAGGTCGGCCGCAGCTCCGCCGGGACGGCCGGCGAGGGGTGCCGGCGCAGGGCGGTCTTGGCGACGTGGTCGGCCAGGTCGCCCATCCGCTCCAGGTCGGCCGCGACGTGCAGCGCGGTGATCATCGCGCGCAGGTCGGAGGCGACGGGGGCCTGCCGGGCGAGCAGGTCGCAGACCCGCTCCTCGACGTGCCGGTAGAGCTCGTCGATCTCGGCGTCCCGCTCGATCACCGTCTCGGCCGCCCGGCGGTCCGCGGTGAGCAGGGCGTGGGTGGCCTGCCGCATCGCGGCCCGGACCCCTTCCGCCATGTCCACCAGCAGTTGGCTGACGATCTGGAGGTCAGCCCGGAACTCGTCGCGCATTGTCACGTCCTGTGGTCGCTGGTTGTCGGTCGCCCGGCCGGGGGGCCGGCGCAACGGTCGCCGGCTCCGTGGCGCGGGCGAGGGTCGCTGGTCGCCGGCCCCGGCCGGCGGGGGCAGGTACGCCGCCCACGGTAGGTCGGGCGGGGAGACCCGAGGTGAACCTCGGTGAACGACGCCGGACGCGGGAGTGAACTTTGCCGGAAGCGAAGGTGATTCATCCTATTTGTGGTGGTTGCCAGGTTAACAATGACCCTACGATCGCCGGGTGGAATGGGCGGTGACGGTCGCGGTGGCCGTGGGGCTGGCGGTCGGACTGGTCGCCGGGGTGCTGCTGCCCCGGCTCGTTCCGGCGCTGGGCGAACGCGCCACGCGGGCGGGGAGCCGGTCCGGCTACCCCCACACCTCCGGGAGGCTCCCGATAGCCGAGGATCCGCAGTCCGGCATCGGCCGCCGGACCATCGACTCCCTACGGGCCGGCGTGGTCGTGCTCGACCCCGACGACCTGCCCGTCCTGGTCAACCCGGCCGCCCGGGCGATGGGGCTGCTCCGCACCGGCCCCACCCAGGGCTCGATCGCCGCCCACCCACTGATCCGTACGCTCGCCGGGCAGGTGCGCCGCACCGGCGTGCGGCGCGAGATCGAGCTGGACCTGCCGCGGGGCCGCGACAACGCCGGGGTGAACCCGCTCGGGGTGCACCTGCGGGCGATGGGGATCGGGGCGGGCTTCATCGCCGTCGAGGCCTCGGACGTGACCGAGTCGCACCGGCTGGCCCGGGTCCGCCGCGACTTCGTCGCCAACGTCAGCCACGAGCTCAAGACCCCCATCGGGGCGCTGCAACTCCTCGCCGAGGCGCTGCTGGACGCCACCGAGCCCGCCGGGGCGGGCGCACCCGACCTCTCCGAGGACCTGGTCGCCGCGCGTCGGTTCGCCGAGCGCATCCAGCACGAGTCGACCCGGCTGGGCCGCCTGGTGCAGGAGCTGCTGGAGCTGACCCGCCTCCAGGGCGCCGAGCCGCAGCCGCCCCCGGAGCCGGTCGCGATCGACTGGGTGATCGCCGAGGTGATCGACCGGACCCGCACCTCCGCCGCCGCCCGCCGGATCGAGGTGGCCGTCGACGCCGAACGGGGCCTGACCGTCCACGGCAGCGACGCGCAGCTCGCCACGGCCGTGTCGAACCTGGTGGAGAACGCCGTCAACTACTCGGGCGAGGACACCACCGTCCGGATCACCGCCCGCGCCGCCGACGAACACGTGGAGATCTCCGTCGCCGACCAGGGCATCGGGATCGCCCCGACCGACGTCGACCGGATCTTCGAGCGGTTCTACCGGGCCGACCAGGCCCGGTCCCGGTCGACCGGCGGCACCGGCCTCGGGCTGGCCATCGTGAAACACATCGCCGGCAACCATGGCGGAAGGGTGGAGGTGTCGAGCACTCTTGGTGGTGGATCGACGTTCACCCTCCGGCTGCCCACCCGTCCCCCCGACGAGGGCCTGGCGACACCGCCGCCCGCTGGGATCGAGGCCGGTCCGGCCGAGCTCCGGCAGGCCTGACAGCACATGGAAAGGAAGTCCCGTTGAGCCGCGTACTGGTGGTCGAGGACGAGGAGTCGTTCTCCGACGCCCTGTCGTACATGCTCCGCAAGGAGGGTTTCGAGGTGTCCGTCGCCGCGACGGGGACCGCCGCCCTCACCGAGTTCGACCGGACCGGCGCCGACATCGTGCTGCTCGACCTGATGCTGCCCGAGATGTCCGGCACCGAGGTGTGCCGGCAGCTCCGGCAGCGTTCGCACGTGCCGATCATCATGGTCACCGCCCGGGACAGTGAGATCGACAAGGTGGTCGGCCTGGAGATCGGCGCCGACGACTACGTGACCAAGCCGTACTCGCCCCGGGAGCTGGTCGCCCGGATCCGGGCGGTGCTGCGGCGGCAGAGCGCCGAGGCCGCCGAGTCGGGCGGGCCGACGCTGGCCGCCGGCCCGGTCCGGATGGACATCGAACGGCACGTGGTGACCGTCGACGGCGCCGCGGTCCAGCTACCGCTCAAGGAGTTCGAGCTGCTGGAGCTGCTGCTGCGCAACGCGGGCCGGGTGCTCACCCGGGGCCAGCTCATCGACCGGGTCTGGGGGGCCGACTACGTCGGCGACACCAAGACCCTCGACGTGCACGTCAAGCGGCTGCGCTCCAAGGTCGAGCCGGAGCCGTCCGCGCCGCGCTTCATCGTCACCGTGCGGGGTCTGGGCTACAAGTTCGAGCCCTGACCGGCGTACGCACGACGGGGCCCGCGCCGCGCGCGGGCCCCGTCGTCGTCGGTCGGTCAGGCGCCGTCGGCGGGGTGCGGGGCGACCATGCCCTGCCGCCTGCGCGCCCCGCACACCTCGGCCAGCTTCGCGTACGCGGGGGCGCCCACGAGCGCGGTCAGCTCCGGGCCGTACGAGACGTACATCGGCTCGCTGCCGACGTGCGCGTCGGTGGAGGACGTGCACCACCAGTCCAGGTCGTGCCCGCCGGCACCCCAGCCCCGCCGGTCGAACTCGGAGAGCGTGGAGACCAGCACCTTCGTGTTGTCCGGACGCTTGACCCACTCCTGGTCGCGGCGGATCGGCAGCTGCCAGCAGACGTCGGGCTTGTATTCCAGCGGGTGCACCTCGTCGCGCAGCGCCTGCGCGTGCAGGGCGCAGCCGGCGCCGCCCGGGAATCCGGCGTCGTTGAGGAAGACGCACGGCCCGTCCGCCTCCTGGGTGGCGGTGCGGCGGGCGGAGCTCTTGCCGTCGATCGTGTCGTTCTCGGTCCAGTTCTTGAACCCGCGCCGGAAGTGCTGCCACGTCGCCGGGGTCAGCCGCTTGACCGCGGCCCGGACCCGCTGCTCGTCCTCGGAGTCGGTGAAGAACGCGCCGTGCGAGCAGCAGCCGTCGGCGGCCCGGCCGGCGACGATGCCGTGGCAGCCCCGGCCGAAGATGCACGTCCAGCGGGAGAGCAGCCACGTCAGGTCGGCCCGGATGAGGTGGTTGTCGTCCGCCGGGTCGGCGAACTCGATCCACTCCCGGGGAAAGTCCAGGGGCACCTCGCGGCTGCGGGGGTCGTCCGGGTCGTCCACCAGCACACGGAGTTCGATCTGGCCTGTCACCCGGCCCAGCGTACGCCCGGTGCCCCCACCGGTCCGCCGAGCCGCGCAATCCGGTTGGCCCTAGTGTCTTCAGCATGCGACTGGGTGTCCTCGACGTCGGTTCCAACACGGTGCACCTGCTGGTGGTCGACGCCCATCACGGGGCGCACCCCTGGCCGGCGCACTCGGAGAAGGTCGTGCTGCGGCTGGCCGAGCAGATCGGCCCGGACGGCGCGCTCACCGAGGCCGGCGCGGACGGCCTGGTCAAGGCGGTCGGCATGGCCAGGGCGGCGGCCGTGGGGCTGGGCGCCGAGGACCTGATCGCGTTCGCCACCTCCGCCGTCCGCGACGCCACCAACGCCGCCGAGGTGCTGGCGCGGGTGCGCGACGAGACCGACGTACGCCTGGAGGTGCTGCCGGGTGCGGACGAGGCGCGGCTGACCTTCCTCGCGGTGCGGCGCTGGTTCGGCTGGTCGGCGGGCCGGCTGCTGGTGCTGGACATCGGCGGCGGCTCGCTGGAGCTCGCGGCCGGCATCGACGAGGACCCGGCCGTGGCGGTCTCCCTGCCGCTCGGCGCCGGCCGGCTCACCCGGGACCGGCTCCGGGTGGCCCCCGACAGCGCGGCGCCGCCGCCGGCCGAGGCGGTCGACGAGCTGCGGGCGTACGTCGACGGGCTGCTGGAACCGGCCGTCGCGCAGCTGACCGCGGTGGGCTGGGAGCGGCCGGTGGCCACCTCGAAGACGTTCCGGACGCTGGCCCGGCTGGCCGGCGCGGCGCCCTCCGGCGCCGGACTGTGGGCGCCCCGCCGGCTCACCCGCGCCGGGCTGCGCCAGGTGCTCGGGTTCATCCGGCACATCCCGCCGGCCCAGCTCGCCGAGCTGGAGGGGGTCAGCGCCGGCCGGGCCCACCAGTTGCTCGCGGGGGCGGTCGTCGCCGAGGCCGTGCTGCGCCAGTTGGACGTGGACGCGCTGGACATCTGCCCCTGGGCGCTGCGCGAGGGCGTGATCCTGCGCCACCTGGACCAGCTCGGTCCGGTGTGAACCGCGAACGGTAGACGGTCCGGTGTGATCTGGGCGGTTTGCGGTCTCTCGTCACGAGGTGTCGATCGACCCCGGCTACCCTCGATGGTGTGACTTCCCGCGTCCCCGTGCTCCTGTCCACGTCCTCGGTCTTTCCTGAGCGGACCGCGGCGGCGTTCCAGTTGGCCGCCGCGCTCGGCTACGACGGCGTCGAGGTGATGGTCTGGACCGACGCCGTCAGCCAGGACTCCGGCGCGCTGCGCGGGCTCGCCGAGCACTACGGCGTCCCGGTGCTCTCCGTCCACGCGCCCTGCCTGCTGGTCACGCAGCGGGTGTGGAGCCCCGACCCGTGGGAGCGGCTGCGTCGTTCCGCGGAGCTGGCGGCGACGCTCGGGGCGCCCACCGTGGTGGTGCACCCGCCGTTCACCTGGCAGCGGGACTACGCGCGCAACTTCGCCGACGGGCTCGCCACGATCGCCGCCGACTACCCCGACCTGCGCTTCCCGGTCGAGAACATGTACCCGGTCCGGATGGCGGGGCGGCAGTTCGTGCCGTACGTCCCGGGCTGGGATCCGACCGAGACGGGGTATGACTCCTACACGCTCGACCTGTCGCACTGCGCCGCCTCGCACACCGACTCGCTGGCGATGGCCGACCGGATGGGGGCCAACCTGGCCCATGTGCACCTCGGTGACGGCACGGGTGAGGGCCGCGACGAGCACCTGGTGCCGGGGCGCGGCACCCAGCCCTGCGGCGAGCTGCTCTCCTCGCTGGCCGGGCGCGGCTTCACCGGCTCGGTCGCCGTGGAGGTCACCACCCGGGGCGCGAAGAGCCGCGCCGTGCGGGAGGCCGACCTGCGGGAGTCGCTGGCGTTCGCCCGCCAGCACCTCGGCACCCCGTCCCCGGTCGACGCCTGACCGCCGCGCCGTGCCCGGTGGCCGCCCGGAGGGCCGCCGCCCCGTGCCCGGTGGCCGCCCGGAGGGCCGCCGCGCGTGCCCGGCCGGCACCGGAGGGCCGGCCGGGCACGGCGTCAGACGGTCGTGCTGAGCGATTCCTTGCTGTTCACGCCGGCCTGCTCGCCGATGGCCGCGCGCTTGCGGGCGCGGTGGGCGGCCACGTGCGAGCGGGTGGCGCAGCGTTCCGAGCAGAACCGCCGGCAGCAGTTGGACGAGGTGTCCAGGTAGACGTTGCCGCAGCGGTCGTCGGCACACACCCCGAACCGGGCGCTGCCGTACTCGCAGAGCCAGACCGACAGCCCCCAGGCGGCGCCGGCCAGGTATTCGGCACTCACCGAGGCGCCCCGGCTGGTCACGTGCATGTGCCAGTCGCTGGAGTCGTGCCCGGAAATGCGGGGCTGCACCGGGAACGCCTCCAGCAGCGCGTTGAGCTCGGTCACCGCCTGGGCGTCCCGCCCGGATGTGCCGTACTCGAAGACGTCGCGCAAGCGCTTCTGCGCCCGCCGGAATGTCGCGAGGTCCCGTTCCGCCACCTCGTCGCGCATCCACGCGTTGTCGTCGGGGAAGAGGGCCCGGAGGTCGTCGAGGTCGTCCAGGCGGGCGTTGACGAGGTCAACGCCGGTCCGGGCGTACGCGTCGAAGTTCACGCCCACAACCGTAGACGACTCAGGGGACCCGTGGCGCGTCGATGTAGTGCGGCAGGAACCGCGCGTAGCCGTCGGTGATGAGGCTCGCGCTCTCCCGCACCCCCACCCCGGCCGACTCGCCGTCGACGATCCAGCTGCCCAGCACCATCCGGTTGCCGGCGAACTCCGGCAGCGCCCGGAACTCCTGGTAGCACCAGCCCTCGTCGCCGTAGATCCCCGGGTTGGTGATCTCGGTGTCGCCCGTGACGATCCGCACCGAGCCGCCCTCGCGGCCGAGCAGCGGCTTGGCCACGTACTCGGTCATGCCGCGCGGCGAGTCGAGGTACGCGGGCAGCAACAGCTCGTGGCCGGGGTACAGCTCCCAGAGCACGGCGAGCAGCGCCTTGTTCGACAGCAGCAGCTTCCACGCCGGCTCGATCCAGGTCGTCGGGGTGCCTGGCTCCAGCGCCAGCGGCCCGTACGGCTCGGCGAGCATCCACTCCCAGGGGTAGAGCTTGAAGCAGGTGGTGACCGGCTGGTCGGCCGCGTCGACGAAGCGGCGGCCGTCCCAGCCGAGCCGCTGGATCGGCTGGAGCGTGACCTCCAGCCCGGCCTGGCGGGCGGTCTCGGCGAGGTAGCCGGCGGTCATGTGGTCCTCGCCGGACTCCTCCTCGTTGGACCAGACCACGTGCACCCGGCGGTCGTGCAGCCCCGCGCCGATCTTCGCCCAGGCCTCGACGAGGCGCTCGTGCAGGCTGTTCCACTGGTCCAGCTCCGGCCGGGTGTGCTCCAGCCAGTACCACTGGATGATGCTCGCCTCGACCAGCGCGGTGGGGGTGTCGGCGTTGTACTCCAGCATCTTCGGCGGCCAGGTGCCGTCGTAGGCGAGGTCGAAGCGCCCGTAGAGGGTGGGCGGCGCCTCGCGCAGCGACCGGGCCACGGCCTCGGCCGCCCAGGCGGGGATGCCGAACTCGGCGTAGCGGTTGCGCGCGACGACGTGCTCGGCGGCGGCGACCGACATCCGGTGCAGCTCCTCGGTCGCCTCCTCCAGCCGCAGCACCTCGTCCAGCTCGAACGCGTACGCGGCGGTCTCGTCCCAGTAGGACATGATGCCGCCGTCGGGCAGCTCGGTGTCGACGTACACCAGGCCCTGGGAGCGGATCGTGGCGTCCCAGTCCGGTCGGGGGGTGACCGACTCCCGGCGCACCTCAGCCGCCGCAGGAGGCGAGGTGGGTGCCGAAGCCGCCCCGGTCGGGCACCGCCGCGGCGGCCGGCTCCGGCGCGGTGCGCCCGGCGGTCACCGTGGGCGCCCGCAGCGCCAGGGCCACCGTCTCGCCGCCGCCCACGGGGCCGAGGGCGCAGTCGTCATCGTCGTCGTCCGAGGACATGTTGCAGCCGGAGAGGGTGAGCGCGAGGACGGTGAGCGCGCCGAGCTGCACGGAGGCCGACCGGAGCCGGCGGCGGGGGCGTTGTTCCACGTCATCGTTGTAACCGATGGGGGCCACCGCCGTCCGCCCCCGGTCGGTGCCTGTGACGGTGTTGGGACCTGGCGACCGAGGCTGCGCCCGCTGCCCCGCGCGGGGCCACCGGCGGGCGTTACGCTCGGTCCATGCTCCGTACCGTCATCCTCGCCGCCTCCCGGTCACCCCAGGTCGAGCGGCTCGTCGCGACGGCCCCGTTCAGCCGGGACCTCGTCCGCCGGTTCGTCGCCGGCGCCAAGACCGACGACGCGTTGCGCGCGACCCGCGAACTCGTCGACGACGGTCTCGCGGTCACCCTCGACAACCTCGGCGAGGACACCGTCACCCCCGAGCAGGCCACCGCCACCCGCGACGAGTACGTCGGGCTGCTCCGGCGGCTCGCCGAGGCGGGGCTCACCCCGGCCGCCGAGGTGAGCGTCAAGCTGTCGGCGCTGGGCCAGATGTTCGACGAGCAGCTCGCCTACGACAACGCGCGGGCGATCTGCGCCGCCGCCGAGGAGGCGGGCACCACGGTCACCCTGGACATGGAGGACCACACCACCACCGACTCGACGCTGGACATCCTCGCCAAGCTGCGCAAGGACCACCCGTCGACCGGCGCCGTGCTCCAGGCGTACCTGCGGCGGACGGAGTCGGACTGCCGCGAGCTGGCCACGGCCGGTTCCCGGGTCCGGCTGTGCAAGGGCGCGTACAAGGAGCCGGAGTCGGTGGCCTACCAGTCCGCGCGCGAAGTGGACAAGTCCTACGTGCGGTGCATGAACATCCTCATGTCCGGCGACGGCTACCCGATGCTGGCCACCCACGACCCCCGCCTGATCGCCATCGGGGAGGACCGGGCCCGCTGGTTCGACCGCGGCCCCGAGCGCTTCGAGTTCCAGATGCTCTACGGCATCCGTCCGGAGGAGCAGGCCCGGCTGGCCGGCGAGGGCTACACCGTGCGCACCTACCTGCCCTACGGCGAGGACTGGTACGGCTACCTGATGCGCCGGCTCGCCGAGCGCCCGGCCAACCTGATGTTCTTCGGCCGGGCCGTGCTGTCGAAGAAGTAGGTCAGCCGTTCGACCAGCCCCGGGTGCTCAGCACCAGGCGGTAGCCGTCCGGATCGGCCACCGTCACCCCCCAGCGGTCCCAGTACGGGCCGGCGGAGACCCTCGTCCCGCCGGCCCGTTCCAGTTCTCGGACCAGCCCGTCGTCGACGGGGCCGTCGAGGTAGAGCACCAGCAGGTCCTCGGCGGTCGGCGTCGGCGCGACGGCGTGGTCCCCGCCGACGAGTTCGAGGTGCCAGTGGTCGCCCGGCCGGCCGACCATCAGCAGGTCGTGCTCGCCCGGCGCCTCGGCGGCGGAGCGCCAGAGCACGTCGAGGCCGAGTCCGCCGACCCAGAAGCGTTCGGCGGCTGCCAGGTCGCGGCTCGGTCGGGCGATGCGCAGGTGCGTGGGGGCGAGCGACATGACCCGATCGTGCGACCTGAAGCCGACGTGAGGTCAAGCCCTTGACGGCGTTGGCTAACTACATTAGCTTATCGGTTATGATGGTTAGCTATGTGGAGCGGGACGGCGGGCGGATCGCCTACGAGGTGCACGGGCAGGGGCCGCTCGTCGTCCTCTCGCACGGCATGGGGGAGAACCGCGGCTCCTTCCGCCACCTGGTCCCGCTGCTCGTCGCGGCCGGGCACCGGGTGGCGGCGGTGGACGTCCGGGGGCACGGCGCGTCCAGCGCCGGCTGGCCGACGTACGCCCCGGCGGAGGTCGGCGCCGACCTGCTCGCGGTGGTCCGCGACCTCGGCGATGGACCGGCCACCCTCGTCGGCAGCTCGTCCAGCGCGGCGGCCGTGGTCTTCGCCGCCGCCGACGATCCCGCGCTCGTCAACGGCGTCGTCCAGCTCGCCCCGTTCGCCGAGGAGCCGAAGCTCAACCCGTTCATGCGGGTGGCCCTGGCCGCCGTGCTGCGCAGCCCCCGGCTGTTCGGGCTCTTCCACCGCACGCTCTTCCCGTGCGAGCGGCCGGCCGACGACGCCGCGTACCGCAAGGCCATGGTCGCCACCCTGCGCGAGCCCGGCCGGATGGCGGCGATGCGCGGCGTGATCGCCCCGGCAGACCCGCACTGGACCGCGCGGGCGCGCGAGGTCCGGCAGCCGGTGCTGGTGCTGATGGGCACGAAGGACCCGGACTTCCGCGACCCTGGTGCCGGGGCGCGGGCGGCCCGCCGGCTCTTCGCCACCGCCGAGGCACGGATGATCGACGACTCCGGCCACTACCCGCACGCAGACCAGCCGGCGCGCACCGCCGCCCAACTCGCCGAGTTCCTGGCGGTCACCGGTGCCTAGGGCCGGGCTGACCCAGGCGAGCGTGGTGCGCGAGGCGGCCCGCCTCGCCGACGAGGTCGGCGCCGACCAGCTCACCCTCGCCGCGCTGGCCAACCGGCTCGGCGTCGCGCTGCCGAGCCTCTACAAGCACGTGCGAGGGGCCGACGCGCTCGCCCAGAAGCTCTCCGCGTTGGCCACCGCCGAACTCGCCGACGAACTGACCGCCGCCGCCGCGGGCCGGGCCGGCGGGGACGCGCTGCGGGCCGTCGCCACCGCCTACCGGGCGTACGCGCACCGGCACCCCGGTCGCTACCCGGCCACCCAGCGGGTCCCGGACCCGGCCGACCCGGAACACGTCGCCGCCGGCGAGCGGGCCGTCGGGGCGATCCGGGCCACCCTGCGGGGCTACGGGCTCGACGGCGACGACGCCGTCGACGCGACCCGGATGCTGCGTAGCACCCTGCACGGGTTCGTCTCGCTGGAGGCGGCCGGCGGCTTCGGCATGCCCCGCGCTGTCGATGCCACGTTCGACAACCTGGTCGCCGCGCTGGACGGCGCGTTCCGGTCCTGGCCCCGCGCGGACCGCCGCTGACGGGCCTGGGTCCGCTGCCGCTCTTCCCGCTGGAGCCGGCCGTGCCGGCCGTCGGCGGCCGGTGGGGCTGACCCTGGACGCGGCGACGCCCGGCCGAGGTGGGTGGCCGCCGTCGCCGTGCCGCCGTCTGCTGCCGCGCTCCGGGCTGCCAGGCGGCGTGGCTCGCCGGGCCGTGGTCGCCCGGCCGGCCCGATGGTCGTACCCTTCGGCGGGTGACTGACGGGCAGCCCGGAACGGACGGCCGACCGGTGACGGACGGCACGCCGGCCGCCGCGACAGAAGAGGCCGGGCCCGCTGACGGCCCCGAGCCGGCTGATGGGGCCGGGCCCGCTGATGGGGCCGGGCCCGCTGACGGCGCTGAGCCCGCTGACGGCGCCGGGCCCGCTGCCGAGGCCGGGCCGGCTGACGGTGCCGAGTCCATCGTCGAGGCCGAGGCCGAGATTGAGGCCGAGCCCGCCGAGAGGGCCGAGCCGGCTGGCCCCGCCGAGCCCGCCGAGAGGGCCGCGCCTGTAGAGGGGGCCGAGCCCGCCGAGGAAGCCGCGCCCGCTGAGAGGGCCGCGCCCGCTGACTCCGCCGGGACGGCCGCGCCCGCCGCGCCGGCCCTTCCGGCGGTGGGCAGCGAGCGGTCGTCGCGGCGGATCCGGCCGCTCGGGGTGGCGCTGGCGGTGGTCGTACTGCTGCTGGCCTGCGGCCTGCCCGCGGCGCTGGTGGCCGGCCTGGTGCGCGCCGGTGACCCGCCGGGGCCGGGGGCGTCCGCCGCGCCGGCCGACGACCCCGCCACCGCGGCCGCCCGCCGGCTCGGCGAGCGGATGACGGCGGAACTGGCCCGGCAGTCCGCCGCCCTGCTCGGCGGGGACCGCACCGGGTTCCTGGCGGTTGCGGAGCCGGTCGCGCATCCGGACCTGCGCCGCCGGTACGCCGCGCTGCGCGCGCTGCGGGTGACCGCCTGGCAGGCCGGCGCCAACGGCCTGCCCACCCCGGTCGAGGGCCGGCCCGGCGAGTGGCGGTTGCTTGTCGAGTTCCGCTACTGCTTCGTCACGCCGGACTGCCGCACCAGCCGCGTGCTGACCGGCACCCGGTGGCGGGAGGGGGAGCGGCCCCGGCTGCTCGCCGTGGAGCCGTCCCGGTCCGCCGAGACCGGCACCCGGCCCTGGGAGGTCAGCGCACTGGCCGTGGCCGTCGGTCGGCGTACGCTCGTGGCCACCACTCCCGCCCTGCGCAAGGAACTGCCCGACCTGCTGGCCCAGGCGGAGGCCGCCGCCCGGGTCGCCGACACGTACGCCGTGGGTGGCCGCACGCCGGACCGGTACCGGATCTTCTACGCGGGCCGGGGCGAGTGGCAGCGCTGGTACGGCGGCGGCCGGCCGAAGTGGACGGGTGGGTACGCGGTCACGGTCGGCGGCGGCCACCACGAGGTGGTGCTCAACGCCGACGGACTTGTCGCCGGCGGGGTGGACGACCTGCTCCGGCACGAGCTGACCCACGCCGCGTCCCTGCCCGAGCGGGGCTACCCGGGCAAGGGCACCTGGTGGCTGGTGGAGGGGCTGGCCGAGTACGCGGGCGCCGACGGCGAGCCGATCGACCGGTACGCGGGACTGGACGAGGTGCGGCGCCTGCTCGGCGGCGGCTGGGACGGCCGGCTCGACAGCCTCAGCCCGGCCGACGACGCCCCCGCCGACCGGGTCAGCGGCAGCTACGGCGTCTCCTACCTGGCGGTCCGGCACCTGGTCGACCGATTCGGCCCGGAGCGGCTGCTCGCCTTCTTCGCGGCCGTGGTGCACGAGCGCACGCCGGTGGACCAGGCGGCCGAGCGGGTCCTCGGCGAACCCTGGTCCGCCCTGCACGACGAGTGCGTCGGGTACGCCCGGGCCGTGGTCGGCTGACGGGCCGGGCGGCGCCGTGGCCCCCGCTGGCGCCGGTCCGGGCGGCCCTCGACATTCATGATCGACCGCTGTCGGGCCGCGCCGGGCGACCTGACACACTGGTGCCCGCTCCCAGCGCGGAGCCCCGGTCCGCGTCCGGAAGCGGCCCGGGGCACCCGTCCGGTGGCTCCGGTGGCGCCGCCGGAGCCACCGGACGCCTTCCGCGCGGCGGCCCGCTTCCGACCGTCGGGGCGGCCACGTGCGTCGGGCAGCGTCCCGACCGTCCCGGACCGGGCGGCGTGTCCCGGGCGGGGACCGATCGGACGCCGGGCGCAACAGGTTCGACAACGAACCGACCGGTCGGGTGGACACCGGCGAGAATCATGATCAGTTGTACGAAGGGATCGCGCCGGTCACAGCCGTCCCGCTACCGTACTGGTAACACGCGCGTCGCCGGTCCGGGCGGGACGAACCCGTCCGGTGGCACGCGCCGGGCATGGGATTGGTCGGTGAGCCATGGCCGGGTCGCAGTCCGACGGACGGCTGTCGGAGGTCAAGTTCCTCACCGTCGCCGAGGTGGCGACGGTGATGCGGGTGTCGAAGATGACGGTCTACCGCCTGGTGCACAGCGGTGAGCTCACCGCTGTCCGGGTCGGCCGGTCGTTCCGGGTGCCCGAACACGCGGTGCACGAATACCTGCGGGGCGCCTTTCAGGAAACCGCCTGACCCTCCCGCGGGCCGTCGTTCAAGCACGACGTAACGGGCATCGACGGGGGCGCGTTGGTCCTGCTGACGCTCTCCGGCTACCCTGGACCCCGACCGTGACCGCAGGTGCGCCCTGCCGCTTACCCCGCTGGTCCGGTCCGTTGTCCGCAAGCGGTCGCCGACGCCACACCGTGGCGTCATCCGGTCGCCCCGCACGTTGCATCGAAAGGCTTTCGTATGGGCTCGGTGGTCAAGAAGCGCCGCAAGCGCATGGCTAAGAAGAAGCACCGCAAGCTGCTGCGCAAGACCCGCGTCCAGCGTCGCCGTCTCGGCAAGTGACCGGGGCCGGGTCCCGGCCCGGCTCCCGTCGTCACTTGCCAACTGTCGACCCCCGGAGGCTCAGGTGATCACGCCGCGGATTTCCCGGTTCGATCCCTCCTGCCGGGGAAGGTGCGCGACATGACCCCCGGTGGCACCACAGGTGCCCCGGGGGTCGTCGTCGTCACCGGGGTCAGCCGGTACCTCGGCGCGCACGTCGCGGCCCGGCTCGCGGCCGACCCCCGCATCGAGCGGGTCATCGGCGTGGACCAGCCCGAGCCCGGCGCCGAGTTCTCCGACCTGCTCGACCGGGTCGAGCGCGTCCGCGTCGACGCCGGCTCGCTCGGCGGCCTCCTCGCCGACCTCGACGTCGACGCGGTGGTCCACCTGGCCCTGGTCACTTCGCCGGATCCGCAGCACGGCGGTCGCTCGGCGATGAAGGAACAGAACGTCATCGGCACGATGCAGCTCCTCGCCGCCTGCCAGCGCGCGCCCCGGCTGCGCAAGCTCGTGGTCCGCTCCTCGACGGCCGCCTACGGGGCGTCGTTCCGCGACCCGGCCGTCTTCACCGAGGAGACCGAGCCGCGCGAGGTGCCGCGCGGCGGGTTCGGCCGCGACATCCTGGACATCGAGGGGTACGTCCGCGGCTTCCGCCGCCGCCGGCCCGACGTCACCGCGACCGTGCTGCGCTTCGCGCCGTTCATCGGCTCGACCGCCGACACCACCCTCACCCGCTACTTCTCCCGGCCGGTGGTGCCCACCGTGTTCGGGCGGGACCCCCGGTTGCAGTTCCTGCACTTCGACGACGCGCTGGAGGTGCTGCACCGGTCGATCGTCGAGGACCATCCGGGGACGTACAACGTGGCCGGGCCGGGCGTGCTCTCCCTGTCGCAGGCGATCCGGCGGGCCGGTCGGGTGGCCGTGCCGGTGCTGGAGCCCGGCCTCTCCAGCGCCGCCGCGATCGCCCGCAACCTCGGCTTCGGCCGCTACGGCCTGGACCAGGTCGACCTCTTCGTGCACGGCCGGGTCGTCGACACCAGCCGGCTGGAGCGGGAGTACGGCTTCACGCCCCGTTCCACCGCCGCCGCCTTCGACGACTTCATCCGCGCCCACTACGGCGGTGTCGTCGTGAACCGGGACCAGTTGGCCGTCGCGGAGCAGCTCGTGCTGGACGGGATCCGGCAGGTCCGGGCGGCCGTACGGGAGGGCTCGTGAACGGGCCGGAGGAGCGGCGCGACGGCCGCTACGACGTACCGCTGACCGTGCCCGCGCCGGACGCGGAGCCCGCGCGGGCGAACGGACACCATCTCGGCACCCCCGACGAGCCCGACACCTCCGCCACCGACGAGACGGTCGCGCACGACGCGCCGGCCCCCGCCGACGAGCCCGACCCGGCGGCTACCGACGAGCCGGCCGCCGCCGTGGCGGACCCGGCGCCGGGCGGCACGGGACCGAACGGGGCCGCGCCGGCCCCCGCCGGGCCGGCGGTGGAGGACCGGCCCGGCGACCACTGGGACCGCAAGGTCGCCAAGGGCCTGGCGTTCCTGCGTCGTCGGCTCTCCGGCGACTACGAGGTCGACGAGTTCGGCTTCGATCCCGAGATCACCGACGCGGTCTTCCACCCGCTGCTGCGGATGCTCTACCGCGACTGGTTCCGCACCGAGGTCACCGGCCTGGAGCACGTGCCCACCGAGGGTGCCGGCCTGGTGGTCGGCAACCACTCGGGCACCGTGGCGCTGGACGCGCTGATCCTCTCGGCCGCGCTGCACGACCAGCACCCGGCCCGCCGCTACCTGCGGCTGCTCGGCGCCGACCTGGTCTTCCGGATGCCGGTGGTCTCCGAGCTGGCCCGCAAGACCGGCGGTACGGTCGCCTGCAACCCGGACGCCGAGCGGCTGCTCGGCAACGGCGAGCTGGTCGGCGTCTTCCCCGAGGGCTTCAAGGGCATCGGCAAGCTCTACTCCGAGCGCTACAAGCTGCAACGCTTCGGCCGGGGCGGGTTCGTCTCGGCGGCGCTGCGCACGGGCACCCCGATCGTGCCGGTCGCCATCGTCGGCGGCGAGGAGACCTATCCGATGCTCGCCGACATCAAGCCCCTGGCGCGGCTGCTCAAGCTGCCCTACTTCCCGGTCACGCCCACGTTCCCCCTGCTGGGGCCGCTCGGCGTGGTGCCGCTGCCGAGCAAGTGGCTGATCGAGTTCTGCCCGCCGATCCCCACCGCGCACCTGACCGACTCCGCCGATGATCCGCTGGTCGTGTTCAACCTCGCGGACCAGGTGCGGGAGACCATCCAGCAGACCCTGCACCAGTTGCTGGAGCGTCGCCCGGACCCGTTCGGCCCCTGACCGATGCGGGCGGCCCGCGTCGCTGAGGGCGCGGGCGGTCGGTGCCGCTGACGGCGCGGGCGGCCCGAGCCGTCAGCCGTCGCGGCGGCGCCGGTGCAGCGCCAACCCGGCGCCGACCGCCCCGGCGACCAGGCCGGCCGCGGCGGTGGACGGTACGGCGATCTTGACGGCGCGGCGGCCGGTGCGGAAGTCGCGGACGTCCCAGCCGCGCTGCCGGGCCTCCTTGAACAGGGCCGCGTCCGGGTTCACCGCCACGCCCCGGCCCACCATGGAGAGCATCGGCAGGTCGTTGCACGAGTCGCTGTAGGCGGTGCAGCGGCGCAGGTCCAGCCCTTCGACCGCGGCGAGCTGGGTGACGGCCTCCGCCTTGGCCGGGCCGTGCATCAGGTCGCCGACCAGCCGGCCGGTGTACGCGCCGTCGACGATCTCGGCGACCGTGCCGACCGCGCCGGTCAGACCCAGCCGCGCGGCGATCACCCGGCCGATCTCCACGGGCGCGGCGCTGACCAGCCAGACCCGCTCGCCGGCGTCCAGGTGGCGCTGGGCGAGCTGGCGGGTGCCGGCCCAGATCCGGGGCGCCATCAGCTCGTCGAAGATCTCCTCCGCGAGGCGCTCCACGTCGACCACCCGCCAGCCCTCGACGAAGGCGAGGGCGGCCTCCTTGGCCTGCGACATGTCGCCGGCGTGCTCGGTGGCGAGCAGCCGGAACCGCAGCTGCTGCCAGGCGAACCGGGCCAGGTCCGCGGTGGTGAAGTAGTCGCGCGCGGCGAGGCCCCGGGCGAACCAGTAGATCGACGCGCCCCGCATCATCGTGTTGTCGACGTCGAAGAAGGCCGCCGCGGTCGGATCGGGTTCCGGGGGCGCGAGGGGCGCGAAGTCGGTCTCCGCCCAGCCGGCGGTGTGACCGTGGGCGTCGGTGCTGACGGTCACCTTGCGGCTGCGGACCACGCGACCTCCCTCCGCTCGACCGGCGCGACATGTGCTTCCGCGAGGGTAGCCGGGCGCGCGTGGCGGCCCGCCGTCCATGGGGAGAACTGTGGCGCGGACGTCTCGGCCGGTCCGGCCGAGGCCGGGTCAGCGGTCGCCGGGGCAGGTGGCGGGGGCCGGGCCGAGGGCGTCGCTGCCGACGGGTGCGGGCCCGCCGCAGGCGATGGCCGCGCGCAGCGCGTCGGAGCGCTTACGGGCCGCGTCGAGCAGGGCGAGCGAGCGGCGGGTCCGGTCGCGTTCGGCCCGGCTGGCGTCGTCGAGGAGCCCGCCGACCGCCCGGCGCTGGCCGGTGAGGAAGGAGTTGACCGCGTCCAGCGCCGCCGGGTCCGAGCGCTGCGTCGCGGCGGTGGTCAGCAGGCGTACGCCCTGGCGGGTGTCGGCGTCCATGTCGTCCAGCACCGCGCTGAAGCCGTCCTCGTTGCCGCGCAGCGCGGCCGCCTCGGCGAGCCGGGTACGGGCGAAGTCCAGGAACAGTTGGCCCCGGCTGACGTCGGAACTGGCCAGCGCGAGCTGGGCGCGTTCGGTGGAGCGCTTCATGCCGTACAGCGCGTCGCCGGGGACGGCGTTCTCGCTGGCGGCCGAGATGCCCGAGAGGGCGACGGCGCCGGCCGCGACGCCGACCAGGATGGCGCCCCGGGCGCGGGCCCGGCGGGCGGTCACCGCCGGCAGCAGCCGGTTGCGGCCGGCGTCGGCGGCGGAGCGCCGGGACGACGGCTCGGTGGTGACGGCGGCCGGGGCACCGATGCCCTCGCGTTCGGCGGTGGCCAGGAGCATGGCCCGCAGCCCGGTGCGGAACTCCGGGTCCATCTCCACGGCGGGCGGGGCGGCGGGCAGCCGCTGACCCACCGCGACGAGCGTGGCCAACTGGTCGTCGGCCCGGGAACGGACGTGGTGTCGCCGGCCCCCGTTGGCCTCGTCGAGAAGCTGCGCGAAGCGCTCCGCGCGCCGACGGGAGAAGAGGTTGCTGTCCACCGCGGGCACCTCCTCTCGCTGGTCGCGGCCGGTCGGCCGCTGTCTTCGACAGCGACCGGTGACGGCGGGACACCACGGACGAAGGTCGTGGCCGGCCGCGCTGCCGGACCTCGGGGGCCCGGGGGATGCCGGGGCTACCACCGGTCGCACCCGGAGAAACGGTCCGCACCGGACATGGGTTACGGGGCCGGCGGAGGCGAAATCACGGAAAGTGATCGCTGTCACGGGGGCGCGACGCCACGGACCTGCGCGTACATCGCATCGATGCACGGCGTTCTTCCTGCCCGGGACTACGGTTGGAAGCCGTCCGGCAGCAGCCGGGCCAGCGCTCGTACCGCGCGGTACTGGAGGGCCTTGATCGCGCCCTCGTTCTTGCCCATCGTGCGGGCCGTCTCGGCCACGGAGAAGCCCTGCAGGAAGCGGAGCACGATGCACTCCTGCTGCTCCGGGTTGAGCTGCTTGACGGCGCTGAGCAGGGCCACGTTGGTGATGTGCTCGACGACCGCCGCCTCCGGGCTGCCCTCCGGGCCCCGGTCCTCGCGGTCGGCGTCCAGCACGTCCCCGGTGGTGACCTCCAGCCGGTAGCGGCCGGACTTGAAGTGGTCCGCCACCAGGTTCCGGGCGATGGTGACCAGCCAGGCGCCCAGGTCGCGGCCCTGCCAGGTGAAGCTGCCGATCCGCTTGAGGGCGCGCAGGAAGGTGTCGGAGGTGAGGTCCTCGGCGAGTTGCCGGTTGCCCACCCGGAAGTAGACGAACCGGAACACCGTGTCGACGTACCGGTCGTAGATCAGCCCGAACGCCTCGGACTCGCCGGCCTGGGCCCGCTCGACCAGCCCCCAGACCTCGGTCGCGGGGTCGGACGGGTCGGGCCGGCTGGGGAAGCCCGTCGAGGTGTTGACCGGCGCGGCGGCGGCCGGCACCGCCGGGAGCACGGCCGTCTCCGCGCCCGACTCGTCGGGCGCCTTGGCCGGTTCCGTGGTGCGGCGGCCCTGCGCCGGCATGGTGGGCCGGGCGGGGACGGCGACCCGGCCGCCGGCCGACTTGGCGTTGCCGCCCGGTGTCGCGGAGCGGGGCGGCGGTTCGTTCTGGTGTGGCCGGCTGCGCGTCCGGCTCGACGTGCCCTCCCCCCGGACGGCGAGGCTGCCCGTGTCGTCCAGCGGACCCCGGGCGGCGGGCCGTTCGTTGAGCTGGCCGCGGATCACCGGGTTGGTCAGGCCGGCCGGCCGTTCCGCGTATCCGAAGGTGGTCACCGCGCCGCCTCCGTCCCGCCGGCCGACCACGCCGGTCGGCGCGTCGCCGTCGTGGCCCGGCCCGCTGGGCCGGGCAGGGCTGGCTCGGGGTGTGCCGACGGGCGGCAGATCCCCTTGAGGTGCTGGTCCAATGCGCTCACAGGCACGGGGGCCTCCTCGGGCTGAGGGGTGTCGACTCACGGCAAATGGGGTGAGCCGACCCGAGTGATGATAGGGCCAACGTCACCCACGCGTGGCAAGTCCGTTACACAGGGCGGAAGTATTTCCCTCCGCGCCGCACACCTGGCGGACCGGTTGTCCGTCGTGTGCGGTTGACTTTCGGATTGCCGCGTGGTTGCGAAAGAAATTCCAGGTCAGCGCGCGTGTCGCGGGGTCGGGCGGGTCAGCGGCGCGGATGTCGACCCAGGACCGTCCGATGCGCCCGACGCGTCCCGGCGTGTCTTGTGGACGGGACCGGTCGCGTCCCGCCCGTGCCCACCGGTCGTCCCGTCGGTGGGACTCGTCCGGGCCGCCGTTCCCGCCGACCGGGGTGTCCCCTCCGGCCTCCGGCGGGCATGGCCCACAGGCCCCGCGCTGTGCCAGACTCAGCCACCGTGCAGGACGCAACCGACAGCTCCGCCTCGACCCTCGTCGAGCGGCTCCACCGGGCGGCCGCCGCCCACGGCGACCGACCCGCGCTGCACTGGCGCGATCGGACCGTCACCTGGTCCGAACTGGACGCGTCGGTGACGGCCACCGCCCACGCCCTGGCGGCCCTGCCCGGGGCGCGACCCGCCGGGTCCGACCCGACGCCGGGAGCCGCCGACCCGCACCCGCCCCGGATCGCCGTCGCGCTCGGCAACTCGCCGGACTTCGTGGTGAGCTGCCTGGCCGCGCTGCGCGCCGGGCTGGTCGCGGTGCCGGTCAACCCCGGCCTCACCGCCCCCGAGCTGCGGCACGTGCTGGCCGACTCCGGCGCCTCGGTGCTGATCGGCACCGAACGGGTACGCGAACTGGTCGCCGACGCCGCCGGGGACCTGCCCGCGCTCGTCGCCGTGCACACCGCGCCGCCGGTGGCCGACGCCGGTCAGCCGTTCCCCGACCGGGGCGGCGACGACCTGGCGCTGCTGCTCTACACCTCCGGCACCGAGGGGCGGCCGAAGGGCGCGATGCTGACGCACCGGGCGCTGGCGGCCAACCACGAGCAGGTCGGCCGCATCGACCCGCCCGTCGTCGGCCCGGACGACACCGTGCTGCTGGCGCTGCCGCTGTTCCACGCGTACGGGCTGAATGCGGGGCTGGGCGCGGTCGTCCACCATGGCGCGACGGGGGTGCTCGTCGACGACCTCGGCTCCGACGCGGGACTGGCCGTGATCGCCCGGCACCGGGTCACCGTGCTGGTCGGCGTACCGTCGATGGTGGCCGCCTGGTCCACGGCGGACGCCGCCGCCCTCGCCGCGGCGATGCCGTCGGTCCGGGCCGTGGTCTGCGGCGCGGCGCCGCTGGAGCCGGCCGTCGCGGCGCGCTTCGCCGAGGTCGCCGGCCGCCCGGTGCACGTCGGGTACGGCCTCACCGAGACCGCGCCGGTGCTCACCTCCACCCTGGTCGGCGGGGAGCCGAAGCCCGGCTCCATCGGCCGGCCGCTGCCCGGCGTCGAGTTGCGGCTGGTCGGGACCGATGGGGCCGACCTGTGGCGCGACGGCGTGGCCGAGCCGGAGGACGACGCCGACGAGCTGGACCTCTCCGACGTCACACCCGGCACCGACCCGGGCCAGGTCGTGGTGCGCGGGGCGAACGTCTTCGCCGGCTACTGGCCGGACGGCCGGGACGGCCCGGACGCCGACGGCTGGTGGCCCACCGGCGACGTGGCGTACGCCGACTCCGACGGCGACCTCTTCCTGGTCGACCGGATCGGCGAGCTGATCCTGGTCAACGGGTTCAACGTGTACCCGCACGAGGTCGAGCTGGTGCTCTCCGCGCACCCGGGGGTGGCCGAGTCGGCGGTACTGGGTGTGCCGCACCCGCGGACCGGCGAGACTGTCCGGGCGTACGTGGTGCCGGCGCCGGGGCGTCCGGTGACCGGTGAGGAGCTGCTCGCCCACTGCGCCCGCAACCTGGCCCGGTTCAAGTGCCCGACCGCCGTCGAGTTCGTCGACGAGTTGCCGCACTCGGTGATCGGCAAGGTGCGCAAGACCCTGCTCCGGACGGCGTCGTCCCCGGCGTCCCCGGTGCCGTCCCCGGCGGCGTCGCCGGAGACCCGCCCGTCGGCCCCGGCCGGCGCCAGCACGACGGAGGAGACCGATGCGTGAGCCCCGACTCACCCTGATCACCCGCCCCGGCTGCCACCTCTGCGACGAGGCGAAACTGGCGCTGGACCGGGTGGTGGCGGTCACCGGGGACCGGTGGACCGAGAAGGACGTCACCGACGACATCGAGCTGGAACGCGAGTACGGCGACCGGCTGCCCGTGGTGCTGCTCGACGGCAAGGAGCACGGCTACTGGCGGGTGGAGGAGGAGCGGCTGCTGCGGGACCTGACCACGCCGCAGCTGTGACGCCAGGCGTTAGGGTGCTCCGATGACCCCGGCGCGCAACCACCTGGTGTGGGACTGGAACGGCACCCTGCTCAACGACCTGAGCCTGGTGGTCGCCTGCACCAACGCCGCCTTCGCCAGCGTCGGCGGGCCCGCCGTGACCGCCGACGAGCACCGGGTACGGTTCCGCCGGCCGATCGCCGACTACTACGCCGAGGTGCTCGGCCGGGCGGTCGACGACGACGCGTTCGGCCGGCTGGACCGGATCTTCCACGACGCGTACCGCACCGGGCTGACGACCTGCGAGCTGGCGCACGACGCCACGGTCGCGATGGCCGCCTGGCCGGGCAGCCAGTCCCTGCTGTCGATGTGGTTCCACGAGGAACTGGTGCCGACCGTGCACACGTACGGGCTCACCGGGCACTTCGTCCGGGTGGACGGGCTGCGGGCGACCGTCGGCGGGGACCGCAAGGCCGAGTCGCTCCGGCGGCACCTGACGGAGCTGGGCGTGGACGGCCGGGACGCGGTGCTGATCGGGGACTCCGTCGACGACGCCGACGCCGCCGTGTCGGTGGGGGGCCGCGCCGTCCTCTACACCGGCGGGTTCACCGACGCGGCACGGTTGCGCGCCTCCGGCCACCCGGTCGCCGAAACCCTCAGCGAGGCGGTCAGCCTGGCGGCCACGCTGCCCTGACCGGGCCGGTGAACGTCCGCGCGCTCGCGGCAGACCGGCCTCCGTCCGCGCCCGGACGGCAGGCCGGCGGCCGGTCCGTGCGCTGGTGGCAGGGCCGGGCGGCGGGTCAGTTGCGCAGGTAGGCCAGCACGGCCAGGACCCGGCGGTGCTGCTCCGTGTCGGGCGGGAGCTGGAGCTTGGTGAAGATGTTCCGGACGTGCTTCTCGACGGCGCCGTCGGTGACCACCAGGGTCTTCGCGATCGCCGTGTTGGAGCGGCCCTCGGCCATCAGCGCGAGCACCTCGCGTTCGCGCGGGGTGAGCTCGCGCAGCGGGTCGTCGCGCCGACGCCGGGCGAAGAGCTGGCCGACCACCTCGGGGTCGAGCACCGTCCCGCCGGCGGCCACCCGGTCCAGCGCGTCGAGGAACTCGTCGATCGCGGCCACCCGGTCCTTGAGCAGGTAGCCGATCCCGCCTCCGCCGCCGCCGGTGGTGGCGAGCAGGTCGTCGGCGTACGACACCTCGACGTACTGGGAGAGGACCAGGATCGGGGTGCGGGGCACCAGGCGGCGGGCCTCCACCGCCGCGCGCAGCCCCTCGTCGGTGTGCGACGGCGGCATCCGGACGTCGACGATCGACACGTCCGGCCGGTGCGCCACCACCGCCACCACCAGCGCGTCGCCGTCGGCCACGGCGGCCACCACCTCGTGCCCGCGCTCGGTGAGCAGCCGTACCAGCCCCTCCCGGAGCAGCACCGCGTCGTCCGCGATCACGATCCGCATGTCCTGTTGTCTACCACGTACGGCTCACAGCGGGAGTTCCGCGCGGATCTTGGTGGGCCCGCCGGCCGGACTGACCACGGAGAGCCGGCCCCCGGCGGAGCGGATCCGGTCGGCGATGCCGACCAGCCCGTGCCCCTTGGCCAGGTGGGCGCCGCCCTGCCCGTCGTCGTCGACGTCGACCTCCAGCCGCCCGTCGTGCCGGGCCACGGTGACCTGGCACTCGGTCGCCCGGCTGTGCTTGGCGACGTTGGTCAGCGCCTCGGACACCACGAAGTAGGCGGTGCTCTCGACCGCCGGGTCGAGCCGGCCGGCCGGGTTGGCCAGTTCCGGGTCCACCCGCAGCTCGATCGGGATCAGGCCGCGCCCGGCCAGTGCCGCCAGGGCGCTGGGCAGTCCCCGGTCGACCAGGATCGGCGGCGCGATGCCCCGGGACAGGGCGCGCAGCTCGGCGAGCGTCTCCCGGGTCTGGGTGACCGCCTCGTCCAGGGTGCGCCCGGCGGCCCCCGGGTCGGTGGCGAGTTGCTGGCGGGCCCGGCTGAGGTCCATCGCGAGCCGGACGAGGCGCTGCTGCGGGCCGTCGTGGATGTCCCGCTCCAGTCGGCGCAGCGCGCTCGCCTCGGCGGAGACGGCGGCCCGCTTCTGCTCCTCCAGCACGGTGATCCGGTTGCGCATCTCGGCCACGCCGGTGAGCAGGGCCCGACCGAAGCCGGCCTGCAGCAGCGCGCAGCCCCGGGCCACGATCGGCAGGGTGATCAGGAAGAACAGCCCGATCGCGGTGTGCAGCCCGATCCGGACGACGGTCGAGTCGCCGAGGCCGAGGAGCTGGGGGAGGCCGACGTCCTCCGGGTCGCCGTGCGGCAGCGTCCAGTCGTACGCCCAGTAGAGGGTGCCGGCGACGGCGCCGGCCCACCAGACCAGCGTGACCACGAAGGTGACGATGGCCACGATCAGCTTGAGGATGCCGTGCGCCAGGTCGAGCCAGGACTGCGCGTCCCCCATCGGCACGAAGATCCGCCGCCAGGCGCTCGCGCCGGGCTCCGGGAGCCGGTACTGGGGGCGGATCCGGGCCTGGTGGAGCACGGTGGGCAGGCGGAGGCGCTCGATGTCGGCGAGGCCCCGGGCGGCGTAGAGGGTGCCGCTGAGGATCGGCAGGCCGATCACCGTCACGACCAGCCCCAGCCCGGCGGCCAGGCCGACCAGCAGGACGACGAAGCTGGCCAGGGCCAGCGGGAGGCCCAGCAGCACGTAGCCGGAGTCCAGCAGGAGCTGTCGGGAGATGGTCGGCGCCGGCACGGGCTGATCGGCGGCGACGGGTACGGCGGTCATGTCAAGAGGCTAGGCAGCGCGGGGCCGCCGACCCATCCCGTCGGCCCGCCTCTGCGGCGTAGGGCTGGCCCTACCGTGACCGGATCGTGGGCGAGCCGTGGGCCGCGCGATTGGTCAGAGAAGTCGTAATTGAGCAATAATCGGCGCTACCGGCACCATCGCCACCGCCCGGAGGCCGGGCGGTGGCCGGCGGCGGCCACTGGATCGATCTTGCGGAATGGAGGGGCTGGTGAAGCCGCGTCGCGAGCTATCAAGATCGCGATTTGTGCACGCGTTCACAAGCGCCTACTCTGTAGTTCCGACGCGCCCTGCTAGCACAGCCGGCAATCTCGGTCGCCAGCGGGGATCCCGAAACGGCCGGCCGCCCGAGTTGGCCGAGGATCGCACCGCACGGAGTCTCATGAGTCAGCACCGTCACCCTGGCGCGCCCGGCCGAGCCGGTGCCGTACCGGCGCTCCCGGATCTGCCGGAGGCGACCGTCGCGCGGCTCCCGGAATACCTCCGTGCCCTGCACAACCTCGCCGAAACCGGCCACGAGACCGTGTCCAGCGAGGGGCTGGCCAGCGCCGCCGGCGTGAACTCCGCGAAGCTCCGCAAGGACCTCTCGCACCTCGGCTCGTACGGGACCCGTGGCGTCGGCTACGACGTGGCGCTGCTGGTCGACCAGATCGAGTACGTGCTCGGGCTCACCCAGCGGCGGGCCGTCGCCCTGGTCGGCGTGGGTAATCTCGGTCACGCCCTCGCCGGCTACGACGGCTTCGCCAGCCGCGGCTTCCGGATCGCCGCCCTCTTCGACGCCGACCCCGCCCGGGTCGGCGAGGAGATCAGCGGGCTGGTCGTCCGGCACATCGACGAGCTGCCCCGGGTCGCCGTCGAGGAGGCCATCGCCATCGGCGTGATCGCCACCCCGGCCCCGGCCGCCCAGGCGGTGGCGGACCAGCTCGTGGCCGTCGGTGTGACGAGCATCCTGAACTTCGCCCCGTGCGTACTCTCGGTTCCGGAGGGGGTCGACGTGCGCAAGGTCGACCTCGCGATCGAGCTGCAGATCCTGTCCTTCCACGAGCACCGCAAGGCATCGCTGACCGCGCTGCCCGCCACCGGTGGGTCCGCCCTGACCGCCCTGCCCGGGGGGCTCGCCGTCACCGACCCGCAGGAGGCGATCGGCACGTGAAACTGCTCGTCGTCGGCGCGTCCTACCGCACCGCTCCCGTCGCCACGCTGGAGCAGCTCGCGGTCGGCCCCGCGGACCTCACCCGCACCCTGGACCGCCTGGTCGCCCAGCCGTACGTGACCGAGGCCGTGATCGTCTCCACCTGCAACCGGGTGGAGGTCTACGCCGCCGTGTCCGGCTTCCACGGCGGCCTCGGCGACATCTGCGCGGTGCTGGCCGACCAGGCCGGCTGCCAGCCCGCCGCGCTCGCCAACCACCTCTACGTGCACTTCGACGCCGCCGCCGTGGACCACGTCTTCCGGGTCGCCGCCGGGCTCGACTCGATGGTCGTCGGCGAGGCGCAGATCCTCGGCCAGCTCCGGGACGCCTACCATTCCGCGACCGGGGCCGACACCGCCGGGCGGCTGCTGCACGAGCTGATGCAGCAGGCGCTGCGGGTCGGCAAGCGGGCGCACGCGGAGACCGGGATCGACCGGGCCGGCCAGAGCGTGGTGACCGCCGCGCTGGAGCTGGCCGCCGGGCACCTCGACGGCGACCTCGCCGGCCGTCCCGCGCTCGTGGTTGGCGCGGGCGCGATGGGGTCGCTGAGCGTCGCCACGCTGTCCCGGCTGGGCGCGGGGCCGCTCACGGTCACCAACCGGGGCGCCGACCGGGCCGTCCGGCTGGCCGAGGCGTACGGGGCCAGCGCGACGCCGATGGCGGAGCTGACCACCGTGCTCTCCACAGTGGACATCGTAGTGGCCGCCACCGCGGCCACCGAAGCGGTCCTCACCCGTGACGTGGTGACCCGGGCGCTCGCCGGGCGCGACCCCGGCCGGGGGCCGCTGGTCCTGCTCGACCTGGCCGTGCCGCGCGACGTGGAGGCCGGCGTCGCCGAGCTGCCCGGCGTCGAGGTCATCGACATCGACCGGATGGCGACGCTGCTCGCCGACGGGCCCGCCGCCGCCGATGCCGCCGCCGTCGAGCGGATCGTGGCCGGCGAGGTCGACGCCTTCCTCACCTGGCTGCGCGGCGCCGACGTGGCGCCCACGGTGGCCGCCCTGCGTGGCCGCGCCGACGACGTGGTCGGCGCCGAGCTGCGCCGGCTCGCCCAGCGCCGCCCGGACCTCACCGACGACCAGCGCGCCGAGGTGGCCCGGACGGTGCACCGGGTGGTGCAGCGGCTGCTGCACCAGCCGACCGTGCGGGTGCGCCAGTTGGCGGCCGAACCCGGCGGCGACCAGTACGCGGCCCTGCTGCGCGAGCTGTTCGACCTCAAGGTGCCGCAGACGTCCCCGGTCGACAGCGTCCCCGACATCGTGGCCGGCGACGCCGCGCCGCCGTTCGGCCTCGCCGACCTTCCGCCGCCGTTCGGCCTCGCCGACGTCCCGCCGCCCGTCGGTCACGCCGACAATCTGCCGTCGACGGGTTCCGCCGACGTCCCGCCCCTCGGAGGTGAGCGATGAGCACGCCCCTGCGCCTCGGTACCCGGGGCAGCAAACTGGCGATGGCCCAGTCCGGCCACGTCGCGGAGGCCCTGACCGCCGCCACCGGCCGGCCCGTCGAGCTGGTCGAGGTGGTCACCGCCGGCGACCGCTCCTCCGCGCCGGTGCACCGGCTCGGCGTCGGCGTCTTCGTCTCCGCCCTGCGGGACGCCCTGACCGCCGGCACCATCGACTTCGCGGTGCACTCCTACAAGGACCTGCCCACCGCAGCGGCGGCCGGGCTGCACATCGCGGCGGTGCCGATGCGGCAGGACCCGCGGGACGCGCTTGTCGCCCGGGACGGCCGGACGCTCGCCGAGCTGCCCTCCGGCGCGACCGTGGGCACCGGAGCGCTGCGCCGCATCGCCCAGCTGCACGCCCTCGGGATGCCGCTGGAGGTCACCCCGATCCGCGGCAACGTCGACAGCCGCCTCGCGCGGGTGCTCGGCCCGGAGGCCGACCTCGACGCGGTCGTCCTGGCCCGGGCCGGGCTGGCCCGGCTCGGGCGTACCGACGTGATCACCGAGACGCTCGACCCGATGCTGATGCTGCCCGCGCCCGCCCAGGGCGCGCTGGCGGTGGAGTGCCGGGCCGACGACACGGACCTGGTCGAGCTGCTCACCGTGCTCGACCACGCACCGTCCCACGCCGCGGTCACCGCGGAGCGGGCGCTGCTGGCCACCCTGGAGGCCGGATGCTCCGCCCCGGTCGCCGCCTACGCCGTCGTCGCCGAAGGCGAGCCAACCGGCTCGGGCGTCGAGGGTGACTTCGTCCAGGAGATCTATCTGCGCGGGGCGGTGATCAGTCCGGACGGTACGAGAGACCTCCGGCTGTCCCGCACCGGAACGCTCGCCGACGCGGCGGAGATCGGCAAGGCACTCGCCGCCGAACTCCTCGACCTCGGCGCCGACTCGATCCTCGGCCACGATGGACACGCCGGCCCGGGGACCCAGCAATTTGGGAGCACAGAATGACCCGCACCCGTAAGCCCGTAGGCCGCATCGCCTTCGTCGGGGCCGGTCCCGGCGACCCGGGCCTGCTGACCCGCCGGGCGCACGACGCTCTGGTCGACGCCGACCAGGTGGTGTACGACCGGGGAGTCCCCGAGTCGCTGCTCGACGCCGTCCGCGCCCAGGCCAGGGAAGACGCCCAGTTCACTCCGGCGGAGGGCGCGCCGGGTGACGTGGCGAAGGTGCTGATCTCGGCGGCCCGTTCCGGGCTGAACGCGGTGCACCTGGTCGCCGGCGACCCGTTCGGCCACGATTCGGTCGTCAAGGAGGTGCAGGCGGTCGCGCGGACCGCCGCACACTTCGAGGTGGTTCCCGGGGTCGGCCAGGCCGAGGGGGTGGCGACCTACGCGGGCGTGCCGCTGCCGGGCGTACGGACGGCGGCCGACGTCGAGGACGTCAGCACGCTGGACTTCGACGCGCTGGCCGCAGCCGTCGGCCGGGGCTCGCTGGCCCTGGCCGTGGACGCCGGCGACCTCGCCGCGATCCGCGACGGGCTGCTCGCGGCCGGGGTGGAGGGCACCACCGGCGTCGGGGTGACCGGCGACGGCACCGGCGAGACGCAGTACACCACCACGTCGACCGTCGACTCGTTCGTCGCGGCGGCGCTCGGCTTCACCGGCCGGGTGGTCCTCACCGTCGGCGAGGGCGTGGGCCAGCGGGACAAGCTGAGCTGGTGGGAGAACCGGCCGCTGTACGGCTGGAAGGTCCTCGTGCCCCGCACCAAGGAGCAGGCCGGCGTGATGAGCGCCCGGCTGCGCGCGTACGGGGCCATCCCCTGCGAGGTGCCGACGATCGCGGTCGAGCCGCCGCGCACCCCGGCCCAGATGGAGCGGGCGGTCAAGGGCCTGGTCGACGGCCGGTACGCCTGGGTGATCTTCACCTCGGTGAACGCGGTCCGCGCGGTCTGGGAGAAGTTCGCCGAGCACGGCCTCGACGCCCGGCACTTCGGCGGCGTCAAGATCGCCTGTATCGGTGAGGCGACCGCCGACGCCGTCCGCGCGTTCGGCATCCAGCCCGAGCTGATCCCGTCGGGGGAGCAGTCCTCCGAGGGGCTGCTCGCCGAGTTCTCGCCGCACGACGAGATCCTCGACCCGGTCGGTCGGGTGCTGCTGCCGCGCGCCGACATCGCCACCGAGACCCTCGCCGCCGGGCTCACCGAGCGCGGCTGGGAGGTCGACGACGTGACCGCCTACCGGACGGTACGGGCCGCCCCGCCGCCCGCCGAGATCCGGGACGCGATCAAGTCGGGTGGCTTCGACGCGGTGCTCTTCACGTCCAGCTCGACGGTGCGCAATCTGGTGGGTATCGCGGGGAAGCCGCACGCCCGTACCGTCGTTGCAGTGATCGGGCCCAAGACGGCGGAGACCGCGACGGAGTTCGGCCTGCGGGTCGACGTCCAGCCGCCGCACGCCTCGGTCCCCGATCTGGTGGAGGCGCTCGCCGCCTACGCCGTCGAGCTGCGCGAGAAGCTCGCCGCCATGCCGGCGAAGCAGCGCCGTGGCTCGAAGGTGCAGGGGCCGACCGCCCTGAGGTTCCGGTAGTCGTAGCAGGAGGTCCGTGATGCCGTACCCCGAGATCCGGCCCCGCCGGCTGCGCCGCAACGCGGCCATCCGGCGGCTGGTCTCCGAGACCCGCGTCGACCCGGCCGAGCTGGTCGTGCCGATGTTCGTCAGGGAGGGGTTGACGGAACCGCGGGCGATCGCGTCGCTCCCGGGGGTGCTCCAGCACTCCCGGGACTCGCTCCGCAAGGCCGCGGCCGAGGCGGTCCAGGCGGGCGTCGGCGGGATCATGCTCTTCGGCGTGCCGGAGCGGCGGGACGCCACCGGCTCCGGTGGGATCGACCCGAACGGCATCCTCAACGTCGCGATCCGCGACGTCGTGGCGGAGGTGGGCGACGCCACTGTGGTGATGAGCGACCTCTGCCTGGACGAGTTCACCTCGCACGGCCACTGCGGCCTGCTCACCCCCGACGGTGGCGTCGACAACGACGCGACGCTGGAGGCGTACGCCGAGATGGCGGTCGCCCAGGCCGCCGCCGGGGTCGGTGTGGTCGGGCCGTCCGGCATGATGGACGGCCAGATCGCCGTGGTACGCCGGGCGCTCGACGCCGCGGGCCACCAGGACGTCGCCGTGCTGGCGTACGCCGCCAAGTACGCCTCGGCCTTCTACGGCCCGTTCCGGGACGCGGTGGAGTCGGCCCTGGAGGGCGACCGCCGCACCTACCAGCAGGACCCCGCCAACCTGCGGGAGTCGTTGCGCGAGGTCGAGCTGGACGTCGCCGAGGGCGCCGACATGGTGATGGTCAAGCCGGCCCTGCCGTACCTCGACGTGGTGTCGGCGGTCCGCGCGGCGGTGGACGTCCCGGTCGCCGCCTACCAGGTCTCCGGCGAGTACGCGATGGTCGAGGCGGCTGCCGCCAACGGCTGGATCGACCGGGAGCGGGTGATGCTGGAGACGCTCACCTCGATCCGCCGGGCCGGCGCGCAGATCATCCTCACCTACTGGGCGGTCGAGGCCGCCGGACTCCTCCGCCAGCGCTACTGACCCAACCCGCCCCAGCGCGACCCGCCCCGGCGCGGCGCGGCTTGGCCCAGTGCGGCGCGACCCGGCGCGGGCTGGTCCTGCCCGGCGCGGCCCGTTCGGGCGCGCCCTGATCCGGTCCGACCCCTTCGGTCTCCGACCCGGTCGGGGCAGCGGAGCGGGCCGGCTTCGAGTAGACGCCTGCTCCGCATGTCAGAATTCCTGACAGTAACGCTGAGTACTCGACCTGCGCCCCGGATCCCACCGCCCTCCGGACGCTTTGCTCTGCATTCCCATATGCGCCAGTAACCCATAGTGCCTGTTGCGTATGGGGATGCAGAGCAAAGGGCGTGCAGAGGTTCGTCGCTCCTGAGGAGGGCCCACACGGAAGTCGCTGGTCATGGCGTTGTGGCCGTCAGCGATGGTGATCGAGGGTCGTTCAGGGCCGGATTTTCCATCACTTAGCGTAGGCGGCTGCGGAAAGACCGCTCCTGTTACAGCGCGTTACTGCCTAGCTGAATGCGCCCAGGGGTGTGGGGGGAAGGACCGGTCGTCGGTTTTCCACAGGTGGCTGAGTTATCCACAGGCGCAGCGGGCGGGATTGCGGGAGAGGCATCGCAGCCGGGAGCGTGACGGGATGACCGAGCTTCCCGCCCAACCGGAAACTGACCGGGATCCCGACCGTCCGGCTGGTTCCGACCAGTTGTCCGGTGCCGCGGGGCCGTCGGGTGCCGTCGGGCCGTCGGGCGGCGATCAGGCGGTGGGTACCGATCAGGGGGCGGGATCGCGCGAGCCGCCCGTGCTGCTGACCGAGCCGTTCGACACCCCGTGGCCGGCTGCGGGCATCGTCCGGGCGGTCCGGCGGCATGCCAGCCTCAGCCAGCGGGAGCTGGCCCGGTGGGCCGGGGTGAACCATTCCACCGTCGGGCGGATCGAGGCCGGCCGGATGGTGCCGAGCATCCTGCTTCTGCGCCGCATCATCGGGGTCGCCGGGTTCCGGCTGGCCGTCGTCGACGAGTTCGGGCGGGTGTTGAAGCCGATGCGGGACTGGCAGGACACCCGCGACGGGGCGGGGCGTCGCTACCCCTCGCACCTGGACACCATTCTCGACCCCGAGCCGGGCGAGTGGTGGGCGGACATCTACGGGCTGGCCCGCCCGCCGGAGACGTTCTACCGCGACCGCCGGGTCCGCGACGCCATGCGGCGGCGCAGCCAGTGGGAGGTGCGGGTGGCGAAGTACCGCAGCGTGCCCCCGCCGCCGCGGGTGCCTCCACCACCGCGCGTGCCCCCGCCGTCGCGGCTGCCCGGCCCGGGCTTCCCGTGGTGAGCGGACGGCCCGCCGGCCAGGACGTTCCTGGGCGGCGGGCCGTCGGGTGGGCTCCGGTGTGACGTCAGTCGTCGTCGGTGATGGTGCCCACGGCGAGCGGATCGGCCAGCCGCAGGCCGGGCACCCCGGCCACGACCAGGTTCACCTTCTCGTCGGCCTCCCGCTTCCGGTCACCGCGTACGGTCACCGGGAAGGCCAGCGACGTCTGCCCGGCGGCCAGGACCTTGCAGCCGACGTACGGGTCGTAGTCGGCGCCCGCCTGGGCCGTGGTGCCGTAGGTGGCGGCGCAGAGCAGCACCGGCTGGGACAGCGGGCGCGACACCGTGACCGTGTAGGTCAGCGGCCGGGTGCCCCGGTCGCCCTCGACCACCGACGCGTCGCCGACGCTCAGCGACGCGCGGGAGCGGAAGCGGGCCACCTGCGGGTCGTGGTCGCTGGAACCCCGGCTGCCGTCGGCCGCGTGGTCGGCCGGCCAGTCGGCGTTGACGTGCGCGGCCCGCATCTGCACCAGGTCCCGGTGCAGCGCGCCGTTCACGAACAGGTGGTCCAGCGTCTGCGCCTGCCCCTCGAAGCTGTACGAGTAGGCGGACGACGGCGCGTCGGCGAGCAGGTCGTCCCACAGGTTGCGCATGCCCGCCTCGTACAGCGGCCCGAGCTGGTCCGACGGGGTGGGATCCGCCGCCGTCGCGATGGGATCGTCAGGGCGGGGGAAGACGTTCAGATCCCCGCCGTAGACCACCCGCGCGTGCGGGTCCGACGCCTCGATCGCGGTGACGATCGCGGCCCCGTACGCGGCCTGCTCCCGGCGCTGCCCGACCCGGCTGTCCGGCCCGGACGAGTAGTGGTTGCTCGCGGCCCAGAGCGTGTAACGCTCGGCGGAGCCGGGCGCGGCGGCGACCGTGAACTTGCCGAGCTGCGGCGCGCGGGTGAAGACGTTGTTCCCGTCCTTGCCGGTGGACGTGTCCACGTCGTCCGGAAGCACCGCGTTGAGCGCCTTCGGGTTCTGCACGTCCGCGTTGCCCGGCAGCGCCGCCCCCCGGTACTGGACGGTCGGAGCCGAGCCCAGCAGCGGGTCGCCGGCGGTGGGCGCCGCCAGCGACACCCGGTCGGTGCGGAACAGGAAGGCCGCGGTGATGCCCCGGGCGTCCGCGCCGGTGCGGTCGTACGCGGCCTGGTAGGCGGGGCCACCGGCGGCCGTGATGGCCAGCGCCAGGTCCTGGAGGCTGTCCGGCGCGCCGTCGGCGTTGTCCGTGGTGCCGCAGACCAGCGCGCCGCCGGAGACCGAGCAGATGTCCTGGTCCTCGGCCTCCTGCACCAGGATCAGGTCCGGGGAGTGCAGGTCGGTGGTGATCTGGTCGGCCAGCGCGACGAGCTGCTCGCGGTACTCCTGCTCGCTGCCCGGCACATAGTCGAACGGCGGACGCACCCCGGTGCAGCCGGCGTTGCCGGCGAAGTCGCAGCCGTCGAACGGGTCGTCACGGTAGTCGTACAGGTTCTCGACGTTGTAGGTCGCGACCGCGACCTCCTCCGACCGGTTGGCCGGCTTCGGCGGGTTGTTCGTCGACGGGTCGGCCCCGCCCGTGAATGCCGCCGCCTCGACCTGCACGCCGTACTTCTCGAACGAGTAGTACAGCCCGCCGACCGCGTCGGCGGTCAGCGTGTCGAACGTGCGCGCGGGCGGGAGCAGCGTGGCGCTGTCGCCCGTGGTGCCCTTCACGCCCATGCTGCCGAGCAGGACGCGCTGCCCGTTGCCGTCGTCGAAGCGGCGGCCCGGGTCGTTGTCGAGCGGGTGCGCGTCCCGGAACACCCGGCGGGCGTACGGGTCGGCGCGGTCGAGCAGCGGGTCGTCCCGGTCGATCACAAAGATCTCGGCGTCGGCGGTGGAGGCGAAGACGTTGCGCCCGCTCACCGCGCCGCTGCCGGCCCGTATCCGCAGCCGGGCGCCCTCGTGCCGCTCGAAGAAGCGCTGCGCCGCCGCCACCTCGACCGGCGGCACCGCGTCGGTCACCTGGACCTCGGCGTTCACGTCCACGCCGGAGGCGATCCGGCGCACCAGCGACGCGCCGGAGAGCTGGGTGAAGTTGAAATACTCGGAGACCCGGGCGCGCAGCACCACCTCGTCGCCGACCGTCGGCACGTAGCCGCCGATCAAAGAGGTGAACGAGCCCATGAAGACGAAGATGCCGTCCGAGCTGGTCGGGTCGCCGTCGGTGGCGTCCCTACGGCTCTGCAGGAAGAACCCGTTCTGGTCGCGGCCCGACGAGTCGCGCGCGAGGGTCCGCTGGGTGATCACGCCACGTACGTCGTACAGCGTGCTGCTGGTCCCGTTGCCGGTCCCCGGCGCGAGCGGCGACCGGTCGGCGGGGCCGGACTCTGCGTCGTTGGTCGGGCCCTGCACCTCGCCGACGGTCAGCTCCCGGGTCACCTGCACGGCCAGGGTGCAGGTGGCGGTGCCGCCGTCCGCGTCGGTGGCGGTCAGCACCACGGTGTACGCCCCGGCGGCCAGGTCGGGGCTCGTGGCGACCGTGGCGCGGGCGGTGCCGCCGACCGCGTCGGCCGGGGTGACCGCCGAGCGGCTGACGGAGCCGGCGGCCGGGGTCGGGTCGACGGAGGTGACCGCCAGGTCGACGATGCGGTCGTCCGGGTCGGTGGCGGTGACCTCCCGGGTGGCCGCCGTGCCGACCGAGGTCACCAGCGCCGGGCCGCAGGTCAGCGTGGCGGGCGCGTCGACCGGTCCGCCGCCGTCGACGACGTGCGCGCCGAGGCCGTCGAACGTGTCCACGGGGAAGCCGGCCCACTGCGCGGCCGGGTCGAACGCGTCGGAGGGGTCGGTGTCGCCCGAGGTCACGGCGGCCGACCGGCGCAGTGTGTTGTCGGCGGTGCTGGTGACGCCGGTGCCCCACTCGGTGCCCGGGTCGACGCCGACCTGGCCGATCGAGTCGAGCACGGTGCCGCCCCGACGCAGCACGATCGCGTCGTCGCCGTTGAACAGGCTGGCACTGGTGGTCTGGTCGGCCCGGTCCAGGATGCCCGGCGCGGCCGAGGCGGCGGCGAGGACGAAGGCGTCGCCGGCCGCGACGGTGCCGGTGAGGGCCAGGTTCGTCGGCGTGGTGGAGCCGTTGAAGTGCAACTGGAGCTGGTAGCCGCCGGCGGCCAGGTCGACGGCGGCGCCGGTGCCGTTGAACAGCTCGATCGCCTTGTTGTTCGACGAGCCTTCGACGTACTCGGAGATGAAGAGGTCGGTGGGCGCGGCGCTGGCCGCGGTGGGTGCGACGCCGACAGCCGCGACGGTCACGGCGGCGGTGGCGGTCGCGAGCGCGGCAAGAGTGCGGCGCGGGCGCATGAGGCCTCCACGATGGGTGGGCGGGGAACTAACGCACGTTAAGGGTCGGTGCTGACCGCCGTCCATCCCCCACCGGACAGTTTCGTGAACGTTCCGGTCAGCGTCCGGCGTCGAGGCGGTGCACCAGCTCGGCCACGTCGATGCTGTATTCGCACCACTCGCGGTCCGGGCGGTAGCCCAACTCGGCGTTGACCTTGAGCATGGCCTCGTTGGCCTGCGCGTTCCACGTCTGCACCTCGGTCAGCTCCGCCTCCGCCGAGCGCAGCTCCATCAGCATCCGCGCCTTGATCGCCCGGTCGATGCCGTAGCCCCGGTGGTCCTGCACGACGATGGTGTCGTACTGGTCGGCGCGGGTGGGATGCTGGACCGGCACGACCACCTCGGTCAGCCCCGCGACCTCACCGGTCTGCTCGTGCAGAGCGAGCACGATGTAGGGCTTCATGCCCCGCCGGTGCAGGCAGTCCAGGCTGTCGCGCAGCCGCTGCGGGTCGTAGGAGCTGGGGCGCAGCTCGCCGTCCTCGACGTCGCGCACCTCCGCCTTGGCCCGCGCGTACGTCTCGATCAGCTCGTCCGGCGGGCCGCCGGGGTGGAACTCCAGGTGGTAGCCCGCGCCGATGCCGGTGGCCATCTCGGACAGCTCGGCCCAGTCCACCCCGGACAGGTCCAGCACGCTGCGGGTCTCGACGTACTCCTTCGAGAAGCCGAGCGACTCGTAGAAGGCGACGGCCGGCGTGTCGCCGACCACCTCGACCCCGATCGACTGGAAACCCTCCTGGTAGACCCGCCTGGCGGCGGTCAGGACGAGGTCCCGCCCGAGGCCCGTGCGCCGCTCCGCCGGGTGCACCAGCACCTCCAGCACCCCGATGTCACCGAGCAGCAGCACGTGCACGTGGCCCAGGATCGCCCCCGGGCTGCCGTCGGCCGCCGGCTCCGCCTGGGCGACCCAGGAGATCCGCCGCTCACCGGGCATCACCTCGGCGAGGTATTCCCGCATGGAACTCTCCCGCCACGGCGGGTCCTGCGGCAGATCGGCCGCCAGGACCGCGTTCAGCGTGTCCAGCAGCGACGCGATCTCGACGGACGACGCGGTCCTGGGGTCCCACTCGCGCACCATCACCCGTCTAGCTTGCCGCTAACCGCTGCCCGGGGGAAGTGTCCAGTTCTCCAATGTATGCAGACGATCACTTCACGTGCGGCTCGCCTGTCCGTACCGGTTGGCGGTGTCGTAGACATCCTGGGCGTACCGGCGGACGTCGTTGTAGGACAGGATCGCGTTCCACCAGTCGGCGGGGATGGTCAGGTTCCGGCCGCCCTTGCAGAGGTAGTTGCCGGCGGCGAGGGCGGCGTCGTCCAGGTCGTGCGGGTCCTTGACGCCGTCGTTGTCGGCGTCGGCGCCGATCTCCTGCCAGGTCGTCGGGATGAACTGCATCGGCCCGACCGCCCGGTCGAGGATCGGGTCCTTGTCCATCACGCCGCGGTCCGTGTCGGGGATCCGCATCCGGCCGCCCTGCCCGTCGAGCGGCAGACCGATGATCTCAGGTAGCGCCTTGCCGTCCTGGCGGAGCGTCGCGTTGTTGGCCTGGCCGTGCCCCGACTCGACGAACCCGATGGCCGCCAGGGTGGTCCAGCTCAGCCCGCAGCTGCGGTTGGTCTGGGCGAGCACCACCTCGGCGTAGCCGTACGCCTGCACGGCCACCGGCGAGATGCCGACCTTCGGCCCGACCTGGGCGGCCCAGCCGGCCAGCGCGTCCGACGGCCGGCCGGTGATCCCGCCGGGGAGCGGACCGGGCGGCACCGTCCCGCCGGGCAGCACCGTGCCGCCGGGCAGTGGCGTCTGACCGGGCAGCACCGTGCCGCCGGGCAGTGGGGTCCCGCCGGGCAGCGGCGCCTGCGGAACGGTGGTCGGCGCGGTGGAGGTGGCGTCGACCGCGACCGGACGGGGTCCCCGGGCCGTCGCGGGCACCAGCAGCGCACCCGCCGCAGCCGTCGCCGCGACCAGGGCGAGCAGGAACACCCCGGGCAGGGTGAGTCGCCCACTGGGCCGCCGTGACCAGTCCCGGGTCGCGCGGGCGGCGCCCATCGCGACGCGGTGCGGTGGCCGGCGTACGGCGTGCGCGAACTGCACCCGGCGGCGCCGGGGCCCGGTGGCCGGTTTCGTGGCGGGCACGTCGACCTTCGTCTTCGCGAGGTCGCCCGCGCCCGTGGCCGACGCGGCGCCGGCGTCGTCACCGGTCTTCGCCCCGGGCCCGGTCGTGGAGGCCCCGGCCGCGCCGCCGGCCTTCGTGTCAGGGCCGGCTGCGGTTCCGTCGTCCGGCTTCGCGGCCGTGGCGGCGCTGTCGCCCGGCTTCCCGGTCGTGCTGGCGCTGTCGTCCGGCTTCCCGGTCGTGGCCGGCTTCGCGTCGGCGGCCGGCCCGTCGCCCGACTTCGCCTCTTCCGCCGACTGCGCCTCTTCCGCCGGCCTCGCCTCTTCCGCCGCCTTCGCTTCGGCGGTGGGCTCGGTGACCGGCCTGGTGCCGGTGGCCGGCTTCGCCTCGTCGACCGGCTTCGCCTTCTCGGCGGTGGCCTCGGTCGCCGGCTTGGCCTCGGTGGCCGGCTTCGTGTCGCCGGCGGCGGTGGATCTCAGCCAGGGGCGGCGGGGACGCGGCAACCGCGTCGCGGGTTCGGGCGCGGCGCCGGAACCGGCGAGCGGCCCGTCGATCGGTGCCGCCGGCCGCAGGGGCCGAAGGGTCGTCCTGTCCTCGCCGTCCACCACAAGTTGAGTATCACCCATGTCCCCCCGTACGTCAGGACCGGTCGTACCCTGGTGCCATGCCCCGGTACGAGTTCCGTTGCCGCGCCTGCGGCGACACCTACGAGGTCAACCGCCCGATGTCGCAGGCCGCTGAGCCGGCGTCCTGCCCGCAGGGGCACACCGACACGGTCAAGCTCCTCTCCACCGTCGCGGTCACCGGCCGGGGCGGCGGCGCGGCCGGTGGCGCGCCGGCGCCGGCCGGTGGGGGTTGTTGCGGCGGTGGCTGCGGCTGCTGACCTGCGGGCCCGCAGTCGGCTCCGGCCGACCGTTCTCACGATGCGTGATGGTCCGGTATCAGGCAGCATGAGTCCGACGTCACGGGCGGAGGTTCCACCATGTCGCCACGGATCCACCTTCCGAGCGGGTTGGTGACCTTCGTCTTCACCGACATCGAGGGCTCCACCCGGCTGGCCCAGCTGCTCGGCCCGGACTACCGCCCGGTGCTGCGGGAGCACCGCCGCCTGCTGCGCCGCACGATCGCCGCGACCGAGGGCGCGGAGCTGCTGACCGAGGGGGACTCGTTCTTCCTCGCCTTCCCCGACGCGACGGCCGCGCTGACCGCCTGCCTGACCGCGCAGCGGGCGCTGGCCAGCCACGAGTGGCCCACCGCCGAGGCCATGCCCTGGGTCCGGATGGGGCTGCACACCGGCTGGGCGGAGCCGCGCGACGGCGAGTACGTCAGCCCGGAGGTGCACCGCGCGGCCCGGATCGCCGCGGCCGCCCACGGCGGCCAGGTGCTCTGTTCGGCGTCGACGGCGCGGCACGCGGAGCCGCTGCCGCCCGACGTGTCCCTGCACGACCTGGGCCTGCACCGGCTGCGCGGCTTCGACGACCGGGAGCGGCTCTTCCAACTGGTCGCGCCCGGCCTGGAGCGGCAGTTCCCGCGGCCCCGCACCGCCGACGCGTCCGCGCACAACCTGCCGACCCCGGTCACCTCGTTCGTCGGCCGGCACGCCGAGCGGACCGAGCTGAAGCAGCTGGTGGAGGCGCACCGGCTGGTCACCGTCCTCGGCGCGGGGGGTGCGGGCAAGACGCGGTTGGCCGTGGAGCTCGCCGTCGACCTGGTGGAGTCCCATCCGGACGGTGTCTGGTTCGTCGACATCGCCGCGGTCACCGACCCGGGTCTGGTGGCGTTCGAGGTCGCCGCCGTGCTCGGTCTGCGTCCCGAGCCGGGCCGCCCGATGGTCGACACGCTCGTGGAGTACGCGGCCGCGCGCCGGATGCTCGTCCTGCTGGACACCTGCGACGCCCAGCCGGCCGCCTCGGCCGACGTAATCTCCCGGCTGCTCGCCGGCGGGGTGGGCGTCCGGGTGCTCGCCACCAGCCGGGAGTCGTTCGGCCTGCCGGGCGAGGTGGTCTGGCGGATCCCGTCGCTGTCGGTCGACCCGCCGGTGGACAGGGCGGAGAGCGACGCGGTCGCGCTGCTGCTGGACCGGACGGCGGCGGCCCGGGGCGGCCGGCCGCCGGATCCGGGCGAGTCGGCCGACCTGCGGCGGGTGGTGCGTCGGTTGGACGGGCTGCCGCTCGCCATTGAGCTGGCCGCCGCCCGGCTGCGGGTGCTCTCCGTCGGGCAGCTCGCCGAGCGCCTCGACGACGTGCTGGGCACCCTCGACGCGGGCCGGGAGGACCCTGACCCGCCGGTGGAGCCGGACCGGCCGGGCGGTCGGCCGGACACGGTGGACCTGGTGGCGGCGGCTGTGGGGATGGTGCCGCCCAGCCCGGCCGTCCGGGCGGTGCAGCGTTCCGCCACCGAGCGGCACCTGACGATGCAGGCCACTGTCACCTGGTCGTACCGCACGCTGGGGCCGCGCGCCGCCCGGTTGCTGCGCTGGCTGGCGGTCTTCGCCGGCCCGGTCGACCTGGCGACGGTGGAGTGGCTGCTCGGCGACGACCCGCTCGATCCGCTCTCGGTGCTGGTCGACAAGTCGATGGTGCTGGCGGAGCCGCATGCCTCGGGCAGCACCTACCGGATGCTGGACCCGATCCGGGCGTACGCGGCGCGGCGGCTGGCGGAGGCGGGGGAGGAGAGGTCGGCCCGTAACCGGCACGTGGCGTGGTCGACGCACGCGCTGGAGCGCGCCCACCTGGGCCCGGACGGGCGGCCGGTGACCCTGTCGCTCTACGTCCTCGACCCGCTCGCCGGCGAGCTGCGCGCCGCGCTGCGCTGGTGCGCCACCGGCGGCAGTGCCCGGGCCGGCCTGCGGCTGGCCGGGGGCCTCGACCAGTGGTGGCGGGAGCGGGGCCTGGCCCGGGAGGGGCGGCTCTGGCTGTTCCGGCTGTACGGGCGGATCGCCGAGACGGGGGAGCGGATCCCGGACGCCGAGCTGGCGGCGGCGTACCACATGCACTCGCTGCATGCCGGCGCGGACGGCGAGTTCGCCGAGGAGCTGCGCTACTCCCAGCGGGCGGAGGCGGCGGCCCGGCAGGCGGGCGACGCCGGCCTGCTCGCCCGGGTGCTCGCCGGGCGGGCGGCCCCGCTGGTCGACATGGGACAGTTCGCGGAGGCGGAGCGGATCTGCCGCGAGGTGATCGACTGGGCGTCCGGCCAGGAGGTGCTCGGCGACGCGCTCTTCGGGGTGTTCAGCCTGGCCGAGCTGCTCTGGCGGCGGGGCGCCCTGGACGAGGCGGCCGAGCTGCTGGGCGCGGCCCGCCCGGTGGAGGCGGCCCGCCCGGTGGAGCGGGGGCGGCGCTCGGTCGACATGCTGCTCGGGATGGTCGCCCTGGCGCGCGGGGACCTGGTCGCCGCGCACGAGCATCTCCAGGTGGCGCTGCGCTCGCGGATGAGCCACGGCTTCCACGGTCGGGCCTGCGACACGCTGAACGCGATGGCCGTGCGCTGCGCGGCAGGCGGTGACGGGCTCACGGCGGCCCGCCTGTTCGGCGCGGCGGGGGCGACCCGGGCGAGCATGCGCTGCGCCCCGGGCATCTACGGCGGGTACTGGGCGCAGCGGCAGGGGGAGCTGCGCCGGGAGTTGGGCGACGCGACCTTCGACGGCGCGTACGGCGAGGGGACCGAGCTGGGGCTGGAGGAGGCGGCGGCGTTGGCCCTCGCCGTCGAGCATCCGGACCTGGCGGTCGGCTCGGCGAGGTTCGGCGCCGGTCACGCCCGTGTGGCTCCCCGGCAGTCCGTCGCCCCGGACCGTCGCCGCCACCACACTGGCCACGCCTGACGGCGGGTGGGACCCGCCGGTCGGGGTCCGCGTCATCGGGCTGGCCGGGGACGCGAACCCCTGGGCGTACGGGCGCGGTCAGCGCAGGGCGGCGCGGCTCTCGGCGTCGGCCTTCATCCGGGCGGCGCGGTCGATGTCGGCCTGCTGCACGGCGGCGAGCGAGCCGAAGGCCTTGACGGCCTGGTAGTACGTCCAGGCGAGGCTGGTGCAGGCGGGCCGGACGGCGGCGTTGTACGTGGCGCAGACCCGCTTCAGGTCGGCGTAGAAGGCGTCGTCGAGGCGGGCCTTGTTCGCGGAGAACCGGCCCATCGCCTTGTAGTTGCGGTAGCCGAAGTCGTGCCGGTAGCAGGAGAGGTTGAACGTGAAGCCGAGCGGGTTGTCCGGGCTCGACGAGCAGTAGTCGGTCGACCAGTTGAATCCGTACGCCGCCCAGGCGCCCTGGTTGAGCCGGCCGGAGTTCCAGGAGTTGTAGCTGGAGGCGCTCGTCTGCGTCCAGTTGGAGAGGACGGACAGCTTCTGCGAGGTCGTGACGGCGGCGGCGGGGGAGGAGACCCCGAAGACGAAGAGCATCGTGAGCGCGGCCGAGGCGAGCAGGGTGGTGAGGCGTTTGGGCACGGGTACCTCCGCGGGGGATGGGCGGGCGGGACGGGGGTTACCGGCGGGTCACCGGAGTGCCGAACAGTGTCGATCATGAATGGGTCCGGGGGATGCGGTGCCCACCGACATTTGGTGACAGGCGTCGAAACAGACGAATGCCCCGGGCGCCAGGGGCACCCGGGGCATTCGGTGTCACGTCAGCGGACGAAGGCCGGCGGGCTGGCCGGGCTCTCGTTCGCCAGTCGGTCGAGCGCGGTCACGTAGTAGGTGTACCGCTTGCCGGCCTCGGCGGTGGTGTCCACCCAGGACTGCGTACGGCTGTCCGCGTCGGCGCGGACCGTGTCGACGAGGTGCGCCGCGTCGGCGAAGTCGCACCGGCCGGCCAGGCCGGTCCCGTCGAAGCGGTAGACCGCGTACGACGTGGCGGTGCCGAGCGGGCCCACGCCGTTCGCCGGCTGGAGCCAGTTCAGGCGGACCCCGTCGGACTGCCGCGCGGCCTTGGTGACCACCGGCATGAGCAGCGGCTTCTTCGGCAGGTGCGTCATGGTCGGGATCAGCGCCGGGCGGGAGTAGTGCTCGGCGGCGTAGATGTCGGTCGCGCCGAGCCGGTTGGCCCGCACCTGCACGGCCGAGAAGTGGACGTTGCCCAGGACCTCCGGGTACTGCCGGTTCAGCGTCAGGTGGTTGGACAGCTCCTGCGGGTTCATCCAGAAGGAGCCGTAGGCCGGGTCACCGCTCTTGTAGTCGGCCTGCCCGATGTAGAGCTGCACCCGGGTGCCCTTGACCACGTCCGCCCACCACGGCACCAGCCGGGTGTAGTCGGCGGCCGGGTACTGGCCCATGTACCAGTAGAGCTGCGGCACGATGTAGTCGATCCACTCCTCCTTGACCCACTTGCGGGTGTCGGCGGAGATGATGTCGTACGACTGGCTGCCGGTGGTGTCCGAGCCCAGCGGGTCGGCCGACTGGTTGCGCCAGATGCCGAACGGGCTGACGCCGAACTTCACCCACGGCTTCTCGGCCTTGATCTTGGCGTTCATCTCCTGGACCAGCAGGTTGATGTTGTCCCGCCGCCAGTCGGCCTTGTCCGTGAAGCCCCGGTTGTGCGCCGCGAAGGTGGCGTCGTCGGGCACCTGGTGGGTGCCGCTCGGGTAGGGGTAGAAGTAGTCGTCGAAGTGCACGCCGTCGACGTCGTACCGCTTGACCGCGTCCATCATCGCGGTCTGCACGAACTCGCGGACCTCGGGGATGCCGGGGTTGTAGTAGAGCCGGCTGCCGGCGACCCCGGCCGGCGGGTAGGCGAAGGTCCACTCGGGGTGCTCGCGGGCCGGGTGGTTGGGCGCGAGCTGGTTGATGTCGGCGCCGGCGCCGCCCGGGGCGGGCATGGAGACGCGGTACGGGTTGAACCAGGCGTGGAACTCCAGGTTGCGCTTGTGCGCCTCCTCGACCACGAACTTCAGCGGGTCCCAGCCCGGGTTCTCGCCGCGGACCCCGGTCAGGTACTCCGACCAGGGCTCGTGGGGCGAGGGCCAGAACGCGTCGGCGGTCGGCCGGATCTGGACGACCACGGCGTTGTGGTTGAGCCGCTCGGCGAGGTCGAGCAGCTGGCGGTACTCGGCCTGCTGCGTGGCGACGCGGTCCGGCGACGTCTGGGACGCCTTGCTCGGCCAGTCGATGTTGACGACCGAGGAGATCCACATGGCCCGGAACTGCCGCTTCGGCGTGGCCGGGTCGGTGACGCAGGTGGTGGTGGAGGCGGCGGTGGTCGCCGCGTCGGGTGCCGCGCTCGCCGGGGTGGCGGCGACGAGCGCGCCGAGCAGTGCGGCGGCCAGCCCGGCGGCTCCGAGCCGAGTTGCCTTCATGCGGTGTGTCCCTTCGTTGGGGCTCCCGTGTCAGGGGTTCATCGCGGCGCAGACGGCAAGATTCGCCGTTGACATTCTGCCGCTGGTAGGAAATTTTCACACCTCACGGGCTCTGCGCAAGAGTCTGGGCGCGATCGATCCGTCCGTCCACGCCGGCTCCCCCTAGTGGCCGGGCTCACGGGACGCGCCGTGGCGGAGCGCACACGGCGGGTGCTGGCCCGAATGGCCCGAGACGTGGGGATTGAGGGGGGTCCGCCCTGGGTAGCAACGCCGGTCACCGGCCGCCACCAGGGTGGTCCGGACGGTGGGAGGTGACCACGGTGTCCGTGCTGCGTACCAAACCGATCGGGGACGTGATCGCGCAGAGCGAGGCCGACGGCGAGAACGGCGGGCCCGGCCTGAAGCGCCGGCTCGGCGCCCGTGACCTCACCGGCTTCGGCATCGGCATCGTGATCGGCACCGGCATCTTCACGCTCACCGGCATCGAGGCCCGCGACAGCGCGGGCCCTGGCGTGGTGATCTCGTTCGGCATCGCCGGCCTGGTCGCCCTGCTCGCCGCCCTCTGCTACGCCGAACTGGCCTCCAGCGTGCCGACCGCCGGCAGCGCCTACACCTACGCGTACGCGACCATGGGCGAGATCGTCGCCTGGATCATCGGCTGGGACCTGCTGCTGGAGTTCGCCCTCGGCGCGGCGGTGGTGGCGCGCGGCTGGTCCGGCTACCTGGCCGAACTCGTCGGCCTGCCCACCGCCTGGTTCGGCGAGGAGGGCAGCGTCGTCAACGTCGGCGCGATCGGCATCGTGCTGCTGCTCGGCGTCGTGGCGATCGTCGGCATCCGCGAGTCGGCCCGGGTGACCAACCTGCTGGTGCTGGTCAAGGTCGCCATCTGCGTCTTCATCGTGGTCGCCGGCCTGTTCTTCGTGAAGGCCGCCAACCTCACCCCGTTCATCCCGCCGGCGCAGCCCGCCGACGGCAGCGAGGACGGCATCAAGCAGCCCGTCACCCAGGCGCTCTTCGGCCTGGAGCCCTCGGTGTTCGGCTTCGTGGGCGTGCTCAGCGCCGCCGCGGTGGTCTTCTTCGCGTACACCGGCTTCGAGGCGGTCGCCAACCTCGGCGAGGAGACGAAGCGGCCCCGCCGGGACCTCACCCTCGGCCTGCTCGGCACGCTGCTGATCTCCACGGTGCTGTACATCGGCGTCTCGCTGGTCGTGGTGGGCATGGTGCCGTACGACCAGATCGACCGGGGCGCTCCGATCGCGGCGGCCTTCAACGCGGTCGGCGCCGAGTGGGCCGGCATCCTCGTCTCCATCGCCGCCGTCGCCGGCCTGACCAGCGTGATCCTGGTCGACCTCGTGGCCATGGGCCGGATCGGCTTCGCCATCAGCCGCGACGGGCTGATCCCGCCGTCGATCGCGAAGGTGCACCCGCGCTGGGGCACCCCGTACCGGATCTCGGCCGTCATGACGGTGGCGGTCGCGCTGCTCGCCGGCTTCCTTCCGCTGTCGGCCCTGGCCGACCTGGTCAGCATCGGCGCGCTTGCGGCGTTCGTGATCGTCTCGATCGCGGTGCCGGTCCTGCGCCGCAAGCGCCCGGACCTGGACCGGCCGTTCCGGGTGCCGTTCTCCCCGGTGCTGCCGATCTTCTCGGCGCTGGCCTGCTTCTACCTGATGCTGAACCTGTCGGTGGAGACCTGGCTGCGGTTCGCCGCGTGGATGCTGCTCGGCGTGCTGATCTACTTCGGCTACGGCTACCGACGCAACCGTCTCGCCTGGCGTTCCTTGTCCCCGGATTCCCGGGAACCGGCTTCCGTCTGATCCGGCTGGTCGCGGGGTGGGGTTTCCGGGGAGCCCGGCCCGCTCCGGGCGGTCAGGCTTGATCCCTGCGCGGGCCGGGCTCCCCGGAAACCCTGTGGTGGTCGCCCTCCGCCAGCGACCTGGCGCTCAGGGTTTCTGCTGCGGCCCCGCCGTCGGGCCCTTGACGACGGGCTTGCCGTCGTTCCAGACGACCTCGTCGAGCCAGACCTGGCGGCCCGGGTCGACGGTGCCCTCCTGGCTCGGTGGCCAGGCGTGGTAGAGCAGCCAGGTGCGCCCGTCCTCGACCACCATCGAGGCGTGCCCCGGCCCGGAGGCGACCTCGTTGGTCTTCAGGATCGGGTTCTCCGGGGCCTTCACGCAGGGCCCGGCGGGCGACTCGCAGATCGCGTAGCCCTCCGCGTACTCGGCCCGGTCGTAGGCGTTCGCGGCGAAGAACAGGAACAGCCTGCCGTCGTGGCGGTGCAGGAACGGGCCCTCGATCAGGGTGCCCTCCCACGGCTCGGTCTGCTTCAGCAGCTTCGTCGGCTCGCCGACCAGGCGCAGCCCGTCGTCGGAGAGGCGCTGCGACCAGATCCAGGTGTCCACCCCGATGGCGTTGCCGTCGTTCTTCCACAGCAGCCAGAGGCTGCCGTCGGCGTCCCGGAACGGGCTGGCGTCGATCGCCCCGCCCAGCTCCGCCTGGCAGATCAGCGGGCCGGTCGAGTCGTCCCGGTACGGCCCCTGCGGCGCGCCCGCCACGGCCCGCCCGACGCACTGCCGCCCCGACTCGCGCCCGGCGACCGTGTAGTAGAGCGCGAACCGGTCCGGGGCCAGCTCGATCGCCTCGGGCGCCCAGGTCTTCCCGGCGTCCGCCCACGCCGGCAGTTCCGGCAGCGCGTCCCCGGCCGGGGTCCAGTCGACCAGGTCCGGGGAGGTGAGCACCGGGACGTTGCGGCCACCGGCGTTCGTGTGGAACAGGTACCAGGTGTCGCCCACCCGGATCGCCTGCGGGTCGGGCGCGTCGGTGCGTACGACCGGGTTGGTGAACATGCGCGCGTCGTCTCCCGTGCTCGAAGGTTCTTCTCCACCACCGCACCCGGCGACGAGCAGCGCGGCGGCGAGCACCGCCGCCGCGCCGCGCCGCCGGGTCGTCCCGACCGTCATCCCTTCAGCCCGCTGCGGGAGACGCCCTGGATGATGTGCCGCTGGGCGAGCACGAAGAGGATCAGCACCGGCACGCTGGCCAGCACCGCCCCCGCCATGATCACCGGATAGTCGGTGACGTAGGAGCCCTGGAGCAGGCCCAGGCCCGGCGGCAGGGTGAGCGTCTCCGGGCTGAACAGCACGAAGATCGGCCAGAGGAAGTCGTTCCAGTTGGTGAGGAACGACAGCACCGCCAGCGTGGCCAGCGCCGGCCTGGACAGCGGCAGCACCACCTTCCAGAAGATCTGCCACTGGTTGGCCCCGTCCAGCACCGCGGCCTCCTCCAGCTCCCGGGGCAGGGAGAGGAAGAACTGCCGCAGGAAGAACACCCCGAACGCGCTCGCCGCCCCGGGGACGATCACCACGCTCAGGGTGTCGATCCAGTTCAGCTCGTCGACGATCAGGAAGTTCGGGATGATCAACGAGGTCGGCGGGATGAACAGCGTCCCGACGATCAGCGCGAAGAGCACCCCGCGACCGCGGAACCGCATCCGGGCCAGGGCGTACGCGGCCATCGAGGCCGTCGCCACCACCAGCAGCGCGTGCGCGGTGGCGGCCAGCATGCTGTTGGCGAACCAGCGCAGCACGGGGTTGGCCGAGTTGTTCAGGATCTGCTCGTAGCCGTACCCGGAGATCGGGTCCGGCAGCCAGGTCGGCGGGATCTGCTGGGCCCCGGTGTAGGTCTTCAGCGAGGTGATGACCATCCACAGCAGCGGCAGCAGGAAGACCAGGGCGAGCGCGACCAGGGTGGCGTAGAGCGCGGTCCGGCGCAGCGCACTCCCCGGGGCGCGGCCGGTCGCCGGGGCGCCGGCGCGGGTCGGCGCGGGGGCCGGCGCGGGGGCGCGTGTGGGCGTCGTCATGGCGGTCCCCTCAGTCTTCCCGGTAGCGGAAGAGGCGGAAGTTGGCGATGCTCACGACCGCCAGCATCAGCGCGAACACGATGCTCATCGCGGCGGCACGGCCGGCGTCGTTGTCCCGCAGCCCCTCCTCGACGATGAACCAGACCACCGTGCGGGTCTCCGTGCCCGGCGCGCCCTGGGTGATCAGGAACGACTGGCCGAACACGTTCGCCGAGGCGAGCACGGTCGTGGTGATCACGAAGAGCAGCACCGGACGCAGCCCGGGGAGCGTGACGTGCCGGAACCGTTCCCAGGCGCTCGCGCCGTCCACCTTCGCCGCCTCGTACAGCTCCTGCGGGATGTCCTGGAGCCCGGCCAGGTAGATCACCGCGTTGAAGCCGGAGGTCCACCAGACGGTCACCCCGACCAGCGAGACCCAGGCCCACGGCACGGCCGTCACCCACGGGGTGTCGGCCGGCAGCCCGACCATTCCGGCGAGCCGGTTGACCAGGCCCAGGTTGGCGTCGAGCAGGAACCGCCAGAGCAGGCCGATCACCGCCACGCCCAGCACGTACGGCGCAAAGTAGATCGCCCGGAAGAAGGTCCGGCCCGGGAACGAGCGGTTCAGCAGCAGCGCCAGCCCGAGCGGGACGACCACCAGCAGCGGCACCGCGAAGACCGTGAAGATCGCCGTCGCCCGGACGCTCTGCCACCAGTCGCCGTAGACGGCCGAGTCGCTGGAGAAGAGTTCCTTGTAGTTGTCCAGCCCGACGAAGGGCCGGTTGGGCAGCTGGAAGTCCCACTGGTGCACGGAAAGCCAGAGACCGAGCAGGATCGGCAGCAGCCCGAAGACCCCGAACAGGAGCAGGTACGGGGCGAGGAAGAGGTACGGCGTCGCCCGCCCGGCCCGGCCCGCCCGGGTGCCGCCACGGGGGGCGTCGGCCGCCGGGGGCGGCGCGTCAGCACGCGCCGCCCCCGCCTCGATCACGTCCGCCACGGGGACTCAGCTCCCGTACTTCTTGCGGTTGTCCTCCAGCTGCTTGTTCGCCTTGGTCACCCCGTCGTCCAGCGCCTGCTTCGGCGACTTCTTGCCCAGCGCCGCCTCGTTGAACGAGTTGTAGAAGGTCGTCATGACCTCACCGAGGCCCGGGGCCGCCGGCGGGAAGGCCGCGTACTCCAGCTCGGGGGCGAGCGCGTTGACCTCGGCCAGCGCCTTGAAGTCGGCGCTGTCCCGCACGGCCTTGCGGGCCGGGACCTGGCCGCCCTTGGCCCAGTCCAGGGAGTGCTGGCTGAGCCAGTTGATGAAGACCTTCGCCGCGGAGACCTTGTTGGCGTCGTTGGCCCGCTGCTTGACGATCGTGAAGTTGTGCGAGTTGGCCCAGGCGGCCGGCTGCGTGCCGATCTGCGGCAGGGGCGCGACGCCCCACTGGATGTCGGGGCTCTTCTTGAGGTCGTTGATCTGCCAGATGCCGTTCCAGTTGAACGCGTTCTTGCCGCTCTTGAAGGCCAGGTAGTCGGCGTCCTGGCCGACGTTGGCCGGGGAGTGGCCCTGCTTGATCAGGTCGGTCAGCCAGGTGCACGCCTCGACGGCCTGGTCGGAGTTGAAGGTGGCCTTGGTGGCCTCGGCGTCGAAGACGCTGCCGCCCCACTGGTGCAGCAGTGAGTAGAAGGTCATGCCGCCGGTGAACTGGAACGGGCTGACCCAGAAGCCCTGCACCCCGGACTTCTTCAGCTCGGTCAGCGCGGCGGTGTACTCGTCCTTCGTCGTCGGCGGCTTGTTCGGGTCCAGGCCGGCCTTCTGCATGACCCCCTTGTTGTAGTAGAAGCCGAGGGGGTGCATGTCCAGCGGGATGCCGTACCGCTTGGAGTTGTAGAGCCCGCCCTTCCAGACGGTGGGGGCGAAGTCGCCCTCCGACAGCTCCAGGGTCTTGGCGACGTCGTCCAGCTCGGTGATCACCCCGCGCGCGGCGAAGGTGGCGAGCTGGTCCATGTGCATGACCGCGATGTCCGGGCCGGCGCCGCTGGAGGCCGCGCCGGGGAGCTTGTTGTAGTAGTCCTCCCACTGGTACGTGGCGATCGAGACGGCGATGTTCTGGTGCTCGGTGTTGAACTGGTTCACCAGCGCCTTGAAGATGTCGCCGTCGCCGCCGGTGAAGCCGTTCCACAGCTTCAGGTCCACCTTCGGGCCGGTGTAGTCCTTGCCGCCGTTGCCGGCCGCCGGGCCCGAACTGTCGTCGTCGCCGCCGCACCCGGCCAGGGTCAACGAGGCCGCGGCGCCGAGCCCGAGGCCGAGGCCGAGCAGGCGCCGCCGGCTCATTTCGTTCTGCATCATGAGGTTTCGCTCCTTGAGGGACGGGATGAAGTGTGCCTGCTCAGGACCGGTGCGGTGTCAGCCGCCGGTGGGGGAGAAGCGCAGCATGTTCCAGGAGACGGCCGGAAGGCGCACGGAGCACCGGCCGCCGTCGGTGGTGGGGTCGGGCAGCTGCCGGGGCGTCACCCGGTCGGGCTCGGCCTCGGTGTTCGTCGCCGTCGGGTCGTCCCCGGCGGCGAGGCTCAAGTGGGATCTACCGGACAGCCCCGGCAGCCCGCGCAGGTCGATGTCCAGGGGGAGGTCGTCCGAGCCCCGGTTGACCGCGAACACGGTCAGCTCGCCGGTCTCCTCGTCGTACACGGCGACCGTGTCGAGCACGGGGACCTCGCCGTACCGCTTCGTCTCGTAGGTCGGGCCGACCGGCTCGGTGCGCAGCACGGTGCCGCGGGCGTGCCGGGCGGTCAGCGCGAACGGGTGGAAGATGCTCTGCCGCCAGGCGGGGCCGCCGGTGCGGGTGCGGATCGGGGCGATCACGTTGGCGAGCTGGGCCTGGCAGGCCACCCCGACCCGGTCGGCGTGCCGGAGCAGGGTGATCAGCAGGTCGCCGACCACCACCGCGTCGACGGCGGTGAAGTCGTCCTCGATCAGCGCCGGTGCCTCCACCCAGCCGCGCCGGTCCAGGTCGGCCTGGAGACGGGACTGGTACCACACGTTCCACTCGTCGAAGGAGATCTTCAGCTTCCGCCGGTGCCGCTGCTTGGCGGCCACGTGGTCGGCCGTGGCGACGACCTCGCGGATGAAGTTGTCCATGTCGACGGCGGACGCCAGGATGCTGGCCCGGTCGCCGTCGGAGGGGTCGTAGTAGGTGTGCGCGGAGATGTAGTCGACGTGCTCGTAGGTGTGCTCCAGCACGGTCGCCTCCCAGGAGGCGAAGGTGGACATCGTCCGGTTGGAGCTGCCGCAGGCCACCAGGCTGATCGACGGGTCGATCATCTTCATGGCGCGGGCGGTCTCGGCGGCGAGCCGGCCGTACTCGTCGGCGGTCTTGTGGCCGACCTGCCACGGGCCGTCCAGCTCGTTGCCCAGGCACCAGAGCCGCACCCCGTACGGCTCCTCGGCGCCGTGCTTGCGGCGCAGGTCGGACAGCTGGGTCTCGCCCGGATGGTTCGTGTACTCCAGCAGGTCGCAGGCCTCCTGCACGCCCCGGGTGCCGAGGTTGACGGCCATCATCGGCTCGACGCCCGCCTCGGCGGCCCAGGTCATGAACTCGTCGAGCCCGAAGGCGTTGGTCTCGACGGTCTTCCAGGCCAGGTCGAGCCGGCGGGGGCGGTCACCGACCGGGCCGACGCCGTCCTCCCAGCGGTAGCCGGAGACGAAGTTGCCGCCCGGGTAGCGGACCACGGAGACGCCCAGTTCCCGGGTCAGCTCCAGCACGTCGCCGCGCAGGCCGCGCGGGTCCGCGGTGGGGTGCCCGGGCTCGTAGACCCCGCCGTAGACGCAGCGACCCATGTGCTCGACGAACGAGCCGAAGAGCCGCCGGTCGGCCGGTCCGACGGCGAAGGCCGGGTCGATGGTGAGCTGCGCGGTCCGCAAGGGGGTGCCACCTTTCCTCGTTGCCGGTCCCGGGTGACCGTGGTCACCTGGTGCTCCTGGTTTGTACAACGTTGTAAGCAACGTTGTAAAGAGGCCCCTACGCGGTAAAGTGCGCCCCATGGGGGAGGGCGACGTGGTGCGGCACAGGCTGAAGGACGTGGCGGAGCGCGCCGGCGTGTCGGTGAAGACCGTCTCCAACGTGGTCAACGGCTATGTGCACGTCCGGCCCGACACCCGGGCCCGGGTCGAGGAGGCCATCGCCGAGCTGAACTACCGGCCCAACCTCTCCGCGCGCAACCTCCGCAAGGGGCGCACCGGGATCATCGCGTTCGCGGTCCCCGAACTGGACATCCCCTACTTCGCCGAACTGGCCCGGCACGTCGTCACGGCCGCGGCCGAGCTGGGCTGGACGGTGCTGATCGACCAGACCGGCGGCGGTCGGGAGCAGGAGCGGGCGGTCGCGTCGGGCATCACCGAGCACCTGATCGACGGGCTGATCTTCAGCCCGCTGGCGCTCACCGCCGAGGACCTCACCGGGCTGGCCGGCACCCCGCTGGTGCTGCTCGGCGAGCGGGTCGACCACGGTCCCGCCGACCACGTCGGGATCGACAACGTGGGCGCCGCCCGGGAGATCACCGCCCACCTGGCCGGTCTCGGCCGGCGCCGGATCGCCGCCATCGGCTCGCAGCGCACCCCCGAGGGGGCCAGCGCACGGCTGCGGCTCGCCGGCTACACCGCCGCGCTCGCCGACGCCGGCCTCCCGTACGACGAGCGGCTGGTGGCGCCCGCGACGGCCTGGCACCGCGCGGACGGCGCCGCCGCGATGCGCGGCCTGCTGACCTCCGGCGTACGCCCCGACGCGGTCTTCTGCTTCAACGACACCCTCGCCCTGGGCGTCCTGCGCGCCCTGCACGAGGCGGGCCTGCGCGTCCCCGAGGACGTGGCGGTGGCCGGTTTCGACGACATCGAGGACGGCCGCTTCTCCGTGCCCACCCTGAGCACCATCGCGCCGGACAAGGAGCGCATCGCCCGGCTGGCGGTGGAACTGCTCGCCGGCCGGATCGACGGCGACCGCACCGCCCCGCCCCGGGAACTCTCGGCTCCCTGGCGCCTGGCCCCCCGCGAGAGCACCCTCGGCCGCTGACCCCCCCCGGCTGGCCAGGGGCGGCGGTCAGTCGAAGAAACGGGCCAGGTGGGCGGGGGTGGGGCCGTCCGCGTCCGGGGGCAGCGGGGTGAGGTCGGCGAAGATCGAGGCGCCGTCGCAGCCGACGTGCAGGGGATACCAGCGCGGGGTGCCCGGCGGGCGCTGGAGGCAGACGCCCTTGAACGTCTGCACGTCGAGCAGCCGGACGTGGGTCGGGTCGGCGACGGCGTTCACGTGCCGCCACCACGGGCTCATGATGTGCAGCACGCCGCCCGGCCGGAGCGCCCGGTGGCACTCGTCGACCAGCGGCAGGAAGTCGATCAGGTGCTCCAGGATGTGCACCGCGAAGAAGACGTCCACCGAGTCGTCGGCCAGCGGCAGCGAGCCGGAGAGGTCCGCCACCGCGTCCACCCCCGGGGCCGGGAAGATGTCCAGCCCCAGATTGCCCGGCCACTGCTTCGTGGCGCCACAGCCCAGGTCGACCACCACCGGGTCGCGCCCGCCGACGCGTACCCGGCACCAGACGCCGAGCACCCCGGCGAGCCGGCCGACCCGGTCCCGGACCAGGCGCAGCTCGTCCTGCCCGGCGACCTCGCCGCTGAGGTGGGCCACCCCCCGGTCGAAGCGCACCTCGACCGCGAGGTCGCGCAGCCGGTCGTCGTGCCGGGCCTGGTCGGCCCAGGCCTCGGTGAGGAATCCGTCGACCGCCCGCAGCCGCTCGGCCGAGGGCGGATTCTGTGCCAGCGCGACCATCCGGGCCACCTCCCGCCGGCCGATACCCGGATCCCCGCCCGTTATGCCCCGGACGCCCCGAGCAGGGCGGGCGGTCAGCCGCCGATCGTCCGCCGGGGGCGTCCGCCGCCGCGCATCCGCTGCCGGGGCGGCGGGGCGGCCGCCTTGGGCCGCTTGAGGTGATAGCGGTGCAGCTCGCTGTTGCCGGGCATGGACGGGTCCTCGCTCATCGCGACCAGCTCCCAGCCCTGGTCACCGGCCCGGTTCAGATGGGCCAGCGCGGTGTCGCCGTAGGGCGTCACGTCGACCATGGAGCCGTCGGGGCCGTACCAGACGAAGACGATCTCCCAGCCGATGTCGGTGGTGGCCGCCTGGCGGCGGCGGACCAGCAGCGCGTACTCCCACTTGAGCATGAGGTCATTCTCACCCGCCGCGAGCGGGTCGGCACGGATCAATCCTCGGCGATCCGCCCGGCGGCCACCCGCAGCCGCCGGTTCGTGGTCACGGCGTCGAGCATCCGCCGGTCGTGGGTGACCAGCAGCAGCGTGCCCGGGTAGCTGGCCAGCGCCGACTCCAGCTGCTCGATGGCGGGCAGGTCCAGGTGGTTCGTCGGTTCGTCCAGCACCAGGAGGTTCACCCCGCGCCCCTGGAGCAGCGCCAGCGCCGCCCGGGTCCGCTCGCCCGGCGACAGGGTCGCCGCCGGCCGCAGCACGTGCCCCGCGCGCAGGCCGAACTTGGCCAGCAGCGTGCGCGCGTCCGCCGGCGACAGCTGCGGTACGGCGGCGCCGAACGCGTCGATCAGCGGCACGTCGCCGAGGAACAGCCCACGGGCCTGGTCCACCTCGCCGACCACCACGCCCGGGCCGAGCGCGGCGTGCCCGGAGTCGAGAGGGAGCCGGCCCAGCAGGGCGGCGAGCAGGGTGGACTTGCCGGAGCCGTTGGCCCCGGTCACCGCCACCTTGTCGGCCCAGTCGACCTGGAGGGTCACCGGGCCGAGGGTGAAGTCGCCCCGGCGTACGACGGCGTCGCGCAGCGAGGCCACGACGGCGCCGGCGCGGGGCGCGGCGGCGATCTCCATCCGCAGCTCCCACTCCTTGCGCGGCTCCTCGACCACCTCCAGCCGCTCGATCAGGCGCTCGGTCTGCTTGGCCTTGGCCGCCTGCTTCTCGGTCGACTCGGCGCGGAACTTGCGGCCGATCTTGTCGTTGTCGGTGGCCTTGCGGCGGGCGTTCTTCACGCCCTTCTCCATCCAGGCCCGCTGGGTGCGGGCGCGCGCCTCCAGGCCGGCCCGGGTGTCGGCGTACTCCTCGTAGCCCTCCCGCGCGTGCCGGCGGGCGACCTCGCGCTCCTCCAGGTAGCCCGCGTAGCCGCCGCCGTAGTGCCGGACCTGCTGCTGGTGCAGGTCCAGTTCCAGCACGCGGGTGACCGTGCGGGCGAGGAACTCCCGGTCGTGGCTGACCAGCACGGTGCCGGCGCGCAGCCCGGTGACGAACTCCTCCAGCCGCTCCAGGCCGGCCAGGTCCAGGTCGTTGGTCGGCTCGTCGAGCAGGAACACGTCGTAGCGGCTGAGCAGCAGCGAGGCCAGCCCGGCCCGGGCCGCCTGGCCGCCGGAGAGGCCGGTCATCGGGTGCTCCAGGTCGACCGTGAGCCCCAGCTCGGCGGCCACCTGCTCGGCCCGTTCCTCCAGGTCCGCCCCGCCGAGGGCGAGCCAGCGCTCCAGGGACTCGGCGTAGGCGTCGTCGGCGCCGGGCGCGCCGTCGGTGAACGCGGCCGTCGCCGCGTCCAACGCGGCCTGCGCGGCGGTGACGCCGGTGCGCCGGGCCAGGAAGTCCCGCACGGTCTCGCCGGGCCGCCGCTCGGGCTCCTGCGGCAGGTGCCCGACGCTCGCCGTGGGCGGGCTGAGCGTCACGCTGCCGGCCTCCACCGGCAGCAGTCCGGCGAGGGTACGCAGCAGCGTCGACTTGCCGGCCCCGTTCGGCCCGACCAGCCCCACCACGTCCCCCGGTGCGACCACCAGGTCCAGCCCGGCGAACAGTGCCCGGTCCCCGTGCCCCGCGGCCAGCCCCTTGACGATCATCGTCGCGCTCATCAGTGCCCGACCCTATCCCGCCCCGATCACCCACCCTTGCTCCACGCCCCGGCACGCGCGCGGCACACTGCTCGGGTGGTGACCACTCTGGCGATCGACTGTGGCGGCGGCGGGATCAAGGCATCCGTGCTGGACGAGGCGGGCACGATGCGCGCCCGGCCGCTGCGGGTGCCCACGCCGTACCCCCTGCCGCCGGCGCTGTTCGTGAAGACGCTGCTGGACCTCGCCGGCCGGCTGCCCACGGCGGACCGGCTCACCGTCGGCCTGCCGGGCATGATCCGGCACGGGGTGGTGGTCGCCACCCCGCACTACGTGACCCGCTCCGGCCCCCGGTCGAAGGTCGACCCGGGCCTGGTCGCCCAGTGGTCCGGGTACGACGCGCGGACCGCGCTCGCCGAGGCGTTCGGCGTGCCCGCGCTGGTGCTCAACGACGCCGAGGTGCACGGCGCCGGCGTGGTCGCCGGGACCGGCTGCGAGCTGGTGCTGACCCTCGGCACCGGGCTGGGCAGCGCGCTCTTCGACGGCGGGGTGCTCGCCCCGCACCTGGAGCTGTCCCACGCCCCGGTGCGCTGGAACACCACCTACGACACGTACGTCGGGGAGCCGGAGCGGCGCCGCCTCGGGGACGCGTTCTGGTCCCGCCGCATCCGCCAGGTCGTGGACGGGCTGCGCCCGGTGTTCCGCTGGGACCGCCTCTACCTGGGCGGCGGCAACTCCCGGCTGATCCGCCCCGAGCAGCTCGCCCGGATGGGCGACGACGTGGTGGTGGTGCCCAACACCGCCGGCATCGTCGGCGGCGTGCGCGCCTGGGAGCTGGCCGCCGGCCGGCACGGCGCCCCCACCTGACCCCGGCCCGCGCGGTGTCCCGGCCCCGGGAACAGTCGCGGTACGGCTGATGTTGTGCCAGCGTCGGGACAGTGGCGCGACACGAGGGGGTGGGTCGGATGGACCTTCTGGCCGAGTACCGGCGGGCGACCATGTTCTTCGAGGCCGGTGACCCGACCGGGGCTGCCCGGCTGCTCGAGCCGATCGTCGAGGCCGAGCCCGGCAACGCCTCGGTACGCCAGCTGCTCGCCCGCGCGTACTTCCACTCGGCCCAGCTCAACCGGGCCGAGGCGCAGCTGCGGGAGCTGATCGACCGGGACCCCGCCGACCACTACGCCCACCACGTGCTGGGCCGCACGCTGGAGCGGCTCAACCGGCACGCCGACGCGCTGCGGCACCTGCGTATCGCGGCGGCCATGCACAGCGGCAACGACGACTACCGCACCGCCCTGGACCGGGTGCAGACCCGGGTCGAGGGCACCCGCTGACGGCGGACGAGGGCGGGGCAGCTCGGTGGAGCTGCCCCGCCCTCGCGCTCGTCACGGGGACGCGCAACGCTGATCACCGGTCGGTGCGCCGGCGGCGTCGGGCGGCCTACCATCGGCCTCATGGGACGTGAGCTGGCGGCGGGTGTGCGGTGAAGCTGAAGCTGGACCTGCACGAGATCTTCAACAAGGGCCAGGACATCGACCGGGCCCTGCGCGGGATCATGGACGAGGCGGTGGCGAAGAAGGCCACCCTCGTCGAGATCATCCCCGGCAAGGGCTCCGGCCAGCTCAAGAAGCGGGTGCTGCGCTTCCTCGACCAGAAGGACGTCAAGCAGCTCTACCACCGGGTCGAGAAGGACTCGAAGAACTTCGGCCGCCTCTTCGTCCACTTCCGCTGGAAGTAGGAGCTTCCGCTTCCCCGACCCACCCGTGGGCGGAAAGTCGGGCTGCCGACGGACGTACACCGATGCTTGCGACCACGCGGCACCATCCTGATCATGGAACTTCTACGGTGGCCGCTCCGCGTCGCGACCGCGACGCTGCTGTGCGGACCGCTGCTGGCGCTGTACTGGACGGATCCCTGGGAGCTGGCCTGTCTCGCCGTCACCGGGGTCCTGCACGTCGAGGTGGGACTGCGGCTGTGGCGGGAGCGTCCCGCCAACCGTATCGGGCCGTTGCTGGTGGTCTGTGGCCTGGTGTGGCTGCTGGACGCCTGGGGTCGCGTCACCCTGCCCGCCCTGTTCACCGCCGGCATGATGCTGAGCATCGTGCACGACCCGATGCACCTGCACGCCGGTCTCATCGTGTCGTCGGGCCGACTGCGGGGGCGGTGGGAGCGGCTCGTCGCCGCGGCCGGCTACGCGTACTGGCCGGTGCTCGTCGCCGGGGCCATGGTGGCCGGGACACTGAGCACCGGTCATCTGCTGCACCTGCGGGCGTGGTCCTATCCGCTGGTCGGCGTGTTTCTCGCCGGGCTGTTCATCGTGCGGTACCGCCGGGCCGACCGCGCCGAACGGCATGTGTACGCCCCGTTCTGGGCCGCGTTGGCAGTGAACGGCCTGTGCACGGCGATGCTGAGCACTGTCGCCTACGGCTCCGGGCACTGGCCGACCACGCTCTACGCCCTCGGTGCGGCGCTGATCCCGGTCGGGGCCGCGCTCAGCATGCACCGCGCCGAGCGCCGCCACCTGCTCCGGGCTCGCGACCGGGAGCGCCGCAGGGTGGAGCGTGACGTGCACGACGGAGTGCAACAGCGGCTGCTCGCCGCCGCAATGATGCTGCGGCAGGACGATCCCGCCCTGGTCGCGCGCGGCGCGGCGGAGGTCGAGCAGGCGATCGCCGATCTGCGCGACCTCGTCCGGGGCATGAACCCGGCGGCCCTGGTGTGCCACGGCCTCTCCGGGGCGGTGGCTGCCATCGCCGAGCGCGCCGCGGTCCCCGTCCTGGTCGACGACCGGGTCAGCCACCTCACGTTGCCCGAACCGGTCGCGGTCGCCGCCTACTTCGTCACCATGGAGGCGGTCACGAACAGCCAGAAACACGCCCGGGCGGGCCGGGTGTCCGTCACGCTCGCCACCAGCGGCGGCCGGGTCGAGGTTACCGTCCACGACGACGGGATCGGCGGCGCGCTCGCGGTGCCGGGTGGCGGGCTGCACGGCCTGCGGGAGCGCGTCGAGTCGTGCGGCGGGACCTTGCGGGTGTCGAGCACCCGGGGGCGTGGCACGGCGGTACGCGCCGTCATGCCACTCGCGGCGTCATGACCCGGGCCGTACCGGTCGCCGCTCGGGACGGTGGTGTGCGGGCGGTTCTGGCCGACGACTCTGTACTGCTGCGCAGCGGCCTGGCGCTGTTGCTTCAGCAGCACGGCATCACGGTCGTGGCCGAGGTGGGCGACGGCGAGCAACTGCTGGCCGCTGTCGCCGAGCACCAGCCGGACATCGCGATCGTCGACATCCGCATGCCGCCCAGCTTCACCGTGGAGGGCGTCCGCGCCGCGCTGGCCGTACGCCGTCGTCACCCCGGCGTCGCCGTGCTCCTGCTGTCCCAGCACCTGGAGCACCGGGAGGCCCTGGCCCTGCTCCAGCAGCCCGGCGGCGGGGTCGGCTATCTGCTCAAGGACAGGATCACCGACGTCACCGGGTTCGTCCGCGACGTGCGCAGAGTCGCGGCGGCGGGCACGGCGATCGATCCGATCGTGGTCGACCGGCTGTTGCGCCGCCCGCGCGTGTCGGTCGGTGTCGGCGCGCTGTCACCGCGTGAGCGGGAGATCCTGGCCCGGATGGCGGCGGGTCGGGCCAACCGGGGCATCTCCGCCGAACTCCACCTCTCCGAGCGCACCGTGGAGACCCACGTACGCAGCATCTTCGCCAAGCTCGGCCTGGCCGACGAGCCGGACACCCACCGGCGGGTGCTCGCGGTGCTGACCTTCCTGGCGGACTGACCGGACTGACCCCTGGCCGACAGCAATTACGTGCTCGCACTGAGGTGCCCCGACGTCCAAGTTCCTAGTGTTGATCTCCGTAACGGCAACCATTTCGAGGGGGACCACATGAGGTTCAAGACGGTTTCGGCCCGGTTCGCGGTGGCGGCGGCCGTGGCGGGCAGCGCGCTGGTCGGTGTGACGCCGGCACAGGCGGCGGCCACCAGCACGATCGTCTGCGAGGAGACCAAGCAGGTCGAGGAGGCGTCGTACGACGTCAACTCCGGCTGCTGGCTACAGTACGGCGACCGGGTCCAGATCAGCGCCTACGGGTCGATCTGGTCCGGCGTGTGGCTCACCGGGCAGAACGGGCCGCAGGGCTGGACGAACATGGCCGGCGACTCGAAGTTCCCGATGACGAACGCCCGCGCCTTCTCGCTGCTGGCCAAGACCAACGGCAACTACCGGTACGCCGGGACCGGCACGACGTTCACCTACTACGGCTCCGGCAGCACGCTGTACCTGCGGATCAACGACGACGCGCCGGGCAACGGCAGCGGCGCCTTCACCGCCGAGGTCACGGTCACCCGCGGCTGAGCTGACGTCACGGCGACCCGCTGCTGACAGGTGCGGGGGTGGCTCGGCGACCGACCGTTCTCCGAGCCACCCCCGCCGCCTGCCCTAGAGCGGATAGGTACGGGCCACGGCCAGCATCTCCGAGCTGTGCGAGCCCACGATCCCCACGTCCGGCGGGCGCGGGCGGAAGCCGGGCAGGGCGTCCAGGCCGTCGCTGGCGTCCATCGCGCGCAGCGCCACCTGCCCCGCCTTAGGCGTGACGGTCAGCGTCACCTCGATCCCCTCCGGCGGCGGGGCGTGGAAGACCAGGCCGAAGCCCCAGCGGCCCTTTCGGGCCTCCACCGGCACCGCCCGGCCGGCCACCTCCGCCCGCAGTACCGTCGCGGTCGCCGCGTCGACGTGCAGGGTGGTCAGGCGGACCTGGCGTTGCGGGACGAGCCGCAGGCGCAGGGTGCGCTCGGCGCCGGCGGTGGTGTCGGCGAGCACCTCCAGCTTGGGGGCGGGCAGGTTCGCCGGCTGCGCCGGGCCGGCGCGCAGCTCGGTGTCGCCCAGGCCGGGGAAGTCGGCGACCTCGGTCACCTCGTCGACGTAGCCGTCGGTCCAGGGCTGCGGGTCCTCCTCGTGGCTGAGCCAGCGGGCCTGGCCGCTGCCGGCGTCGAGGGCGTACATCAGGTGGGTGGGCGCGGGGTGCGCGGCGTCGAAGCGGTCGACGGCGAACCCGACCCCGGCGAGGACCACGGCCGCCAGCGCGGTGGCGGCGGCCGGCAGCGCGCCGAGCCGGCGCGCGCGCACGGCGACCAGTCCGCGCTGCCCGCCGGCCTGCGGGTGCAGCAGGTCGACCACCGGCAGCGCGGCGAGGCCGAGCAGCACCGCGACCAGCGCCGCGACCCCGCCCATCGCCATGCCGAGCGCCGGGAAGAGCAGGACCACGGTGGGCAGCAGGATCACCACGGCCACCGCGGCGGCCAGGGTCGACGCGACCACCGGCCACGGACCGTCGATCCGCACGCTCAGCGCGACCAGCCCGGCCGCCGCGCCGGCCAGGGCCGGGATGGTGACGAGGTACGCCCCGCCGGGCACCAGCACGGCGAGCAGCACCCCGAGCACGGCCAGCCAGCCCAGCCCGCCGACGGCGAGCGCGGCCGGGCCGACCCGGCGGCGGGTGAGCGCGTACCAGGTGAACAGGACGGCGGCGGCGAGCGCCACCACGGCCAGCCGGTACCAGGTGGGCCGGTACGGGTCGAGCAGCTCGGCGTAGCCGGGCCGCAGCGCGGTGATCGCCGCCCAGAGCAGCTGCGCGGCGAGCGGGGCGAGCACGAGCGGCAGCAGCGCCAGCCCGAACCCGGCGGCGAGCCGGCCCCCGGTGGTGCGGCCCCGCCGCAGGGCGAGCCAGCCGAGGGCCGCCACTGCGGCGAGCGCGAGCAGCGCCAACGGCAGGACCAGCCAGCCGGGGTAGCGGACCAGCCCGCCAGGGACGGGGAAGTAGGTGGCGTCGTGCCCGGAGTCCAGCGCCCTCAGGTCGACCCGGCCGAACTCACGGGCGAGGCCGAGGGCGTTGTCGCCGTGGTGCTGGAGGCTCGACCGGTCCATGGCGGCGGGAGTGTCCAGCGGAGTGTGGTAGATCGCCCCGCCGTCGATGTACGCCGAGTTCAGCCCGACGAAGTCGTTGTCGAGGAACGCGGTGAAGTCGGTGTCGTTGGGCAGCGCGCGGTAGATCTCCACGGCGAACGAGGTGCCCACGGGGTGCGGCGCGGCCCGGCCGAAGGCGTCCACCAGGGCGGCGTTGTCCCGCGACGTCTCGAACATGATCACCGGGCCGGTCGAGCCGCGTGCCTCCAGGTTGAGCACGACGCCGCCGCCGGCGGCCAGCGGGTGGCTGGACGCGAACGCCGCCGCCCCGCACAGGCACGCCTCCTCGGCGTCGGTGAGCACGAAGACGATGTCGTTGCGTGGCCGGGGACCGGCGGCCAGGGCGCGGGCCACCTCCAGGATGGCCGAGGTGCCGGCGGCGTCGTCGTTGCCGCCCGGCCCGGACTGCACCGAGTCGTAGTGCGAGACGAGGAAGACCTTGCCGGTGGGGTCGGTGCCGGGCAGCCGGGCCACCACGTTGCGGACCCGGGCCAGGGCGGCCCCGCCGGCCGCCCCGCTGAGCTGGCCGGCCTCGGGCGCGACGGTGTCCTGCACCTCGGTCTCCAGGCCGAGGCCGCGCAGCACCCCCTCGACGTGCGCGCGGACCTGGTCGTTGGCGGGGCTGCCCGCCACGTGCGTCCGCGCGGCGACGACTTCGACGTGCTCGTACGCCCGGGCGGCGCTGAACTCGCCCGGCGGTGCGTCGGCCGGGCGCGGCGCGGGGGTGCGCAGGTCGAGCAGGGTGCCGGCGCCGACGGCGACGAGCGCGGCGAGCGCCGCCGCGGCGGCGACCAGCCGGCGACGGGGCCGGGCCAGCGCGCGGTCGGCGGGGCGGGTGGGGGGTGCGCCCACGGGGTCTCCTCGGGACGGGTCTCAGGTGGGCACCATCCTGCACCCCGGCGGCCGTCAGCGGGACTCCCGGTGCGGGCCGGGGGAGCGCGGACGCCCGCTTTGCCCCTCGCCGCACAGTGATCCGACCCATGCCCGCGCATGCGGAGCCCGTCGTGTTGTGTGCGAACGTTGTCTAATACAGGATCAGCAGGGCACTCGGAAGGAGCCCGACATCACCAGCGATCTCCCGCGTCTCGCGGCGGTGACCCGGCCGCACCGGGGGACCGGCATGGCCGGTTCCTCCGTCGTGCCGTATCCGCACGGCGGCATGGGACGTCATCCCAACCTGCCTCCCGGCGAGCGGCTGCGGGTGCTGCTGGTGGAGGACGACGAGGGCGACGCCTTCCTGGTCGGTGAGCTGCTCGCCGAGACCAACTCGATGATCGACCTGCTGGTGGCGACCAGCCTCAGCGAGGCCCGGCAGCGCGTGATGGGCGTCGACTGCGTCCTGCTCGACCTGGGCCTGCCCGACGCGCAGGGCCTCGACGGGCTGCGTCAGGTGCTGGAGATGGCCAGTGGCGCCGCCGTCTGCGTGCTGACCGGCCGCTCCGACGAGCACCTCGGCATCGTCGCCGTCGCCGAGGGTGCCCAGGACTACCTGGTCAAGGGCCAGGTCGACGGGGTGCTGCTGACCCGGGCGCTGCGCTACGCGGTGGAGCGCAAGCGGGCCGACGAGAACGCCCGGCGGCTGCGCGAGGTCGAGCTGCGCCAGGCCGAGTCCGCCCGCCTCGAACGGGGCCTGCTGCCCCAGCCGCTGATGACCACCGACGTCGTCGCGGTGCACACCTTCTACCGGCCCGGCCGGCACGCCGCCCTGATCGGCGGTGACTTCTACGACGTGGTGCAGACCCGGCCCGACCGGCTCGACCTGATCGTCGGCGACGTCTGCGGGCACGGCGTGGACGAGGCGGCCCTCGGCGTCGAGCTCCGGGTCGCCTGGCGGGCGCTGATCCTCGCCGGTGTGCCCGACGACGAGGTGCTCCCGGCGCTGGAACAGGTGCTGATGAGCGAGCGCCGGCTCCAGGAGATCTTCGCGACCGTCGCGACCGTGCGGCTGGACCTCGACGCCAACCGGGCCACCGTCCGGCTGGCCGGGCACCCGCCGCCGCTGCTGCTCGCCGGGGGCAAGGTGGTGCCGGTTCCGGCACCCGGCGGCCTGCTGCTCGGCGTACGACCCCGCCGGCCCGTGGCCTACGACCTGGAGTTCGACACCGATGACTGGTCCCTGTTGATGTACACCGACGGCCTCATCGAGGGCCGGATCGGCGAGGGCGACGAGCGCCTCGACGTGCCGGGCCTCAGCGGACTGCTCGCCGATCCGGCGACCCTCGCCGTGCCGCTGTCGGAGCTGCCGGCCTGGCTGGTCGGGCGAGCCGAGCAGCTCAACGGCGGTCCGTTCGCCGACGACGTCGCCATGCTCCTGGTCAGCCGGGGCGGTGGCAGGTGACGCGCGTCGGCGACTGGACCCTGCGCCGGCGGGTCGTCACGCTGCTCACCGTCGTCGCGGTCCTGCTGATCGGGCTGGCCGGCGGCGAGGTGGCGCTGGCGGCGAAGAACCGGACGCACATCGACGCGATCCTGTACAAGACCGGCCCGCTGCGGGTGCAGGCGCAGGAGCTGCTGAACGCGTTGCTGGACCAGGAGACGGCGGTCCGCGGCTACGCGGTCAGCGGCAACCCGGCGGACCTGACGCCGTACGAGGCGGGCCGGAAGCGCGAGCAGGACCTGGTCGCCTCGATGCAGCGGCTGGTCGACGACTATCCGGAGCTTCGGCAGGAGATCCGGCTGGTCGAGGAACGGGCCGAGGCGTGGCGCCAGGCGGTGGCGGTGCCGGTGGTCACCACGACGCAGCAGAACGGCACGACCGCGGGGCAGGCGCTCATCACCGACCAGGCGCGGGAGCAGTTCGACGACGTACGCGGCGCCGTCGACCATCTCCAGCAGGAGATCTTCGAGGCCCGGCAGCGCAGTGCCGAGGACGTCCTGCGGACGAGCAACCTGCTGGTCGTCCTGCTGATCGCCGCCCTCGCGGTGGTGATCATCGCCGGCAGCATGCTGCTGGTCTCCCTGGACAAGATGGTGATCCGCCCGCTGACCGGCCTCGCCGACCAGGTCCGCGAGGTGGCCGAGGGCGACTACCAGCACGGGATCGCCGGCGCCGGTCCACCCGAGTTCCTCCGGCTCGCCGAGGACGTGGACGCCATGCGGCGCAAGATCGCCAAGGACCTGGCCGAGGTACGGGAGGCCCGGGAGCGGATCGAGTGGGTCAACAGCCAGCTCCAGAAGCAGGCCGAGGAACTCACCCGCTCCAACCGTGACCTGGAGCAGTTCGCGTACGTCGCCTCGCACGACCTCCAGGAGCCGCTGCGCAAGGTGGCCAGCTTCTGCCAGCTCCTCCAGCGCCGCTACGCCGGGCAGTTGGACGAGCGGGCCGACCAGTACATCGCGTTCGCGGTCGACGGCGCGCAGCGGATGCAGCGTCTGATCAACGACCTGCTCGCCTTCTCCCGGATCGGCCGGCTCACCACCGGCTTCACCGAGGTCGACATGAACAAGATCATGGGCGACGTGGCCGGCCAGACCGAGGCGGCCCGGCAGTACGCCGACGCGGAGCTGACCTGGGGCGAGCTGCCCGTCATCCGTGGCGAGGAGCCGCTGCTGACGAACCTGCTGGCCAACCTGGTCAGCAACTCGGTCAAGTTCCGCCGCCCCGACGTGCCCCCGAAGGTGCACGTCTCGGCCCGTCTCGTGGGCGACGAGTGGGAGATCAGCTGCCAGGACAACGGCATCGGGATCGAGCCGGAGTTCGCCGACAAGATCTTCGTCATCTTCCAGCGGCTGCACGCGAAGGACGCGTACCCGGGCACCGGGATCGGGCTGGCGATCGTCAAGAAGATCGTGGAGTACCACGGCGGTCGGGTCTGGGTGGACACGGGCACCGAGGAGGGCACGGCGATCCGCTTCACCCTCCCGGCGCTCCCCGAGGACGTCGAGGCGGCCGCCGCGTCGACGGCGGACGAGCCGGCGCCCGGGGACGGCGTGGCCGGGGACGGCGACGGGACGCCCGGGGACGGCGACGAGCCCGCCGCCGGGGCCGGCACGGGCGGCGCCCCGGCGCAGGCCGACCGGCGCGCCGACGAGTCGGAGACCACGGACGGGCCCGGCCGGGCACCGGAAGGCGGTAGAACGGGTGACATGAGGGAGACGGTGGGATGACCGCGCCGGCGGACGGCAAGAGCCCGATCGAGGTCCTGCTGGTCGAGGACGATCCGGGTGACGTGTTGATGACCCAGGAGGCGTTCGAGGAGCACAAGCTCCGCAACCGGCTGACCGTCGTCTCCGACGGCGCCGAGGCGCTCGCCTACCTGCGGCGGGAGGGCCAGTACGCCGACGTGGTGCAGCCGGACCTGATCCTGCTCGACCTGAACCTGCCCCGCCGCGACGGCCGGGAGGTGCTGGAGGAGATCAAGTCCGACGAGCAGCTCTGCCGGATCCCGGTGGTGGTGCTGACGACCTCCCAGGCCGACGAGGACATCCTGCGCAGCTACCAGCTGCACGCCAACGCGTACGTGACGAAGCCGGTGGACTTCGAGCGCTTCATCTCGGTGGTCCGACAGATCGACGAGTTCTTCGTCAGCGTGGTGAAGCTGCCGCCGCGTGGCTGACACCCTGCTCGACGACGTCGGTGGTCTGCTGCGCGAGACCGCCGACCAGGTCGTGCTTCCGCTGTTCCGCAAGCTCGACGACGCCGACGTGAGCGAGAAGGCGCCGGGCGACCTCGTCACCGTGGCAGACCGCCGCGCCGAGGAGGTGATCTCGGCGGCCCTGCGCCGGCTGCGCCCCGGCTCGGTGGTGGTGGGCGAGGAGGCGGTCGCCGACGACCCGGCCCTGCTGGAGCACCTGCGCGCCTCCGGCGACGTGTGGCTCGTCGACCCGGTCGACGGCACCTCGAACTTCGCCGCCGGCCGGCAGCCGTTCGCGCTGATGGTGGCGCTGCTGACCGACGGGGATCCCGTCGCCGCGTGGGTGCTCGACCCGCTCGCCGGGACGCTGGCCGTCGCGCGGGCCGGCGAGGGCACCTGGCTCGACGGCCGGCCGGTGCGGACCGGCGACCGGGCGCCCGCGCTCGACGCGGTGCGCGGCGCCGCGATGTCGCACGCGCTGCCGGCCGCGCCGCGAGCGCTGGTCGAGGCGGGCGGCGCGCGGCTGGGCGAGATGCTGCCCGGCCAGCACTGCGCCGGCCGGGAGTACCTGGACGTGCTGACCGGGGACCAGGACTTCGTGCTCTTCTGGCGCACCCTGCCGTGGGACCACGCCCCGGGCGCCCTGCTGGTCCGGGCGGCGGGCGGGGTCGCGCGGCGCTTCGACGGCACCGACTACCGCCCGGGGGACGACGGCCACGGCCTCCTGGTCGCCGCGAGCGAGCAGATCTGGGTGGACGTGCGCGAGGCTCTGCTCGACGGCGCGTGACGTCGCTGCGACCCTGCGTGGACGTCCGACGGTCCGGGCGTTCGCGGGCCTGGCCCGGCGTGCTCCGTCCGGTATCCTGACCGCCGGTCTCCGCCAGCAGGCCGCCGACCGGCGCCCGGCGGGGGCCGCCGCCGCGCCGTGTTGTCATCCGGGGCCGGCGGCCGACGGAAGGATGCTTTCGTGCGCAGGACCATGCCCGTCGGGCGTCACGGTCGCCCGCTGACCGCCCTGTCGGCCGGGCGACGTGCCCGCCGTCCGCTGACCGCCCTGCTCGTCGCCGTCACGCTGCTCTTCGGCGTCGGCGCCGTGCCGGCGTACGCGGAGCCCAACGAGGGCGGCACCAAGAAGCTCCGGGACGCCCTGGAAGCCACCGCCAAGGCGCACATCGAGGCCAAGGGGAAGCTGGAGAACTCCAAGGTCCGGCAGAAGCAGCTGGCCGGGCAGCTGGGCGCCGTGGAGGTCCGGCTGGTCGAGCTGACCGCGCAGGTCGGCGAGGTGGCCGCCCAGTCCTACCGGCTGGGCCGGCTGACGCCCACGTCGATGCTGCTCAACAGCGCCTCCCCCGAGGCGTTCCTGGACCGGGCGGCCAGCCTCGACCTGATGGCCCAGCGCGACAGCAGGCGGCTGCGCAGCCTGATCGAGGCGCGGGAGCAGGCGCGGCAGGCCAAGATCGCCATCGACACCGAGGTCCGGGAGCAGCAGAAGCAGCTCGCCGTCATGGCGAAGAAGAAGAAGGAGGCCGAGGCGGCGCTCGCGGAGGTCAGCTCGGGCAGCAGCGGCGGCTTCAGCGGCGGCAGCTCCTCCTCGGCGAAGCCGGCCCCCCGCAACTCGGACGGGTCCTGGCCGTCGGAGTCCTGCTCGGTGAACGACCCGACCACCTCCGGCTGCATCACCGCGCGCACGCTCAACGCCCTCAAGCAGACCCAGGCCGCGGGCTACAAGCGGCACGTCTCCTGCTACCGCAGCGGCGGCTCGGGCGAGCACCCCAAGGGCCGGGCCTGCGACTTCTCGGCCGCCACGGGCGGGTTCGAGGACAAGACCGCCACCGGCGGGGACAAGTCGTACGGGGACAGCCTCGCCGCCTGGCACGTGCGCAACGCCAGCCGGCTGGGCGTGCTCTACGTGATCTGGTACCGGCAGATCTGGCACCCCGGCACCGGCTGGCGGGCGTACGGCGGCAGCGGCAGCCCCGCCGCCGACCACACGAACCATGTTCATCTCTCGATGTACTGACCCGGGGGCCCAGTTTTCCTGCGTACCATCGCGCGGGTGAGCTCCCCATCCTCCGACGTCACGGTCCCGCCCGCCGCTCCGGCGGCCTCGACCGCCCGGGCCCTGCCCAACGGCCTCGCCGCGTTCCTGGTCTTCTTCTCCAGCGGCGCCGTCCTGGTGCTGGAGACCGCCGCGCTGCGGCTGGTCGGGCCGTACGTCGGGGTGACCCTCCAGGTGACCAGCTCGGTCATCGGCATCGCCCTGGCCGCCATCGCCTACGGCGCGTGGACGGGCGGCTGGCTGGCCGACCGGCGCAACCCGAGGGCGATGCTGGCCCCGGCGCTGGTGCTGGCCGGCATCGCCACGGCCGTCACCCTGCCCGTCGTCCGGTACGCCGGCGAGGTGCTGCGCGGCGGGGCGGCCTCGGCCATCCTGCTGCTCGTCGCGCTCGCCGTCTTCGTGCCGGCGGCCCTGCTCGCCGCCGTCACCCCGCTTGTCGTCAAGCTCCAGCTCGCCGACCTGCGGCGCACCGGCCAGGTGGTCGGCCGGCTCTCCAGCGTAGGCACGCTGGGCGCGGTCACGGCCACCCTGGTCACCGGTTTCGTGCTGGTGGCCGCGCTGCCCAGCACGGTCATCCTGTTCGCCCTCGCGGCCTCGCTCGGGCTCACCGGGCTCGGCCTCGGGGTGTGGCTGCGCCGCCAGGACCGCGCGGAGCTGCCCGGCCCCGCCCGCGCCAAGGCCGCCCTGGCGGTGCTCGGTCTCGTCGGCGCCGGGCTGACCACCGTCGCCCCGAACCCGTGCGACATCGAGACCGCCTACCACTGCGCCAGCGTGGAGGTCGATCCCGCCCGGGACTCCGGCCGCACCCTACTGCTCAACTCGGCCCAGCACTCGTACGTGGACCTCGCCGACCCGACCCACCTGGAGTACGCGTACACCCGGTGGATCGGGGCGGTGGCCGACGTGGTCGCCCCGAAGGGTCAGCGGCTCGACGCGCTGCACCTGGGCGGCGGCGGGTTCACCGTGCCCCGCTACCTGACCGCCACCCGTCCGGGCACCGACAACGTCGTGTTCGAGATCGACGGCGGGCTGGTCGAGCTGGGCGAGCGCCAGCTCGGCGTACGCCAGGGGCCCGACCTGCGGGCGGTCGTGGGTGACGCCCGGCTGCTCGTCGCGGGGGAGGGCACCGACAGCCGCGACCTCGTGGTCGGCGACGCGTTCGGGCACCTGGTGGTGCCCTGGCACCTCGCCACCCGGGAGATGGCCGCCGAGGTCCGCCGGGTGACCCGCCCCGGCGGCGTCTACGTGCAGAACGTCATCGACTACCCGCCGCTGCGCTTCATCCGCAGCGAGCTGGCCACCGTCGCCGCCGAGTTCCGGCACGTCGCCCTGATCGCCCCGGCGGCGGCGCTCGCCGGTCAGGAGGGCTCGAACTTCCTCATCGTCGCCTCCGACGCCCCGCTGCCGCTGGAGGCGGTCCGCGCCCGGCTGGCCGAGCTGCGGGAGGACGCCAGCCTGCTGGCGGGTGCCGACCTCACCGCGTTCGTCGGCGAGGCGCTGGTGCTGACCGACGACTACGCGCCCGTGGACCAGCTCCTCGCCACCGCCTGAACGGGTGAATCGCTGACCGATTCCGACCCTTCAGGTGTAGCCGGGTCGGTCCGGGGCAACAACGACCCTCATGGGTGGACCGATCCGGGACGGCGCACAACTGCTGGGCGAACGGTACCGGCTGATCGAGCAGCTGGGGGCGGGCGGCATGTCCGTCGTCTGGCGCGGCTACGACGAGGTGCTGGGCCGGCAGGTGGCGGTCAAGGTGCTCGCGTCGCGGCTGGCCGCCGACCGCGCGTTCCGGCACCGCATCCGGATCGAGGCGCAGGCCGCGGCCCGGCTGTGCCACCCCAACATCACCAACGTGTACGACTACGGCGAGTCGGAGCAGGTCGGCCTGACCGTGCCGTACGTCGTCATGGAGCTGGTCGACGGGGAGTCGCTGACCGGCCGGCTGCGCCGGGGCAGTCTCCCCTGGCGGGAGGCGGTGACGATCGGCGCGGAGGTCACCTCGGCGCTGGCCACCGCGCACGCCCGAGGCGTGGTGCACCGCGACGTCACCCCGGGCAACGTCATGCTGACCGGCACCGGCGTGAAGGTGGTCGACTTCGGCATCTCCGCGCTGGTGGGGGAGAAGGAGAAGGGGCCGGACGGCGCACTGCTCGGCACCCCCGCGTACCTCGCCCCGGAGCGGCTCGACAACGGCCAGGTCTCCCCGGCCACCGACGTGTACGCGGTCGGCCTGCTGCTCTACCGGATGCTCACCGGCCGGCTGCCGTGGCAGGCGAGCACCACCACGCAGATGCTGCGCGCCCACATGTACAACGAGCCGGAGCCGATGCCGCCGGTGCCGGGACTGCCCGACGAGGTGCGCGAGCTCGTGAGCCGCTGCCTGGCCAAGCGCCCGGGCGACCGGCCCGCCACCGCCGAGGTCGCGCGTACGCTCGCCGAGGCCGCCGGCATGATCGCCCCGGTGCCGGTCTCCCCCGCATCGGGGCCCGTGGACGAGGCCGCGCTGGCCGCCGCCGGCACCACGATCCTGCCCTGGTCCGCCGCGACCGACGCGCTGCCGTTCTCCCGTACGCGCAACCGGCGCGCGGCGACCCGGCGCCGGCGGATCGAGGCGGGGGTGGCCGCCGCCGGGCTGGTGGCGGTGACCGCGGCGCTGTGGGGGGTGACCTCGCACAGCCCCGCCAGCGGCGGCATCGACCAGCCGACGGAGGCGCGGATGGGGGCGGAGACGCCGCCGCCCTGCCGGGTCACGTACGCGCTGCGCACGGACTCCGGCAAGGACTTCGCCGCCGAGCTGACCCTGACCAACACCGGCATGCGGGAGTTGCGCGACTGGCGGCTGAGCTTCACCTTCCCCAGCCAGCAGACCGTGACGAAGGCGACCCCCGTCCCGGTGCGCCAGCAGGGGCGCACGGTGCTCGTGGAGGCGGCTCCGGAGCGGGCCGCGCTGGCCCCCGGCGCGTCCGAGAAACTCACGCTGACCGGCCGCCACGGCGGGGCCAACCCGCTGCCGCTGGAGTTCCGCCTCGGTGACGAGGCCTGCGGGGCGCAGGTCTCCGGGGTGGCCGGCGCGGCGCCCAGCGTGGCACCCACCAAGGCGCCGGCCAAGGCACCGGTCAAGGCGCCCACCGTCAAGGCCCCGCCGAAGAAGTCCGGCACATCGGCCGGGAACTCCGGCGGGTCCAAGGCCAAGTCCGACAACTCCGGCAAGGGCAAGGGCAAGGCGGGCGGTGGAAAAAAAGTAAGTCAGGAAACGGAAAGGGAAAGGGACACGGAAAGGGACGATGACGACGACTGAGCCCGCCGGGGTCAGCTGAACTCCGAGAACCGTTGCACCTGCTCGATGTCCCCCTCGACGATCAGCATGCTGCCCGGGGCGATCACGGTGGCGTCGGTGGCGTACCGGAAGCGTTCCCCGGGCAGCTTCACGCCCACCACGCGTACGCCGTAGCGCCCGGTGGGCGTCAGTTCCGAGAGCGGCCGGCCGAGCATCGCCTCCGGGGCGCACACCTTGGCGATGGCGAAGTCGTCGCCGAACTCGATGAAGTCGAGCATCCTGCTGACGATGAGGTGGGCCAGCCGCTCCCCGGTCTCCGCCTCGGGAAAGATCACGTGGTGCGCGCCGACCGAGTTCAGGATCTTGGCGTGCTTCGTCGAGGTGGCCCGCGCCCAGATCTGCGGTACGCCCAGCTCGACCAGCGCCAGCACCGTCAGCACGCTCGCCTCCAACGAGGCGCCGATGGCGACCACCGCCCGGCCGAAGTCCGCCACGCCGAGTTGGCGCAGCGACCCCTCCTCGGTGGAGTCGGCCTGCACGACGCGGTCGAGCTGCGCCGACCACCGCTGCACCTGCTCCGGGTTGCGGTCGATGGCCAGCACCTCGTGGTTCATCGCGGCCAGTGCGCCGGACAGGTGACACCCGAACCGGCCCAGTCCGATCACCACGACACTGCCCTCGTCCGTCCTCCTAGCCGACAACGGGTTGCTCCTCCGGGTAGCGGTACAGCCGCCGGCGGGTGTTCAGGGCGAGCGCCGACCCGAGGGTCAGCGGCCCGATCCGGCCGACGAACATGAGGATGATCAGGGCGAGCTGGCCGTTCTCCGGCAGCGACGCGGCGATCCCGACGCTGAGTCCGGTGGTGGTGAGCGCCGACGTGACCTCGAACAGCGCCGCGTGGAAGGGGACTCCCTCGGTGATGAAGATCAGCAGCACCGTGCCGCAGGCCAACAGCGCGACGCTGAGCAGGGCGACGGTGATGGCCTGCCGCTGGCTGGCGGTGGCCACCCGGCGTTTCCCGACCGTCACGTCCGGCTCTCCCCGCAGTTCCGCCCACATCACGAAGGCGAGCAGGAAGAAGGTCGCCACCTTGATCCCGCCGGCCGTGCTCGCGCTGCCGCCGCCGATGAACATCAGCGCGATGAAGAGGGGATAGCTCTCCTCCTCCAGGCCGTCCACGTCCAGGACGTTGAAACCGCCGGTGCGGATGTACGAGTTCTGGGCGAACGCCACCAGGAGCTTGTCCGGCCAGGTGTAGATGCCCAGGGTGCGCGGGTTGGCCCACTCGATGGTCAGCAGGGCGGTGAAGCCCACCACCAGCAGTGTCAGGCTGCCCCAGACGGTCAGCTTGGTGGCGACCGCCCACCGGGTCGGGTGCCGCCACTCCCGCGCCGCCTCGAAGAGCGCCGGGAAGCCCAGCCCGCCGATGATCGTGCCGAAGGCCAGCGGCAGGGTGACCCAGGCGTCGGTGGAGAAGGCGACCAGGCTGTCGGTGTAGAGGGCGAACCCGCCGTTGTTGAAGGCCTGGACGGCGTGGAAGACGCTGCCCCAGAGGGCCCGGCCGAACGGGTAGTCGTAGGTGATCCACAGCCGGGCGGTCAGGATCGCGGTGATGACCGCCTCGCAGGCCAGCGCGAGGCCGGCGATGTGCAGCAGCAGCCGGCGTACGTCGCCGATGCCGAACTCGGCGGTCTCGGCCTGCACCAGCAGCCGGCTGCGCAGCCCCAGCCGCCGGGCCACCACGAGGATCACCAGGGTCGCACCGGTCACGATGCCGAGGCCGCCGACCTGGGTGAGCACGGTGATCATCACGAGCCCGAACCCGTTCCAGTAGTTCGGGGTGTCCACCACCGCCATTCCGGTCACCGAGACCGCCGAGGTGGCGGTGAAGAGGGCGGTCAGGAACGGGGTGTGCCGGTACTCGCTGGTGGCCCAGGGCAGCATCAGCAGTCCGGTGCCGACCAGGATCGTCACCAGGAAGCCGAGCGGCACGAGCCGTACGGGGTGACGAAGAAGCCGGCGCACCAGACAATCTTCCTTTTCCGGCGCGATCCGGGTGTGCAAACCGGCATCCCGACCGAGCCCAAACCACGCCCCGCCACCCGCCCTGCCGCCATCCGCCCCGCCGGGTCCTTCCTGTGCGAGGCTGTCGAGCTGATGTCGTAGACGATTCAGGCGCGCCGGGCTGCGCAGCCGCTGTCGAGCTGCCCCATCCATGGGGGCGGCGGCCCACGCCGGACGAGGCCGTCCACCAGGCCGGTGACCAGCGGGATGCGCCGCCGTCCTCGGCCAACGTCAGCCAGACCAGCCGGGGCGGCCCCCTTCACGGCACCTGCCGGACCCCCAGCCTGCTTCGCGCCGTCCGCCCGGCACACCCCGCAACACCTCGCCCCGCACCCCGTCGCGCCCCGCCCGGCCAAACCCTGCCGCACCCGGCACGGCCCGCCCCGCCGAACCCCGCCGCACCCGCCGCGACCCGGCGCGCGGCGCTGCGCTCGCCGCATCCCGGAGATCTTGGTGGGAATCGGCCCCTCTGGGGGCGTCTTCGTACCAAGATCTCCCGAACGCCGTCCGGGTGCGGCCGGACGGGAGGTCTGACGGGCGGCCGGGGCAGCCCGGCGGGGTTCGGCCGGCGAGGGTCGGGCAGCGGGGTTCGCTGGCGGGGGGTTCGGTCGGCGGAGGGCGGGAGGAATACGGCATTCGGTGGGTATCGGTGGCGCGGAGCGACACAGCATCACTTCCGTCGATGGGGCGGGCGCCCATCGCGGACGGGTGGGGTCGTCACCGTGTCGTGCTCGTTGTAACCCCCGACCACCCCACCCCTGTTACTTGTGTGTTTCGGCCACATAGCCCGTGGGTGACGTCACTTCTAGCGTGAGCCGTCATATGAGTTCCCTACCTCCGAGTCCTCACGTGGAGTCGCAATGACGGTCCGGACGACGCGGCGGGTGTTCCTCTCCGCCGCCACGATGATGGCCGCGGCGCTCGCCGCCACGGCCTGTGGCAGCCCGCAGGACACCGCCTCCGGTGGCGGCGACAGCGCCGCCCCGGTGAAGGTTGGCCTGGTCTACTCCCAGTCGGGAGCCCTCGCCAGCTACGGCAAGCAGTACATCGAGGGATTCAAGGCCGGCCTCGACTTCGCCACCAAGGGCACCAACAAGGTGGGCGACCGGGCCGTCGAGGTCACCGAGGTCGACGACGCGGGTGACCCGGCGAAGGCGGTCTCCGCGGCCAAGGACCTGATCGGCAAGGGCAACAAGATCATCGCGGGCTCGACGGCTTCCGGCGTGGCCCTCCAGGTGGCCCCGATCGCCGCGCAGAACAAGGTCCTCTTCATCTCCGGGCCCGCCGCCACCGACGCGGTGACCGGCGCCAACAAGTACACGTTCCGCTCCGGGCGGCAGTCGTACCAGGACGTGGTGACCGCCAAGTCGTTCATCGGCGACCCGGCCGGCAAGAAGGTCGTGGTGTTCGCCCAGGACGGCGCCTTCGGCGACGCCAACGAGGCGGCCGTGAAGGCCGTCATCGGCGGCGCGGGCGCGGCCGTCAGCAGCGTCCGGGCGCCGGCCAGCGCCACCGAGTTCACCCCGTTCGCCAGCCAGATCAAGTCCGCCAAGCCGGACCTGCTCTTCGTCGCCTGGGCCGGCACCACCGCCCCCGCGATGTGGCAGACGCTCGACCAGCAGGGCGTGCTCTCCTCCACCACGGTCGTCACGGGCCTGGACATCCGCGCCTCGTGGCCGACCTTCGGCGCCGCCGGCAGCAAGATCTCCTTCCTGTCGCACTACTTCGACGGGGCCTCCGACAACGAGGCCGTGAAGGCGCTGAAGGCCAAGGTCGGCACCGTCGACCTGTTCCACCCGGACGGCTTCGCCGCCGCGCAGATGGTCGTACGGGCCATCGAGGAGGGCGGCGACGACGTCGAGAAGATGGTGAAGGCGCTGGAGGGCTGGAGCTTCGACGGGGTCAAGGGCAAGATGACCATCCGGGCCGAGGACCACGCGCTGCTGCAGCCGATGTTCCAAGCCAAGCTGTCCGGCAGCGGCACCGCGTTCACGGCCACCGCCCAGAAGGCGCTGACCGGGGACGAGTCCGCGCCGCCGGCCGTGGCGATGAAGGGCTGACACCAGATGCTCGCCACCCGCGGTCTGACCTGGCGGATCGGTGAGGTCGCCATCGTCGACAGCGTCTACCTCGACCTGGCGCCCGGGGAGTTCCTCGGCGTCATCGGGCCCAACGGCGCCGGCAAGACCTCACTGTTCAACCTGATCACCGGCGTACGCCGGGCCACGGAAGGACGGATCACCCTCGACGGGCAGGACATCGGCTCCCTGCCGCCGCACAAGCGGGCCCGTCTCGGCCTCGGCCGTACCTTCCAGGCAAGCTCGGTCTTCGGCTCGCTCAGCGTGCGGGAGAACGTCCGGCTCGCCGTTCAGGCGCACCGCGGGGGCTCGATGAAGCTGTGGCGGCGGGCGGCGGCCGACCGGGAGGTCGCCGCCGCCGCCGACGCGGCGCTCGACCGGGTCGGCCTCGCCCACCGGGGTACGGCGCTGGCCGGCACCCTCGCCCACGGCGAGAAGCGGAAGCTGGAGATCGCCCTGCTGCTCGCCGGGGAGCCCCGGGTCATGCTGCTCGACGAGCCGATGGCCGGGGTCAGCGCCGAGGACGTACCTGAGCTGGTCTCGGTGATCCGCTCGCTCACCGGCGACAGCGGCCGGTCGGTGCTGATGGTCGAGCACCACATGGACGTCATCCTGGAACTGGCCGACCGGATCGCCGTGATGCACCACGGCGCGCTGCTGGCCTGCGACACCCCGGAGACGGTGATGGCCAACCCCACCGTGCAAGAGGCCTACCTGGGGGAGTCGCTCTAGTGGAACCCATTCTCAGTGTGGAGAACCTGTCGGTCCGCATCGCCGGGCTGCACATCCTCCAGGGGGTGTCCTTCACGGTCGCCCCGACCGGCGTCACCGTCCTGCTCGGGCGCAACGGCGTGGGCAAGACGACCACGCTGCGTGCCATCGTCGGCCTCACCCCGCCCGCCGGCGAGGTGCGCGGCACCGTCCGGATGGGCGCGCAGAGCCTGCTGGCCCGGCCCACCCACCGGCTGGTCCGCGGCGGGCTGGGCTACGTGCCGGAGGACCGGTGCGTCTTCGCCGGGCTCACCGTCGCGGAGAACCTCCGGCTCGCCGAGCGGCGGGGCAGCATCCCGGCGTACGACAAGGTGTTCGCGCTCTTCCCGGAGCTGGACCGGCGCGGACGGCAACGGGCCGGCTCGCTCTCCGGCGGGCAGCAGCAGATGCTCGCGATCGGCCGGGTGCTGCTCAACGACAACCGGCTGCTGCTGGTCGACGAGCCGACCAAGGGGCTCGCGCCGAAGGTGGTGACCGAGGTGGCCGAGGTGCTGGAACGGGTCGCGGAATCCGTGCCGGTGCTGCTGGTCGAGCAGAACCTGGCCGTGGTCCGGCGGCTCGCCCGGGACGCGGTCGTGCTGGCCGCAGGCCAGGTCGCCTGGACCGGCGACGCGCAGGAACTGCTGCTGGAGACCGCCCTGACCAAGTCGCTGCTGGGCGTCGGCTCGGCGGAGGGACACCACCCCGCCGGTACGCCGGCCGCCGCGCGGAAGGACCAGCACTGATGGACACCGTCATCCTGTTGACGCTGACCGGGCTCGGCCTGGCGGCGCTCTACTTCCTGGTCGCCAGCGGGCTCTCCCTGGTCTTCGGCCTGGCCGACGTGCTCAACTTCGCGCACGGCGTCTTCCTCGGCGTCGGCGCGTACGGGACCTGGTGGGCGGCGCACAACCTGCCCGGCGCAGGGTCGGACGGCTTCGGCTTCGTGGTCGCGGTCATCTTCGGGGTGGCCGCCGGCACGCTGGTGGCGGTGCTCGTCGAGCTGGTGCTGATCCGGCCGCTCTACTCCCGCACCATCGAGCAGGTGCTGGTCACCGTCGGCCTCTCGCTGGCCGGCGTGGCGCTGCTCCAGGCGACCTGGGGCGCGGACGCCCGGCCCTTCCCGCGCCCCGAGTGGACCCGGCAGGTCACCGGAATCCTCGGCGCCAACGTGCCCAACGGCGGCCTGCTGCTGATCATCGCCGCGGTGCTGGTGCTCGGCGCGATCCTGGCCTTCCTCCGCTGGACCCGCTACGGCCTGATCATCCGGGCCGGGGTGGAGAACCGGGAGATGGTCACGGCGCTCGGCATCGACGTGCGCAAGGCGTTCACCCTGGTCTTCGCCATCGGCGGGGCGGCGGCGGCGCTGGCCGGCGCGCTCGGCGGCGTCTACTTCGGCACCGTCTCGCCCGGCCAGGGCGGCTCGCTGCTGATCTTCGCGTTCATCGTGGTGGTCATCGGCGGGATGGGCTCGGTGATCGGGTCCGCGTACGCGGCCGTCGCCGTCGGCCTGACCCAACAGTTCGTCAACTACTACGGCACCTCTGGGCTGGGCGACATCTGCGTGGTCGCGCTGCTGGCCGTGGTGCTGCTGCTGCGCCCGCAGGGCATCGCCGGAAAGGTGGCAACGGCATGACCGAGGTCAAGAGCCCCGAGGTTCCGGCACCGCCGGCCGCCGTGCCCGACGAGCTGACGTCGGGGCGCCGACGGTGGCACGGGCTGCGCCCGTACCTGCCGCTGGTCGCGCTGGTGGTCGCGCTGATCCTGCCGTACTCGACGCTGCACCTGCCGGGGATCTTCGAGGGGGCGCTGAACTCCCCGGGCACCCTGCAACTGCTCGCCGTCTGCCTGGTCTTCGGCGGCCTGGCCGCCGGGTACGACCTGCTCTTCGGGCGGACCGGGATGCTCTCCTTCGGGCACGCCCTCTACTTCGCCGCCGGCGTCTACGGCACCGACATTCTGGTCACCAAGGCGGGGCTGCCGCTGTGGCAGGCGGGGCTGCTCGCGATCATCGGTGGGACGATCCTCGCCGCGCTGCTCGGGGCGGTGGCGCTGCGTACCGTCGGCATCGCGTTCGCCATGGTGACGCTCGCCTTCGCCCAGGTCGGGGCGATCCTGGTGGCCCGCGACTTCGGCGGGCTCACCGGCGGCGAGGAGGGGCTGCCGCTGGACGTCTCCGGGCTGCCCGAGGGGCTGGTCGGGGTCACCAACACCGTCAACCTCTACTGGCTGGCGCTGGCGTACCTGGTCGTGGTGGTCTTCGTGGTGCACCGGGTCTCCGGCTCGCCGACCGGGCGGGTGCTCGCCGGCCTGCGCGACGACGAGCGGCGGATCGGGGTGCTCGGGCTCGACCCGTACCGGTTCAAGCTGGTGGCGTTCACCCTGGCCGGCGGCCTGGCGGCGGCCGGTGGCGCGGTCTACGTCCTGATCGTCGGCGGCGCCTCGCCGCACATCACCTCCTCCGAGTGGACCCTGGCGCTGCTGGTCATGGTGGTGCTCGGCGGGCCGGGCACCCGGTGGGGCCCGGTGATCGGCGGGATCCTCTACATGTACCTGGACCACCGGCTGGTCGCGTTCGGCACGTCCGACGCGGTGGAGGCCCTGCCGGCGTTCCTGAGCAACCCGCTGTCGCAGCCGCTCTTCGTGCTCGGCACGGTCTTCATCCTGGCCGTCTACTTCTTCCCCGGCGGCCTGGCCAGCCTCGCCCCGCGCCTGGCACTCCTGAAGCACTCCCTGCGCACCCCGTCCCGCCGCTCCTGACGGCGCGGGCCCAGGCCCCGCCGATGACGTAGCTGCCGCCGCCCGGCGACGGCTCGTCATCGGCGGGGCCTGCGCGTGGCCGGGGACCGACGGCCCGCGGGCGTCGATCGAGTACCGACCGCTGTGGGCGGGGCGCGCCTCCGGACCCGTTCAGGCGGGAGGCTTCGGCGGTGCGAGGTTGCGGAACCGCTCGTGCGCCGACTGCCGGCTGATGCCGAGCGCGTTGCCGATCTCGGCCCAGGAGAGCCCGGCCTCCCGCGCCGACACGACGGCGCGTTCGATCAGCGGCCGCTGCCAGCGTTCGACCTCGGCGAGGATGCCGAGCGCCTGCAACGGCCACGTCGTGGCCAGCTCGGCGACGTTGTCGCGGAGGGTGTCGGAACGGCCCATCAGCCAACCGGGCGGTGTGGCGGCCAGGATCGGCCTGATGTGTCCGCCCCACTCGGAGGCGGCCATCCAGCGGCCCTCCTCGGCGGCCGGGTAGTCGCTGGCGCCGACCCAGCCGCAACTGCACCCGGCCCGGTAGCCGACGGTCGTCGCGGGCGCTGCGGCGTCGGTACTCAGCGTCCCGTCCGGCAACCGGAACCCGATGAGGTCCGCGTGCCCCGGCACCACTTCCTCCGCCATCCCGCAAGCATATGCTTGTCAGGGTTTCCTGACTGTCGGCGTCAGGCTATCCTGACGCAGCTGCCCGGGCTGATCGTCGTCCGGGCCCGACGCTGCGAAGGAGAGCGCATGTCCGTGGTCAGCGGCACCGTGGCGCCGGGTTACGAGCCGGTCCGGGAGGCGTTCCTGGCGAACTTCGATACGCGGTCCGAGATCGGCGCGGCCCTCAGCGTCTACCGACACGGTCAGGAGGTGGCCAGACTGTGGGGCGGGCTCGCCGATCCCGCAACCGGCCGCCCCTGGCGGGAGGAGACCCTCCAGGTGGTCTTCTCGGCCACCAAGAGCGTGCCGGCGGCCTGCGCGCACCTGCTGGTTCAGCGCGGGCAGCTCGACCTGGACGCACCCGTCGCCGAGTACTGGCCGGAGTTCGCGGCGGCCGGCAAGGGCGGGATCCCGGTCCGCTGGCTCCTGTCCCACCAGGCGGGGCTGCCGGTGCTCGACCGTCCGGTTCCACTGGCGCAGGCGCTGACCTGGGAGCCGATGGTCGCCGCGCTGGCCGCCCAGGCGCCTGCCTGGCGGCCCGGCACGGCACACGGCTACCACGGGCTCACCTACGGCTGGCTGGTCGGCGAGGTGGTACGCCGCGTCTCCGGCCGCAGCCTCGGCACGTACTTCGCCGAAGAGATCGCCACACCGCTGGGCTTGGACTTCTGGGTCGGCCTGCCCGCCGCCGAGGCGCACCGGGTCGCCCGGCTCGTCGAGCAGCCGGTCGCCCCGCCCGCCGACGTGGCGGCGCCGGAGGCGCTGGCCGCCGTGGCGGCGTTGGAGGCGCTGGCCGCGTACACCGATCCGACCTCGTTGGTGGTCCGGTCGACGATGGTGACCGACCCGCCACTCGACCTCGCCGACCCGCGTACCTGGGCGGCCGAGATCCCGGCGGTCAACGGCATCTGCACCGCCTCGTCGCTGGCCCGCTTCTACGCCGGCCTGATCGGCGAGGTCGACGGCGTCCGGATCCTCGACGCGGCCACCCTCGACGCCGCCACCCGGGAACAGGCCGGCGGGGTCGACCGGGTCCTGCTGGTGCCGACCCGGCCGGCGCTCGGTTTCGGCCTGCCGTTGCCCGACCAGCCCTGGTGGTCGCCCACCGCCTTCGGCTTTCCCGGCCACGGCGGCTCGCTCGGCTACGCCGACGCGGCCAGCGGCATCGCCTTCGGCTACGTGACGAGCGGGCTCCGCGTCACGATGGGCCCGGACCCCCGCACGACCAGCCTGGTCGAGGCGGTCCGGGCGGTGGTGTCCCGCCAGCCGGCCTGACCACTGCCGGCCACCCCGACCGGGGCCGCGGCCCCCTCGTGCGACCGCGACCCCGTCTTCCGTCCTCGTACGTCAGCTGTTCAGCAGCTCGTACGCCGACGCCGGAGCCTTCTGCGCCTGGCTGCCCGTCGGCACGGTGACCTTCGGGGCCTTGCCGAAGTCGAAGTACTTCACGACGTACTTCGTGGCCTTGAGCTTGCCGACCGCCGGGATCTCCAGGGTGAGCGAGGTGAGGTTCCCGTCCGCCCCGACGACGGCCGTGAACGGGATCGTCTTCGCCGCGGCGCCGAGCGCGTCGACGTCCACGGCGTCGGCCATGGCCTGGCGCACGTGCTCGCCGTGGGTCAGGTCCACGGTCCCGGTGTAGGTCCCGCCGCCCTGGTCCGTCACGGTGTCTCCCACCGCCCCGAGGATCGCGCCGGTGTTGCCCGGGTCGGCACCCTCGTAGTAGGGCACGCTGGACGGGTCGGTCAGCTTCGCGTGGTCCAGCTCCATCCACTTCTTCGGCAGCTTGAGCATGCTGCTGAGCTCCTCGGCGCCGTCGAAGCTCACCTTCATCCAGGAGCGCTGCTCGATGAGGCGGAAGGAGAGCTTCATGGTGAAGTCGAGCTCCTTGTCCTTCTCGGTCACGGTGAGGTCCATGCCCTTGCCCGCCGGGTCCACCACGCCGGTGACGACGCCGGTCGGGTCGCTGCCGCTGAACCGGAAGGCCGGGTCCTCCTCGTCCGGCACCGCCGCCAGGAGCGTGCTCTTCGGGTTGGCCGACGGGGACGCCGCCGGGACCGGCGAGGAGGCCGCCGGGGCGTCCTGGGCGTCGTCGTTGCCACACCCGGCGACCAGGGAGGTCGCGGCCACCAGGGAGACGGCTGCCGCCGCGACCCGTCGGACCCTGCCGGCGGGGCCGGTCTGCTGCGTGATTCGCATGATTCTCTTTCCTAGCTGGACTGTTGCCGCCGCAGATCTTGGCACGCGCCCGGGCCGCCGCGTTGGCCCTGAGGGCCCGCCCGGGCGCTCGGCCTCATAAGCGGCCGACCCGCGCGCGGGCCGTTCCCTCCGAGGGCGGTCGGGCGGTGTGCCCCCGGGCGGTCCGCCGTCTCGCGAAAGCGGGGAACGTCCGCCGGAGCTGGTAGAAATGCCGGATGAGCCAGGATCGGACGGCGGTACGGGAGCGGGCCGAGGCGGTGCTGCGGCGGTTGGCCGGCGAGCACGCTCGGCTCCGGGAGGACCAGTGGCGGGCGATCGAGGCGCTGGTGGTCGACCGTCGTCGGGTCCTCTGCGTGCAGCGCACCGGGTGGGGCAAGTCGGCGGTCTACTTCGTGGCCACCGCCCTGCTGCGGGACCGGGAGGCGGCCGGCGCAGAAGGCGTCGCCGGGCCCACCGTGATCGTCTCGCCGCTGCTGGCGCTCATGCGCAACCAGGTCGAGTCGGCGGCCCGGGCCGGCATCCGGGCGCGCACGATCAACTCCGCCAACCTCGACGAGTGGGACGAGATCACCGCCGAGATCCACGCCGGCGCCGTGGACGTGCTGCTGATCAGCCCGGAGCGGCTCAACAATCCGGACTTTCGGGACACCGTGCTGCCGAAGCTGGCCGCCACGACCGGCCTGCTGGTGGTCGACGAGGCGCACTGCGTCTCCGACTGGGGGCACGACTTCCGGCCGGACTACCGCCGGCTGCGTACGTTCCTGGGCAACCTGCCCGAGCGCACCCCGGTGCTGGCCACCACGGCCACCGCCAACGCCCGGGTCACCGCCGACGTGGCGGAGCAGTTGGGCGACGCCCTCGTGCTGCGCGGCAGCCTGGACCGGGAGTCGCTGCGCCTCGGCGTGGTCGAGCTGCCGAGCCCGGCGTACCGGCTGGCGTGGCTCGCCGACCACCTGGACCGGCTCCCCGGCTCGGGCATCGTCTACACGCTGACGGTCGCCGCGGCGGGGGAGACCGCCGAGTTCCTGCGTTCCCGGGGCTACGCCGTCGCCTCCTACACCGGGCAGGCCGAGGACGCCGACCGGCGGGCCGCCGAGCAGGACCTGCTGGACAACAAGATCAAGGCGCTCGTCGCCACGAGCGCGCTGGGCATGGGCTTCGACAAGCCCGACCTCGGCTTCGTCGTGCACCTCGGCGCGCCGCCGTCTCCGATCGCGTACTACCAGCAGGTCGGCCGTGCCGGCCGGGCCGTCGCGCACGCCGAGGTGCTGCTGCTGCCCGGCACCGAGGACGCCGCGATCTGGCGCTACTTCGCCTCGCTCGCCTTTCCGCCCGAGGCGCAGGTCCGCGCCGTCCTGGCCGCCCTGCACACCGACCGGCCGCTCTCCACCCAGGCGCTCGAACCGATCGTCGACCTGCGCCGGGCCCGGCTGGAGCTGATGCTCAAGGTGCTCGACGTCGACGGCGCGGTCCGCCGGGTGCGCGGCGGCTGGCTCGCCACCGGCGAGCCCTGGGTCTACGACGAGGCCCGGTTGCGCCGCGTCGCCGAGGCGCGCACCGCCGAGCAGCAGGCCATGCGGGAGTACGCGACCACCCCCGACTGCCGGCTGCGCTACCTGCGCGAGTGCCTGGACGACGTCGGGGCCGCCGACTGTGGCCGCTGTGACCGTTGCGCCGGCCCGCTGTTCACGGCCGACGTGTCGGAGGTGGCGCAGACCGCCGCGCAGACCTTCCTCGGCCGGCCCGGCGTGGAGATCACGCCGAAGAAGCTCTGGCCGACCGGGCTGGAGGCGGTGGGCGTACCGCTGAAGGGGCGGATCGCCCCGGCGGAGCAGGCGCTGCCGGGGCGGGCGGTGGGGCGGCTGTCCGACCTGGGGTGGGGCGGCCGGCTGCGCGACCTGGTCGGGCCGGAGGCGGCGGACGTGGCCGTACCCGAAGACGTGGCCGCCGCCGTGGTCGAGGTGTTGAAGGCGTGGGCGCACGGCGACGAGCGGTGGCCGCGCCGCCCGGTCGGGGTGGTCGCGGTCGGCTCGCGCCGCCGGCCCCGGCTGGTCAGCTCGCTCGCCGAGCGGATCGCCGCCGTGGGCCGGCTGCCGCTGCTCGGCCAGGTGGCGCCGACCGGCGCGCCGGCCGGCGGTCCGCGCGGTAACAGCGCCCAGCGGGTACGCGCCCTGCACGGCGCCTTCGCCGTGCCGGACGACCTGGCCGACGCTCTCGCCGGGCTCGACGGGCCCGTGCTCCTCGTCGACGACCTGGTCGACTCGGGCTGGACGATGACGATGGCCGCCCGGGAACTGCGCCGGGCCGGCGCCCCCGACGTGCTCCCGCTCGCCCTGGCCGTCGCCGGCTGAGCCACCGGCGCTGCCCGGTCCGCCGGGCCGGGCCGCCGATGCCTGGGCGGAGGGGCCCGAGCTGCGGTGGCGTCGTGTCCGGACCGGTCGGGAAAGTTCCCGACGCGGGCGGACTGCGACCGTCGCCACGCCGCGCCACCGGCGGGCCGACGCGGTGCCGACGGGCGGTAGCGTGGGCGGCATGACCGATGAGCAGCCCGTTCGCGACCGGGACGGCGGCGGTGCCTGACCAGGTGTCGGCCGCGCCGGAGCACGCCTCGGCCGCGCCCGACGGCGTGCCGGCCGCGCCGGAGCAGGCGCCGGTCGCGTCCGACGGTGCGCTGGTCTCGTCGGAGCAGGCGTCCGCCGGGCCGGAGCACGTGTCGGCCGTGCCGGACCGCGGCACCGTCCGGCTTGCGCTGGTCGTCGGCGGGTTGGTGCTCGCCGTCCTGCTCGGCTTCGGCCTCGGTCGGCTGAACGGCGGCGGCCCGTCCGCTGCGGCGGGACCGGACAGCGCCCTCACCGGCCACAGCCACCCGCCGGGCACGGGCGCCCACGAGCACGGCGTCGACCAGGCCGCGGCGGCGCAGGCCGCCGGTCTCTCGGTCAGCTCGGCGGGCTACACGCTCACCCCTCTGGCCGCCACGTTCACCGCCGGCCGCGCGGGCGAGCTGCGCTTCCTGGTGCGGGACGCGCAACGCCGCCCGGTGACCCGGTTCGCGGTCGTGCACGAGAAGCCGATGCACCTCATCGTGGTGCGTCGCGACCTGACCGGCTACCAGCACCTGCACCCGACGATGGCGGCCGACGGCACCTGGTCGGTGCCGCTGACCCTGCCGCAGCCGGGGGTCTGGCGGGCGTACGCCGACTTCACCGCGCTCGCCGACGACGGCCGGCAGACCGCCGTGACCCTCGGGGTGGACCTGACCGCGCCGGGCGGCTACCAGCCGAGGCCGCTGCCGGCACCGGCGTCCTCCGCCACGGTCGACGGCTTCACCGTCGACTACCAGGGCACCCCGCAGGCCGGCGTGACCGTGCCGCTGACCTTCCGTGTCGACTCGGCCGGCGGGCCCCCGGCGCTGGAGCGTTACCTCGGCGCGTACGGACACCTGGTCGCTTTGCGCGAGGGGGATCTCGGCTACCTGCACGTCCACCCCGACCCGCAGCCGGTCGACGGGGCGGTGACGTTCTGGGTGACCACGCCCGACCCGGGCCGGTACCGGCTCTACCTGGACTTCCAGGTCGCCGGCGTGGTGCGCACCGCCGAGTTCACGCTGACCGTGCCCTGACCCCGCGGATGCCGCCCGAAGCCGGGTGGGGCACGTTTCCGCTGGTGGCGCTCAGCCGGCGCGGCGGATGGGGCGGCGGGCCAGGTAGCGCAGCAGGTCGCGGATGTGGTGCTTCTCCTCGGCCGGCACGGTCGGGTCGGCCAGCCGTTGCAGGATCACCCGGACGTCCGCCTCTACCGGGCCGTCGTCGACGCGCCGGCGGGGCGCGGGACCGGCGTCGGGCAGGCCGAGCGCGCGGAACGCTGCCGCGACCGGCAGGTCCAGCGCGGCGCAGAAGCCGCGTACCTTGGCCAGTTCGGGGTAGTCCTGCCAGTCTCCGGCGAGCCAACGGAACACGGTCGACCGACCGACGCCGGTGTGGGACGCCAGGTCGGTGACGGTCCAGCCGCGTTCCTCGCGGGCGTCGTCGATGGCGCGCCGTACGAAACGTGCGAAGGCCATCTGCGGAGAAACCTCTACGGAACCCATCCCTGCGGGTCTTCCCTCCCGACCGGCACCCGGCGGTGCGCCTCCGAGGGTAGTACGGAAAGGCAGGGAAACAGTTGACTGATCGACCAGACCGTCTCGTGAGCGGGACTCCGCACCCTGCGGAATGGCGTGGATCACACGCGCCTGGCGGTCTCCGTGACCGCTCGACCACGTTCGACGCCCGTCCGTCGGCCGGTGCGCCCTCCCGGGGCCGGGTGGCCGCGACGCCCGAGGTCGCTCAGCGGGCAGCCGCGACGCCTTCCGGCACCGGGGTGCCGGGGGCCGGCGCGGCGTCCGGCGCGGGCGCCGGCGGCAGCAGCGCCGCCAGCCGTGGGGTGACCGCCCACTGGTCGACGAGTTCCCGGTACTCCGTCCGCTGGGCGGCGGTGGGCGCGGTGCCGGTGCGTCGTGCCCGGATGAGCAGGTTGCGCGGAGTGTGCCGGGAGTCGACGAACTCCACCACCTCGGCCCGGTAGCCGTGCAGCCGGAGCAGCCCGGCCCGCAGCGCGTCGGTGAGGACGTCCGCGAAGCGCTCCCGGAGGATGCCCTGCCGGGTCAGCAGCTCGTACGGGGCCGGGGCCGGCCGCGCGCGCAGCTGGGCCGCGACGTCGTGGTGGCAGCACGGCGCGGCGAGCACCCAGCGGGCCTGCCAGCGCACCGCCCGGGCCAGCGCCTCGTCGGTGGCGGTGTCACAGGCGTGCAGGGCCAGCACCAGATCGGGGGCGGGCTCCACGACGGCGTCGGCGATCGTGCCGGCCACGAAGCTGACCCGGTCTGCCCAGCCCAGCCGCTCGGCCAGCTCGGTGTTGCGTCGCCGCTGGTCCTCCCTGACGTCCACGCCGACCAGCTCGACGTCGACCCCCCGCTGCGCCAGCCACCGGTACGCGGCGAAGGTCAGGTACGCGTTGCCGCAGCCCAGGTCGACCACCCGCAGCGGGCCGGTCAGGTCGTCCGGGAGGGTCGCCGCCAGCGCCCGCAGGAACGCGTCGACCTGGCGCCGCTTCGCCGCCGAGCCGCCGATCTCGGTGAAGATCGGGTCACCGGGATCGAGGAGGTACTCCTTCGCCCGGTCGTGCCCACCCGGCTCGGCGGCGGGCCGGGCCGCGGCGGCCCGGTGCACCTGTGCCTCGCCGGACTTGGTGACCCGCAGCTGGAGCGTCGCGTCGGCCGTCTCCACGTGCCAGTTGCCGAACGGCTCTGCCAGCAGCGCGTCCACCGCCGCGTCCGCCTCCGGGCCGGGGGCCACGTTGCGGGTGTACGGGCGGGAGCCGTCGGAGGTGGAGATCTGCAACCGGGGGCCCGCCTTCAGCGCGACCGGCCGCAGTTCGGCGCGGACCATCGAGGGGCGGTGTCCACGCCGGCGCCCGGCGGCCACCGCACGGGTGAGCGCCGGGTCGAGCAGCAGTGCCCGGACCTCGGTCAGGGCGGCGTCCAGTGGTTCGGGCATTGCTCCATCTTCCTCGTCGACCGGCGGCCTGCCCGGCACGCGTCCCGGCGGCGGTGTCCGGCGGGGGTTCTCGCCGGTGGTGTCGCGTCCGCCCAGCCCGCGGATCACGGCCCGGACGAGGAGATCCCCCGGCACCGGGTGCACCGGTCCGGGGGATCTCGGGTGACGTACGTCGGTCAGTCGGCGGTCGCCTCGGCCGGCGTACCGGCGGCGGAGCCACCACCACGACGGCGCCGGCGGCGGCGGGGCTTCGCGGCCTCGCCCTCGGCGGCGGCCGGGGCCTCGGTGGCCTCGGCGGTGATCACCGTGGTCGGCTCGCCCGCGACGGTCTCGCCGGCGCGGCGACGCCGACGGCGACGCGGGACGCGGGTGCCCTCCTCGGCGGTGTCAGCCGGCGCGTCGGCCTGCGGCGCGTCGGTCGCACCGCCGGCGCGGCCCGAGCGGCGCTCGCCGCGACCACGGCCCTCGCCGCGTTCGCCACGCTCGCCGCGCCGGGAGCCCCGGCCGCCCTCGCCCCGGCGGGGCCGTCCGCCGCCGAGGTCCTCCTCGACCTCGGCCGACAGCCCGGCGCGGGTGCGCTCGGCGGTCGGCAGGGTGCCGCTGACGTCGGTGGGGATGTGCAGGTCGGTGTAGAGGTGCGGGGACGTGTGGTACGTCTCCGCGGGCTCCGGCATGTCCAGGCCCAGCGTCTTGTCGATGATCCGCCAGCGGGGCATGTCGTCCCAGTCGACGAAGGTCACCGCGACGCCCGTCGCCCCGGCCCGGCCGGTACGACCGATCCGGTGGGTGTAGGTGTCCTGGTCCTCGGGGCAGTCGTAGTTGATCACGTGGGTGACGCCGCTGACGTCGATGCCCCGGGCGGCCACGTCGGTGGCGACCAGAGTGTCGATCTTGCCGGCGCGGAACGCCCGCAGCGCCCGCTCGCGCGCGCCCTGCCCGAGGTCGCCGTGCACGGCGGCGACCGCGAAGCCACGGAAGTCGAGGTCCTCGGCGACCCGGTCGGCGGCCCGCTTGGTGCGGGTGAAGATCATGGTCAGCCCGCGCCCCTCGGCCTGGAGGATCCGGGCCACGATCTCGACCTTGTTCATCGAGTGGGTGCGGTAGGCCAGCTGCTCGGTCTGCGGCGACGGGCCGGTCTCGGCGGTGTGCCCGGCGTGGATCGTCATCGGCTGGCGCAGGAAGCGCCGGGAGAGGGTGACGATCGGGTCCGGCATGGTCGCCGAGAAGAGCATGGTCTGCCGGTCCTCCGGCAGCATCGCCAGGATCTTCTCGACGTCGTCGAGGAAGCCCAGGTCGAGCATCCGGTCGGCCTCGTCGAGGACCAGCGCGCGGACCCGGTCCAGCCGCAGGTGCTTCTGCTTCTGCAGGTCCATCAGGCGGCCGGGGGTGCCGACCAGGATCTCCACGCCCTTGCGCAGCGCGTCGATCTGCGGCTCGTACGCGACACCGCCGTAGATCGGCAGCACCCGGACGCCCCGGGTCCGGCCCGCGGCGGCGAGATCCTTGGCCACCTGGATGCCCAGCTCACGGGTGGGCACGACGACCAGCGCCTGCGGCACGCCGTCGCTGCCCTCGCCCGGCGCGAAGACCCGCTCCAGCAGCGGTACGCCGAAGCCGAGGGTCTTGCCGGTGCCGGTGGGCGCCTGGCCGATCATGTCGATGCCGCGCATCGCGATCGGGATCGCGTACTCCTGGATGGCGAAGGCGCGGGTGATGCCGGCCGCGGCCAGCGCGTCGACGGTCTCCTGACGCGCGCCCAGCTCGGCGAAGGTGGGAGCCTCCGGACGCACCGGAGCGGTGGCGGCCAGTTCCTGGCCGTCCATCAGGTCTTGAGTCAGCTCGCTCATATGGATTTGGGGGTGCCCTCTCGTGGGTGCGCCCCGGCATGTCCGTCAGGGCGCGTTCGGTGTGGCGCGGGCCACACGGTCGGCGGCTGAATGCCTCTGCCGGACCGGGCCGCACGCGCGCCGCAGGCCTCACACTTCGACCGGGCTGGCTGATCCCTCAGATCAGCCTGGGTCAGGTCGGCGCCCGCGGCAACTGCTCCATGCTACCTGAACCGACCCGAGGGCGTCCCGATTCCATCCGCGCGCGCCACGCCGGGGGTCACCCACGTGACCTGTGTCACTTCTTGCCGGTTTGCCGGCGGGCGGTAGCCTGCGCTCGTGCCCGCGACCGATCTGCCCGACCGCGCCGTCGTCGACCTGCTCGGCCTGGTGGCCTTCGGTGAGCTGCTCGCCTTCGAACGGATGGCCGTCGACGCCCGGCTCGCCCCCGACCTGCGCCGGCGGGCGGCCCTGGGCGAGATGGCCGCCGCCGAGATCGGCAACTACCGGCGGCTGGCCGACCGGCTCGCCGCGCTCGGCGTGCTGCCCGACGACGCCATGGCGCCGTACGTCGAGCCGCTCCAGGCGTACCACGACTCGACCGAGCCGAAGGACTGGGCGGAGGCGGTCACGAAGGCATACGTGGGCGACGCCATCACCGACGACTTCATCCGGGAGATCGCCGCGGCCCTGGCCGAGCCGGACCGTCAGCTCGTCCTCGACGTGCTGCACGACTCGTCGTACGCCGACTTCGCCGTCGCCGAGATCCGGGCGGCCGTCGAGGCCGATCCGAGGGTGGCCGGCCGGCTCTCGATGTGGGCGCGGCGACTGGTCGGCGAGGCGCTGTCACAGGCCGGCCGGGTGGCCGCCGCCGAACGGGGGGCGCTCACCGCGCTCGTCGCACAGAGCGGGCGGGTGGACGTGCCGGGGCTGTTCGGGCGGCTGACCGCGGCACACGCCACGCGGATGGCCGCCGCCGGGCTGAACAACTGACCGCGACCGGCGTCCGCGACGGGCGATCGTCGGGTCACCCGTCGCGGCCGACCGGACCACTCAGCGGACGGTGAACCCGACCGCGCGCGGCGACGCCTCGGCGATCTCGACGTAGGCGACCTTGTTGACCGGCACGATCACCCGCCGGCCCTTCTCGTCGGTCAGGGAGAGGGTGCCCTCGTCCTTGCCGAAGGCCTCGGTCACGATCTGCTCGATCTCGGCCGGCGACTGCGCGCTCTCCAGGACCAGCTCGCGGGGCGCGTACTGCACGCCGATCTTGACCTCCACTGTGCCTCCTCATTCGGGCGAAAGAGCCGCCGTTGGGAAGGCTATCCGATCTCGGGGCCGGATGTTCAGGCTGACTCACCTTGCAGCGGGAAGCTGGCGATGCCCCGCCAGGAGAGCGCCGCGACCAGTGCCTCCGCCTCTGCCTTGGGCAGCTGCCGGCCACGGGCCAGCCAGAACTGCGCGGCGGTCTCGGCCGCGCCGACCAGGCCGGAGGCGAGCAGTTCGGCGTGCGCCCGGCTGATCCCGGTGTCGGAGATGATGGTGTCGGTGATCGCCGCGATGCAGCCCTGCTCCACCCGCTCGACGCGCTGGCGCACCGCCGGGTCGTTGCGCAGGTCCGACTCGAAGACGAGGCGGAACGCCTCGCTCTCGTGGTCGACGAAGTCGAAGTACGCCCGCACCGACGCGCCGACGCGCTCCTTGTTGTCGTTGGTGCCGCGCATGGCGTCGTCGACCTTCGCGAGGATCGCGTCGCAGTGCGTGTCCAGCAGGGCGAGGTAGAGGTCCATCTTGCCGGGGAAGTGCTGGTAGAGCACGGGCTTGGAGACTCCCGCCCGCTCGGCGATGTCGTCCATCGCGGCCGCGTGGTAGCCCTGGGCGACGAACACCTCCTGGGCCGCGGCGAGCAGTTGCTTGCGGCGCGCGGAACGGGGCAGGCGGGTGGGCCGGCCGGCGGTCTGGGCACCGTTCCCCACAGCGGTCATGGGAACCTCCGAGTCTCTTCGTACGAGCCGGCAATTCACCCGAACCGGTCGGGGCCCGGGGACCCGTCGCGGAATTGGCCCGCCGCTGTAACTTATCGCCACTGTCACCACACGGTAGCCTCAGCGGGGGCGACCAAGGAGCGCGCGGTGAGTGAAACAGGGCAACCCGGTGCCGCCAACCCGGGGGAGCATGGCGACGGCACGGGTCCGCAGGACGACCTGGCCCGTTCCGGCAGCGGGTGGGCGCCCCCGGCGGCCAGTTGGTCCCGGGGCGGGGAGATCTCCGGCCCCCGCGAGCCGGCCTCTCCATGGGGTCCGCCCGAGCCGTCCCCCGGTTGGGCCGCCTCGTCCCCGCGGCACGGCGACCTGCCGCCACCGCTGCCCGGCCCGGCCGCGACCGAGCCGCCGGCCCGGGTCAACGGCCACCACGCCAACGGCGTCGACCACGCCGCCGACGACGCGCCGGTCAACCGCCAGGTCCCGGTGAGCGCCCCGCCCGGCATCCCCGGCGACCAGCGCCGCGACCCGGGCAACGACCGGCTGGTGGTGCCCGCGCAGCGCCCGGCGCCGACGGCCGAGCAGCCGCCCGGGACGCAGCACGGGTTCACCGACCCCGAGTCCCGTCCGGCCCGGCGCTCCGCCGAGGACCCGTCGGCCGGCCGCCAGAACCGCTGGTCGGAGCCGGGGCTGCCGACGTCGGCGCCCCCCGCCGTCCAGGTCCCGCCGGTGGGCACCGCCGCCAGCGGCTTCGAGGTGCCGCCCGGCTTCCACGCGCCGACGGCCGACCGTGCCGCCGCCGACGAGCCCCCGTCGGCCGCCGGCCCGCCGCGCGGCTGGAGCGACCACTACGCACCGGAGCCGTCGGCCCCCGACCCGCGCGACCTCCCGCCGCCCACCGAGCGCCCGCCCACCGAACGCCCGGTTGATACCGCGCCCGCCACCGGCGACCGCGCGACGGCCGGCGACCGCGCGGCCGTTGGCGACCGGCTCGCCGGCGTCGACCGCGCGTTGGGCGCGGACCGCGCCTTCCGCGACGACCGGGACGCCGATCCGGTCGCCACCGGCACGGACGGCGCACCGGGGGAGTTCGGCCAGGACCGCGCCGCCGGTGGGCCGGGCCAGGGCCGCGCCCCGGACGGCCCCCACGCGGAGCGGACGCTGGGCGCCCCCGGCCAGGACCGCACGCCGGCCGGATTCGACCAGGACCGCAGGGCGGCCGGGTTCGAGCAGGAGCGCGCGCCGGGCGGGTTCGACCGGGACCGCGCGCCGCACGCCGCGGGGCACGAGCGGGTCGGGCGTGGCTTCGGCGCGGACCCGGGTGCCGACCGGTCCCCGGTCGCCGAACCGGCGGCCGGTGCGCAGCACGTTCCGGGCGGCGACCGGGAACCGTCGTCCCGGTCGGAACCGGGCGGTTCCCGACAGTCGGCCGCCGAGTGGCCGCCGAGCACCGAACCGGACTGGACCGGCCCGAACTGGAACCGCCCGAGCTGGGGCGCCGCGTGGGCGCCGCCCTGGTCCCGCGAGGAGGCCGAGCCGGTGGGTCGTCGCTCCCGGGAGGACGCGGAGCCGGCGGGGCGTCGAGCCCGCGAGGAGCCCGAGCCCGTCGGTCGCCGGTCCCGCGAGGAACAGCCGCCGGCCTGGGCCGGTGAGCCGCAACGACCGCACGAGCCGTCGCGCGCCGAGTCTCCCCGCCCCTACGACCCGCCCCGCGAGCCCGGCCGCCCCTACGACGTCGCCCAGACCGCGCCGGTGCCCCGGCCGGCGTACGAGCGACCGTCCGCCCCGGGGCCCGAGGCCGAACCGCCGGCCCCGACCGAGCGACCGGCCTGGGCGTCGGGCGGGTCGGTCCCCGCGCCGGCGGGCGCGCCCCCGCTCGCGTACGCCCCGGAAACCGCCGCCGCGGCGGCCCGCGCCGAGGACACCCCGGACCGGGTCACCCGGCCGTTCCGGCTCCGACCGGAGAGCGCGGAGCCGGCCCCGAGGCCGCCGGGCGGCCCACAGCCCGCCGCCGAGGCCGCCACCAGCGGGTTCGGGCGGCGTGAGCGCACCCCGTCCGGGCCCGCCCCGACGAGCGCGCCCCCCTACGCGGCCCGCCGGTCCGCACCCGAGCCGGCCCCGGCGGCCCCGCCGGCCGCCGCCGACCCGGCGCCGGAGTCCGCATCGGCGGTGTTGCCGCAGCGCGTCCCCGCCGAGCCGGACGTGCCCGTCGTGCCGGAGCCGCCAGCCGTGGAGCCACCCGCCGAGACCCCCGAACTCGCCCGCATCGCCACCCATCTGCGCCGCGAGGACGAGCCTGCCCCGCCGCGGGAGCGCCCGGAGGGCTTCGACGTCAACGCCATCCTCGACGCCGTCCGTGGCGTGGCCGGTGTCCGCGACGCTGCGCTGCGCCGTACCCCGGCCGGCGCGCACAGCCTGCGGCTCGACCTCGCCGACGGGGCCGACCCGGCCGAGGTGAGCCGGCAGGTCGCCCGCCTGCTCCAGGACCGGATGGGGCTGGCCGCCGCGCCGCAGAACCTGCCCGGCATGCCGGCGGCACCCGCCCCGCCGGTGCGCCGCCGGTCGGCGGAGCCGCGCGGTGCCGACCCCAGGTCCGCGGGCGTCGCGGCACGCCCCGCCGAGCCGTCCTCCGCAGAGCCCCGGGTGCCCGGCGCCAGGGTGACCGGCGGCCCGTCGGAGGCCGCGTCGACCCGGGCCGAACAGCGTCCCGAGGCGGCGCCCGAGACCCCGCGCCGGCGGCGGCAGCCCGTCGCCCCGCACCGGGGCCGGGCCACGGTGGAGGAGCCCGGCTCGGTCTCCGCCGCCCCTTCCGGGACTCCGGCCGGTGCCCCGGGGACCGTCGGTACGTCGTACTCCGGTGGGCAGGTGACGACGACGGAGACCGCGCCGTCCCGGCCGCTGGACACCGGCGGCGCGGTGGGCCCCCGGGTGGTGATCGACCACGTCCAGGTGAGCACCTTCGGGCTCGACGCCACCGTGGAGGTACGCCTGCTCGCCGGCGGGGAGAGCGCCGCCGGCTACTCGACCGGGCCGGCCGTCGACGGGTACGTGCTGCGGCTCTGCGCGGTGGCCGCGGCGGCGGCGGTGGACGAGCTGCTGCGCGGCGGCGAGCCCGGCCCCGATGCCGGCCCCGACCGTGGGCGCTGCTTCGTCGAGCACGCGGCCGTGGTGCCCTTCGGCAACTGCGACGTGGCCACGGTCGTGGTGCTGCTCGTCTGCGACGGCTGGGTGGAGCAGCTCGTCGGCTCCGCGCTGGTCGCCGGTGACCCCCGGCAGGCGGTCGTCCGGGCCACCCTGGCCGCGGTCAACCGCCGGATCGAGGCGCTGCTGGCCTGAGCGCTGCCGGTCGTTGCGGCCCCGGGCAGACTGGAGTCATGAAGCGCGCCACCCTCCGGCCGGACCACCTCCTTCCCGAGCACTCCGTCCCACCGCCCTGGCCGGGGCGGGAGGTACGCCTCGACGGCACGGTGACGTACGTCCGGGACACGCCGGCCACCACGCCCGGCGCGGAGCCGGCGCTCTACGTGCACGGGCTCGGCGGTTCGTCGCAGAACTGGACCGACCTGGCGTACCTGCTCGCCGACCACCTCGACGGGCAGGCCATCGACCTGCCGGGGTTCGGCCGCAGTGAGCCGGGCCGCCGGTACACCGTCCCGTCCTTCGCCGACCGGGTGATCCGCTGGATCGAGCACTCCGGCCGGGGGCCGGTGCACCTGTTCGGCAACTCGCTGGGCGGGGCGGTCTCGGTGCAGGTGGCGGCGGTACGGCCGGACCTGGTCCGGAGCCTGACCCTGATCTCGCCGGCGCTGCCGTTCCTGGACTTCCGGCGCTCGTTGCAGGGCCGGATGCTGCCGCTGCTGGCGATCCCCCGGGGCGAGCGCCTGGCCGCCTGGCGGCTGGCCCAGATCGCGCCCGAGGTGATGGCCCAGCAGGTGATGGAGTCCTGTGTGGCCGACCTCACCCGGATCTGCGACCAGCGCCGGGAGGAGGCGCTGGAGGAGATCCGGGTGCGGCACGAGGCCGCGCACTACGCCGCCGCGTACGTCCGGACGTTCCGGGGACTGGTCTCCAGCTTCCTGCGGTCGTACCTGCCGGGGTCGGGGTCGCTGTGGCGGCTCGCCGCGACGGTCGAGGCGCCCACCCTGGTCGTCGGCGGGCGGGCCGACCGGCTGGTGGACGTGCGGGTGGCCCCGCAGACGGCCCGCGTCGTCCCGGACAGCCGGCTGTTGATGCTCGACGGGGTCGGCCACGTGGCGCAACTGGAGGTGCCGCGCCTGGTGGCCCGGGCCGTGTTGGGCCTGCTCACCGAAACGGGGGACACCCTCAGGCGGTCCGACGTGGCAGGCTGACCGGGATGTCCCCTGCCCGTCACCCCGCCCCGACCCGCCGTGCCCCGGCTCCCGTCGAGGGCCGCCGTCGCGCCCAGGCCACGTCGCCCCCACGGGACGGCGGCGTGGACCTGACCCGCCCGCGGCACCGCCGTCCGGAGCGTCGGCGGGGTCTCGTGGGGCTGGTCGCGCTGGTGCTCGCCGTCGGTGCGGCGGTGGCGGTGATCGCCGACCGGCGGGGCGCCGACGTCGGGGCGGAGGCGCTCACCGCCGGGGAACTGGCTCCCGCGCCGATGCTCGCGCCGGGGGCGGCCTCGCCGCTGCCGTCCGCGCCCGCCGCGGCGCCCTCGGCCGTCGAGCCACCGCCGGCCGTGCTCCGGCTGCCCGGGCCGGTGCCGTCCGCGGGCCGGGGCAGCTTCGGCTACGACGACCGGGTGGGCCCGGTGCTGGGTGACGCGGGCACGCTGCGCCGCTACCGGGTCGCCGTGGAGTCGGGCGCCGGCGAGGACGCGGGCGAGTTCGCCGCCGCCGTCGAGCGGGCGCTCGCCGGGCCGGGGAGCTGGGTCGACGGCGAGCTGCGGTTGCAGCAGGTACGCGCCGCCTCCCGGCACGACTTCACGGTCTACCTCGCCACGGCGAGGACGGCGGGCCGGCTGTGTGCCGCCGGAGGGGTGAACATCCGGGTGGGCGGGAAGCCCTACACGTCGTGCCGGGCACCCGGCAAGGTGATCATCAACCTGGACCGCTGGCGGCTCTCGGTGCCGCACTTCGTGAGCGCGAAGGTGCCGCTGTCGGTCTACCGGACGTACGTGGTGAACCACGAGGTCGGGCACCAGTTGGGGCACCGGCACGAGCGCTGCCCCGGCAGGGGCCGGGTGGCGCCGGTGATGATGCAGCAGACGCTCTTCCTGAACGGCTGTGTCGCCAACCCCTGGCCGTACCGGGACGGTCGCCGGTACGCGGGCCCGCGGCTCTGACCCGGCGGCGATCGGGCGTCTGGCGCCAGCCGGGGGACCGCCCGAATTCACCCCTGAGGGGATGAGCGAGGTTCGCGTTTTTCGCGGCGTAATGCCCGATTAGTGTGGGACGCTCGGTCCATGACGTCGTCGTCCCCTTCCGACCCGCCCGGCCCGGCACGCCGCCCGACGCCGACCCGACCGTCGTCACCTCGGCCGACGCGCTGGTGGCGACCGTCGGCCCCGATCCGGGGCCGTCGGGTGGTGGGGCTCGGCGCCACCCTCCTGCTCGCGGCGGCCGCCGCCGTGACGCTGGCCCGGGCCGGCGACCGCGCGCCCGTGCCGACCACGGGCGACGGGAACCGCACGTCGTACGCGGCGGGGGCGGACCAGCGGGCACGGCCCTCCGCCTACCCCCGCACGGGTACGGGCGACTTCACCACCGCGCCCGGCGACTCCCCGGTGCGGGGCACCGACGGGCCGCTCCGGCACTACCGGGTGGCCGTGGAGCAGGGCACCGACCAGGACGTCGCCGCCTTCGCCGCCACCGTGGACGAGGTGCTGGGCGACCCCCGCAGCTGGATCGCCTCGGAGGAGCTGCGGCTGCGGCGGGTGGCGGAGGCGGACGACGCCGACTTCACCGTCTACCTCGCCACCCCGGAGACCTCGGAACGGATGTGCGCCGAGGGCGGGCTCAGCACCGAGGGCTACACCTCCTGCCGGCTCCCCGGGCAGGTGATCATCAACCTGGCGCGCTGGCTGGAGGCGGTCCCCGACTACGGGGCGCCGCTGGAGATCTACCGCGCCTACGTGGTCAACCACGAGGTGGGCCACGAACTCGGCGAGGAACACCAGGCCTGCCCGGCGCCCAGCGAGCCGGCACCGGTGATGCAGCAGCAGACGTACGGCCTGGACGGCTGCGTCGCCAACGCCTGGCCGTACGTCGACGGCTCGCGCTACGACGGCGAGCTCGTTCCCGGCACCTGAGTTATTCCCCTTCCCGCAGTTCGGGCGACGTGTCGCTCCTCATGGCCGATCGAGGCCGGTGCGAGCGACAATGGGCCGGTTCGCCTTCAGCCGATCCCGGGGAGTCCACCGTGTCGTTGCCCCCGCTCGTCGAGCCCGCCGCCGAGCTGACCGTTGACGAGATCCGCCGCTACTCGCGCCACCTGATCATCCCGGACGTCGGGGTCGAGGGGCAGAAGCGGCTGAAGAACGCCAGGGTGCTCTGTGTCGGCGCCGGCGGCCTCGGCTCGCCGGCCCTGATGTATCTCGCCGCCGCCGGGGTCGGCACGCTCGGCATCATCGACTTCGACACCGTCGATGAGTCCAACCTCCAGCGCCAGATCATCCACGGCGTCTCGGACGTGGGCCGCTCCAAGGCCGAGTCGGCCGCGGCCTCGATCCGCGAGATCAACCCCCTGGTGAACGTGGAGATCCACAACACTGCGCTGGACCGGGAGAACGTGCGGGACATCTTCTCCCGCTACGACCTGATCGTCGACGGCACCGACAACTTCGCCACCCGCTACATGGTCAACGACGCGGCGGTGCTGCTCGGCAAGCCGTACGTCTGGGGGTCGATCTACCGCTTCGACGGCCAGGCGTCGGTGTTCTGGGCCGAGCACGGCCCCTGCTACCGCTGCCTCTACCCGGAGCCCCCGCCGCCCGGCATGGTCCCCTCCTGCGCCGAGGGTGGCGTGCTCGGCGTGCTCTGCGCGTCGATCGGCTCCATCCAGGTCAACGAGGCGATCAAGCTGCTCGCCGGCATCGGGGAGCCGCTGGTCGGCCGGCTGATGGTCTACGACGCCCTGGAGATGAGCTACCGCAAGATCAAGGTCCGCAAGGACCCCAACTGCGTGCTCTGCGGCGAGAACCCCACGGTCACCGACCTGCTGGAGGACTACGAGGACTTCTGCGGCGCGGTGTCGGAGGAGGCCCAGGAGGCGGTGGTCGACGCGACCATCACCGCGCTGGAGCTCAAGGAGTGGCAGGACGCGGGCAAGGACATCTTCCTCGTCGACGTCCGCGAGCCGGCCGAGTACGAGATCGTCCGGATCCCCGGCGCGACGCTGATCCCCAAGGGCGAGATCATCTCGGGCGAGGCGCTCGCCAAGCTGCCGCAGGACCGGCAGATCGTGCTGCACTGCAAGTCCGGGGTCCGCTCGGCGGAGGCGCTCGCCGCACTCAAGTCGGCCGGCTTCCGCGACGCGGTGCACGTGCAGGGCGGCGTGCTCTCCTGGATCAAGCAGATCGACCCGTCGCTGCCGGCGTACTGACCCGCGCCGTCGGCCGAGGTCGCGGGGGCCGTCCCGACCCCTGCGCCCTCGGCCGATTCGCCGAGGCGTGATCACGTTTGCGCAGGTAGCGTTGCCGCCGTGGTCGACATCGATGCGGCGGTCGGGTTCGTCGTGGCACACGGGGACGCGGTGGACCGGGCCCGGCTGTCCCGGCTGCGCACCGGCGTGCCGCCACCTCCCGGACTGCTCGACGCCGCCGAGGTCGGCCAGGCGCCCGACGGCGGCTGGCCGGCGACGCTGGGCGGGGCAGTCTCCTCCGTGGACGCCACCTGTTTCCGCCTGTCCGAGTTGGACGATCTCGGCGCGCTCGGTCGTCCGGCCGCCCGCCGGGCCCTGGACTGGCTGGCCGCGCGGCAGTCGCCCGACGGCGGCTGGGAGGAGGACCCGGCGCTGGCCGACGTGGCCCCCGAGTGGGCCCGGCCGGGCGACCCCGAGGCGGCGTTCCACCTGACCGCGAACGCCGGGTTCTGGCTGACCGTCGCCGGCTTGGACGCGCGGGCGGCGGGGCCGCTCGACCACCGGGTCGGCGGCGCGTACGCGGGCGTCGTGCAGGCCGCCGCCCAGTCGCTCGTCGCCCGGCTGCGCCCGGACGGCGGCTGGCCGTCCTTCCTGCCCGCCGGCTGGCTGAGCGCGGCGGTCCTGCACCGGCAGGAGATGTTCCACGAGGCGGCGCGGATCCAGGTGATCCTCGCCGAGCGGGTGCCGGAGCTGTCCCCGGGCGACGTGGCCTGGCTGGCCGCGACGCTGCGCCGCGTCGGCATCGACGGGCAGGACTGGCTGCTGGGGCGGGCGCGGCGGCGGCTGGCCGAGACCCAGCGCAGCGACGGCGGGTGGGAGAGCGACGACGGGCCCCAGTTCGACGTGCACACCACGCTGAGCGCGATCCGGGCCTGCCGCTGAGCTCCACCCGCCGGCCTCACTTGAGCTGGCTGATCACCAGTGGCCACCAGGCGTCCGGGGCGAAGGCGGCGCGGTCGATGCTCTCCAGGACGGTACGCAGCGTCTCCGCCCGCTCGGCCCGGCCCGGCTTGCCCTCGTCGGCCTCCACGAAGAGCGCGAACTGGTAGAGGAACTCGACGAAGGTGCGGAAGGTGCTGTTGACGGCCTGGATGTCCTGCTGCTCCAGGTCGAACTGGAGGATCTCGCCGGTCCCCGGGTCGAGCACGTAGAGCAGCTCCGGGTTGTCGGCGACCGCGCCGACCACGATCAGCCGGATGTCCAGGGAGCCGTCCTCGGTGCTCAGCTGGATCGTGTCGAACAGCTCGATGTCGCCTTCGAGGAACGCGGTGTAGACGACCGCCACGTCGAGCGGGATCTCGTCGCCGGCGGGGAGCAGGTCGGCGTCGAATCCCCCCTCCAGCCACGCCTCGCGCGGGTACGGGATGAGCTCGTCCTCGTTCCACAGTGAGCGGAACCGGGGGTCAGCGGCCATCGGTGGTCCTTTGCGTCTCGGTTGTGGAGGGTGCGCGGGCGCCGCAGGTGGCGGGGCCGGGACGCCGGGTGCGCAGCGGCGTCAGGACGCCAGGTCGGCGGCGATCAGCAGGCGTCGCCAGTTGTCGGCGTACTCGCCGGCGTGCCGGCCCTTGCGGAGCCGCTGGTCCCGAACGCCGGGCCCGAGGACGACGGCGACCAGCTCCGGGTAGCCGGGGCCGAGCACGTGCTCGTCGAAGAACGTGGCCACGTCGGGCGCGAGGACGGTGAACTCCACGTCCTCGTCGGGGTGCTCGTACTGGAAGACGTAGTCGTCGGGCTCCATCCAGTAGACGTCGAGATCCTCGGTGTCGAGGCGGATCGGCGCCCCCGCCCCGATCTCGCCGCGCAGCCGGGGCGGGATGCTGTGCACCTCGTGGCCGACCGCGAGCGGGCTGCCCATCGGGTCGTCCTCGTCCACCGGGCGGGCCGCCCAGGCCGCCGGGCTGCGGATCTCCTCGGGCGGGTCGAACCGGAAGTTGTCGCCGGCCAGCCGGCCGAAGAGACCGTAGACCTCGGCCACGCCGGGCAGGTCGGGGATCGGCTCCAGCGGGCTCGGCTCGCCGATGACCACGCCGAAGCCGTGCTCGGCCTCCAGGCGCCGCAGCAGCGTGAGCTTCTCCCGGATCCGGTCCAGCCGCGCCGGGTCCTGGGGGGCGGTCACGGGATCACCTTCACGATGACCGGGGTGCCCTCGGGAACGTCCCGCAGCGCGACGGAGATGTCGCTGCCGAGCTGGCGATTCGTCCAGGCGTCCATCGGCCTGAGGTTATCGTACGTGTCCGTTCCGTCCAGTTGCAGCTCCTGGATGTGGTCGGGGTCGTAGCCCTGGCCCCGGGCGGTGATCGGCCCCTTGCCCGCGTAGAGGCGCTCGACCACGTTCTTGTTGGCCAGGTACTTGTTCGTCTCCGGGGTGCCCATGTCCTGGGTGAGGCGGCCGTCCTTGGTGAGGCTGCGGATCATCCGGTCCCGGTAGATGTTCGTACGGGTGCGGCGCTTGCCGGTGGAGGGGTCGTAGACCTTGTTGCTGTCCCGGTCCGACGGCGCCTTCTTCAGCGCCCCGTCCTGGCCGAGCCGTTGCAGGTCGCGGGCCTTGCGGTCGAAGTCCCGCCGGTCGAAGTCCGGCCGGTTCTTCAGCACCAGCACCGCCGGGCCCTTCGGCTTCGTGCCGGCCGACTTGGCGGTGCGGAAGACGTCGGCGTTCTCCAGGTAGGCCGAGACGACGCGGGCGCCCTTGGCCTGCGTCTGCCGGGGCGGGCTGGTCCGCTTCCTAGCCATTGAGCACCGTCTCCACGGCCATGCCGATGAGCTGGTCGATGATGAAACCGGTGATCATCTTGAAGATCGGGATCTGGAGGAGGGACGCCCCGAAGGTGACCGCCGCCGTCACGATGGCCTGCGCGATCTGGATCGCCAGCAGGGCCAGTTGGATGATCACCTGGATCTTCAGGGCCAGCACCACGCCCGCCGCGACCATCAGCCCGACGCCGATGACGGTGGCCGGGCGGGCGACGTCGGCGATGTTGCGCGCGGCCGACTCGCCGTCGTTCCACTCGCCCGCGAAGGCGGTGAAGCTCTGGCCCCGGTTGTTGTCGAGTACCGTCCGCGCCGCCGCCTCCAGCTGCGCGACCGATCCGGAGATCTGACCGGCCATGCCGGTCCACTCCCCGGCGAGCTGGAAGATCGCCGTCTCGTCCGACTGTGGCCACTCGTAGCCGAGCATCGAGAGCAGGGAGGCGAGCTCACCCGGGAGCGTCAGTCCCACCGCGACTCCTTTCCTAGATCGGGCGACTCAGCCACCGGGGCGAGCCGAGGGCGGGCGGCTCAGCCACCCGGGGCGAGCCGAGGCCCGGCGGTTCAGGCACCCAGCGAGCCGAGGATCGAGCGGAAGGACGCGGCCGCGTTCTCCTCGGCGGCGCGGTAGCCGTCGGCCATCCCGCGCAGGCCGTCGACGTAGCTCTCCAGCTCGGTGATGTTGGTGCCGAGGCACTCGGCCAGCGCGTCCACGCACGCCTGGTGGGCGACGCCGAGCAGCGAGCCGATGTCGTCGCCGCCGAAGGCCGCGGCGTAGCCGCCGGCCGCCGCCTGGAAGCCCTCGAAGACCTGGCGGACGGACTCCTTGGCTCGTTCCAACTCGTCCGCGCCGCGACCCAGCGCGTCGAGGTCGACGTCGAGGCTCTCCACGCTCAGCTCCCGTGCAGTTTCCGCATTGTCTCGCTGACGGCCTGGCTGATCTCCCGCATCTGCCGCAGGCCCTGGTCCTGGAGGCGTTCGATGGTGGCGATCATCGCGGCGAGGTCGGGCATCGGCTCGGTGGCGGCGACCCCGTCGTCCTGGCCGTCGAGCGCGGCGTTGACCGCCTGGTGCAGCTCGGCGGCGAGGTATTCCGAGCCCTCCCGGAGCACCCGGGGGTCGATGTCGACGGCGCTCACCCGGCCGTCGGTGCCGAGCGTGACCCGGATGCGGCCCTCGGCGGCCTCGGCCACCGACTCCATCCGCTCCCGGGGCGCGGCGCCGCCGCCCACCTCGCGCAGCGCGGCCCGCGCCTGCGCCAGTTGCTGTTCCAGGGCACTCTCGCCCAGCATGCCGCCTCCCCAAGACAAGCCGTGCCGAACCCGACCCAGACTAGCGGTCACCCGCAATCCGACGGTGGCCCCGCCCACGGCCGTCCGGGCACTCGCGAGCGTCGGCGATGGTTCAGCCGCGCAGGTGGCCGTCCCCGGTCACCACGTACTTGGTGGAGGTCAGCTCGGGCAGGCCCATCGGGCCGCGCGCGTGCAGCTTCTGGGTGGAGATGCCGATCTCGGCGCCGAAGCCGAACTCGCCGCCGTCGGTGAACCGGGTCGAGGCGTTGACCATCACCGCCGCCGCGTCCACCCGGGCCACGAACTCCCGGGCGGCGGTGGTCGAGTCGGTGACGATCGCCTCGGTGTGCCCGGTGCCGTACCGCCGGATGTGCGCGACCGCCGCGTCGAGCGAGTCGACGACGGCGACCGCGATGTCGGCGGAGAGGTACTCGGTGGCGAAGTCCTCGTCGGTGGCGGGTCGCACGGCGGCCGAGTGGGCGGCGACCCGCTCGTCGCCGTGCACGGTGACGCCGGCCTCGGCGAAGGCGGCCAGCACCGGCGGCAGGAAGGCGTCGGCGACCGCCGCGTGCACGAGCAGCGACTCGGCGGTGTTGCAGGTGGAGAGCCGCTGGGTCTTCGCGTTCAGCGCGATCGCGACGGCCTTGGCCAGGTCGGCGGTGGCGTCGACGTAGACGTGGCAGTTGCCCACGCCGGTCTCGATGACCGGCACGGTGGACTCCTCCACCACCGTGCGGATCAGGGACGCGCCGCCGCGCGGGATCAGCACGTCGACCAGGCCCCGGGCGCGCATCAGCTCCTTGACCGAGTCGCGGCTGCCGGCGTCGAGGAGCTGCACCGCGTCCGCCGGCAGGCCGGCGTCGGTCACCGCGTCCCGCAGCACGGCGACCAGGGCGGCGTTGGAGTGGGCCGCCGACGAGGAGCCGCGCAGCAGCGCCGCGTTGCCGGACTTCAGGCAGATGCCGGCGGCGTCGACCGTCACGTTCGGCCGGGCCTCGTAGATGATGCCCACCACGCCGAACGGCACCCGGATCTGGCGCAGCTCCAGCCCGTTGGGCAGGGTCGAGCCCCGGACCACCTCGCCCACCGGGTCCGGCAGCGCGGCCATCTGCCGCAGCGCGTCGGCGATGCCGGCCACCCGCCCCGCGTCGAGGGCGAGCCGGTCCAGCACGGCCGCGCTCAGCCCGGCCCCGCGCCCGGCCGCCAGGTCCGTCGCGTTCGCGGCCAGGATCTCCGGCGTACGCGCCACCAGCGCGTCGGCCATCGCCACCAGCGCGGTGTCCTTGGCCGTACGCGTGGCGACAGCCAGCGCCTCCGCCGCCGTACGCGCCCGCCGGGCCTGTTCGCTCACGCTCATCGCCGCACTCCTCACAGCAGTACGAGGTCGTCGCGGTGGACGACCTCCCGTTCGTACGCCGGGCCGAGCGCCGCGGCGAGTTCCGTGGTGGAGCGGCCGAGCAGCCCGGGCAGCTCGACCGCGTCGTAGTTGACCAGTCCCCGGGCGACCGGCGCGCCCTCGACGTCCACCAGGTCGACCGGGTCGCCGGCGGTGAACGCCCCGTCCACGGCCGTGATCCCGGCGGGCAGCAGCGACTTGCGGCGGCCCACCACCGCCGCGACCGCGCCCGGGTCGAGGTGCAGCCGCCCCCGGGGAGTGGTGGCGTGGGCCAGCCAGAAGAGCCGGGCCGTCGGGCGTCGGCGGCTCGGGTGGAACAGGGTGCCGACGGGCTCGCCGGCCAGCACGGGGGCGGCCAGCGGCGCGGCGGTCAGCACCACCGGGATGCCGAAGCCGGTCGCGATCCGGGCCGCCTCCACCTTCGTCACCATGCCGCCGGTGCCCACGCCGGCCCGGCCGGCGCCGCCGATGTCGACCCCGGTGAGGTCCCGCTCGTCGTGCACCTCGCTGATCCGGCTGGAGCCCGGGCGGGTGGGGTCGCCGGTCCAGAGGGCGTCCACGTCGGAGAGGAGCACCAGCAGGTCGGCGTGGACCAGGGCGGCGACGAGGGCGGCCAGCCGGTCGTTGTCGCCGAACCGGATCTCCTCGGTGGCGACCGTGTCGTTCTCGTTGACGATCGGCACCGCCCGCAGGTCGAGCAGCTTGCGCAGCGTGCGGTACGCGTTGCGGTAGTGCGCCCGCCGGGTCACGTCGTCGACGGTGAGCAGGACCTGCCCGACGGTCAGCCCGTGCCGGGCGAAGGCGGCCGCGTACCGGCCGATCAGCAGGCCCTGCCCGACGCTGGCGGCGGCCTGCTGGGTGGCCAGGTCGCGCGGGCGCCGGGACAGCCCCAGCGGCGCGAGGCCGGCGGCGATCGCGCCGGAGCTGACCAGCACGACCTCCCGGCCCTCGGCGGCGAGCGCGCCCAGGGTGCCGACGAGCGCGCCGACCCGCCCGTCGTCCAATCCGCCTTCGGCGGTGGTCAACGAGGAGGATCCGATCTTGACGACGACCCGCCGGGCCGCCGTGACCATGTCACGCACCCGCCCATTCTGCGTGGTCGGTCCCGGCACGCCCCGGCGCGTTCTCATATCGTGGCCGGTCGTGAGACCTGACGAGTACGTCGAGGCGGTGCTGGAGCTCGTCGAGCGGATCCCGCCGGGCCGGGTGATGTCGTACGGGGCGGTGGCCGACGCGCTGGCCGAACGTTCGGGGCGGGCGTCGGCCAGGCTGGTCGGCTCGATCATGGCCCGGCACGGCGGGGGAGTGCCCTGGCACCGGGTCGTGAACGCGGCCGGCCGCCTGCCACCCGGGCACGAGCGGGAGGCGCGGGCCCGGCTGCGCGCCGAGGGAACGCCGCTACGCGGCGACGGGGTGGACATGAGGGCGAGCTGGTCGCCCGAGGAGGGGATGTGACCCGTGCCATAACGTGAGTAACATTCGGCGTCATGGACGCGTCGCCGGGTGGAGCCGGCTCCCCGCCCGCCGCGCCGCCGCCCGCCGGCCCCACGCCCACCGCACCGGCCGGCGCCGGCCCGACGTCCGCCTCGGGCGTGCTGCCGCGCCGGGTGCACGCCGGCTATGCGCTCGGTTCGCTGGCGACCGGCGCGTTCGGCACCGTGCCCGGCCTGCTCCTGCTGCCGTACCTGACCGACACCCTCGGCGTCGCGGCGGGCGCGGCGGCCCTGCTGGTGCTCCTGCCGAAGGCGTGGGACGTGCTGGTCAACCCGGTCGCCGGCCGGATCTCCGACCGCACCCGGTCGCGCTGGGGCGCCCGCCGGCCGTACCTGCTGGTCGCCGGGCTCGCCCTCGGCGTGCTCTTCGCCGCCATCTTCGCCGCGCCGTTCGGGGCCGGGCCGGCCGCCGGGGCGTACGTGGCGTTCGCCTTCCTCGCCACCGCCACCGCGTTCGCCTTCTTCCAGGTGCCGTACGTGGCGATGCCGGCGGAGCTGACCGGCGACTACGCCGAACGTACCCGGCTGATGACCTGGCGGATCGCGGTGCTGGCGCTGGCCATCCTGGTCTCCGGCGCGGTGGCCCCGCTGGTGCGCGACGCCGGTGGCGGAGGCGTCCCGGGGCACCGCTGGATGGGGCTCTTCGTCGCCGGCCTGATCGTGCTCGGGGCGGTCGGCGCGTTCCTCGGCACCCGGTCCGCGCCCGGCGGCACGGTGGGGGAGAGCGAGCCGACGCTGCGCGCGCAGCTCGCCGTCGCCGCCCGCAACCGACCGTTCCGGGCGCTGCTGGTCTGCTTCGTGGTGCAGTCCGCCGGGGTGGCCACTGTCCTCGCCGGGGTCAACTACTTCGCCGACCAGATCCTGCGCGATCCCAAGGGCGGGCCGACCGTCCTGTTCGCCTGCTTCGTCGGGCCGGCGCTGCTGGTGATGCCGCTCTGGACCCGGGTCGGGGCGCGGGTCGGCAAACTCGCCGCGCTGGTCGCCGCCTCCCTGATCTTCGCGGTGGGCGCGCTGGCCCTGGTCGCCGCCCCGGTGCTGCCCCCGCTCGCGGTCTACCTGCTGGTCGCGCTGATCGGCGTCGGCTACGCCGGGCAGCAGGTGTTCGCCCTCGCCATGCTCCCGGACTGCATCGCGTACGACACGGCGCGCACCGGCCGGCGGCAGGCCGGTGTCTTCACCGGGCTCTGGACGGCCGGGGAGACCTTCGGGCTGGCCCTCGGGCCGGGCATCTTCGGCCTGGTGCTCCAGCTCAGCGGCTACGTCTCCTCCGACACCGGCACGGCGGCCACCCAGTCCGGCACCGCCCGCCTCGGCATCCTGCTCGGCTTCACGGTCCTCCCCGCCCTCCTGGTCGGCCTGGCCGTCCTGGCCCTCCGCCCCTACGACCTGACCCCGGCCCGCCTGGCCGCCGCCACCCCCACCCCAACCCCGCACCCCCGCACCCACCCCGCCGATCATGCGGTTGTGGTGGGGGAGGAAAGCCGCTGACCCCCACGGAAAGGGCACCACGACTCCATGATCGACGAGGGAACCGAGCGGCGGGCGCTGCCCGGGAACGGGCTGCCCGCCGAGCGGGTGCTGGCGGAGCTGCGGGCACTGCGGGCGGCCGACCGGCCCACGCACGGGGGGCGGCTGTTCGCGTACGTCTACGACCCGGCGGTGCCGGGGCTGGACGAGCTGGCCGCCGCCGCGTACGCCGGCAGCGCCCACGTCAACGGGCTCGACCCGACCGCCTTCCCGTCGCTGCTGGCGATGGAGAACGCGCTGGTCGGCGCTGCCGCTCGGCTGCTCGGCGGGGGCCCCGGCAGCGCCGCGCCGGACGTCGTCGGCAGCGTCACCAGCGGCGGCACCGAGTCGCTGATCCTCGCCGTCAAGGCCGCCCGGGACGCCCACCCGGAGATCGCGGCACCCCGGATCGTGGTGCCGGCCAGCGCGCACGCCGCGTTCGCCAAGGCGGCGCACTACCTGCGGGTCGCCGTGGACACGGTGCCCGTGTCGGCGTCCACGCTGCGGCCCGCCGCCGCCGACATGGCCGCCGCCATCGGCCCGGAGACCGTGCTGGTGGCCTGCTCCGCCCCCTCGTACGCGCACGGCGTCGTCGATCCCGTCGCCCCGATCGCCGAAGCTGCCGCCGCCGCCGGGGTGCGCTGCCACGTGGACGCCTGCTTCGGGGGCTGGACCCTGCCGTACCTGCGTCGGCTCGGGGCGGACGTGCCGCCGTTCGACTTCGCGCTCGCGGGGGTCACCTCGATCTCGGTGGACCTGCACAAGTACGCGTACGCCCCGAAGGGCGTGTCGGTCCTGCTGCACCGTGATCCGGCGCTGCGTGCCCCGCAGTACTTCGCGTACGCGGACTGGCCCGGCTACACGATGGTCAACCCGGTCATCGCCTCCACCCGCTCCGGCGGACCGATCGCCGCCGCGTACGCCACCCTGCGGCACCTCGGCGACGACGGGTACCTGCGGCTCGCGGCGGCCACCCGGGACGCCGTCGCCGGCCTGGCCGACGCCGTCCGCGCGGTCGACGGGCTGCGGCTGATGGCCGAGCCGGAGTCGACAGTCGTCTGCTTCACCGCCACCGATGCGGGCCTCGACCTCTTCGTCCTGGTCGACGAGCTGGCCGCCCGCGGCTGGCACACCCAGCCCCAGCTGTCGTACGCCGACCTGCCGCCGAGCGTGCACCTGACGGTGACCGCCGCGGTGGCGCCCCGGGTGGCGGAGTTCGGCCCGGACCTGGCCGACGCCGTGGCCGCCGCCCGGGCCGCCGGACCGGTGACGCTCCCCGCCGAGCTGCTCGCCCTCGCGACCACGCTCACCCCCGACGCGCTCACCCCCGACCTGGTCGCGGGCCTGGCCGCCGGCCTGGGCCTGACCGCCCCCGCCGACGCGGCCGGTCCCGACGCCACCGCTGGTCCCGACGCCGCCGCCGGTTCCGCAGACGCCGCCGGCACCGGCGGTTCGTTGGCGGGGCGGATGGCGGTGGTGAACACCCTGCTCGACGCCGCGCCGCCGGCGCTGCGGGAACGGCTGCTGGTGGAGTTCGTCGGCCTGCTGCAACGCCCCACGTGGTGAGCGGCGGCGCCCACCCCGCCGGGTGGACGCCGCCGCCGGATCACCTGTCCACCCGGACGACGACGTGGTTGTCGCCGGGGGTCACGTCCGGCCAGTAGCGGTGGTCGGCGCCGTAGTGGACCAGCCAGATTGACGGGCCCGCCTCAAGGCGCTCCGGCCCGAGGCGGAAGCGGAAGGTCCAGCTCCGGCGCTCCCCGGCCGGCACCCCCTCGGTCAGGCACGACGGCCACTCCGGCTGTTCGCGGGCCGGCTCGCACCGGTACCAGTCGCCGCCGTCGGGCGTGCCGAAGGCCTCCAGGTGCCGGAAGGCGACGCGGTTCGCGTCGAGGGGTCCCCGGTTGGTCACGGTCACCGTCACCGTGCCCTGGAACCGGCCGTGCTCGTCCGCCGGTCCGAGGACGAACGGCCCGGCAGAGATCGCGAGGTCGGTGAGGCGGGAGTCCCGGCCGAAGGTGGTCGGACCGCCGGTCTGGGCGAACCGTTCGCCGTCCCAGCCGTACGTCCGCCACTGCTGGCGCGCCCAGTACGCCGGAATGCTGCAACAGGGCTGGAGGTCGGCGACCTGGACGCGGACCTTCCCGTCGGCCACGGCGACGGCGCGGACGTCCTCGAAGCCGCCGTCACCCTCCTCGTGGGTCCGGGTCACCCGCCCCAGCGTGACGATCCGCCCGGCGGCGTCCCGGTCGAAGGCGACCACCTGCTTCGCCGACGCCTCGCCGATGCGGCAGCCGAGCAGGGCCAGCGTCTCGGTGGCGCCGTCGGCGTCGACGTCGCCGTGCGTGACGCTGATCAGGTACGGCCGGTCCACCTCCGGTGTGGTGGCCGGCAGCAGGGTGACCCGCGTGGTGTCGGCGCAGTTGCGGCCGGCCCAGGCCGGCAGGTCGGGTCGGGCGGCGCGCAGCTGCCGCTCGGTGATCCGGCCGTCCGGCGCGGCCGGTGACGACGGCGACGACGACGGCGACCGCGACGCGTCGGGTGAGGGCCGGGGCGACGGGGACCAGGTGGGGTCGGCCGTCGGCGTCGCCGCTGGCGGTGCCGGCGACGGGGCGTCCCGCAGCGCCGCGACGGCGGCGATCGGGGCCACCACCAGCGCGACGGCGACCGCCCCGGTCGCGACGGCGGCGCGGCGGCGACGCCGCAGCGTGCGCCGGGCCGCGTCCGGGCCCGGACCGTCGATCCGGTCCGTCAGGTCTCCGCGGTACGCGGCGAAGCGCGCCCGCAGCGGGTCCTGCTCAGGCATGACCGACTCCCTCCGGGTTCTCGTCGAGCAGGGTGGCCAGGACGACTCGGCCCCGGTGCAGCCACGACTTGACCGTCCCCTCGGCCACCCCCTCCTGGACGGCGATCTGGGCGACGGACATGTCGGCGAGGTAGTGCAGGACCACGGCCCGCCGGTGTTTCTCGGGCAGCGCCGCGAGCGCCCTGTCGATGTCCACCCGGTCCGGCGTCGGGCCCGGCACCTGCGTCTCCACCCGCCGCTGCCGCAGCAGGTGGCCGCGGGCGGTACGCAGCCGACGCCACCGGCTGCGGGCGAGGTTCCAGGCCACCCGCCGGATCCAGGCCACCGGGTCGTCGTAGCGGGCCAGCCGGTCCCACCGGGCGAGCGCCCGGCAGAACGCCTCCTGCGCCAGGTCCTGGGCCTGGCCCAGGTCTCCGGTGTACGCGCAGAGCTGCGCGGTCACGCTGCGGAAGTGCGCGTGGTAGAAGTCGTCGAAGGTGATCGTCGCCGCGCCCTCGCCGGCCCGCGCGTCGACCGTCGGAGGTGGTTCGTTGGCGCGGGCCCCCATCGTCACTGTCACTGTCCCTCCCCGTTCGGGCCGCCGTGGGTGTCTGGCGGCGGTAACACTCCGCCGGGCTGCGGCCGGTTGCGGGCTGGCGCGGTCGTGGATCCGACGGCCGCCGACGGGTCGAGCGGGAAACGGCGCGCGGCCGTGGGGGTCGCCCACGGCCGCGCGCCGGCCAAGTGCACCGGCGGCACCCGGCGGCGCTGACGGGGAAACCGGCGGTGTTGTCGGCCCGGTCGAC